>CABJBO010000086.1:279-528 GCA_902363875.1 Coriobacteriaceae bacterium | reverse complement strand
GCGCCCTTCTGGTCGCTGCGCCCGGAGTCGCAGTAGAACAGCCTCGTCTCGCCCGGCCCCTCGCCGATCAGCCCGGCGATGGCGCCCTCGTCGGAGAACTCGGGGCCGTTGTCGGTTAGCACGGCCCGGAAGACCCTGCCCATGCCGCCGGCGCCCAGCACGGAGCGCACGCCCCCGAGCGCCGCCGCCACGCTCTCGGCGTCCTTCGCCGCGAGCGGCGGCGCGAGCTGCAGCCTGCTGGGGCGGTGC
>CABJBO010000086.1:0-269 GCA_902363875.1 Coriobacteriaceae bacterium | reverse complement strand
TTGGGCAGCAGCTTCCTGATCTCCACGTGGTTCTTCTCGCACGCGCCCTTCTGCTGGCTCTGCCGGGGGTCGCAGTAGAAGAGCCTGGTCTCGCCGTCCCGCTCGCCGATCAGCGCCGCGATGGCGCCCTCGTCGGCGAACTCGCTCCCGTTGTCGGTGAGTTGTTAGCGCTACTGTAAAAACAACCATTTTGACCAACGCTCAATAACCAATCATGCCAACGCAATCCCGCCATTTGCGCCAACGCATTTTCACCATTTCCACCAACG
>CABJBO010000085.1 GCA_902363875.1 Coriobacteriaceae bacterium | reverse complement strand
GCCGCCAGGGTCCCGGGCCTTGTGGCGCCGAGCACGAGTATCGACGAGAGAAGGAAGGGGATGAAGGGAAGGAAAGACGGCGCCGTGGCAACGGCGTAAGGCAGGAAGGAAAGGAATGGCAGGTCGTTTGCGGAGGCCGGGATATCCGTGATGCCGGAGCTGCTCAGGGCACGGCAATACGCGAGCGCCGCGTCATTGGTCTCTCGGTCTCCCACGATGGACCCGGATTGGAAGCCTTCGCCCATGAGCGCGTAGTAGCTCTCGGCAGAATCGAGAAAGGCGGCGTCGGTTTGAGCGGCAAGGGCGGCGTTCGCGTATCTTGCAAGCTCCGCGTCAGCTTGCTGCTCTGGCGATAGGTCTGTGCCGCTGGCCTGGGGCGCGCGCGTATTGAATGCGTCGACAAAGCCCTGCATGCCCTGCTTCATAAAGAAGGGCCCGTAGATGGGTGAATTGAACGCAATGGGGACGGAAAAGGCTGCAGCGAGAACGAGCGTACAAATCCATGCGGCCTTGTCTCTTAGGATCAGTTTGAGAAGAAGTCGACAGTACATTTGGAAGCACCTACGTTCCTCAAAGAATTGTTAGATTAAAAGTAACAGACCGGATGAAGAT
>CABJBO010000084.1 GCA_902363875.1 Coriobacteriaceae bacterium | reverse complement strand
ACAGAATTCATTGGCTCCGGTTCAGGCAGCGCATCGATGCTTGCCGTGGCCCTGATATACGTCGCGGTCCTTTTTGCGGTCGGCGCCGTTGCGACACGTTCGCCCAAACAGCCTGGACCCGCGAAAAAGCGCCATGGGCTCGAGCTTCTGGACGCGAGCGTGGGATACGGGAGCACGACGATACTTTCAATCGGATCGCTTTTCCTGAGCCCGGGAACGGCGGCGGGCCTCATTGCTCCCAACGGCTCGGGGAAAACCACCCTTCTTGAAGCGCTGTCGGGCCAATTTCCCACCCGCATCCGCTCGGGAAGCCTGGCGGCAGACGGAATCCGCCAACGTCGATCAGCCGAATTTGCAGAACTCGTCTACCTGAGCTCTTCGGGCGGCGCGGATCTCTATCCCACGCTATCGGCCATCGAGCACCTTGCTTTCGTTAGGGAGGCGTGGAAATCGGCCGCCGACATCGACTCGCTCTGCGACTCCCTCGGAATCTCCCCATATCTCGACAAGCCGACCCGTAAACTCTCGACAGGAATGAAGCAGCAGGTAAAGCTTGCCATGGCGATAGCGACCGATTGCCCGTACCTCATCCTCGATGAACCGCTGAACGGCCTCGATCCGGGAAA
>CABJBO010000083.1 GCA_902363875.1 Coriobacteriaceae bacterium | reverse complement strand
GGTTGATTTTCAATCTCAACGCAACAGCCTGAACGGGCCCCGCGTTTCCGCAGCTAGCGCAACGCGGGAATAGCTCCCGGCACCTGGCCGTCGCACCGTTTCCGCAGGTGGAGAGGCTATGGAGGCCGGTGCCCCCATGCCGCCGCCGCATGCTCCGCCAGCCCGCCGCGCAGCCGTTCCGGACTCAGCGCAACGGGCCTTCCGGCCCATGTCCCGGCCCGCCGCCTATCCCGCCAGCGGCCCCTCGCCCCTCGCGGCCCTGGCCCTGTCGATGCAGCCGGGCGTGAGGTCGAGCTCGCCGGGCGCCAGCTCCTCTATCCCGAACGCGTCCATGAGGGCGGAGGCGTCCTCCCCGAGGGCCATCCGCAGCACGCGCGCCGGCGTCAGGAACCCGAGCGCCCCCCTCGGCTCGGAGTTCACCTGCGACATGAGCAGCGCGCAGTCCGCCGCCGTCAGCCGGTCGAACCTGGCCCCGGCGCCCTTGGGCAGCAGCTTCCTGATCTCCACGTGGTTCTTCTCGCACGCGCCCTTCTGCTGGCTCTGCCGGGGGTCGCAGTAGAAGAGCCTGGTCTCGCCGTCCCGCTCGCCGATCAGCGCCGCGATGGCGCCCTCGTCGGCGAACTCGCTCCCGTTGTCGGTGAGCACGGCGCCGAAGGCGCGCCTCGCGCCGTCCTCGCCGAGGACCCCACGC
>CABJBO010000082.1 GCA_902363875.1 Coriobacteriaceae bacterium | reverse complement strand
CCTTGATTCTCATTTTCATTGCAACAGCCTCAGGACTCAGCGCAACGCGTTGCGCTGAGTCCTGAGGCGCGAATCCGGGTAGGCAACCCCAGAGGGGCCGGAATCCCCCGGCCCGCGATGGAGGGAGGCCGGCATGTCCAGACCCAAGCCGTCCGGAAGGTCGTACGGGAGGCTCACGAGGCACGAGAGGAACGCGGTCGAGAGGATGCTCGACCGCAACCGCAGCGCCCGCGAGATCGCCGCGGAGCTCGGCAGGTCGCCCTCGACCGTGACCAGGGAGGTTGCGGCGCACCGCTACGTCACCGCGCCGCGCTCGCGCTACGGCGAGCCCGCGCCCGCGGACCTCTCGGGGGCCTGCCCCAGGCTCTCCGCGTGGCCGAGGTGCTGCAACGGCTGCTCGCACAGGAGGGGCTACGGCTGCTCGAGGAGGCCCAGGGTGTTCTACAGCGCCAGGAGGGCGCAGGAGGCGGCCGACGCCGAGCTCTCGGCGAGCAGGTCCGGGATCGACGAGACCGAGGAGGGCGCCGCCGCCAAGCTCGCGGCCATCAGGGACGGGCTCGCGCGCGGGCTCTCCCCGCAGCAGATAGCGGCGACGACCCCCGGGCTCAGCGCCTCCACCGTCTACAGGTGGGTGGACGCCGGCTACGACGGCATGACGAACATGGAGCTCAGGCGCAAGGTCGGCTACAGGCCGAGGTCGCGCCGGGCCCCGAAGAGGGCGACGTCCCACTCGTCGCGCAGGTCGCACGCGTCGTTCCTCGCGCTCGGCGAGGACGCCTGCGCCGCGGCCTGGGAGATGGACACCGTCGAGGGCTCCAGGGGCGACTCCGCCAGGCTCCTCACGCTCCTGCACCGCCCGAGCCGCTTCCAGCTGGCCCTGCCGCTGCCGGACGGCACGTGTGCCTCGGTCCTGGCGGCGCTCTCCTCCCTGCGTGGGGTCCTCGGCGAGGACGGCGCGAGGCGCGCCTTCGGCGCCGTGCTCA
>CABJBO010000081.1 GCA_902363875.1 Coriobacteriaceae bacterium | reverse complement strand
GACCAGGAGGGCTACCTCGAGGACGGCAGGAACGTCTACGAGGCGGGCAAGAAGATGACCGCGCTGGCCGACCGCGTGCACGAGGAGGGCTACGACGCCGTCTTCCTGATGGGCGTCGGCGGCACCTGGGACGAGTTCATGCAGCTCGAGTACCTCATGAACAAGTTCGGCGACCGCGACCTCGAGGTCTACCTGATCCACGCCGCCGAGTGGAACGTCATGGGCCACAAGCGCATGACCGACAAGTCCGTCGTGCTGACCGCCTCCGAGTCCGGCACCACCCCCGAGGTGCTCGAGGCCATCGGCAAGATGAAGGAGATGGGCGTGCGCGTCTACGCCATGACCAACCCCGAGGGCAAGATCGGCCGGGCCGTGGGCGCCGAGAACTGCGTCATGATGGCCTCCGACCACGGCGCCGGCGGCTGCGAGAAGGGCTACTACCTCGCCGACTGCTTCGGCCTGCGCCTGCTCAACCGCCGCGGCTGCTTCCCCAAGTTCGACCTGTTCATCGAGCAGACGAAGGACGTCTGGAAGGACATGCTCGACATCCGCAAGCGCTTCGAGCCGCGCGCCGAGGAGCTCGCGAAGAAGTACGCGCTGGCCGACTACACCATGTTCATCGGCTCGGGCGCGCTGTGGGGCGAGACCATCCTGTACTCCATGTGCCTGCTCGAGGAGATGCAGTGGAAGCGCATCCGCCACATCACCTCGCACGACTTCTTCCACGGCACGCTCGAGCTGCTCGAGCCCGGCGTCCCGGTGTTCCTGTTCATGGGCGAGGACGAGTGCCGCGCCCTCGACGAGCGCGTCCGCGCCTTCCTCACCAGCGGCGTGACCGGCGACGAGGACTACGTCATCATCGACACCGCCGAGTACGCGATCCCGGGCCTGGACGACGACTTCCGCGTCATCGTGTCCCCCTGGATCCTGTCCGTGCTGACCACCGACCGCCTCTCGCGCAACTACGAGCTGGTCACCAAGCACAACCTCAAGTACCGCCGCTACTACCACCAGTTCGACTACTAA
>CABJBO010000080.1 GCA_902363875.1 Coriobacteriaceae bacterium | reverse complement strand
GGCCCGAAAGAAAGGTAGGAGGCCATGACGAAAGGTCTGCACGTGCCTTCCGAGATCGGCAAGCTCAGGAAGGTCTGCCTGCACCGTCCCGGCGACGAGCTCCTCAACCTGCCGCCCGACGAGCTCGAGCGACTCCTGTTCGACGACGTCCCGTTCCTGGAGGTCGCGCAGCAGGAGCACGACACCTTCGCCCAGATCCTGAGGGACCAGGGCGTCGAGGTGCTCTACCTCGAGAACCTCGTCGCAGAGGTGTTCGACCAGGTCCCCGGCGCCCGCGCCGAGTTCACCGACCAGTACATCGCCGAGGCGGGCATCCGCGGCCAGCACATGCCGCAGATCGTCCGCGAGAAGCTGGACTCCATCGAGGACAACCTCGAGTTCGTCAAGAAGACCATGGCCGGCATGACCAAGGCCGAGATCGACATGCCCCTCACGGCGTCCACGACCCTCGACTCCCTGGTCAACTCCGAGTCCGAGTCCGACCTGATCATCGACCCGATGCCCAACCTCTACTTCACCCGCGACCCGTTCGCGGTCGTCGGCGAGGGCGTCAACCTCAACCGCATGTACTCGGTCACCCGCAACCGCGAGACCCTGTACGGCAAGTACGTCTTCAAGTACCACCCCGACTACAAGGACGTCTCCCTGTACTTCCGCCGCGACTGCCAGTTCCACACCGAGGGCGGCGACGTGCTGAACATCAACGAGAAGACCCTCGCCGTCGGCATCTCCCAGCGCACCCAGGCCGCAGCCATCGACGTCATGGCCCAGAACATCTTCTGGAACTCCGACTCCAAGGTCGAGCGCATCCTGGCCTTCGACATCCCCGTCTCGCGCGCCTTCATGCACCTCGACACGGTCTTCACCCAGATCGACGTCGATAAGTTCACGATCCACCCCGCCATCATGGGCACCCTGCGCGTCTACGAGCTGACCGCCGGCAAGAACCCGGGCGACGTGAACATCCGCCTGATCGAGGACACCCTCGAGCACGTCCTGGAGGACGCCACCGGCGTCGACCAGGTCAAGCTGATCCCCTGCGGCGGCGGCGACCCGATCGCGGCCTCCCGCGAGCAGTGGAACGACGGCTCCAACACCCTGTGCGTCGAGCCCGGCAAGATCTGCGTCTACGCCCGCAACACCGTCACCAACGACGTGCTGTACAAGGAGGGCCTGGACCTTCTCGTCGTGCCCTCCGCCGAGCTCTCCCGCGGCCG
>CABJBO010000079.1 GCA_902363875.1 Coriobacteriaceae bacterium | reverse complement strand
CGTTAAAGGCTTTAGCCTGTGCGGGGCGCGCAGCGCGCCGCATCAGAAACCACCCGCTATGCGGGTGGGGACAACCGGCTTTACAAAGCCGCCCCCTCGCCGGACACTTGCGATTGTTCAGGCCGCAAGGAATCCGAGTCGAGAGGGCGGTGGTGGCGTATGGCCCAGAAGGCCTACAGCCTGTCGCACACGAAGTGGATGTGCAAGTACCACGTCGTGTTCACGCCGAAGTATAGGCGCAAAGTCATCTACAACCAAATAAGGTCCGACCTTGGGGAGATCTTCAGGAAGCTCTGCCAGTACAAGGGGATAGAGATCATCGAGGGGCACCTGATGCCCGACCACGTCCACATGCTGCTGGCGATACCGCCGAAGTACAGCGTGTCGAGCGTGATGGGCTACCTGAAGGGGAAAAGCTCGCCGATGGTATTCGACAGGCACGCGAACATGAAGTACAAGTTCGGCAACAGGAAGTTCTGGGCCGAGGGCCACTGCGTATCCACCGTCGGCCTGAACGAGGCCGCGATCGCGAAGTACATCCGGGAGCAGGAGAAGGCCGACATCGCGCTCGACCGGCTGAGCGTCAAGGAGTGCGAGGACCCCTTCGATAGGGGGCCGGGGCGCAAGTAGCGCCGGTTTGACCGGCCCGTCACGGGTCAACCTGCAGTGCGGCCCGAACCCCGTGAGGGCCGGCGCCTTTAGACGCGTGCCGGAAATCCAAGGGTTATACCCTAAGAGCAAACCACCCCTTTTAGGGGTGGTTTTGATTTTATAAGCTAACATTTGCCCTTTCTGTTTTAGGCGTGCTCGGATTGACTTTAGTCGAGGGCATCGTTGTCGCTCGCGGTGAGGTAGAGCCGATCTTTTTGTTTATGTCGCTTTCTGGTGGCGCTCAGCCGGCTCCGGGGTTCTGTCGCCACGTATATCCGGACGGATCTTTTGCTCCTTATTTCCAGTAAATCAATTAAGGGGCGTTGTTTCAATCAAATACACTCCGCCAGCGGTGGCTCTATCTAATTAGTGATAGAGCCCCCGCTGGCGTTTTATAGGTTTGTTAACGTTGTCCTTCAATTTATGATGGGCTAACTAGCGGAGACCGACGAGGGTATAAAGATGCTATGTCTACAGTGGACAGCAAGATTCCCGAGGCATACGGTCTGTCCGAGGTTTATGACCATATGTGCGACTCTGAGCAACTTGGAGCCCAGTTAATTAATTTGTGAACAAAATATGGAGTACGGGATTCCCGCCCCCGGCGCCCCTCCGGTCTGGCAATATATCTCCTTGCCGCGCG
>CABJBO010000078.1 GCA_902363875.1 Coriobacteriaceae bacterium | reverse complement strand
TTGGGTGTTCCTATAGTTTTGTCAACCTTCGACGCTACTCCCGGTAGGGCACCCGGTCGCGCATCACGGCGTATATCGCCCTGAGCCGCTTCCTCGCGACGGCCTTGAGCGCCCGCCCGTGGCCCATGCCCCGCGCCCTGCAGGCCCGGTAGTACTCGCCGTAGCGCCCCGACGACCTCACCAGGCTGTTGCACGAGAAGATCAGCAGGGACTTGAGCCTCGCGTCGCCCCGCCTGGACGCCCTGACCGACCTCACCGACGTGCCGGAGCTCCTCACCCTCGGGGCTATGCCGCAGTACGAGGCCAGGTGGTCGTGGTCCGGGAACCTCCCGATGTCGACCGACACCGCGAGCTGCGCCGCGGTCCTCGGGCCGATGCCGGGCACGGTGAGCAGGCACGCGTAGGTCTCGTCGCCCTCGAGCAGCGCCGCCGTCTCGGCCTCGAGGGCCCCGGCCTCGTCGAGGGCCTCCGATATCCGGGCGGCAAGGAACCTGACCTGCCTGTTCTCGGCCTCGACGAGCGCCGGCGGCGGCGCGGTCGAGGCGGCCGCGGCCTCCCCGGCGGCCTCGGCCCGCGGGCCCCCGGCCCCCGAGCGGGCGATCCCCCACGCCCCGCCGAACCCGGCGAGCAGCTCCAGCCACCGGCGGTCCGACAGGTCGACCGCGGCCTCGAGGGCCGGGCAGGACTCGAGCAGCACCGCGCGCAGGCGGTTCTTGTCCCTGGTCGCGCAGGCGACGACGTGGTCGCGCTGGGAGGAGAGGGCGCGGGCGGCCTCGAGGGCCTCGCCGCGGCCCGGGACCCCCGACAGGGAGTCCGGCACGCCCAGGGCGGTCCGCGCGATCACCTCGGCGTCGCGCTCGTCGGTCTTGGCCTCGCCGGCGAACAGCCCGGCGGCGCGGCTGGCGGCGAGGCCGGGCAGGTAGGCGACCGCCAGCCCCGCGGCGCGGGCGCGCCGCACGGCGAGGGACCCTATGTTGCGGAACTGGTCGACCACGACGAGCGTGCCGGCGGGCGCGGAGGAGAACAGCGCGTCGAGAGCGCCCTCCCGGTTGCGGACGGGGGCGCTGGCCAGCACCTTCCCGCCGCGGTCGATCAGGCAGGCCCAGTGGGAGGACTTGCCGACGTCCAGGCCGAGCACGGCCCCTGGTCTGGTCGATGGCGCTTTCACGGTGGTATCCTTCCGGTAGTCGTTCGACCGGATGGCCTCCCCCTCGGCACTCACATTACCAGCCGCGGCCTCTGCCCGGCACTTTCCTATCAGCCGTCGGGGGTGGCGCGTCCCGCGCCGGCAGCACCCAACAGGCCCTCTCGGGGGGCAGGGACGTTCGGCCGTGCGCGGGCGCCCGGTCGGCGGCCCGTTCTGGGCGCGCCTCAATCGTAGCTCGAGACGGGCCCGGGCTGACAATTTCGACTGTAATGG
>CABJBO010000077.1 GCA_902363875.1 Coriobacteriaceae bacterium | reverse complement strand
CAACGCGTTGCGCTGAGTCCTGAGGCTGTTGCAATGAAAATGAGAATCAAGGAGGGGAACCTGTAAAGCAGTCAATTTTAGGCAGGTTTTATTGACATGCCTAAAAACTACTGTATAATGCAGATATGGGCAGAATCCGGAAAATCGGCTCTGCCCATTGTAACTATTCACAAATCTTATATCAGTTTTTAACGTTTACACAAAACTTGAAACGGTCTCTAAAATTTTGTATAATAGGAATTGAAGTTAAATTAGATGCTAAAAATTTGTAATTAAGAAGGAGGGATTCGTCATGTTGGTATTCCAAATGCGTAATGTAGATAAAACATCTACTGTTTTGAAACAGACTAAAAACAGTGATTACGCAGATAAATAAATACGTTAGATTAATTCCTACCAGTGACTAATCTTATGACTTTTTAAACAGATAACTAAAATTACAAACAAATCGTTTAACTTCTGTATTTATTTACTGATGTAATCACTTCAGGAGTGATTACATGAACAAAAATATAAAATATTCTCAAAACTTTTTAACGAGTGAAAAAGTACTCAACCAAATAATAAAACAATTGAATTTAAAAGAAACCGATACCGTTTACGAAATTGGAACAGGTAAAGGGCATTTAACGACGAAACTGGCTAAAATAAGTAAACAGGTAACGTCTATTGAATTAGACAGTCATCTATTCAACTTATCGTCAGAAAAATTAAAACTGAATACTCGTGTCACTTTAATTCACCAAGATATTCTACAGTTTCAATTCCCTAACAAACAGAGGTATAAAATTGTTGGGAATATTCCTTACAATTTAAGCACACAAATTATTAAAAAAGTGGTTTTTGAAAGCCGTGCGTCTGACATCTATCTGATTGTTGAAGAAGGATTCTACAAGCGTACCTTGGATATTCACCGAACACTAGGGTTGCTCTTGCACACTCAAGTCTCGATTCAGCAATTGCTTAAGCTGCCAGCGGAATGCTTTCATCCTAAACCAAAAGTAAACAGTGTCTTAATAAAACTTACCCGCCATACCACAGATGTTCCAGATAAATATTGGAAGCTATATACGTACTTTGTTTCAAAATGGGTCAATCGAGAATATCGTCAACTGTTTACTAAAAATCAATTTCATCAAGCAATGAAACACGCCAAAGTAAACAATTTAAGTACCATTACTTATGAGCAAGTATTGTCTATTTTTAATAGTTATCTATTATTTAACGGGAGGAAATAATTCTATGAGTCGCTTTTGTAAATTTGGAAAGTTACACGTTACTAAAGGGAATGGAGATAAATTATTAGATATAACAGCGACAACTAACCTAACGGAGGCTCAACCGTAAAATGAGAAGAACCCCCAGTAGTGGCTGCTATGAACTGCGCCCCAATTCTTGGACGGGCTAATAAGCGGCCTACGCCGCACAT
>CABJBO010000076.1 GCA_902363875.1 Coriobacteriaceae bacterium | reverse complement strand
TGAACTGCCTCCCATTTCTTGGACACAAGAAATGGGAGGCTTTTTTATGGCTGGAAACGCTTTGTACGACGTCGGGATGAGGCTGCGAGCGGCAGAGCTGCACGACGAGGGGCACGGCCGCGCGGCGATCGCGGCCCTTCTCGGGATGCCGGAGGAAACCGTGAGAGAATGGCTGTGCACCTACAGGTCTGCTGGTATCGAGGTTCTGGCCATGATGGGAAAGAAACACACCGCCTATTCGTTCGAGACGAAGCTGGCCGCCGTCAGGGCGGTCGTCGACGAGGGCATGACGAAGCCCGAGGCCATGGAGAAGTTCGGGATAGCCTCGCCAAGCCCTTTCAAGAAATGGCTGAAGGCCTACAGGGAGGAGGGCCCGGAGGCGCTCAGGCCAAAGCCCAGGGGGAGGCCGAGGGGGTCCGGCTCCCCGTCCGGGGAGACGACGCGCGAGCAAGAGCTCGAGCGCAGGATCAAGAGGCTCGAGGCGGAGAACGCCTACCTAAAAAAATCGATCGCCCTGAAGGCGGAGAAACGCTCTCGAACGGCGAAAAGGCCGCGGTCGTGAGCGGGCTTTCAGGGCAATACCCCCTCGCCGACCTGCTCGAGTGCGCCGGCCTGGCGAGGTCGAGCTACTACTACGCGCTGTCGCACCCGAAGGCTCCCACCAGGCCCGAGCTCTGGGAGGCCGCCGCCGAGATATTCTCGCGCACCGCCAACGGGTGCGGCCACAGGCAGATCGCCATGTGCCTGCGCGCCGAGCAGGGCGTGCGCATAGCCGACAAGACGACGCTGAAGATGATGCGCGAGATGGGCATCAGCTGCGGGATCCGCCGCGAGACCGACTACCACAGGTACAACTCGTACAGGGGCAAGGTCGGAAAGACCTTCGAGAACGTCATCGGCAGGGACTTCGCCGCAGACGGGCCGTGGGAGAAGATGGGCACCGACGTCACCGAGTTCAAGCAGCCCTGGGGCAAGGCCTACTTCGCGCCGGTCTACGATTTCGGCAGCAAGGAGATCGTCGCCTGGTCCACGTCGCTGCATCCCAACATGGCCCAGCAGCACGAGCTGCTCGACCAGCTCGTGTCCAAGATGCCCGAGGGCTCCAGGCCGGTCCTGCACTCGGACATGGGCTGGCAGTACCAGCAGGCCGGGTGGTGCAAGCGGCTGGAGGAGGCCGGCGTGGTGCAGAGCATGTCCCGGAAGGGCAACTGCATCGACAACGGCGCGACGGAGCAGGTGTTCGGCCATATGAAGGACGAGTTCTTTCGCGGAAGAAAATGGCCTTGCTTCGAAGACTTCAAGAGAGACCTGGACGAATACATCATCCATTGGAACACGAGAAGGAGGCAGGTTAAACTGAAGGGACTGACCCCGGAGGAATTCCGGAATCAGTCCCTATGTGCGGCGTAGGCCGCTTATTAGCCCGTCCAAGAATTGGGGCGCAGTTCA
>CABJBO010000075.1 GCA_902363875.1 Coriobacteriaceae bacterium | reverse complement strand
GTGAACTGCCTCCCATTTCTTGGACATCGGGAAATGGGAGGTTTTCCATGAGTATAGACCTCAGGGTGAAGCACGACCTGGAGTCCAGGAGGCGGGCCGTCGAGCTCTTCGACGCCGGCGTCGGCTGCAAGCCGGCGGCCGAGGCCCTGTCCGTCCCCCGCGAGACCGTGAGAGAATGGCAGTGGGTATACCGGGCGTTCGGAAGCGAGGCGCTGCTGTCCATGGGCGGGAAACAATCCAGGTACACATTCGAGCAGAGGGTCGCCGCGGCGTCGGCCGTGGTCGACGGCGGGATGGCGAAGACCGACGCCATGGCCGAGTTCGGGATCAGGTCGAAGTCCCCGCTGGAGCGCTGGTGCAGGCTCTACCGCGAGGGCGGCGCCGAGGCGCTGCGGCCCGGACCGAAGGGCAGGCCGAGGGGGTCGAGGTCGAAACCCCGGGCCCGCACCCGCGAGCAGGAGCTCGAGGAGCGCTGCCGCAGGCTCGAGGCCGAGGTCGCCTACCTAAAAAAATTGCGCGCCCTGGTCGAGCGGGACGGGCTCTGACCAGGGCGGCGGCCGAGGCGGTGAGGGCGCTGAGAGCGGAGGGGCACTCCCTGCGCCACCTGCTGGAGTGCTCGGGGCTCAGGAGGTCGACCTACTACTACGCGCTGGCGCACCCGCGGAGGCCGACCCGGCCCGAGCTGCGCGACGCCGCGGCCGAGATATTCTCGCGCACCGCCAACGGCTGCGGGCACCGGCAGATAGCCATGTGCCTGCGCGCCGAGCTGGGCGCGGTCGTGGCCGACAAGACCGTGCTCAAGATGATGCGCGAGATGGGCATCCGGTGCGGGATACGCCGCCGGGGCTCCCGCCGCCGGTACAGCTCCTACAGGGGACTCGTGGGGAGCACGTTCGAGAACGTCATCGCGAGGGACTTCGGCGCCGAGGGGCCGTGGCAGAAGCTCGGCACCGACGTCACCGAGTTCAAGGTCGCCGGCGCCAAGGCCTACTGGGCCCCGGTGCTCGACTTCTGCACGAAGGAGATCGTGGCGAGCGACATATCGACCTCGCCGGACCTCGCCCAGCAGCACAGGATGCTCGACCGGCTCCTCGAGGCCCTGCCCGACGGGGCGGCACCGACCATGCACTCGGACATGGGCTGGCAGTACCAGCACGAGTCCTACACCTCCAGGCTGGAGGGGGCGGGCATCACCCAGAGCATGTCGCGCAAGGGGAACTGCATCGACAACGCCGCCACCGAGCAGCTCTTCGGCCACGTGAAGGACGAGTTCTACCGCGGCAGGGAGTGGGGCAGCTTCGAGGACTTCAAGCGCGACCTGGAAGGGTACATAGTCCATTGGAACACGCGGCGCAGGCAGGTAAGATTGAAGGGCCTGACGCCGGAGGAGTTCCGGAGCCGGGCCCTTGCGGCGTAGTCGCTATTTATTCAGTCCAAGTTTCGGGGCGCAGTTCA
>CABJBO010000074.1 GCA_902363875.1 Coriobacteriaceae bacterium | reverse complement strand
GGCTCTGTTAGACCAAGGTTGACATAAAAACGATGTCACCGCGAGGCGGTACCCTTCAATTAACGTCGAAGGAGCGCCCATGGATGCAGACGACCTGGTCATCACCCTCAAGAAGAGCCTGGCGAAGCTCAGCAGGACCGAACGCCGTAAAGCCGTCGAGTTGGTCGGGGACGTCGTCCGCGCCGCCATGTTCGACGATGCGGCGGGAGATGGCTATGAGGTAGAGCGCTGCCCCCGCTGCGGCTCGGTCGCTATCGTCAAGAAGGGCAAGTCCAGGAACGGCGGGCAGCGCTACCTCTGCCGCGACTGCGGCAGGACGTTCTCCGGCTCCACCGACCGGATCCTCGGCACGAGCAAGTTGCCACGCGAGACCTGGATGGCCTATGCCGAGTGCTTCGTCCTCATGCTCCCTCTCCGCGAGTGCGCCGGCCGCTGCGGTGTCTGCCTCAAGACCGCCTACACCATGCGCCACAGGCTCATCGAGTGCCTGAAGGAATATTCGCCCGAGTTCCATGTGGGGCGGGGGCAGGCCTGCGAGCTCGACGAGACGTACTTCCCCGAGTCCTTCAAGGGCAACCATTCAAAGGGCTCCTTCACCCTGCCGAGAAAGGCTCGCCACCGCGGCAAGCAGGTCCGCAGGCGAGGCCTCTCCCGCGAGCAGGTCTGCGTCATGACGGGCGTCAGCGACACGGACGCCACCTTCTTCGAGGTCTCGGGGCGCGGCGTGGTCTCGCGCAGGCGCGCGGCGGAGGCCCTTCGCGGCCGTATCGGCGCGGGCGCGGTCGTCGCCACGGACAAGGCGGCCGCATACATCGACGTGCTGCGCGACCTGAAGGTCGCCTCGCATGAGTCCTATGACTCCAAGGACCGCTCGGAGGGCACCATCAACCGCATCAATACCGTCCATTCGCTCCTCGAATCGTTCATGGCACGCTTCAAGGGCGTGTCCACCAAGCACCTCGCCGCCTACCTCGACTGGTTCCGCTGGTGCCGCACCTTCATGGCGGCGGGTTCGCGCGCGGCGGAGTCCACGGTCGCCCGCCAGCTCGCCAACGGCTCCTGCTCGACCCGCGTCCGCGGCATGTTCGGCCTCGAGCCTCCCCTCATGGACTACTGGGACGGGCGGGCGGCCTAGCGAATTAAAATGGTGGCCACGGAGCAGCGACCGCGGAAGGAGCGGCAATGACATCGAACGTCCCGGCCACCACGATAAGAATCGATCCCGAGGTCAAAAGGGAGGCCGTGGCCGTGCTCGACGAGCTCGGGCTCTCCATGTCGGGCGCCATGAACATATTCCTCAGGGCGGTGATCCGCGAGGGCGGCCTGCCCTTCGACGTCAGGCTGGGATCTTCGGGGAAGGCTGACGGGGAGGGCGAGGACCGCGATGAGCGGGGATAGCCCGATTATTTCCCGGTTCGACGAACAGCCGATCGTGTCAAATGTGGTCTAACAGAGCC
>CABJBO010000073.1 GCA_902363875.1 Coriobacteriaceae bacterium | reverse complement strand
GGATGAACGCTGGCGGCGCGCCTAACACATGCAAGTCGAACGGCACCCCCTCTCCGGAGGGAAGCGAGTGGCGAACGGCTGAGTAACACGTGGAGAACCTGCCCCCTCCCCCGGGATAGCCGCCCGAAAGGACGGGTAATACCGGATACCCCGGGGTGCCGCATGGCACCCCGGCTAAAGCCCCGACGGGAGGGGATGGCTCCGCGGCCCATCAGGTAGACGGCGGGGTGACGGCCCACCGTGCCGACAACGGGTAGCCGGGTTGAGAGACCGACCGGCCAGATTGGGACTGAGACACGGCCCAGACTCCTACGGGAGGCAGCAGTGGGGAATCTTGCGCAATGGGGGGAACCCTGACGCAGCGACGCCGCGTGCGGGACGGAGGCCTTCGGGTCGTAAACCGCTTTCAGCAGGGAAGAGTCAAGACTGTACCTGCAGAAGAAGCCCCGGCTAACTACGTGCCAGCAGCCGCGGTAATACGTAGGGGGCGAGCGTTATCCGGATTCATTGGGCGTAAAGCGCGCGTAGGCGGCCCGGCAGGCCGGGGGTCGAAGCGGGGGGCTCAACCCCCCGAAGCCCCCGGAACCTCCGCGGCTTGGGTCCGGTAGGGGAGGGTGGAACACCCGGTGTAGCGGTGGAATGCGCAGATATCGGGTGGAACACCGGTGGCGAAGGCGGCCCTCTGGGCCGAGACCGACGCTGAGGCGCGAAAGCTGGGGGAGCGAACAGGATTAGATACCCTGGTAGTCCCAGCCGTAAACGATGGACGCTAGGTGTGGGGGGACGATCCCCCCGTGCCGCAGCCAACGCATTAAGCGTCCCGCCTGGGGAGTACGGCCGCAAGGCTAAAACTCAAAGGAATTGACGGGGGCCCGCACAAGCAGCGGAGCATGTGGCTTAATTCGAAGCAACGCGAAGAACCTTACCAGGGCTTGACATATGGGTGAAGCGGGGGAGACCCCGTGGCCGAGAGGAGCCCATACAGGTGGTGCATGGCTGTCGTCAGCTCGTGTCGTGAGATGTTGGGTTAAGTCCCGCAACGAGCGCAACCCCCGCCGCGTGTTGCCATCGGGTGATGCCGGGAACCCACGCGGGACCGCCGCCGTCAAGGCGGAGGAGGGCGGGGACGACGTCAAGTCATCATGCCCCTTATGCCCTGGGCTGCACACGTGCTACAATGGCCGGTACAGAGGGATGCCACCCCGCGAGGGGGAGCGGATCCCGGAAAGCCGGCCCCAGTTCGGATTGGGGGCTGCAACCCGCCCCCATGAAGTCGGAGTTGCTAGTAATCGCGGATCAGCATGCCGCGGTGAATGCGTTCCCGGGCCTTGTACACACCGCCCGTCACACCACCCGAGTCGTCTGCACCCGAAGTCGCCGGCCCAACCGCAAGGGGGGAGGCGCCGAAGGTGTGGAGGGTGAGGGGGGTGAAGTCGTAACAAGGTAGCCGTACCGGAAGGTGCGGCTGGATCACCTCCTTTCTAGGGAGATAAAT
>CABJBO010000072.1 GCA_902363875.1 Coriobacteriaceae bacterium | reverse complement strand
GGTGGCGCGCGCAGACGTGGTGTAAGAGCGTCCCGAGGTCCGTCGCTGCAAGTCCCGATGTTACTCCTTCTTGAGACCGCGCCTCTCGACTATCTCGTCCACTATCTCCCTGGCGCGCCGCCCGAGCGCGCGGCGCCTCCCCTCTGTCGGGGCCGGCCTGTCCGCGGGCTCGGCGAAGCCCTCGGCGGCCGAGGCCTCGGAGAACACGCGCTGCTGGGACCACTGCCCCTCGGTCTCCATGAGGCTCGCGCACGTCAGGCGCAGCATCGACTCCCTCGAGGGGAAGGACTGCACGACCCTGTAGCGGCGCTTGATCTCGCGGTTGGCGCGCTCCTGGACGTTGTTGGTGCGGAGCTTGGCCCAGTGCGCCCTGGGGAAGGCCGTGAACGCCAGCGCGGAGTCCTCGGCCTGCTCGAAGACCTCGCCGGCCCTGGCGGACACCGACGCCACCCAGGGCGCCGCCTCGGCCCACACGCAGCGCGCGAGGTCGGGGTCGTCCTGGTAGACCGCGGCGTGCACGAGGTCCCTGACGGCCGCCTTGGAGTCCTCGGGCCTGCCCGAGCAGGCGCTCTGGAGGTTGCGCTGCAGGTGCGTCACGCAGCGCTGCCAGGCGCAGCCCTGGAACAGGCGCGAGACGGCGGCCACGAGCCCGGCGTGGCTGTCGGAGACCACGAGGCGAACGCCGGCCAGCCCGCGCTCGCGCAGCCCGCCGAGGAATGCCGCCCAGGAGTCCTCGCTCTCGGTGTCGACCACGTCGCAGCCCAGGAAGTGCTTGCGCCCGTCGGCGCCCAGCCCGATCGCGGTCACGACGCCCTGCGAGACGACCGACGAGCCGACCCTGCAGCTCATGTAGGTAGCGTCGAGCCACAGGTAGCAGCACGGCGTGCCCGACAGGTCGCGGCGGCGGAACTCCGCCACCTCGGCGTCGAGGTCGGAGCAGAGGCTCGAGACCTCCGAGCTCGACAGCGAGGATATGCCCAGCTTGGACGCCACGCGCTCGACCTTGCGGGTGGACACGCCGCATACGTACATCTCCTGCACGATGGCGGCCACCGAGGTGTCGACGCGCGACCATCGCGCGAGCATGCCCTCGGGGTAGTAGGTGCCGTGCCTGAGCTTGGGTATCTCGAGCTCCACGTCGCCCACGGCGGTCTTGAGCGACCTGGGGCGGTAGCCGTTGCGGCTGTTCTCCCTGCCGTCGCTGCGCTCGTTGCGGCTCGCGCCGCACATCTGCTGGGCCTCGGAGTCCATCAGCGCGTTCATCACGCTGCCCAGAACCCTGCACGCGAACTCGCGCGCGTCGCCGCACTCCTGCCAAAGCCTCGCCGCCTCGAGGGCCTCGTCGCGGCCGAGGCGCAGTACACTCTCTTCTTGGGGCATCGCCTTTCCTTCCATTCGTCACCTTCATTACTCCAACGACGAATTCTAGGCGGTGTCCCCTCCCTTTCAAGAAAGGGCGGAGGCGGGGCATGCCCCGCCTCTTACACCACATCTCTGCGCGCTACC
>CABJBO010000071.1 GCA_902363875.1 Coriobacteriaceae bacterium | reverse complement strand
CCCCATTACAGTTTGAGTCGTCCGAAAGGGCGGCTCTTTTCCGTTGCACGGTTATACGATTGAGCCGTACCGGTGGTCGCTGGCCGACCGCCCCGGACGGCCGTCAGCCCCTGCCCCGTAGAGGGCCCGGGACGTGTTGCCGCCGGGGCGGGAGGGGCCGCGGGGAACGACTGATAGAGATGTGCCGGGCCCGGACCGGGCCACGGCCGGGTAATGTGGGTGTCGCTTCCGCGGCTAACGGCCGGCTCAAGGGAGAGGATACACCATGCCAGCAGCAGAGACGCCCGTGGCCTACCTGGGGATCGACGTCGGGAAGAGCTCGCACAGCGCGTGCGCGCTCGACGCGGGAGGGGGCGTCGCCTTCAGGGCCGAGCTGGCAAACAGGCCCGACGACATCGACCGGCTGCTCGAGCGGGCCGGCTCCGGCGCGCTGGTCGTCGTCGACCAGAAGCGAAACATCGGCGCACTGGTCCTCGCGCGCGCCCATGCGCATGGGAACCCCTGCGCCTACCTGCCCGGATATGCCGAGAAGCAGGCCCGCGGGATGTTCCCCGGCATCGCGAAGACCGACGCCATCGACGCCGAGGTGATCGCGCGCACCGCGCTCGGCGTGCCCCGCGCCCTCAGACCGGCGCCCGAGGAGCCCGAGGGGACCGCCTCGCTTCGGATCCTGTCGTCGCAGCGCGAGTTCGCGTCGTCCGCCAGGACCCGCGCGAAGAACAGGCTGCGCGCGACCCTGCTCGAGGCCGACCCCGCGCTCGAGGGCGCGGTCGACCCGTCGAGCCGCTGGCAGGTGTCGATGCTGGCCGAGTTCGGCGGGGCCGCCGGGTGCTCGGCCGCCGGCTGGCGCAGGTTCTCGAACGCCGCCAGGCGCGCGGGCGCCCCCGCGGCGGGGGCCAGGAGGCTCTGGGAGGCGCTGCTGGCCTCGTCGCGCTCGGGAAGGCGGCTCCCGGCCGGCGAGGACGTCGCGGTCCGGATACTCGCCCGGGAGATAGCCTCCCTCGACGCCGACATCGAGGAACTCGACTCGCTCGTGGCCGACTCGCTGGCGGGAGACGAGGTCTACGAGTGCCTCCTCACGGTGCCCGGGATCGGCCCCAAGACCGCCGCGGCGCTGGTGACGTCGATCGACATATCCGCGTTCAGGGGGCACGACGAGCTCGCGAGCTATTGCGGCGTGGCGCCGTCAGACAGGCGCTCCGGGAGCAGCATCAGGTCGACGTCGCCGCAGCACGGCGGGAACAGGCAGCTCAAGAACCTGCTCATATTCAGCTGCAACTCCCTCATCGGCACGGACAACAGGTTCGGGAGGTACTACGGGGAGTGCAGGGCGAGGGGGATGAGGCACAGCAAGGCGCTGAAGGCGGTCGCGAGGAAGAGGCTCAAGGTCATTTACGCGATCATGCGCGACGCCGTCCCGTACGCGGCCTAGCGGGCGGCGGGATCAACCAAAGAGGAAACCGAGCGGGGGCGCCTGGCGCCCGGATGCGTCATGCCGAAATGGCGCGAAGCACGCGGTTGACAAAACCATAGAGACACGTCCCA
>CABJBO010000070.1 GCA_902363875.1 Coriobacteriaceae bacterium | reverse complement strand
GGGACGTTCCTTTTAATATGAGCAGGACATTGTCAAGAGGCAAAATCGGGCCTGGCCCCAACGATATGGGGTCAGGCCCTCTCCCTATATCAACCCGTCCGCGGCGACCTCGGCGTGTCTTACCGACGCTCGTCTTTGCAGTTTAATATCCGCCCGCGGCGATCTCTCGCTGGGCAATCCGTTGCTGCGGCTGAGGCTTCTACGTCGAACCGACAGTCTGTGCACGCGTGTGGCGCCCTGGGCGCTCGCAGAAAAGGGACCTGAGGTTCGCCTCAACGGCTTCGGATCGAACCGCTTCCGGGGTGACTGGCTTATGTGCGGGGGACCGGCCCCCTACGCCTCCTCGGCCATGAGGCCGACCGCCCACACCCAGCAGGCGAGCTCGCGCGCCGTGGCCACGTTCGCCTTGTTGCCGTGGACCCCGCGCGCGAGCAGCGCCTCCCGCCTCTCGACCAGCCTCCGCACGCCCTTGGCGGCATGCCTGCGGGCGGCCGGGTCCGGGGCCTGGCCCTTGGCGAGGTCCTTCGGCCGCCCCGAGCACGTCAGGTAGTGCCACGCGGCCTCGACCAGCGTCTTCCTCAGGTGCTTGTTGCCGGCCTTGGTGATCGCGCCCCTGCGGTCGCTCTCCCCGCTGGAGTGCTCGGAGGGCGTCAGGCCGACCCACGCCGCGAACGAGCGGGCGTTCCTGAACCTCGAGAACTCGCCGGCCTCGAACACGAGGTCGGCGGCGGAAGCGGTGTCGACGCCCTTGAGGCAGCGCAGGGAGTCGACCCTCTTCCTCCACCTGGGCTTGCGGGCCTCGGCCTCGACGAGCCCCTCGAGCCTCGCCTTCTCCTCCGCCGCCCGCCTGACCGCGTCGACGTAGTAGGCGAGCGCGTCGTTGTCGGCCCCCTCCGCGAACCTAATCGACTCGATCCAGGACCAGTGCGCCCGGGTCCAGTTGCCCTTCCTGCGGCCGGTGGGCGTCCTCTCGTCGAAGACGAGCCCGTGCCTTAGCAGGAACTTGGAGAGCCGCTGCTTCGAGCGCGAGAGGTCGTCCCTCGCGTCCTCGAGCGCCCTGGTCAGGTCGCGGGCGGCCTCGCACTCGTCGTCGGGGACCCACACCTCGACCACGTTGCCGACCGACAGCATGCGGGCGAGGAACTCGGCGTCGTTGCGGTCGTTCTTCCTGCGCCTGTCCGCGCTGGGCTTGATCATCTTCGAGACGGCGCCGACCACGCAGTCGACCCCCAGGCCGGAGAGCCTCTTCTGCAGGTCGAAGCCCGTGACCCCGGACTCGTACACGCACCTGGCCCCGGGGTCCACGGAGCGGACCCACTCCGCGACGGCGCCGGCGTCGTAGCCGAAGGTCGCGGCGCGCACCTCCCCGGTCATGACGTCGAGGGAGACGGCCTTTATCGAGCGGGCGTGGACGTCGAGGCCGACGAAGGTGGTAGTATCGAGCATGGGAGCCCCTTCCATGAATGCGGCGTGGCCGCCGCGGCTGAATTAGACACTCACCATTGTCGGCCTAATCCGCGGTCTTTCATGCAGCAGGGGCTCTCAATGTTTTTATGTCCTGCTCATATCGTCTCTG
>CABJBO010000069.1 GCA_902363875.1 Coriobacteriaceae bacterium | reverse complement strand
CTGACGCTCCTATTTGGCAAGGTGTTTTTTTAGAATCCATTTTGCGCTCGGCCTCGAAGGCTTGCCTGTCCCAATCGAGCGGAAGTCCGGCCTCGACCCATGCCTCGTAGGCCCTCCTTATGGGCTTGAGCTCCCTTTGGCCCCTCTCCAGCATCGAGATGTACTTCTCGCTGGTTCCCAATATGGACGCCGCCCTCACCTGGCTGACCTTCGCCGCGCGCCTGGCCGCCACGAGCTCCGAGGCGTCCTCGGGCCTCCTGATCTCGTGCGGGTGCATCAGCGCCCGGTACGCCTCCCTGGCCACGTAGCGCTTGAGGCACCTCATGACCTCCCTGTCGCTCTTCCCCCGCGCCCTGGCCCTCTCGGCGTACTCGGCGGTCTCGGGGTCGCGCATGACCCTCTGCCTCGCGATCTCGTGCAGCGCGCTGTTCGCCTGCCGGTCGCCGCCCCTGTTGAGCCTGTGCCTCACGGTCTTGCCGCTCGAGGCGGGGATGGGGCAGGCGCCGCATATCGCCGCGAACGACGCCTCGGAGCGCAGCCTGCCCGGGTTGTCCCCGGCCGCGACCGCGAGCTTGGCCGCGCTCACGGGCCCGCACCCGTACATAGCCAGCAGCGCGGGGCAGTTCTCCTCCAGGGACGCCTCGATCGCGCGCTCCATGTCGAGCGCCGCGTCGCGCGCCGCCGCCCACAGGTCCGCCAGCGCGCCGAGTGCGGCGCCCAGCGCGCCCTCGGCGCGCACGGAGGGGAGCACCTCCATCAGCCTCGGCCCCGCCACCCCGCGGAACCTCGACCTGAGCCCCTCCGGCGCGGTGGTGAGCAGGGACCTCGCGGTGTTGATCGCCGAGGTCCGCGCCTTCACCGCCCCGGAGCGCGCCGCGAGCATGCAGCGCACCCCGTCGACCCACCCGTCCTGGCTCTTGGGGGTCCCGAGCTTTGAGCCGGACATCGCCGCGCGGGCGGCCCTCTCCGCGTCCGCCTCGTCGCACTTTCCCTGTCCCGGGCGCCTCCTCTGCGTCCTCGCCGGGGAGAGCGCCTCGCGCACGGGCATCCCCAGCGACGCGAGGTGCCTGGTGAGGCCCGCCCCGTAGGACGACGTCCCCTCCATCGCGACGCAGGCCGGCTCCCCGGCCGCCGCGATCGCCCCGGCGAGCGCCTCGTATCCCGCCGCGTCGGCGGGGAACTGGCGGGACAGGACCTTGCGGCCCCTCCAGTCGAGGACGTACAGCCAGTGCGAGTCGGCGTGGGTGTCGACCCCGCAGAAGACCGGCCCGCGGGCGCCGGGTGTCGATTCGGTTCTCATGTCTCGCTCCGTTCTTTCCGTGCTCGCCTGGACCGGGCAGACGGCACACTGACGGGGCGCGATAGAATGCGGTTGTTCGGGTCCGCGGTATCGCTCCATGCTCCTATTAGGTCATGCGGCGGTCTCGGCTCGCCGCGGGCCGCGCGGGACATGTCAGGAAACGAGGGCAGCCCTGTGGGCGCCAGCGGAATGTGGAGTCACCGCGCGGTCCGCATCTGATGGTGTCGACGTCAATGGTATACGGGTGCATCATCGACGTCTTCAATACAGAAGATATCAGTGCGGAATGTT
>CABJBO010000068.1 GCA_902363875.1 Coriobacteriaceae bacterium | reverse complement strand
TCAATGCCGCCTCGTTTCAAGGCACCTTGCTCGCTCTGGCGGGTTTTCGCTCATATGACCCAATCCGCTGTCAAGAGCCACAATGGCCCCGCCGACCGCTTGCAATCGGTCGGCGGGGCCTGCCGTTAACCCGTCCCGGTCCGCCCCCGGCATGTCATCGACGCCTTCGGCTCAGTCTCATATCCGCGGATACCGTTCTGTCGGCCCGCACTCCATTCCTTCGGCGGGGTTCCCCAAGTCTGTCGAGGCGCATGCGGAGGGCTCCGCGCGCACAGCGAAATAGGGGGTATCCCCGAAGGCCGCCCGGCTCGCCGGGGCGGGGGCTATGTCTATTCCGCGCCCTCCCGGCACATCATGCCGAGGGCCCAGAGCCACCTCACGAGCTCGGCCGCGGTGGCCGCGTTAGCCTTCGCCGCGGGCATGCCGCGGGCGAGCATCTCCTCGCGCCGCCGCAGGAGCCGCTCGGATCCCTTCCTCCCGTGCATCCTTATCTCGAGGGGCACGCCCGTGTCCCTTGGCATGAGCTTCGGCTGGTGCCGTGCCGCGGCGTAGCACCATGAACCCTCAACGGCCAGCTTCCTCACGAGCGCGTTGCCCGCACCGCTGATGCCTCCGAGCCGCACGGAGTCGCCGCTCGACCTCTGACTCGGCGCGAGGCCGAAATAGGCCGTGACCTGCCTTCCGGAACGGAACCTCGTGAAGTCGCCGACCTCGGCCGAGAAGGCTGCGGCCAGCGCGAAGGCGCAGCCCTTGATCGACTGGAGGGCGGCCACCTCCGCGGCGATCGGGCTGGCATCCACGGCTGCCCTGTACTCGGAGAGCAGATCCGCCCGGGCCTCCGCCGCGGCCTCGACCTCGCTCCTCAGAGCGGCGAGCGTCCGAACCCCGCCATCGTCCTCCGGCCTGACCTTGTCGAGCCACCTCAGGAAGTCGTAGGTCCAGTACTTCCTCGGGTTGCCGGCGGGCGTGGTGCCGCCGTAGGCGAACCCTCGCTTTGCGAGGAAGGCGAGCAGCCGCTGCTTGGCGGTCGCCAGGCGCGCGGTCGCCCCGTCGTAGGCGCCGGCGAGGTCCCTGATGCCCTCGACCTCGGGGGAGGGGACCCATACGGGGGAGATGTCGTGGGCGAGTATCGCCTTGGCCATCCTGGCGGCGTCGTTCCTGTCGTTCTTGGAGGCCGAGTCGGCGGCCGACCTGGGGATCTTCGAGACCGCGGCGACGACACACTCGACGCCGAGCCCGGCGAGCTCCCTCTGCGGGGCGAAGCCGGGGTAGCCGCTCTCGTAGGCCGCGAGCGACGGCCCGGGGAACCCACCCATCCACCCGGCGATCTCGCCCCAGGGGTTGCCGGGGAACCTCCTCGTCACGGCCTCGCCGGTGTCCGCGTCGAGGGCGCAGACGGTGGTCGACCTCAGGTGGACGTCCATCCCGAACGCGGTAGAATACTTTGGCATGGGAGCCTCCCAACCTCGTTGCGGCGCGGCTGCGCCTATGGCACTTCAACATCATTGTCGCAGCCCCGACCCGCGGTCACGAGCGGGGGCTCCTATCTTTTTAGTGCCCTCGGATTGGGTCATAGTGTCTGTCGTTGCCAAAACATCG
>CABJBO010000067.1 GCA_902363875.1 Coriobacteriaceae bacterium | reverse complement strand
GCCATAAAAAAGCCTCCCATTTCTTGTGTCCAAGAAATGGGAGGCAGTTCACACTACGTGCGGCGGGGGTTCTTTCGTCCTGCGGAATGTCCGCGAAGGTCAGCCCTCAGATCCTGCTACGACTACGTCCTCGGATTGTGGAGCTGGATGAAGGACGTGGCTGATGGGGCGCCTTGTTCCGGTCGCTGTTTCGCGGCTTTGCCGCGAAACCACGCGCTGCTTTGGGCATAGAGGGGGACCTGGTAGCGGACCCAGATGGCCTAGAGGGATATGGGTGCAAACGAGAAATCGTTGTTGGGGTCGTCCTTTTCCATAAACTCATCGAGGCAGAATGTCATATAGATTGGAACGTACAGGACCTTGCCCTCTTTGCTGAGGTTCTCGTGGCTCAGTACAACGGCCTCGGGAATTTTGTACTCGCCCACACTCATCAGACGATCGAGAGCCGCATGCGCTCGAACCTTCTTGCCCGATTTGACCTCGATTGGGACAATATGCCCGTGGGCGCCTTCGATCACAAAGTCAACTTCACCGACCTCACGCGTTTGGTAGTACCATGCATCCGCCCCGAGGGCAACAAGTTCCTGCGCGACCACGTTCTCATAGAGACCGCCAAGGTTGGGAGTTTTCATATCAAGATAGACAGCGCGTGCCGTGCTGCCGGGGTACCGCGATGCTAGCATGCCTGTATCAGACTCGTATAGTCTGAAGGCTGTCATTTTCTCCGTCCTCTTGAGGGGACTCCGTGGCTCCGTCACCCTGGCGACCATCAATCCAACACCTGCGTTAACAAGCCACAGGAAATCCTGTTCATATTTTTTAAGGCGAGCCCCCTCGCCCAGGGATGAAACAACAAAGCGATGGGACTCCGCCTCAAGCTGAACGGGAATTTGTTCGAAAATCGCGCGAACGTTAAACGCTCGAGTCGATGCATATTTAGAGATATCACTTTTGTACTGATCGACCAGCTGAATTTGAAGCTCACGCGTCCTCACGAGTGAATAACCCGAATCGATATAGTTCTGTACGACCTCCGGCATGCTGCCGCAAACGATATAAGCTCTAAAGTTTTTGAGCATCGCCTCATGAATATAGTTTTCGACGGGACGCCTCTCGACAAGGCAGCTGCGGATGTCTGCAAGCACATTCTCACTGATGCTGTTTGCCCAACAAAACTCTTCAAAATCCATTGGCCGCATAACAATGTGCTCGACATACCCCACCGGGAAAGAAGAGATCCCCTTAAACTCAGTCCCAAGCATAGACCCCGAGAAGACATAGCTAAAGCGCCCGTCCTCGACCAACGCCTTCATGAGCGTGACGATCTGCGGATACTCCTGTATTTCATCGACAAAGATAAGCGTATCTCCCTCAACAAGCGGTGCATCCGCAAGAAGGGCCACGCGGTTGATAAAGTCAACGGCGTTCTTAGCGCCAATGAGCACATCTCTTGCCTCGGCATCGAGCAGCAAATTGGCCTCAAAATACGACGCGTAGTTGTCTTTACCAAACGCTCGAATCGCATAGCTCTTGCCAATCTGACGCGCACCAGTAACAAGCAACGCTTTATTGGAGTTGTTCTTCCAGCTCAAAAGCCTGTCAGTGATCTTACGGCGTAGCATAAAACCCCTCAATGACAAAAATTGGCAAATAGATTGGCTCTGTTAGACCACATTTGACACGATCGGCTGTTCGTCGAACCGGGA
>CABJBO010000066.1 GCA_902363875.1 Coriobacteriaceae bacterium | reverse complement strand
TCGGAAGGCACGTGCAGACCTTTCGTCATGGCCTCCTACCTTTCTTTCGGGCCCTTGTCAGGGCCGATTCGTTAGCGCCCCTCCGTGTGAGGCGTTATTGCTGACGACATATTTATATCCAAAATCAGCCCATACTTCCACCTTGCCCCCGAACGGTTTTTTATGAGGGGTGAACGGCATACACATATACTTCACGCATGGCACACTTTGATTTAATAAAGTTTATTTACGTGCTTAAATGCTTTTTCAAACCAAATAGCAAATGGAACTTAACTTTATTGAACCACCCTCAAATTGCATATTTCTAATAAAGCTATGAATAGAACTAACGATTCATACCGCGTCTCAACCATTTTCATTTTTATTCAGAAAAAAGTTTGTCCTATTCATTTCTGGTATGCATATTACCGTTTACCAGACGCTTGGTACCGTTCACCGGAAGTTCAGTATAAGGCCCAACGAACACCGGCTCGCCTTACGGCCTCATTTGTAACAACTTGACTTCTCGGTATAGAAAAACAGACCCGCTCCCCTCATGGGAAACGGGTCTGTTATCGATAATCGTAGACAGATTTGAGTGGCTTTGAGAGCCGTCGGAATCCTAGCGATCGAACTCCGCCAGCGCCTCGCCCAGAAGCCTCAGGCCCTCGCGAAGAACGTATTCGCTCGCGCAGTAGCCCAGACGCGCGCCGCAGGGAAGCTCAAAGCGGCTGCCGGGAACCAGCAGCACTCCCCTCTCGGCCAACAGGCGCTTGCAGAACTCCTCATCGTTCTCGGGAATATCCAGCTGGATAAACGAGGTGGATACGCCCTGCGGCGCCGTCCAAGAGACGCGGCTTTGCGTATCGATCCATGCCTGAGCGATATCACGGTTGCCAAACACGATCTTACGGTTGCGCTCAAGGATCTTATCCTTGTGCTCGAGCACGTAGGTCGCCAGGGCGTCGTTGAACACGCCGCCGCAGATCATGGTGTAGTCACGATAGGTGCGGATGCGGTTGGAGACCTCTCCGTCGGCCACGACCCAGCCCACGCGGGCCGCAGGCGTTGAATAGGTCTTGGACACCGAGTTGGTGACGATGGCCTTCTCGTACACGTCGGCCATCGACATAAAGGCCTCGGTGTTCTCGAGCGGCAGGTACACCTCGTCGCACAGCACATAGGCGCCCACCGAGCGGGCGATCTCGGCAATCTGGCCGAGCGTATCGGCATCGAGCACCGTACCGATGGGGTTCGATGCGTTATTGATGCAGATGAGCTTGGTGTTGGGGTGAACGAGGTGCTTGAGCTGTTCGATATCGGGCTTCCAGCCGAGCTCCTCGCGAAGCTCCCAATACTCGACCTCGGCACCGAGCGTACGCGGAATCTCATAGAGCGGCGCATAGGTGGGCCACTCGGCAATCACATGGTCGCCGGGCTCGACCACGGCCATGATGGCGTTGAGGTTAGCACCCGTACAGCCATTGGTCTGCAAAATGTGATCGGGATTGACCTCGCGACGATACAGCTTGGCGACTTCGGCCTTAAACTCCGGCGATCCCTCGATCCAGCCGTAGCTCATCTTCTCGCGATCCAGGCGCTCGTAGAACGTGGCGCCGTCCTGCTCGTCCAGTGCGCGAAGCTCGCCCATGGTCAGCGACGAGATCGTCGACTGAGCGATATCCCAGGTAGCACTCTTCTCCCAAACGTTGAGCCATTCCTCAACACCGATTGTCTTGATATCCATGGCCACCTTATCTGATCTTCATTTAGCGTCATTAAACATGAATGGGGCGGTGCGAAAGATCCGCACCGCCCCAATGGGAGACATCTAATGGCAGCTAGATGTTTGTAGTAAGACCTGTACGGGTCTTTGAAAACCTTAGAGGTCCTCGCGCCAGAAGGGCATGCTCATGCAGCGCGGGCCGCCGCGGCCGCGGGAGAGCTCGGCGGAGGGCACGACGAGAAGGTCCAGGCCCTCCTT
>CABJBO010000065.1 GCA_902363875.1 Coriobacteriaceae bacterium | reverse complement strand
TCTGATGACTTGAAGAAGGGGGAGGCCTCGCGGCCTCCCCCTTTTTTGCGTTTACGGGCAACATTCCTTATGCAATTAAATCAATTTAATCATCCACCGCTGAATATAGACGTTCACCGTTCTTTGGTCGGTTCTCTGTTCTCAATGGACTAATATTTGCTTTAGCGCACTGCTGCGCTTGTCCTGTTTTTACACGGGTCGTTTTATTGATTGTGACGGAAGGACTCACATGGCAGATGTTCATGAGCTGCTTGATACTTGGATTGCCAATGTCAAGGACGAGGAGCTCCTCGCTGAGCTTAACACGATGAAGGAGCAGGGTGATGAGGACGCCATCACCGATGCTTTCTTCCAGGATCTCGCCTTCGGTACTGCCGGCCTTCGCGGCACTATCGGTGCGGGCACTAACCGTATGAATATCTATACGGTCGGTCGTGCGACCCAGGGATTCGCTGACTACCTCAATGCGACCTTCGAGCATCCAACGGTTGCCATCGCTCGCGATAGCCGCAATAAAGGTGAGCTGTTCGTTAAGACGACGGCTGCCATTCTTGCAGCAAACGGCGTGACTGCCCTCGTTTATCCCAAGATTTCTCCTGTGCCGACGCTCTCCTGGGCCGTCCGTGATCTTAAGTGCTCCGGTGGCATTTGCATGACCGCTAGTCATAACCCGGCACCGTATAACGGCTATAAGGCCTATGGCCCCGACGGCTGCCAGATCACCAGCGAGGCCGCCGATGCAATTTCTAAGGCTATCGCCGAGACCGATACGTTCACCGGTGTGAAGTCCATGGACTTCGATGAGGCTCTTGAGCAGGGCCTGGTCAAATGGATCGATGACTCGTGCCTCGAGCGTTATTACGACGCCGTTCTCGCTCGCGGCGTTACGAATCTTTCTGCCGAGGAGATTGCCGGCGCACCGCTCAAGCTTGTCTATACGCCGCTGAATGGTACCGGCCTCATTCCCGTCACCACGGTGCTCGAGCGCGCTGGCATCACTGATGTCACGGTTGTTCCCGAGCAGAAGGAACCTAACGGCGATTTCCCGACCTGCCCGTATCCTAACCCCGAGATCCGACAGGCCATGCAGAAGGGCATCGATCTCTGCGAGCAGGTTCACCCCGATCTGCTGCTTGCGACCGATCCCGACGCCGACCGTGTTGGTGTTGCCGTTAAGAATGGCGATGACTATCTGCTGCTGACCGGTAACGAGATGGGCGTCCTGCTGCTCGACTATATTTGCAAGACCCGTGCCGCCCGCGGCGAGGACCTCACTAAGAAGGTCGCGGTTACTACCATTGTTTCTTCCGCCATGGTCGATGCTCTGGCCGAGGAATATGGCTTTGAGCTCCGTCGCTGCCTGACGGGCTTCAAGTACATCGGTGACATCATTACCTCGCTTTCCGATGCCGGTGAAGTCGATCGCTTTATCTTCGGTTTTGAGGAGAGCTACGGTTATCTGGCTGGTGATCACGTGCGCGACAAGGACGCCGTGAGCACTTCGCTGCTGATTTGCCAGATGGCGCAGTATTACAAGCTGCAGGGTAAGAACCTCGCCGACGCGATGCACGAGCTGTACGAGAAGTATGGCTACTACCACAATAAGACGATTTCGCTGAGCTATCCGGGTGCTGAGGGTGCGGCAAAGATGGCCGGCATCATGGCCGGTCTGCGCGAGAACCCGCCCGCGGAGCTCGCCGGTTCCAAGATTGAAGCCGTCGTGGACTACAACACCTGCGTGAACGGCCTGCCGAAGGCTAATGTCATTGAGTTCGATCTCGAGGGTGGCAACAAGGGTATCGTCCGTCCTTCCGGCACCGAGCCCAAGATCAAGCTGTATATCTTTGCCAAGGGCGCGGATGCCGCCGAAGCTGATGCAGCACTTGACGCGATTGAAGAGTCCGGTCGCAAGCTGCTGGCATAAGGTATTTAAGAGTCTATTACTGTAGATAGGCGAAAGAGGGGATCTCGGAAACGAGGTCCCCTCTTATATTTACCCAGCCAGCCGAGAGTCCTTATATGTGTAGGAAATGTGTACGCCCAGATTCCCGTCCCCGGCGCCCCTCCGGTCTGGCAATATATCTCCTTGCCGCGCG
>CABJBO010000064.1 GCA_902363875.1 Coriobacteriaceae bacterium | reverse complement strand
GCTTGGTTTTGGAAGTTCGCGAAGCCCACTTCTCAAAACCAAGCACCCCGCCCCGGGTCTCGTCTGTGTATTTCCCGCTGAGTGAGCTATAGATGCCATGCACCGATGCGCTAAAGCGGCGACTTGAAATTGGTGCTATATTTAACTCGAGTTGTTAAGTGTTAGTACGGGAGTCTGATATGGGGCTGTTCAAGAAGAAAAACCCGCAGGATGCCTTTGATCCCGATGTGTTTACCATCACGGACACGATTTTGGACCCGCCGCGCTTTACGTTTTTGCCGGCTATCTACCAGGATGCCACGCGTCGCAAGTGGGCCGTGCATCAGCGCGGCGCGACCCCGAGGATTTTTGACTACGCGGATGTGCTGCAATGCGAGATTGTCGAGACCGGAAATCCCGAGGATGTGCCGCAGCTCAGCAATCGAGAGCTCGCTCAGCAGATTTTGATTAACCCAGCTCAGGCTACCAAAAACAATGCCGCCAAGCGTAACATGTGCCTTGGTATGGGTGTCGTCGTTGCCGTGCAAACCGGCGAGGATGAGATTTCGAAGCTTGAGATTCCTGTGACTGCGGGCGAAGTCAAGCGAGACTGCGGCCTATATCGGTCGTATCGGAACGTTGCGGAACAGATCAAAGAAGCCTTCGACGCCATGGGGCGTTCGGAGCAATGATGCCCGCAGCATCAAGCGGTCGAGGAGCCTTACCCATGTCGAGTGAACCATATGCGATTCCGCCCAAAGATCGCGCCTTTGAGGGCATTCTTTGGTATATCAAACATTATGACCTGCAGGGTGGCGACCGGCTGCCCGCCGAGCGCGTGCTCTGTGAAGAGCTGGGCGTGTCCCGCACGGCGTTGCGCGCTGCGATCACGCGTCTCATTTCGTGCGGAACCTTGGAAAGCCGCCGCGGTTCGGGCACCTATGTGTGCCCGCCCAAGCCGCTGAACATCTTTCAGGAAACGTGGAACTATACGCAGGCGGTGGAGAGGGTCGGCTCAAAGTCAACCGCACGCCTGGTATGCTCCAAGGTCGTGTACGCCGATATCGACCTGGCCCAAAAGGCCCAAATCGAGCTGGGCATGCCGCTCTTCTGCATTCGGCGCGTGCGCGTGGTCAATGGTTCCCCGGCGTCGATCGAGACGGCATACGTCAATCTGTCTTTGTGTCCCTCGCTTCCCGATCACGATTTCGAGCAGGAGAGCCTCTACGACGTTTTGCTCAAAGAGGGGAATGTCCGCGTGTCGCACGGCAAGGAGCATATTTCCATCAGCCGTCTGAACGCCGACGAGGCCAAGTTGCTGGATGCCCAGGAGGGCGCCCCGGTGTTTTATAAGGCTTCGCACGAGCGCGATGAGAACGATGGCTTTGTCGAGTATTGCAAGTCCGTGACCCTGCCGACCAAGTATCGATTTGCCGATAACGGTGAGGCAGACGGCGTTGCGACGAAGGTGGGTGTCGAATGGCTGAGGCAGTAGAAGACTTGCCGGTTTACAAGCAAATTCGCCGCTGCATTGCGGAGCGAATCGAGCGCGGTGACTATCCGACGGGCTCGATGATTCCGTCCGAAAATGAGCTGGCCGAGGAGTTTGGCACGACGCGCCTGACCATCCGCAGCGCCATGGATGAGCTGGTCAAAAGTGGCCAGATTCGTCGCGTGCAGGGCAAGGGCGCCTTTGTGGGGCACAAGTGGTTTGACGAGCACGCTCGCAAGGGCGGCTTCCGTCAGTCGGTTTTAGCTTCGGGCGCGACGCCGTCGGTGCGCATCCTGGCGCGCTCTAAACGCTATGCCGGCCCGTATTATGCCGACTTGTTTGGTATCGGCGAGGACGATCTGCTCTACTCGGTGCGCCGTCTTAACTGCATTGATGGTGAACCCGTGTCGATCGAGATGACGCTGATCCCGTGTCTGCTGTTCCCTGGCATCGAAGACGTGGACATATCGGTTTTCAGCCTGTATGAGACCTATGACATGTTGGGCCGAAAGCCAGATAAATCGATTGAGAAGCTCGATATTGAGGCGCTGGGCGCACGCGATGCGAGTTTGCTCGATCTTGAGCCGGGCGACCTGGCCCTCGTGCTGGAATGCCTGACCTATGACTCGAGTGGACAGGTTATCGAGTGTGCCAAGTCTTTTACCCGCGGCGATGCCGGCGGATATACCTACAACTATTAGTGTTCAGAGCGTCCTTGTGTACGGCAGGGCGCTCGTCTTTTATGGCCATATGTCGCTTGACCGATGGGCGGCAAAAACTGACCGTCTACCGAGAGAGGAGGATAAAATCGAAAAATCGGTATTAAAAACGGCTAACCTGTAATCGTTCACTGGTATTAAGAACCTTTGAATTGTTGAGCTTGGGGCCAAGATGACCACAAGGTTAGGCGGTGCGGCGGGACGGCAAGCCCGTCCGGGCCGTGTGACAATTCAAACTGCTCGTGAAAGGAGCGGGAATGAAGGAGACCGAGAAGATCGAGATCATGCACTTCGACCAGGAGGGCTACCTCGAGGACGGCAGGAACGTCTACGAGGCGGGCAAGAA
>CABJBO010000063.1 GCA_902363875.1 Coriobacteriaceae bacterium | reverse complement strand
ACCTACGTTCCTCAAAGAATTGTTAGATTAAAAGTAACAGACCGGATGAAGATACGTGCGACGGGGGCGAGGCGAATGGCTGAGCGGCATCGATACGCGGGTTCAACGGTATTATATTGACCACATAGATTATTAACTTGCATTTCTAACAGTTAAGGAGACGGGTGCTTTCCAGCACACTCCTTCGATGATGCCTTCCGCTAGTTGCTATGCCGGTTTCAGCCAACAAAGAATGTGCCCGGGCGCTCAGGTTCACCGTTAGCGTTGGCAACATATGAGATGGGCCAGACCCTTGCCGCGCGCCGATTGCGCGAGAGGTGTCGGGCTCCATGTTTATTCCACCTGCTTGTTATCAACCAGCTTCGTTCGACGTCAGACATTCAAGATGTCAGACGTCGAACCTGCGCCAAAGACGCAGCTGGGGCTACTAGCTGCCTACAATCGCTCGCGAAGCTCGCCTGCTCGTGTGTGAATGTCTGACAGCTCCGTCAGACATTGTCGGACATTTGATTGTTCGACAAATGCGCACGTGGTCGCGTTCGCAAAGATTACTGAACGGTCGATGGGTGCGTTGAGACCTGAGCAAACAGCGGATGCCAGAAAAATGGCCTCACAGAATCGCACCCATGGTTGATAAAATTGACCGCCCGGGCGCAAATACCCGGGCGGTCAATTCATCCCCTCGTTCGCGATCCTGTTGGGTTTTGGGGCTTTGACATGTTGTTGCCGGATGGATCAGCCGTACAGCTTGATCTCCCGGGGTTCCATGTGGTCGTCCCCCAATAAGACGCCCCTGATGTAGTCCTGCGGCAGGAACTCGACGGGGAGAGTTGTCGCCAGGAAGTCGTCGAACCACGCCCGCGGTGTCGGGTCTGGCGCATACATGACCTTGGTCGCGCCGTCGGGCAGGGTGATGGTGGGTCGCACCGCGCCATTGCGTCGATACGCCCTCGACCATTCCTCATCGGTATCGCCATACCCTTTGCGATCCGCGGTCGTCCTCCACACGCCCCCCAGTTCATCGAATGACCGCGGATGCTCTCTGAGATCGATCCAATGCAGCTGTGATCTCGTGCGCCTCGCCGCGTTGTACGCCGGCTTCCACTCGTCGGGCAAATATACTCTTTCGAAAATCTCGCGCGACATCTCGCGGAACTTAACTTCATCCGCCCGCGGCCTGTTCGGATACCGACAAACCCGGAAATGCTCCAACGGAGCGCCGAACGAGCGTAACAATATAAAGCCGTGCAACACGAGCTGGACGACCAGAACATCCCAAACAAAGGCCTGTCGGTCCCACCTTCAAGCCCAATAGCAAAATGTGCATCAGCTGATTTGCAGCGATACAAGTCTCAGCCGTCACCATCACACCGCAGCGCGCCTAGTCCCACTCATCCTACTGCAAATGTCCCAGAACGAGAAAACGACCAACTTAACATGCCAACCTTTATATCCACACGCGCGTAATTCAACTCATAAGGACCGGCTATCCCTTACCTGTGACACAATCTCAAACGCACAGAACAGAATCATCAGTCCAATCATCGCATAAGAGGCAGCCGAACCTTCAAGCACTATTCCACAAAGAACAATCTCCGCGCCGCCAATAAGAACTGTTATCAGGCGCTCTGCCTTTTTGCTCTCGCCGCTCGCATAAAAAGGCGGCAAAGCGCACAAGATCACATATAGCCCGGGAAGGGAATACAGGATCGATAGTCCAAGTCCCCCATCAACCGCAATGCTTTGCGTAAGAATCAACTGAACCCAAACGGCAATTATCACTGAGCAGGTTGTCGATAAAAGAAGGCTAGAAATATAGCACGCAACAAAGTCCCGTCGCATTCGAGCAGAGAAATCCGCGAACTCTCTTCGCCGCGTGGAAACAATAAGGTACACAGAAATTGCAATAGAACCAATCAGAGAAAACAGCGGAACAACCAGCAATTCAAGCTTATTACCCCATCGATCAACCACACCCCCACTCCAATGAGCGGGAATTGTATCAGGGAGGGCTGACCAAGCCGCCCATAGAATCAGAAATGGAAGAATAGAGAGGATGAAAGATGATAACACTGCAGTAGTTTTTTTGAGGCTCTCATCGATTCCGTATCTCCTTGCGCGCTCACATTCCACTCCGCCTTAAATCAAGTTTAAATAAAAACTTGAATGCAAATTTGGGTTGATTTCCGATCTCAGCCGAACACATTGAGCAAATAGGCCGTTCCCGCACCTAGCCGAACGCCCCCGCGGCCCCTCCCGGGGCCCGGGGGCGCCGTTTTCCCAGTTGAAGGAACGGTGGAGAAGTGTTTCGATGGGTCCGGTGGCCATGCTCCGCCCGCCGCCCGGCACCTTTTCCCAGACTCAGCCGAACGGTCGGTTCCGTCTATTCCGTTTTCCCTTAGGCTAGGACAGCGGGGCATCGCCCCTTTCCTCGCGCGGCCGCGCGATGAGCCCCGGCATCAGGTCGAGCTCGTCGATGGGCACGTCCTCGATGCCGTACGCCTCCAGCAGCGCCGCCGCGTCGTCGCCGAGCATCGCCCGGAAGGCGCGGGCGGGCGTCGCGAAGCCGAGCGCGCCG
>CABJBO010000062.1 GCA_902363875.1 Coriobacteriaceae bacterium | reverse complement strand
CATGGAAAACCTCCCATTTCCCGATGTCCAAGAAATGGGAGGCAGTTCACAGGTACCTTTGTGGTGGTTTTGCTTGGGCGGATGACTCGGGTTACAATACGCCTGACATATCGTCCCCTTCTCCGGATGGGGACAGCGTAAGCGCTCTTGTGGCGGCACCGTAGGACTTAGAAGGTGGCTGCCGTGAGGGCGCTTTTTGTTTAGGTGCCCTCGCTTGGGCGCGCACAATGAAGGGAGAGCGTATGAAGGGCTTTGTTGCCGAGGATTCATTTTGGGAGCTGTTTCCGCAGGCGGTGGTCGGCGTCGTGGTTGTAAAGGGCATGAAGCCCGCGGCTCAGATCCCCCAGGAGGACGTGGATGCGATCGCCGCGTTGCTCGACCGCGCCAATATCGATGCGGAGCGTCATCTGACCAGCGATACTATCAGCGAGAACGCACCGGTCAAGGCATGGCGCGAGGCTTATCGGCTGTTCAAGACCAAAAAGGGCGCGCGTTGCTCAATTGAGAACCTGCTCAAGCGCGTGCTCAAGGGCAAACCGGTGGGCCACATTACGCCCGGGGTGGACATCTACAACACGGTGTCGCTGACCTACGCGCTGCCCGTTGGCGGCGAGGACCTGCATGCGATTGAGGGGGATCTTCGCTTGAAGGTGACTGACGGCGGCGATGCGTTCCTGCCACTTGGCGAGGAAACGGATGACCCGACGCTGCCCGGCGAGCTCGCCTATATCGACGATGCAGGCGCCGTGTGCCGCTGCTGGAACTGGCGCGACGGCGTTCGAACGGCGCTGTCCGATGATTCGGCCGATGCGTTCCTGGCGATTGAGTGCGTGGAGCCCGAGCGGATGGGGGATTGCCAGGCCGCGATCGATCGCTTAGCCGAGCTGCTCGAGCGCTATCTGGGAGCGACGGTTGTCGTTAAGACGCTTGTGACTCGTGACAATCCCTGCGTGGAGCTGTAGCGGCGCCTGCGGATCATGTTCGCCGGTCAAAACCACTACAAAGGTGCCTGTCCCCTTTGTGGTGGTTTTTATGTTGATGGGTTAACAAATGGGATATTTGGGTATGGGTGTTGCCTCGTGCGGCTAAGATGTTTACCCGTTAGCATCATGTAAGCGAAAGGCGGTCGTCTCCCATGCAGCAGAACGACGAGACACGTTTCGAGGACTTTGTCGGACTGATCAGCGGGCTCTACAAGGAGATCCAGCGCATTAAGACATCCGAGGGCGCAAGGCTGGGCCTCAAGGGCTCCGACGTTATGTGCCTGTACTATCTTGAGCGCAGCAAGGACGGCCTGACTGGCGCTGACCTGGCTCGCATGGCAGGCGTGACCCGTGCTGCCGTCTCGCGCACGCTCGCGCATCTGGAGGAGGGCGGCTACGTCGAGGTCGACGACTCGGGTGATGCGGCCGTTAAGTATCGTGCCCCGGTGCGCCTGACCGTTCTGGGCGGCGAGAGCATGAGCGAGGCGGACCGCATCATTCGCGAGGTGCTCGACACCACCGGTAAGGCTATGGGTGTGGAGCAGCGCGAGCAGATGTATGCGTCGCTGCGTACGATTCTCAACACCCTGCGTGAGATCTAAGGCCGCCAAGGCATTTGCTTCCCATTAAAAACTGCATAGTCCCGTTTGAGCGCGTATGCCGTGCCGGGGCATTGCTGTCAAAATTCCCCGCGCGGGACCTGCGCAAGAAAGGATTCGTTATGTCCGTCCGCATTATTACCGATTCCGCAAGCGATATGTCGCCGGCGGAGCACCCCGCTCTGCGTGTTCTGCCGCTGTCCGTCACCTTTGGCACCGATGTGTATATGGATGGCGTCGACATCGATCACCAGCGCTTTTACGAGATGCTTGTGGAGCGCGATGAGCTGCCCAAGACCGGTCAGGTCAACCCGTACGCCTTTTCGCAGGCGATTGCCGAAGCGCGTGAGGCCGGCGATGAGGCCGTGATTATTACCGTGGGCGCCAAGCTCTCGGGCACCAACCAGAGTGCTCGTACGGCACTTGCCGAGGCGCCGGGCGGCGACATGTTCGTCGTGGACAGCAATAACGTGACCTTGGGCGAGCGCGTGCTGGTCGAGTATGCGCTACGCCTGGTGGACGAGGGCCAGGGCGCGGCTCAGGTTGCGGCGGCTGTCGAGGCCGTGCGCGACCGCGTGGTCGTCATCGGCCTGCTCGAGACGCTGGAGTACCTGGTGCGCGGCGGTCGCCTGTCTGCTGCGGCCGGTGCCGTGGGTACGCTGCTCAACGTAAAGCCCGTGGTGGCTGCCGAGGACGGTCTGATCGTGCAGCTGGGCAAGGCGCGCGGTTCCAAGAACGGACGTAACCTGCTCAACCAGAAGGTCGAAAAGGCGGGCGGCATCGACTTTTCCATGCCGCTGGCGCTCGGCTATACGGGCCTTTCGGATGCGGTGCTCAAGAAGTATATCGAGGACAGCGCGGCACTGTGGGCTGGCCACACCGAGGGCGAACTGCCCGTTCACACCATCGGCGCCACCATCGGCACCCATGTAGGCCCCGGCGCCGTAGCCGTAGCCTTCTTCCAGCCCGTTAACTAGCCCACCTGCCAAAACCACCACAAAGGGGACAGTGAACTGCGCCCCGAAACTTGGACTGAAT
>CABJBO010000061.1 GCA_902363875.1 Coriobacteriaceae bacterium | reverse complement strand
GGGCGGAGGCGGGGCATGCCCCGCCTCTTACACCACATCTCTGCGCGCTACCATGTCCACCTACATTTTTCGACTTATTCGGCCACCGATGTGCCAGATTGGCTGCAGCAATGCTCAATATAACTTTAGATAAAACTGATTCTGCAGGAACTCCCGTAGAGGAAGAACTGATTCTCGCGGTATTCAACACGATAAAGTACAAATATGAACAGTTCTAATGCTTCTCAAGGTGGCTTTCTTAGCATGCTGGCCGAACATCTCGAAATATGTTGGCGAGCATTGCGTCGATGTCTCCCAACCCGCAGAAAATCGCAGAGGCGGCAAGCAGTCATCGAAATTAACGTAAATTGTATTGACATATGAACATGCGCTCATATAATCGGAAGTAAGTTATATGAGCGCATGTTCATATGAAAGGATGTTGCAATGAGCAGCCACGCTGATGAAACAAAGACTGGCATCGAGGCCACCGAGCCGATCGTCCCCACCACCTGCTCGCCCGAGGACCTTCCCGACGAGGAGCTGTTGTACGACCTGGCCGACCTGTTCAAGGTCTTCAGCGACACCACACGCATCAAGATCCTCTATGCCCTCATGGGCCGCGAGCTCTGCGTGGCTGACATCGCCGAAGCGACCGCAACCTCGCAGTCGGCAGTATCGCACCAGCTGCGCACGCTTAAGCAGTCGCACCTGGTCAAGTTCCGCCGCGACGGCCGCAACATTCTCTACTCGCTCGCCGACGATCACGTCTACACCATGCTTAACCAGGGCATGAGCCATATCTGCGAATAGCAATCAACCACGGTATCAGCGCGGCCGGCACCCAGACCGCTAACACAGGGAAAGGAACCCACCATGAAAAAGCAGTTCAAGCTCGACGAGATCGATTGCGCCAACTGCGCGCGCGAGCTTCAGGACGAACTTGCCAAGCTCGAGGGCGTCAAGTCCGTTTCGGTCAACTTTATGACCCAGAAGCTGACGCTCGAGGCCGACGACGCCAAGTTCGACGAGGTCCTGGACCGCGTCGTTGAGTTCACCGCCGACGCCGAGCCGGACTGCGAGATCATTCTCTAACCCGCGCATACGTTGACCTGCGAGGCCGCGCTTGCCGCGGCCTTTGCTCGCGAAATTATATGAGCGAGTGTTCATAAACTCAAATGAGAGGTTTGAATCATGACAGCCGCCGATCCCAAAAAGAAAAAGAAGAAGCGCAAGAAGAAAGAGTCCCTTGAGCATAAGCGCAACCGCATCCTGGTAGCACTGGGCATTTTTGCCGTTGTTTATGCCCTCGACGAGCTCGGCGCCCTCACTATCGCATTTGGGGAGCCCGGCAACATCTACGCCAGCTTTGTGCTGTTCCTCGTGCCGTTTTTGATTGCCGGCTACGACGTACTGCAAAAGGCATTCAATAACATCCGCCGCGGCAAGGCCTTCGACGAGAGCTTCCTCATGGCCGTCGCGACCATCGGCGCGTTTGCCATGGTGCTCTTCCCCGACACCGACCCGCACATGGCCGAAGGCGCCGCTGTCATGCTGTTCTACCAGGTCGGCGAGCTGTTCCAGGCATACGCCGTGGGCAAGAGCCGCAAGTCGATCAGTGCCATGATGGACATCGCGCCCGACTACGCTAACGTCGAGCAGACCGACGGCACGCTCGAGCAGGTCTTTCCCGATGACATCGCCGTCGGCACCGTGATCGTCGTCAAGCCCGGCGAGCGCGTGCCTATCGACGGCATCATCGTCGAGGGCGAAACCCAGCTCGACACCGCCGCGCTCACGGGCGAGTCGGTCCCCCGCCCCGCCAAGTCCGGCGACGATATCATCAGCGGCTGCATCAACATGACGGGCCTCATCCGCGTGCGTACCACCAAGCCGTTTGGCGAGTCCACCGTCGCGCGCGTCCTGGAGCTCGTAGAGAATGCCAGCGAAAAGAAGGCGCGCACCGAAAACTTCATCACGCGCTTTGCCCGCGTCTACACCCCCGCCGTCACCGGCGCTGCCGCGGTGCTCGCGCTTGGCGGCGGCCTGGTGACTGGCGCTTGGTCCGATTGGATCCTGCGCGGCCTGACCTTCCTGGTCGTCAGTTGCCCGTGCGCGCTCGTGATCAGCGTGCCGCTGAGCTTCTTTGGCGGCATTGGCGGCGCGTCCAAGCTGGGCGTTCTCATCAAGGGTTCTAACTACCTCGAGGCGCTCGCCGACGTGGACACCGTCGTCTTCGACAAAACCGGCACGCTCACCAATGGCACATTCTCGGTGGTCGCGGTGCACCCCGAGGCTGGCTATACCGAGCAATCGTTGCTTGAAGTCGCAGCCCTCGCCGAGTCATTCTCCGACCACCCCATCGCGCAGTCGGTACGCGCCGCCTACCTGGGCGAGGTCGACCCCAAGCGCGTGAGCGACTCCGCCAACGACGCGGGCCATGGCGTGACAGCGACCATCGATGGCAAGCACGTCGTCGTCGGCAACGCCAAGATGCTCGCCGCAGCCGGCGTTGAAGCGCCGGACTGTGAGGTCGTCGGTACCATCCTCCACGTGCTCGCGGACGGTGCGTATGCCGGCCACATCGTGATTGCAGACACCGTCAAGGCCGATGCCGAGCAAACGATTCGCGACCTGCATGCCGCCGGTATCAACCGCACCGTCATGCTCACGGGCGACCGCGAGGAGGTTGCAGCGTCTGTGGCCAAGCAACTCGGTCTCGACGAGTTCCACGCGCAGCTCCTGCCGGGCGACAAGGTCGAGCGCGTTGAGGCGCTACTCGCGGCCGAAAGTGGCAAGGGCAAGCTCGCCTTTGTCGGCGACGGTATCAACGACGCTCCTGTGCTTACGCGCGCCGATGTGGGCATTGCCATGGGCGCCATGGGCTCCGACGCCGCGATCGAGGCCGCCGACGTGGTGCTGATGGACGACAAGCCGTCCAACATTTCCCGCGCGATCCGCGTGGCGCGCAAGACCATGTCGATTGTTTGGCAGAACATAATCTTTGCGCTGGGCATTAAGCTGCTGATCCTTGTGCTGGCAGCGCTGGGTATCGCCAATATGTGGCTTGCCGTCTTTGGCGACGTAGGCGTGGCGATCATCGCTATCCTGAACGCCATGCGCGCGATGGGTGTCAAGAACCTGTAGCGCCTGTGGTCCCTCCGGCCGGGACCGGGCTTGGTTTTGAAAACGTCCTCGACCAATGAAGCGCCCCCGTTCTGCTCCTTCGGAGCTACGAACGGGGGCGCTTCTGGTCTGCGGAGTGTTTTCAAAAACCAAGCCCGGTCCCGGCCTGCGGTAACGTTGCTGGCGGTTCTTGGGCATCGCTTGGTGGCGGGGTTCCTTGTCTGAGTTGGACTTGGTTGGCGGGGCTACTGGTCCCGGTCGCTGTCCCGTCCCAGCATCGCCCTCAGCTTCTCAAAGCTTTCCTCGCTCAGGCAGTGCTCCATGTGGCAGCCCTCTTGCGACGCAACCTCAGCCGAAACACCCGCATCCTCCAGCAGCCCCACGAAAAAGCAGTGACGCTCCCACATTTGGCGAGCGACCTCCAGACCACGCTCCGTCAGATGAACGTCGCGCTTGCCCATTTCGACATAGCCGTTGCTTTCCAACGTCGCCATGGCCTTGGAAACGCTCGCCTTGGTTACGCCGAGGTACTCCGCAACGTCGATCGAGCGCACGATGCCCTGACGTTCCGATAGAACGTAGATCGATTCGAGATAGTCTTCTCCGGATTCACGCAGGGCCATGGGCCGCCTTTCGCGATGGCTTCTAGTTAGCCTTTGGATACTTTTGCTTGATTTACTTTACCGCAAAAGTTGCCCATGTCTTACTACTTTGCCTAAAAGTTAGCCGTGTTTCACAAAACATGCGGGACGAAAACAAAATGGGGACGCCCCGCAAGGAGTGTCCCCAGCTGCCGGCAGAGACGATATGAGCAGGACATAAAAACATTGAGAGCCCCTGCTGCATGAAA
>CABJBO010000060.1 GCA_902363875.1 Coriobacteriaceae bacterium | reverse complement strand
TTCTTGCCCGCCTCGTAGACGTTCCTGCCGTCCTCGAGGTAGCCCTCCTGGTCAAAGTGCATGATCTCGATCTTCTCGGTCTCCTTCATGTGTGTCCTCCCATCACATGTGCGCGATTCTATACATCGCGCTTCTTGCTGATACCAATTATAGCCATACGATTGCTCATTATTTAATACCAATCTAAACTCACGGAGATTTACGGCGAACGGTCGGTTTCCTCGCCCGAGTGGTATTACAACGCCATTAGTTGTCTAATTCGAGCAGCACTGCAACGAACACTCCGCAACTCGCCACCTAAAACTACGTTGCGCCAAACCCGCCCTAGTGTTTCCGGCGCAACCGCGCAGTTCGGTTATTCGGCTTCCATCTCTGCTATCACACGACGATACATATCGATAACCTGAGTTGTCGCCTTAGACGGATCCTGATAGTAGCGGCCGTCACACGTCTCGGCCGAGGCATAGCCCGTATAGCCGTGGCGCATGAGCGCCTCGAGGTCGGCACGCATATCGCGCTCGCCGTCGCCCCAGGCAAGATGCGTCGTGCCGCCGCCGACATCCACAAAGTGGGTGTGGACGATCTTGTCGCCCAAGACCTCAAAGTAGCCGTCGATTGTGTCGCCGGCAACTTCCATGGCGCCAAAGTCGATACAAGCCTTCAGGTTGGGACGATCGACCGCCTCGAGGATGCGCGCGACGTCCTGCGCGGTGTTGACCAGCACGGACTCCGACGGCTGTAGCGCCTCGAGCGCAACGCGAATGCCGCGCGTATCGGCATAGTCGCATACCGAACGCAGCATGGCAACGCTGCGGGCCCAGGCGTCCTCAGCCGGCTCGTCCAGATAGGCCCAACCACTCGTCACCAGAATCTGCGGCGCACCCAGCTCAACGGCAACGTCAATGACATTCTTAAAGTACGAGAGTATGCGCTTTTGGCCCGCCTCACCACGCACCGCGACATTCCACGGCTTGGGGTTGTTCTGCTCGGGGCACACGCACACGATCTTGATGCCGTACTGGGCGGCAAGATCGCGAATCTTATCCACCGAATCGTGCTCGTGGCAATCCACATACAGGTGCATCGAGCCAGTCCACAGCTCGATATTGCGATAACCCGCCTCGCCTGCAGCCTTAAAGAACGTCTCGATGCTGTAGTAACGATGGTTGATGTTCATGAGCGAAAGCTCGGGTACGGCCATAGTCCTCCCCTTTCGTACGGGCTTTTAAAAAACAGGGGGCTGCCGCACATGCGACAAGCCCCCAAAGATCGACGCAACCGTTAGACGCGATGGAAGCGCGATTTAAACATATTAGGCAAGCACGCCAAAGAAGGCACCGATGATGCCGATGACCATGGTGCAGAGAATCAGGACCATCGGGTTGATCTTCTTGGAGAGCAGCCAGTAGTAAATCCAGAAGGCGGCCATGCCGAGCATGCCGGGCATGATGCCGTCCAGGATGTCCTGGAGGGTCTGGGCGGAGTCGCCCTGACCGATGGCGACGGGCAGCGAAGCCCAGAACATGTCCTTGCTCATGGCGCCGACCACCATGACGCCGACGATGCCGACGCAGGCCATGATCTTTTGCATCAGACCGGTCTTCTGAGCCTCGTTGAGGAAGCCAATGCCCAGTTCATAACCCTTGATAGCGCCAAAGATACGAATCAGGAACGCCGGGATGTTATAGATGAGCAGGAAGGCGATGGGGCCAAAGGCGTTGCCGGCCTGGCACAGGCTGATGCCCACGGCAGCGGCAACAACGCGCAGGGTGGACAGGAAGAAGGAGTCACCCAGACCGGAAAGCGGGCCCATGAGGGCGGCCTTGATGTCGTTGACGCTCTCGGGCTCAACCTCGCCGCGAGCGACCTTCTCTTCCATGGCCATCGCGATGCCGCCCACGAAGGGAGCGAGCTGCGGGGTGATGTTGAAGAATGCGCTGTGACGGTGCAGGGCCTCGGCGTAATCGTCGGGACGGCCGGCATAGATCTTCTTGAGCATGTTGGCGACCATCAGGCAGAAGGCAATGTTCATCTGCTTGTAGTAGGTCCAGGAGAACTCCATGCCCAGAGCGCCGGTACTCAGAGAGCTCTTAATGAGGTCGGAGCGAGTAATCTGGTTCTCGGAATTAGAAGTCATCGTCCTCATCCCCTTCCACAGAAAGCTGGGGCTGGGCGCCACCAAGGCCCAGCAGGTCGAACTTGTTGATGCCGATGATGATTGCGATCAGAGCGACACCGAGGACGGGCACGTTGGCATAGGAGCACATCAGGAAGCCCAGGAAGTAGAACGGCACGAGCTGCTTGGTAAGCACCAGACGACCGAGCATTGCGAAGCCCATGGCAGGCAGGATGTTGGCTGCGACGCCAAAGCCATCAAGGACAAACGTCGGGATGAAGTCGAGCAGACCCTGAACGGCGTCAGCGCCAAGATAGAAGGAGACGGAGCACAGGAAGAAGGCCAGGGCGACAATCACAAGACCGATAACCCAGTGCATAGCGTAGATACCCTTGAGGTTACCCTTGCTGGCAAAGACGTCGGCGCGGTCGACCAGAAGGGGCATACCGGCGTTGATGACGTTCTTGATGGCCAGGCACAGGGTGGCGATGGGCATCGCGAGCGCGATAGCGGCCTCAGTGCTCTGGCCCAGCTGAATAGCGAAGGCGCAGGCGAGCACGCCGCCAATCGTCTCATCAGGTGGCACGTAAGCGCCGATGGCAATAGAACCCATGAAGAGCAGCTCGAGGCTCGCGCCGATGGCGAGGCCGGACTGCAGGTCCCCGAGGACTATGCCGACGAGCGGGCACAGAACGATCGGGCGGAACGCATAGAGCGTACCGAGCTGATAATCGAGCTTACCGAAAGCAGCGATAAGTCCGATGAGGATCGCTTGAACAAGCATTGTTCCTCCTTTTGATCCCTCTTGGATCCGGTCGGCGATTCCCGACTTGTCAGCGCGCCCTTTTCCATGCCGACAATCGCCTAGGCAGATCCAGCTTGTACCGGCGTGCTGTTAACACCTAAACCGGTACAAATGATTTCATACCAATTATATAGTCATGCAGAAACTATTTAATACCAATCGCTCAACGGGCAAGTACTTCCGGTGAACGGTAGGTGGACTACCGGGTAAAGCGTTTATCCGCTACTCCACGGATAGGGCAGCACCATGCGTGCCGCCCCGTGGTCCCAAGTTACAGGACACTCATAGCGTCGACCTTGGGGTCATCGGCCAGAGCGCGAATCTCGACCTCGACACCACGACCGACGAGCTCGCGGATTTCCTCTTCCTCGGCGGCGGTCACAAAGACCTGACGCGAAACCTGGCGGGCGTCGGGACGCTGTTCGTCCTTGGACTTGGTGTTGCCCAGGTTAATCGAGGTAATCTGCGGGCAGCCGTCGGCAAGCTGCTTGGCCTCGGCGATGCTGGCGACGCAGATGATCATCTTGTACTTATCAGTGACACCAGAGTTAATTGCCTCGATGGCGTGTTCCATGTCCTTGATGACGAGCTTGGCGTTGGCCGGCTTGCCCATCTTGAGCGTGGTCTTCCAAACGGGATCGTTGGCAACCTTGTCGCCGACGCAGAAGATGCAGTCGGAGCCCAGGCCCTGGACCCAAGAGACGGCCACCTGGCCATGAAGCAGACGATGGTCGACGCGAAGCAGTTGAATCATGATTGACCCCCAAAGGTCTCATGCCGGAAACCCGGCCCCATTAATAGCAGGCGGAGACTAGAACTCTTCCTCGTCATCCGCATCGGTCAGCAGATCGTTGACAAACTTGACGCGCGTGTCGTCAGCCGCGATTATCTCGCGGATAACCTGATCGGCGGGAGCCTCCTGATCCGAGAACAGTAGCTGGATCAGCAGCGGCAGGTTCATGTTGGCGACAAGGTAGGTGTTGGGACGCGTCTGAACGATCTTGGTGAACTCGTTGTTGACGCTACCGCCAAACAGGTCGGTGCACACAATCACGTCATCGGCAGGGTCGATGGTCGCCAGCAGCTTTGCGGCCTCCTCGGCGACGTCGGTGCGACCGTCGACAAACATCGATAGATCGTGAACGTTATCGCGCGCGCCCGAGAGCAGCTCGGTGCTCTCTTTAATGCCGGTCGCAAAATGCGCGTGGCTGGCGAAGATGTATTGCCTCATTACAGTTTCCCCCAAATGGAATTAGTAGTCGAACTGGTGGTAGTAGCGGCGGTACTTGAGGTTGTGCTTGGTGA
>CABJBO010000059.1 GCA_902363875.1 Coriobacteriaceae bacterium | reverse complement strand
CCCACATTCATCCGTACATGTACGGATGAATGTGGGAGGTGTTCGGATGAAGTTGCCAATCAAGGTAGCATAGTACTACGTTAACGTGCTCATGGCTGTGGGTTGGTTTAACCTACAGCCATGCTAAAGTTGCCAAAAGGGGCACAAAGGCCAATACGTTTGCGCCATGCCGGCACAGCGACCTGGCATCGTATGCACCGGCGGGATCATCGCTGGCCTGCAAGGAGGGCATATCCACGCGCTCATGGTCGCCGGAGGCCTCGTGATGCAGCACGCGCCGGGCGGCGACTGGAAGCGCGTCGATTGGGATGCGCTTGCCGCCTGGCTCGACAGATACGGTTACAAGGTCGCTGATTGCGAGACGGAGACCCTTCCGACCGCCGACGCGGCGAGTGGGAACGCAAGGGTAAGAACGCATCGTCGCTGAACCAGTGAGTCAGTATTCTTTAGTTGGATGATGGATATTGAAATTAATTAGCGAGATAATGTGCATATCTCATAATGTATGCGTTTCACCATGAGAGAGGGGTCTGTCATGAGCTGGAAACCGAGAAAATGCGTTATCGCCGGTCTCGTAACAACCGGTCCTGGCGGCGGCTTGTTTGCAACCGCAATGACATCGTACCGACTTTTCACTTACATGTTCTAAAAGGCGGTTGCCATGCTGTCGCAAAATCAATCGAGATACTTGAACACAATCGGCTTTGCCCTGCTTGCATTACTCTTTGCTAGCGACCTTTTGCTGAAACCGCCCAAGGAATTCGTTTCGCTTGCCATATCCTGCATTTCCGCCCTTTACTTTACGGCAACCCTATTCGTCGGACTAAAGGAGAGGAAAAAAGGCGCAGTCGCCGCATCCGCCGTAGGCGTGATCATAGCCATTGCATCATTCTTTATCTGACACATTGGTGATTTAGGGGCGATATCGTAGGAATACGACCGGGAGAGTCGGGACCAGATTGCCCGGGTCGCCCGGTCTTATTCCGCCCCGCGCCGCAGACGGCGCTCCGATTGCGCCGAGGCGTGACACGCGTGGGATCTTACCTATTTGTATTACGCGACCGCGAGGTGCCTCTTCTGCATGCGGAACTCCGTCAGGTACATGTTGATGATGACCTGATAGGGGACGTCCGTGCGGGCGGCCTCCGCCTTGAAGTAGTCGATGTTCTCGCCGTCGGTGTTCATGGTGACGCGGCGGCGCAGTTTGAGCTCTAATACATAAGGTCCCAGCTTGTAATACGTGAGCATATGACTACATTAACATGATCATGTATTATCGAGCGTCTGCTGCTCCGGATTCGCCCGCCTGTTATCTTGGGATCGACAGTTTCTTGCGATGAGGCAGACATGTACCAGAATGTCTTTGGATCCGATGGCCAGATCCATCTTGAGAACCAGGTCGGCTGCCAGCGCTTCAACCTAACGACGGGTGAGGCGAAGACGGTCGTCCCGATCACTAAGAATATGAGCACCATCTTCGGCAAGGATGGCGTGGAGACGAAGATTCAGGTGGGGCAGATGCGCCAACTGGACAAACCAGGATTTGGTTGGCTGTTTAATAAGCGCTAACGGTTGAGTTGTCGCAGCATAACCGCAGCTATAAATATGTGACCATATGACCATGCTAACATGTGCGCACAGTCATATGGTCACGGCTGTTGATTGGTGCCTTAGAAAAATTGAAATCGTCCCAACGAACCATCGTCAATCGTCCCAACGAACTATCGTCAATCGTCCCAATAAGTAATCGTTATTTGTCCCAACGACGCAGATAGACAGTATAATTTCAAGTGGATGATTGGAGGGAAAGGCGATGGATAGGTATATAAGACGGTGCGTCGACTGCTTGGTCGAGCGCGACCTTGGCATTTTCGGTGCCGTGCTCATTCAGGGGCCGAAATGGTGTGGAAAGACAACGACAGCCCAGAGATTTGCCGAGTCATCGTTATCTCTCTCCGACCCATCTGGCGGTTTTGCGGCCCTCCAGCTCGCTCGTCTCGATCCGGCCCAGGCAATTGTCGGACCGACCCCGAGGCTTGTCGACGAATGGCAGGAAGAACCGAAGCTATGGGATGCCGTGCGATTCGAATGCGATGCCAGGGGAGGGGAGCCAGGACAGTTCATTCTCACCGGATCTGCGACGCCGCGAGCCGAGAACCAGCCGATGCACAGCGGTGTGGGTCGAATCGCCCGTTTGCGGATGGATACCATGACGCTTTTCGAGCTCGGCATTTCGTCGGGAGCTGTCTCGCTTGGGGCGCTGCTCGCCGGCGATCCCGTTACGGCGTCACTCGGATCCATCGCCGGTATCGCCGGTATCGCGGATTTGCTCTGCCGCGGCGGTTGGCCCCAAGCGGCCGGTAAGACAACTGCCGACGCAATGCGGATAGCCGCCGCCTATATTGACGGTGTTTGCGAGTCTGACGTTTCGAGGGCGGATGGAGTGAAACGCGACCCGGTTAAGGTAAGGGCCTTGCTCTCGTCGCTTGCACGCAATGAATCGACTCTTGCCGGCATGAGGTCCATCGAAAGGGATTTGGGCGTTGACGTCTCAAAGAATACGATTACCGGCTACATGGACGCGCTGCGCCGTATCAATATCGTCGACGATGTCCCCGCGTGGCATCCGGCTCTCAGGTCGCCGGTGAAGTTGCGGCAGGGCGCGAAGCGGCACCTTGCGGACCCATCGCTCGCCGTCGCCCTCATCGGTGCGGACCCGGAGTCGTTGTCATCCGATCCGAAGACCCTTGGCTTGCTCTTCGAATCCCTCGTGCTGCACGATCTCAAGGTTTACGCGGCGGCCAGCGATGCGACCGTATCTCACTACCACGACGCTGACGACCTGGAGGTCGACGCGATTGTCCATCGTCGTGACGGCTCGTGGGTTGCCATTGAGGTCAAGCTTGGGAGCCCCCAAGTCCCAGAGGCAGTGGAAAATCTGCTTCGACTCGAACGAAAGCTGGTCGATCGCGGGGAGAGGCCACCTGCGGCGAAACTCATCGTCATCGGGTTTGGTATGCCGGCTCACGTAACTAGCGAAGGCATCGTTATTGCTCCGGTCGATACGCTCGGAATCTAAAGCTATTTGCATTTCCAGAAATCATCTAGAAGGCGTCTAGAGGATTTCTGGAAACAACCGGTATTTTGATCTGGGCTAAGAAAGGTTGCGGGTCCAAATTCCGTGCTGCGTGGAGCCGGTGATTTTGTTCAGGAACTCGCGCTGCTCCTCGGTTGCGAGGATGTAGGTAGAGCAGCCACTGAGCATCTGGTCGACGTCTGTGATTCCGGACGCCTCCCATCCCAAGATGCTGACGGCCTTGAGCGTCAGGCAGTTGAGGAACATGTAGGACGTGTTCTCGACGTTCGAGGTGTCAAGACGGTCGAGATCAAAAAGCTCCGTGACGCTTGAGCATCCCCTGAACATGCCCTCCAGGGTCGTGCAATCCGATGTATCGAGTTTCGATAGGTCGATTGGGTCAGACCGTCGAACAGGTATCTACCGCTCTCTGGATCCCAGGTATCCAGGACAACGACCTCACGGATTCGATTCCTGTAGGAATACCATGGTTGCTTTCCGAATTCGTCCGTGTGTGTACGGATGAATGCGGGATTCGATACCCCGGCGGCCTGATCGGCAGGCCGCCGGGAACTCTCACTCCTCGATAAAAGCCGGCACTCGGTTAGTCCTGCGCATCTTGAAATCGCCAGTCTCGTGGGAGACGTAGAGAATGCCATCCATCCCATCTCGCGATGCATATGAAAGGTGGACAGAACCGCAATCCGCTCCATCATTGTCGAGAAGATCGAACGAATTCGGGTCGCTCGTTGCGGCCAAACGACCACTCAGACAAGAGCCATCGTCATTACAGATTTGCCATTCCATGTCTTCGCCTGCAAGAATCGCCATAGACGTCCTGGTCGCGCCATCGTTGGCATACATCCCGTCTATGCCAAACCCATTTTCAGCGCCATCGATGAACGACTGCTCGGACCTATACTTCGCGAATGATGCGCATAGTGCCATTGCAAGACCGATTACAAGGCCAACAATCGCTATCTTTGCATAGCCCTTGCCTATCATGTCATTCACCTCCCTCGTATGTATCGAGGTATTCCTGCTTGAGCGTCTGCGAGGACGACTTGATCTTTTCCACGAGCGTGCCGGCCTCGATGAAGTAGAACGAGTCGGTGAGGTCTGCCAGGTCGTCGAGCAGATGGCTTGAAATGAGCACGCTGCGTCCCCGCGCCACCTCGCTGCGCATCGCGTCGCAGGAGGTTTTCCGCTTTCCCGGATCGAGGCCGTTCAGCGGTTCATCGAGGATGAGGTACGGGCAATC
>CABJBO010000058.1 GCA_902363875.1 Coriobacteriaceae bacterium | reverse complement strand
TTTTAGTGCCCTCGGATTGGGTCATAGTGTCTGTCGTTGCCAAAACATCGGCGTTGCCTTGGTCCGGACTAGTCGTTGGGTAGTCATTGGGGACGTTTTTAAACGACTAGTCAAACAAGAACCTCCCCAATGACTACCCACAAAGCGAGAGTGGATGTCGTCATTTTGCGGCACTTGGGGACGTTCCTTTTGTGCCGGCAGTTTGGGACATTCCTTGCGTTAAGAGGCTGGCGTGCGTCAACCTGTTCTCATTGCAGCAAAAAATCGCCCCGTTCTCGGTTGAGGACGGGGCGATTCGTCTTTTGGGTTTATGCAGCCAGGCTTATGCAAAGCGGGCGACGAGCTCCTGCAGGACGTCGGTCATCTTGACGAGCGAACTGACCGGGACGAACTCGTTGACGCCGTGGTAGCAATAGCCGCCGGTGGAAAGGTTGGGGCAGGGCAGACCGCGGAACGACAGCTGCGCGCCGTCGGTGCCGCCGCGAATCGGCAGCACTTGGGGCTCAACGCCGCAGGCAAGGTAGGCTTCCTTGGCAACATCAATAAGCTCGGGATAGTCACGAACGATCTCGGCCATATTTCGATACTGCTGCTTAATCTCGACCGTTACGCGCTCCTCGCCCAGACGTTGGTTGAGCATCGAGGCGGCGGCATCAATAAGGTCGAGTTTCTGCTGGAACTTGGCGGCGTCATGGTCGCGGACGATATAGCGCGCTGTGGCGTGATCGACGGTCGCAGATACACCCTCAAGGTGATAAAAGCCCTCGTAGCCTTCCGTATACTCCGGGCGCTGCACGTAGGGGAGCAACGCGTTGAAGTCGCAGAACAGATTGCCTGCGTTGACCATACGACCCTTGGCGTCGCCCGGGTGGATGGACTGGCCCTCAAAGCGGACGGTCGCCTCGGCGGCGTTAAAGCACTCCCACTCCAGCTCGCCGATGGGGCCGCCGTCGACCGTGTAGGCGTACTTGCAGCCAAAGGTATCGATATCCAACAGCTCGGCTCCGTGGCCGATCTCCTCGTCAGGGCAGAAGCAAATGCCGAGTGCGGGATGGGGCAGAGAAGGGTCCTGAGCGATACGCGCGACAAGTGACATGATCTCGGCGACGCCTGCCTTGTCGTCCGCGCCCAGCAGCGTGGTGCCATCGCTGCAGACCAGGTCCTCACCCGCGAGGTCGTTCAGGGCGGGAAGCTTGGCGGTGCTCATGGCAACGGGCTTACCGTCAACCGTGCCGCAGACCAGGTCGCCGCCCTCGTAGTGTACGATGTGCGGCTTCACGCCGGCGCCCGGTGCAACTTCGGTGGTGTCGAGATGGGCGATCAGGCCCAGGGCGGGCTTGTCCTCAGCGCCCGCACTTGCGGGGATATGCGCGCAGACATAGGCATGCTCGGTCACGTGGGCATCTTCCGCACCAAGCTCGCGCAGCTCTTCAGCCAGCACGTTGGCAAGATCAAACTGAACGGCGCTCGAGGGTACCTGGTCGCAGTTTGCATCCTCGGACTGCGTGTTGATCTGGACGTAGCGCAAAAAGCGCTCGAGGACATCGGGGTTTGTGGTGGTGTTTTCCATAAAGATCGCTCCAATCTTGGTCGTCGTGTGCAACAAGAACTCTAGCACGGTATGCCACGGCATACCGCGACGCTTGGATGGGGTAGAATCAGCCATTGAATGCAGAAGGGACGGAAGATCATGGATACGACAAATAGCTCGCGCGAACTACATCTGACGGTGGCGAACGAAGACTACTTGGAGTGCATGGTTCGCATTGAAAGCGAAGAGGGGGAAACCAACGGCGTGCGATCGGTCGACATCGCGCAGCGCCTTGGCGTCTCCAAGGCATCGGTCAATAAAGCGGTTTCGGCGCTAAAGGCATCCGAGCTTGTCGAGCAATCGCACTACGGCAAGGTAGTCCTGACCGATCGCGGCCGCGAGGTTGGCACGGCTATCTGGTACCGTCATCGCCTCGTCCGCACGTTTTTGGTTCAGGAGCTCGGTGTCGAATTTGAGCGAGCCGATTCCGAGGCCTGCATGATGGAGCATGCGCTATCCGAGGACACGATGAACCGCTGGCTCGCCTATCTCGAAAAGCAGGGAATCAGCGTCGAGGAATAGCGGGATATATATGGATACGAGTTATTACAACCGCTTTGGTGCCGAGGAACTTACGCGCCGCTTGTCGAGCGAGACCTTGTTGGCGCAGGGCCCCATGGGCAGTGTTCTGTTGAGTGAGTACGATGCCGCCGACATTCCACCGGCGTTTTGGAATCTGGCAGAGCCGCAAACCGTTTCTCGTATTCATCGCTTGTATGTCGCCGCCGGCGCGCAGGTGCTCATTACCAACACCTTTCAGGCATCGAGCTATGCCCTCAAGCACGATCAGATTGCGCCGTCCGTGGCGGAGGTCAATCGCGGGGCCGTCGACGATGCTCGCCAGGCGCACCCTCAGCTGCTGCTGGGCTCGATGGGCCCGATCGGTATTGAGTGGTTTGCCGAGGACTCTGCCGAGTATCGTGAAATCCGCGGCATTGCGCGCGAACAGGCGCACGCCTTGCTCAATGCCGGCGTTGACGGTCTGCTGATCGAGACGGTGACGTCTATCCGTAATCTGCAGCCCATGCTTGCCGGCGCTCGAGATGCCGCCGACGGCATGCCTGTTCTGGTGAGTTTTGTCGTTGACGATAAAGGCGACCTGCTGGGCGATGGCCTCAACATCGAGGCAGCCGTTTTGTACGCCGAAAAACACGGCGCAAACTCGGTTGGTGTTAATTGCTGTTCGCTTGCGGCCGCGAATGCGGCGGTGCCCAGGATGGTTGCATCGGCGACTACTCCCGTCACGGTGCGTCCCAACGTAGGCGATCCGGTCCAGACTCAGGATGGCCCCGTATGGCACGAGAACCCTGAAGCTTTCGCGCGCGCATGCATCGAATGGAGACATGCCGGTGCCGCAATGGTGGGCAGTTGCTGTGGAACCACGGCAATCACTACGGCAGCAATGGCCGAGGCGCTCGATATATAAAGGGCAAAACCGCTCCATACGGGGCGGTTTTTTTATTGCCTGCATGTCCTCGGCAGCATTTGCCCAAATGGTGAATGCTGGTGCCGGCAGGTTGCCGAGTGCATGTTGCGGGTATACCCCATGCGTAACATGATCCAAACACTGTGAGGTGTCTGCGCGTGTGCGCGATAATTCATTTTGGAACTGACGGTTGGCGCGCTCGCGTCGATGAGGACTTCACTGCCGATAACGTTGCCCGTATCGCCGATGCCGTCGGCGAGTTGTGGCAAAAGACCAATCCGGGCAAAACGGTATATATAGGGTTCGACACCCGGCCCCTGGCGCGCGAGTTCGCTGAGCTTGCGGCGGGCGTGCTAGCAGCGCACGGGCTAGACGCCGTGCTCGCTTCGCGACCTGTTCCGACCCCTGCCCTTACGTGGGCGGCGGCTTATGACGGTGAGGCGTGCGGCGCGCTCATGGTGACGGGGTCCCATCATCCGCAGGGCTATCTGTGCCTCAAGATTCGCATGGGTGACGGCTCAACCGCCAACCAGGATGTCATCGAAGAGCTCGAAGAGACCATGGCTCCCGAGCCAATGGAGATCGAGGGGCAATATCGCACCGCGGATATCATTCCTGACTATATGCAGGCGGTGGCATCGTTTGTCGATGGCGAAGCCATCCGCGCCGCGCACCTGCGCGTGGTTGTCGATCCCATGGGCGGCGCAGCCCAGGGCTATCTAGCCGACTTGCTGCGCGAGCTTGGCGTTGAGGTGCACGAGATTCACGCCGGGCAGGCGTCTGACCAAGAAGATATCTGCCCCGACCCCGTTGAGCCTTGGGTGGACGCTTGCGAGCATACGGTTATCGAGGACGGAGCTTGCGCTGGCCTGGTGACCGACGGCGACGCCGACCGTATCGGCGCGGTTGACGAGCGCGGCAGATATATACATCCGCATCAGATCATGGCGCTCGTTTTGGGCGACTTGGTTCAATTTCGTAATTTGGAGGGGCGCGTCGTCGTCAATCTTTCATGCTCGACGCTCGTGCGTCGCATTGCCGAGGCGCTTGGCTGCCGCGTGACCGTCAAACCAGTCGGTTTCAAATATATAGCGGCGGAGATGAAGAAGGGCGGCGTCCTCATGGGCGGCGAAGAAGCCGGTGGTATCGGCATCGCCGCGCATATGCCCGAGCGCGATGGAATCCTCGCCTGTCTGATTCTGTGTGAGCTTATGGCAAAGACGGACGCGCCTTTGGGCGTTCTGGTCGACCAACTCGAGGACAGATTTGGTAAGACGAGTTACGGTCGACGCGATTTGCGCCTTGAGGCCGAAGATGCCGAAACGTTACGAACCCTGCTGCCGGGCGTAAACCCAGAGTCGATTTGTGGCAAGGTGCCGCAAAACGTTAGTCATATGGACGGCTTGCGTCTGTCATTCGAGGATGACACGTGGCTGCTGGTCCGTCCTAGCGGGACCGAACCAGTGGTGCGCGTCTACGCCGAGGGGTTCTCGGTGGAAGAACGTGATGAGTTGCTCGATGCTGGCTGTGCTTTAGCTAGGGGGACGTATCCGCTCTAACCATGAGATTGCCTTATATAAAGAGATGCTCGGCGAGCGGTAGTTAACGGCTGGCAAACGTTAGTCGGATCACAAGATATGTAGGAAATGTGTACGCCCAGATTCCCGCCCCCGGCGCCCCTCCGGTCTGGCAATATATCTCCTTGCCGCGCG
>CABJBO010000057.1:5593-5815 GCA_902363875.1 Coriobacteriaceae bacterium | reverse complement strand
ATTTCCCGGTTCGACGAACAGCCGATCGTGTCAAATGTGGTCTAACAGAGCCATTCAAAATGCCTCCGCCACGAAAGCGGGGCATCTACTACTTTTTGACCCGACCCCTCGACCACACCCCTCGTTTCGCGAAAGCCGCAGGCCGTCTACCTGCGGTTTTATTAATGCCTGAGACGCCATGGTCGGGGGATGTCGCCCAAACGTAGTAGATGGGCCGGTTTC
>CABJBO010000057.1:0-5583 GCA_902363875.1 Coriobacteriaceae bacterium | reverse complement strand
TTTCCCGGTTCGACGAACAGCCGATCGTGTCAAATGTGGTCTAACAGAGCCTTTATTAATGGGTTCAAATCGATTAAATTAATCCAATTCACAACGCACTGTACCTAAGCAGCTCTTAAAACCAATGCTCGATAGACGCGATCACGTCCCATTTACTGCCATGGCTTGAATGTCGTTTGACAGGACAGGGCTTTTGGGGCCGACAGCATGGTAGACGCAGGTTCAATGACGGCAACGCACGTTGTTGTAGAGCCCGAGGGCGCTACCGTCCCGACAGGGGAGACCGACACATCTGGCGGCGAGGTGCCGGGGGATGGCGGGTCCACTGCCGATGTTGACCCTGCTAATAGAGGGGCTGCTATGGAACAGGCGACGCACCCCACGGTGAAGCCCGCAATCGCGACAAAGACGACAACCGCGACTTCCTCATCACTTCCCAAGACCGCCGACAGCCATTGGATCGCCGTGTCCGCATTGCTGTTCGTACTGGGAACAGCAGCTCTCAAAGCTGCACACCGCTGCTGATGCTCCCGTTTTCCGGAAGTGTGGGGAAAATCAGAACCAGCCGAGCACACTGCCCTATTCTCGCAAAGAGACTGCAGGCAGAGGCGTTGGTGCGCTCCAGTGTGGGCAACAAGTCAGAATTTTGTCGCATTCTTCCGGACTCGGAGAGTCTTGGAAGCCAGTATTGAACTCAAACTCGGTTTCATGCACCCTCTTGCTCTTTGAATACAGGTATCGCTCTAGCGATAGTTTGTTATAATATCGCTAGAGCGATACCTATTAGGAGGCTCGCGTGGAACTGTGGCATGGTTCTCAGAAAATCATTAAGACTCCCCAGCTTGGCCTGGGGAAAGTCCATAACGACTATGGACAGGGATTCTATTGCACAGACAGCCTCGAACTTGCAAGGGAATGGGCATGCTCGCGTGATACCGATGGCTTTGCGAATCGCTATGAACTCGATACAGCCGATCTTAAAATTCTCGACTTGCTATCGCCGCAGTATTGCGTGCTGCATTGGATGGCGCTGCTCGTTGAGCATCGTTCATTTCGCAAAGATACCGCCATTGCCGCGGGGGCGTGTAAATATCTCCACGATCATTTTCTACCTGACACGAGCGCTTGTGACGTAATAAGGGGATGGCGCGCGGACGACTCGTACTTTAGCTATGCCAGGGCTTTTGTGAACAATACGATTACCGTCGATCAGCTTGGTCGATCTATGAGGCTCGGTAACCTGGGAGAGCAGATTGTGCTCAAAAGCGAGCGTGCGTTTAAGAGCATTCGTTTTGCTGGATTTGAACGTGCACAGCAAACTCTGTATGGCCCATTGACCAAGAAGCGAGATGTAGTGGCAAGGGCGCAGCATCGGGAGCTACTTGCCGAAAAACCGTTTGAGGGAATCCGTATCGTCGATATCATTCGAGAGGGGATGACGGGCGATGACCCACGCCTACAGTGAGATGTATCTCGAGGATGCCATGAGAACGCTGGGCGAGGCGGTCGATTTCGCCCTCTGTGACCAAGGGCTTAATCCAGCCGAGTTGACGGCGATCCTGTCGAACGCTCTTGAGATGAAACAGTTTGAGCGCGGTATGCCTCGCGTCGTCTGCGGCATGGCGGGCGACGAGCTCGCGCGCGATATTATTGCCCATGCGGGACTGGCCCCCGTCGAATGCAGGGAGACCTATCCATTCGACCGTTCGCCTCAGTATTGGGCGGGCTGGGTTTTGGCCTATGCGCAATGGATGTGCAACTTGGGCTTTAATGAGCTACTCGAAGTCGCCCCGCTCGATTGGATCATCGGCTCGTACCATCCGCTTCACGAGGCCTCCGAAGATAAATTCGCCCAGATTATTATCGAAAAATGGAACAACGCCCAGGCAGACAAAAAGGGCCTCAAAGCGGCACGAAAGGCGGCCGGCCTTACGCAAAAACAGCTCGCCGCCCAATCGGGGGTTAAGCTTCGCGCCATACAACTCTACGAGCAGAACCAGCTCGACCTACGTCGCGCCTCGGTCTCATCAGCATTGGCGCTTGCAAAAAGCCTAAGCTGCGAAATCGAAGACCTCATCTGGCAGCCGGTTGCCCTGGATACGACTCGCAGGCTATTTCGTCTGTAAAGCTATAGAGGAGTCAGACATGCCTTGGAGCTATGTTCAACAAGATGATGGCGGCTATGCAGCGGAGCGCTCATCCGTTCGCGCCGCTCGTGCTCGATGATACCGGTTCGCTCGAAGCTATGGCCGCGGCCGTGATGCACCTGCACAGCACGCTGATGACGGTCGGGCGCTGCTATACGACCGACGCCACAGGAAACCGGGCCGCGCTTGAGTTTGGACGCGTCGAGTCCGTGCTTACGGGCGCATTCTGTACGATATTCGGCCAATCGCCGGCCGATCGCTTCGCAGACATCTTTGACCAGGTCACCTACGTGGCCGAGCACATGGTCAAGGACCACATCTTTGAGGGCGGCAACAAACGCACCAGCCTTGTCTTTGCGTTGTCCGTCTTAAGGTTCGCCGGCACTCCGGTCGAGCTAATCGACAGCCCCGAGCCCAAAGACAACCAATACTACGCTTGGATCCAGGACCTCGTTTCCAGTCGCCGCACGAACAGCGAGCTAACCGTAGAGCTGCGCCGCGGTTGCGTTGCGGGCGCGGGCGACCCGTCGCACGTATAGAATCAAAGCATACGCACGCCGGTAATTGAATGGATTGGACACCGCATGGAAATCCCCAGCACCCTGTGCTGCCGCCCCGAGACCTCGTGGATCAAGCGATAAAGGGTGGTTTAGCTGCTGGTTTGTCGGCTACCCTGATTGCGGTTGCGCGGTCTACGCCCACGAATTTAAAATCGGGGGCAAAAAGTTCTTGGTAAACCACGCACTGCTATGATAGTATCTCTTTTGCCGAAAGGCGACGGGCGATTGGCTCAGGGGTAGAGCATATCCTTCACACGGATGGGGTCACAAGTTCGAATCTTGTATCGCCCACCATCTAAAGTACAGGTCAGAGGTGTTAAGCCTCTGACCTTTTTCGTTTTGACACCAAGGCTGACACCAAAAACAAATTGCAGTCGTCTAAGGCGTCATTTTTTATCGCACCCTTTTATTGACGCCATTGCCCGTTTTGTATAATACGCATGCGTATTTTCATTGAATTCCCCATGTGATCCGAGCGCAAATGTGGAGACAGGGACCAGATGCCCAGAGCGCCTTCCAGCGGATTTCTATCACACGACGGTTTTTCGGCGGAACTCGTCAAGCTTTTGGTTTGCTTTCGGTACTTACACGCATGATGCCCCGGTAGATAATCGGCCATGTCCGCAATCCGCATGGCCTACGGCCGATACCAGGGGAGGCGCAAATGGACGAAATCGTCTGCGCAAACACCGCATTCCGCTACTGGCGCTGCCCACCGCAAGTGCGCGACCTCTACCCACGCCTACCCAACTCCGAAGAAGGCTGGCGAGCCCTATCCCAAGCCCCTTTCGTAACCAACGTCCTCAAGACCCCGATCATTACCACGACAGCGCCTGGTGGCGTTAACTACCATTCGGGTTTGCGAACGACAATCCACTGCGAAGACGCTTCGGGGGTGGACGGTACGTTGGAAACCACATTGGGCTTTAGGGTAACCAACCCACTTTCGACGCTATTTACCATGGCGCGCTTTATGTCTCCATTCGATCTTGTCCTTGCCATGTACGAATTCTGCGGGTGGTTCTCCGTCTTTAAGCCCACCGCTGCGGTAGAAGCGGAACTACGGAAAGCCGATGACGCCGCCAAAGAAGCCACTACTGATCCCCTCTTTGAACTCGATGAAAGCCAAGACGAAGCACCGTGGAAACGCGTTTATGCGCGCGTAAAAGTTAAAGAATCGATAAATGCAAAGGGGCCAGACGGAAAAAAGAAAACGAAAGAGGTTATAAAGTTAAAGGGCACATCGCTTTGGATGAGAAAGCCGCTCATCGAATTACACGAGCTTCATGAGTACGCAAGGAAGATGAAAAGCCGCAAGCGGGGCGCGAAGTTCTACAACGCCGCGCAGATGGTGACGGGAATAGCAGCGTCTCCGCTCGAAGTTGCTGGCATTCTCTTGCTGTCGCTTCCGCGCTCCCGCGGCGGGGCCGGCTTTCGAAACGTCTACGTCAACGACCCTACGCCGCTGACCGCATCCGCGCAGAGTATTGCGGGGCAAAAAGTTTGCTACGGGGATATCTTGATCGTTAATCCGACCATAATGAAGGCGGGCATCGTGGAGCTTCAGGGGGAAGTTATCCATGGATCGGGTGCTGTGCTCGACCACGATGCCAAGCGTATGACGGCGCTGCAAAGCATGGGGTATGACGTCTTTCTGGTTACGCACGACATGCTTAACGATGCTGACCAGCTTGATGCGATCGTTAGAAGTCTTTGTTCACGCCTGGAATTGCGCTATAGGAACAAAACTGAGGCTCAAAAGACGGCGGAAACGGAGCTACGAGCCAACGTCATGTGCAATTGGCTGCAAATCGGTTGCTAGACGGTCGTTTTCCCGCTCGCTGGCACCCTGGATTAGCCGCTCGGGATGCCTCCGCCACGAAAGCGGGCCATCTACTACTTTTTGACCCGACCCCTCGACCACAACCCTCGTTTCGCGAAAACCGCAGGCCGTCTGCCTGCAGTTTTCGTTTTGCCATCGGCGGTGTGGTCGGGCGGGGCCGCCCAAAGGTAGTAGATGGGCGGGATTCGTGGCGGGCCTCCCCGAGGGCGGGCGCCCGGACGTAGTAGATGGCCCAGTTTCGCGGCGGGCGTCCCACGGGGCGGGCGGACTGACCCCGGATGGGCCCCGGATGGGCGGGCGGTGCCGGGGCATCGCGGTCCCCGGATGCGTGCCCGCGCCCCCGGAAAGTTTTTCCAAAAATGTCCTTGCATCGCCGTCCGAGTTCCCGTATAGTACTTCTTCGCACGGGGGCGTAGCTCAGCTGGGAGAGCGCTTGACTGGCAGTCAAGAGGTCAGGGGTTCGATCCCCCTCGTCTCCACCCGAGCATTGAATGAGGCTCCAACGCAAGTTGGGGCCTTTTTTCATATAGGCACACAAGGTCAAAGGCGGCACCATGATCCTCCTGGTCGACAAGATCGTGCGTTGAACAGGTTCCGCATGCATGGTAGTATTTCTCATCGTGGTTCAAGATAGGAGACCTGTTCAAACGGCCCCTATCGCATTCGCCACCTTACAAGGGCTCTTGGCGCAACGGTTAGCGCAGGGGACTCATAATCCCTGGGTTCTGGGTTCGAATCCCGGAGGGCCCACCACCATCTACCAGCGGTTTCTCTGAAATCTTGTCGATCAGGGAAACCGCTTTGGTTTTGGATTTTCCTTCTCGAATCCTCGTGTTTCTTCTGGCTATCCACCACTATCCGCCACAACTCAATGCATAAACAAGCATTTGGACTGTATATACAATGCGAATTTGCTATGAATCGTCCTGCTTAATCGGCGGCAGGCAGGGGGTCTCGGGCAACTTGGCTGGGCTATTCAAAAGGCTCTGTTAGACCAAGGTTGACATAAAAACGATGTCACCGCGAGGCGGTA
>CABJBO010000056.1 GCA_902363875.1 Coriobacteriaceae bacterium | reverse complement strand
TTCCCGGTTCGACGAACAGCCGATCGTGTCAAATGTGGTCTAACAGAGCCTTTTGTTTAGAGTCCCTTACAAGCAAATACGGCGGAGGAGGAGGGATTCGAACCCGTCAGGACGCGGAGCGTAAAGAAAACGCGCCAGTGGCACGTTTTTAGCGCAGCGCGGTCGGCGCAAGCCGACCGAATAAATTTTGAGCTCCGCTCAAAATTTGGACATCCCTCCTATTCAGCCACGTCCCCCATTGCTTTCGATTTCACCTTGAATCTCAAACATGTACATCACCCTCCAAAAACGACATTTTTCGGCATCTTTGGAGGCTGATGCACATGTTTGGTACCCATGACCGTTCCCAGTCCCTACCGTTTGCCGAGCAATAGGGTCTCAATCGCCGCCAACCATGTACTATGTACGGGCATTGTTCAAACCCGAGAATCAAAGGACCTCATCTTGCCCGTCGTCGCCGCTATGACTGTTACTTCACACGCCTCGGATGCCATGGTCGCTATCCCATTTTGGCTCGAGATGTTCGCCGTTGTCGCGGCATCGATCTCGGGCGTGCTGGTCGCTCGCGAGCACAAGCTCGACCTGGTGGGCGCGGTCGCGCTCGCGGTGGTCTGCGGTCTGGGCGGCGGTCTTTTGCGCGATATGACGCTCCAGGTCGGCAACGTCTACATCCTCAACCAGCCCATGGCACTACCGCTCTCCATCGCCACAGCCGCCATCATCTATATCTTCCCGGCAATCGTCGATAAGCCCGAAAAACTCATTCCCCTGCTCGACATCATCTCGGTCGGCATCTATGCAGCAACCGGCGCGGACAAGGCGTTGGTGTACGGATTTGCGCCCGCCGTATGTATCATGATGGGCTTCTTTACCGCCGTGGGCGGCGGCATGCTGCGCGACGGCTTTATGGGCGTGGTCCCGGGCATTTTCCAACGCACCAACTTCTATGCCATCGCGGCCATCGCCGGATCGGCAAGCTATGTAGCCCTCGTCATGAGCGGCCTCATGAGCAATGTTGCCGCACTGGTCGTATGCGTTGTGGTGACCATGGGGCTGCGTTGGCTATCACTGCGCTTTGACATTAAAAGCCCTACCGAGGAAGACATCGCGCGCTTTTTGCACCGTAAAAAGTAGGTAGCACAGCACAACCCCTCGAAATGCAACCGAGAGATTCTTTTAGAGCGCCCGCGCGTTGGGTACCCTGTTAGATACCTGTCGAGTATCTAACGAAGGATTCACTATGCCTTGCAACCAAGTACCGTCGATCCGGCGCCACAAAGCGCAGACCCGCATCACCATCCTATTCGCGCTGATTGCGCTCGCGCTCACCGCACTTCCCACGGTGTCGTTCGCCGGCACCGACACCGCGGGAAACGTGCTCGCAACCGAAGTTGACTCAACTCCGTCCGGTATCGAAGGCGACCTGTACTGGGCCGGCCAAAGTCTCAACCTAGACGACGCCTCCATCGGCCGCGATATTATCGCGGCGGGTGAGAACCTGTCGATTCGCGATTGCACCGTAGGCGGCGCCGTTCGTCTGGCGGCACGCACCATCGATATCGCCAAAACCGCAATCGATGGCAGCGTCACGGTGGCCGGCCAGCACGTCGTGCTCAACACCGGCAGCACCGCCAACTGTTTTTACGCGGCAGGCGAAACGGTCGCCCTGCGCGGCTCCGCCAAATCGGCGGCGCTTGCCGGCGACACCGTAACCATCGACGGCACCGTCGATGGCGATGTTGAGGTCTGGGCCGACAAGCTCATCCTGGGTAAAAACGCCCGCATCACCGGCACGGTGAACGCCCACGTCTCACAGGACCCCGAGCGGGCCGAGGGCGCCCAGGTCGGAGCTCTCAAGATCGACCGGACCGAGAACGAGAACACCTCTACGGCCAACGACATTATCGGCGGCATCGTTGCCGCGGCGCTTTCCACCTGCTTTGTCGCCATCCTGCTTGAGCTTGTCTTTCCACGCGCAACCGCCAGCGCTGCCGGCATGCTCCATCAGCGTCCCATGCCGCTGTGGGTAAGTGGTCTTCTGGGCACGGTCGCCGTCGCTCCCGCCGTGCTGCTGCTCATCATCTCGATTGCAGGCCTGTCGCTCGCCGCCGCCCTCATGTGCGGCGTCATCGGCATCGCTTTGGTCTCGGCGGCATTTACGGGCACCGCGGTCGCGCGCATGGTCGGACACAACCAAAACCGCTACGCCATGGCCGCCGTGGGCGGTATCGTCGCGGGCGCACTCACGGCACTTCCTCTTATGGGCAACTTTGTCAGCGGTGTAGCCTTCGTCTTCACGCTCGGCTACGCCATCCAGATCATCTGGCGCAACGCCCACCTCAAGCCACAGCAGCCGGCTAACACGCCAGGACTCCCCACCGCCTAGCCGCCAACCACCACAAAAGGGCCAGGCACCTTTGTGGTGGCGCAAAGCAACCTGATCCCATTGCACCAAAAAGGGCGCCGACCATTGCGGTCGACGCCCTTTCTTATTGGCAGTTATAAGCCCCAGCGCTTATTTGTTGACCTGGCCAGCGCGGACGGCAGCCTTCTTGCGGTCGGTGGCGTTGAGCAGACGCTTGCGCAGGCGAATGTTCTTGGGGGTGATCTCAACCAGCTCGTCGTCGGCGATGTACTCCAGCGCCTCCTCCAGCGAGAAGGTGCGAGGCGGCACCAGCTGGACGGAGATATCGGAGGTCGAGGAACGCTGGTTGCCCAGGTTCTTGGTGCGGGCGATGTTGACGACCATGTCGCCGGCCTTGCTGCGCTCGCCCACGATCATGCCCTCGTAGCACTCGGTGCCCGGCTCAACAAACAGCTGGCCGCGCTCCTGCAGCGTACCCAGAGCGTAGGCGACGGCCTTCTCGGTGGTCATGGAGATCATGGCGCCGTTCTGGCGGTTACCGATCTCGCCGGCATAGGGGCCGTACTCCAGGAAGGTGTGGTAGAACACGCCCTCGCCGTGGGTGACGTTCATGATGCGGTTCTTAAGGCCCATGATGCCACGCGTCGGGATCTTAAACTCGAGGTGCGTCACGATGCCCGAGGTATCCATGCTCGTCATGATGCCGCCGGAGGTGCCGAAGACCTCAACGACCTTGCCCGAGTACTCGTCCGGGCACTCGACGACGGCCTGCTCGACGGGCTCCATCTTGTTACCGTTCTCGTCCTTCTTAAACAGAACGCGGGGACGGCCGACCTGGAACTCAAAGCCCTCGCGGCGCATGGACTCCATCAGAACGGACAGGTGCAGGATGCCGCGACCCGAGACCTCGACGCCGCTCTTGTCCTCGAGCTCCTCGATCTTCATGGTCACGTTGTTCTCGGCCTCGTTGAACAGGCGCTCCTTGAGCTGACGGGCGCCCACGATGTCGCCGTCGCGACCGACGAGCGGGGAGGTCGAAGCCTCAAAGACGATGGACAGGGTCGGCGGGTCGATCTCGATGGGCTCGAGCTCAACGGGGTTCTCGGGATCGGTGTAGACATCGCCGATATCGGTGCGGTCGATGCCCACGACGGCGGCGATGTCGCCGGCGCCGACTTCCTGGCATTCGGTGCGGCCCAGGTAGTCGAAGGTAAAGAGCTGCTTGACGGTAGCGGTGGCGCTGGAGCCGTCGTTCTTGACGACCAGGATCTGATCGCCCTGATGGATGGTGCCGGAGTACACGCGACCGATGCCGATGCGGCCAACGAAGTTGGAGTGGTCAATGGTCACGCACTGCATGGCCAGCGGGGCATTCTCGTCAACCTCGGGAGCGGGCATGTCGTCGATGATCATATCGAGCAGCGGATACATGTCCATGTTGCCGTCGTTGGGGTCAAGACGGGCAAAGCCATTCATGGCGCTGGCGTAGACCACGTGCTCCATGGCGAACTCGAGCTGGTCGTCGGTGGCACCCAGGTCGGCCATAAGGTCCAGGCAGTCGTTGTAGGCCTTCTCGGGGTTGGCGCCCGGACGATCGATCTTGTTGATAACGATCATGATCTTGAGGCCAGTGTCGATAGCGTGACGCAGCACGAAGCGGGTCTGGGGCATGGGGCCCTCAAAAGCGTCGACCAGCAGCAGGGCGCCGTCGGCCATACGCAGCACGCGCTCGACCTCACCGCCAAAGTCGGCGTGGCCCGGGGTGTCGATGACGTTGATCTTGACGTCCTTGTACTCGATAGAGATGTTCTTGGCGAGAATCGTAATGCCGCGCTCGCGCTCCTGGTCGTTAGAGTCCAGGACGCGGTCCTCGACCTGCTGGTTGGCACGGAAGGCGTCCGTGGCACGCAGGAGCTTGTCGACCATCGTCGTCTTGCCGTGGTCGACGTGGGCGATGATGGCGATGTTCCTCAGATTGTCTACGCGCATGTAGTTCCCCTATCTTCTATCCATATACAAACGGCACGCGTATGCGGCCCGCCCAGCGATACAACGCTCAGCGGGAATATTGAGCCTTTTACCGAAAACTCGTTTATTTTAGCGATTTTAGATAAGAGGGGTTTCCTCACCTGCAGGTTCAGGGTCGCTCCACATAAAACCATCGCCGGCACCCATGCCCTCATACAGCACGTATGCCGAAAAACCGCTCTCGAGCGTGGTTTCGAAGAAGCTCACGAGCAGGGCGTCGTGATAGCCGCCGTCAATTTCGACACAACCGGTGTAGCCGATGGCATAGCGGGCGATGCGGCCCAGGCCCTCGTCCTTAAGACCCATCTTGTGCTCGGAGATAAAGTTGGTGGCCGCCTCGAGGCATGCCTCTTCGCCGTCCTCGTCGAGCGCCGCCAGATATCGGTTGGAAGCAGCGTCCTCGATCGCCACAACTACGCCCGGGTTCTCGCCGGCGGCAAGGTCGTCCAAGAACGCACCAATCAGGTCACACACCATGGCGTCGAGCTCGGCGGAGACGTTACCGGCGTCCTGCATATCCTGTGCCATCTTTAGACCTTCCCATCGAGTCTGGCGTCGTTACAGTTCTTGTGCCTCGGCAGCGATCTTGGCGGCAGCGTCGCGGGCGCGCATCATATCCATCGCGCGCTTGTCGAGTACCTTGATCTGGTTGGTCAGCATTACTGCATCGACCACACCCCAGATTACCAAGCCTGTTGAAATCGAAAACCCAAGCGCACCAACTGTACCACGAAGGCGCGAGCAGATTGCCGCGACAAGGGCGGAGACGACAACCATCTTGATAAACGAGCCGCGGCGCTCGCGAAGCGTGCGGGCCTGCGTCACATAGGCAATGCGTGCCGCCTCGGATGCCTCCGAGCGCATCTGGGCCTCGCGCGCAATGGCCGCCGCCTCAGCCGACATACCGCTGGCCATCAGCGAACACTCCGCAACCCTGCCGCCCCGCATTTAGAAGTCATCGGGGGAGAGCGTATGGACGAACTCGTCGAACTTCTCGAACTCCTGCTCGTCGTCGACATCCTCGGCGTGGGTGGAAACAGTGCCCAGGCGATTCATGATGTCGTCCTCCACAAACATGGGAGCATTGCTGCGCACGGCAAGGGCAATGGCATCACTGGGACGAGCGTCGATCTTGCGCTCCTCGCCATCGGCCAGTACGACGATCGTCGCGTAGAACACTGGCGGCTCGGCGCGAACGATCTCGATGCGCTCGAGCTTGGCGCCCAGGGCGTCAACGGTATCGAGCAACAGGTCATGGGTGATCGGGCGCTCGGCGCGGCCGCTATCGATGCCGCGGCTGATGGCAGCAGCTTCAAACGAACCAGTCTGAATGGAAAGGGAACGCAGCGGCGCGGGCGAGTCCGATTTGCTGCTGCGCTCACGAAGCACGATAAGCGATGGCACGGGACCGGCGGCCATGACGATGGTCTCTATGTCGACACGAACCATGGAACACCTCCGGTACGTAGCGGTTAACACGCGGCAGCCCGCCGCATTGAATAGCTATACTACCCAATCTTTCGCACAGCACACAAAATCAAAGTAGTTAATTTGGGACGGGGCTTTTTTGACTACTTTCAGTAGGTAAGAAAAAAGCCCCGAGGCAATGAACTGCGCCCCAATTCTTGGACGGGCTAATAAGCGGCCTACGCCGCA
>CABJBO010000055.1 GCA_902363875.1 Coriobacteriaceae bacterium | reverse complement strand
GCCATAAAAAAGCCTCCCATTTCTTGTGTCCAAGAAATGGGAGGCAGTTCACAACGCGCGCAGCGGGGCCTTTTACATGTCCGAGGACGCGCCCGGAGGGAAGCCCGGGACCGCCGACGGGAGTAATTTACTCAGCCGGGCAAATCTTCTTGAAGAGCTCGATGACGTCGTCGAGCGTCGCCTCGCGCGGGTTACCCGGGAAGCAGGCGTCGGCCATGGCGTCCTTGGCCAGGACCTCGATCTCGTCAGCCTTCATGGCCTCGCAGACGTGCGGGATGTTCACGTCAGCAGAGAGCTGCTTGACGGCGGCGATGGCGGCGTCGGCGGCCTCGTCGGTGCTCATGCCCGTGGTGTCAACGCCCATGGCGACGGCAACCTTGGCCAGACGCTCGGCGCAAACCGGCTTGTTGAACTCCATGGCAATCGGCAGCAGCATGGCGCAAGCGACGCCGTGCGGGGTGTCGTAGTGAGCGGACAGGGTGTGAGCCATGGCGTGGTCGATGCCCAGGCCAACGTTGGAGAAGCCCATGCCGGCGACATACTGACCAAGAGCCATGCCCTCACGGCCGGAGCCGGGCTGGCCGGACTTGGCCTCGGCGACGGAGTCGCGCAGGTTCTCGCTGATCAGCTTGATAGCCTCAAAGTGGAACATGTCGGAGAGCTCCCAGGCGCCCTTGGTGGTGTAGCCCTCGATGGCGTGGGTCAGAGCGTCCATGCCAGTGGAAGCGGTAAGGCCGGCGGGCATGGAGGCCATCATGTCAGGGTCGACGACGGCGACCTCGGGGGCGTCGTTGGTGTCGACGCACACGAACTTGCGGACCTTCTCGGGGTCGGTGATGACGTAGTTGATGGTCACCTCGGCAGCGGTACCGGCGGTCGTCGGCACGGCGATGGTGAATACGGCGTGGTTCTTAGTGGGAGCAACGCCCTCGAGGCTGCGGACATCGGCGAACTCGGGGTTGTTGATGATGATGCCGATAGCCTTGGCGGTATCCATGGAGGAGCCACCACCAATGGTCACGATAGCGTCAGCCTCGGCGGCCTTGAAGGCCTCAACGCCGTCCTTGACGTTCTGGATAGTGGGGTTGGGCTTGATCTCGGAGTAGAGGCTCCAAGCGATGCCGGCGGCGTCGAGCTCGTCGGTCACCTTAGCGGTAACGCCAAACTTGACCAGATCGGGGTCGGAACAGACGAAGATCTTCTTGTAGCCGCGACGCTGGAGCTCGCCGGGGATCTCCTTGATGGCGCCGGAACCATGATAAGAGATGGTGTTGAGAACGAAACGATTAGCCATTGATAGCCTCCCATCGTGTGCGGGGCACCCATTACGCCCCGCGCTACAAGTTCCATCCTAACGCTTTTGAAACAAAAAACGCGTGAGAACGTCAAAAGTGTTAAAGCGTTTCAACATAATAACGGAGCCCCAGTCCTTCCCTCCCGACAGCAGCGAAGGCTAGATTATAGGAGCAATCGCCCAAAGAATACGACCAACTCAGTCTATAAATTGTTTCTGTTTTAGCAATATATGTTTGACAATACGTTTATAAAAGGATACTTTATAGTAAATAAAATGCATGCAGCAAATAGCGTCATTCATTTTGTTAGAAATTGCCCATGCGGTTATTGCAGCTGCATGTACCGCAACGTACAGCGCAATTCTCCGCACGAAGTAGAAGACGGTTCCAATTCGATCGAGGCGATGACGCGTAATGGCTACTGGTCCTAAATCGAGCAAGACGGCTACAAACGAATATCGAATCTCAATTGAAGGTAATCCTTATCCGCATACTCTGGCTCTCATCAACCCAGCGGGAGACAACCTCAACATCAAAAGACATGGGTTCACGGGTCCACTAGGACAGCTATCGAGTCTTAAATATACCGTTTATGACGATGCGAATGAAAAACTCTTCACTGTCGTCGACGGTGGCTTTAGCAACATGCCCAGGGTTGCGCTCATCATCGAACACAAGGAAGTTGCGGTGTTCGATTATGGTCTAAACAGACTTGAGATGAAGTGCGTAACGAACATACCGAATTACGCAATAAAAGGTAACTTCCTATTTGGAGATTACGATATATTCAGCCAACAGGAAGTGAAGCTATCTTCAGTTATCGTCCTTCAATGTGAAAAACAATCGTGCTTTAGCATACAGGTTTTGGATAAAGCCGAATTAGCCGCCGCAATTGGAATACCTACAGCCATTGCCCTTCTTAGGGCTCGGATTGAAGAGCATCTCGAATAAATCGCAAAAAGCAGTTCGTAACAACATTCAGGAGCTAGATAGTTTTTCTGGCTCCTGAATGTTGTTACGAACATGCACCTTAGCGCTTAAGACTCGTGGTCTGCCAGTCAGCTACGATGCGGGCCCATTTCCTGTGCAAGTCGCGTTCGCGATCGATGAACATGATGGCAAACGCGACAAACAGCAGCACGCTCGCCACGACGATGGCGTGCAGGCCCATGCGCTCAATACACCAGTTGCCCAACACGGCGCCAAACACAAAGGTAAAGATCACGCCAAAGTACAGCAGGCCGTTTTCCAAAAAGCCGCGCCTGTGGGTGATGATGTAATCATCCACGTTTTGTAGCGCGTTGCGCAAGTTGCCGATGCACATGGTCGTAGCGATGCCGTGACCGTGGATCTTGCGGAAGCTCTCTACCTGCATACCGCAGGCAAACGAAGTGAGGCAGTTGGCGAGCAGGTTGTAACCGCCGCCCGGGATAAAGCTCACGCCCAGCAAGATAACGGCTTCAAAAAACACCGTCACCTGGCGCCAGTGAATCACACTGCCAAACCGCTCGTGAACCAGGTCGGCAAGCATAATACCCACAGCAAACGACACCACAGGGAAGAAGTAGCGCCCCGCCAGCGCCCAGTTGCCCTCCGAGATGCTCACGCCCACGAGCAGGATATTGCCCGTCTGCGCGTTTGCGAAAACATGATCGCGCCCAATGTACGAATAAACGTCCATAAAGCCACCGGCGAGCGCCAAGATGATGCCCAGCTCGATGGACTCCGATATCTGTTTGGCACGCTGCATCGTCGTGCATCCTCCTTGTTGACGACTCTCTCGTGCGTTGGCGGAAACATAGCCGCCGTTCATACTGTAACCCATTGACAACATGGCATGCGCGCGAGACGGGCTCCCCAACGCGCAGATACACAGTCTGGAAACAAACGGCACCCGCATCGATACGCCGATCCGCCAACCCATGTACTCCACCAGTCTTTTTAGCCCCGTCCCAAAAAGACTGGTTACAATTACGTGCAGCATACAAACACCGGGAGGGATCGTGGCAAAAAAGCCTCAGCACGCTCAGAACAACCAGCGCAGTCAGCAGGGCAAACAGGGCCAGCAGCAAAAGCGCAGCGGTAAGGCGCAGGCCACGGTCGCCCGCACCAAGCATTCCCAAGCGACGCCCGCCCGCCCCTGGCGTCCGGGCCGCGATAAGTTTCTCCCCGTCAGTCGCGCCGACATGGATGCGCGCGGCTGGGACCAGTGCGACTTTGTCTACATCTGCGGTGACGCCTACGTGGACCATCCCAGCTTTGGCATGGCTATCATCAGCCGCGTCCTTGACGCGCACGGCTACAAGGTGGGTATCATCTGCCAGCCCGACTGGACCGACCCCGCCAGCATCACGGTGCTCGGCGAGCCTCGCCTGGGCTTTCTCGTCAGTGCCGGCAACATGGACTCCATGGTCAACCACTATTCGGTGACCAAGCACCGCCGCCACACCGACGCCTATACCCCTGGTGGCGAGGAGGGGCGCCGTCCCAATCGTGCCGTCACGGTCTACGGTAACCTCATCCGCCAGACGTTCAAGGACGCCCCCATCATCATCGGCGGCATCGAGGCGAGCCTGCGCCGTCTGGCCCACTACGACTACTGGCAGGACAAGCTCAAGCGCTCGGTACTGCTCGACTCGGGCGCCGACATCCTCATCTACGGCATGGGCGAGCACGCGATTGTCGAGATCGCCGACGCGCTCGACGCGGGACTGCCCGTCGACCAGATCACCTATATCAACGGCACCGTCTACCGCACGGGTTCGCTCGACGAGGTCTACGACTACGACCTGCTGCCCAGCTGGGACGACCTTACCGCCGACAAGCTCAACTACGCGCGCAGCTTTAACGTGCAGCAGCAGAATATGGACCCCATCACCGGCCATCGCCTGGTAGAGCCCTATCCCAACAGCGTCTATGTGGTGCAGAACCCGCCATCGGCGACGCTCACCACCGACGAGATGGACGAGGTGGCCGAGCTTCCCTACGCCCGCGATTGGCATCCCGACTACGACGCGGCGGGCGGCGTACCGGCCTTTGCCGAGATCAAGTTTTCCATTAGCTCCAACCGCGGCTGTTTTGGCGAGTGCTCGTTTTGCGCCCTCACCTTCCACCAGGGCCGCGTACTGCAGATGCGCAGCCACGACTCGATCATGCGCGAGGCCGAGCTGCTCACGCGCGATCCCGAGTTTAAGGGCTACATCAACGACGTGGGCGGACCGACGGCTAACTTTAGCCGCCCGGCCTGTGACAAGCAGCTCAAGCACGGCGTGTGCAAGAACAAGCGCTGCCTGTGGCCGAGCGTATGCAAAAACATGGTGGTCGACGAGAGCGGCTACACGCAGCTGCTGCGCGACCTGCGCCAGCTGCCGGGCGTCAAAAAGGTCTTCGTCCGCAGCGGCATCCGTTTTGACTACACCATGGCCGACGCCTCGGACGAGTTTTTGCGCGAGCTGCTGGAGCACCATGTCTCGGGCCAGCTGCGCGTAGCGCCCGAGCATGTGAGCGACGCGGTGCTCTCCGTGATGGGCAAGCCGAGCCGCGCCGTCTACGACGCGTTCTGCCGTAAATTTGAACGCCTGAACCGCGAATACGGCCTCAAGCAGTACGTGGTGCCGTATCTGATCTCGAGCCACCCCGGCTCGACCATGAAGGAAGCTGTGGACCTTGCCGAGGCCGTGCGCGACATGGGCTACATGCCCGAGCAGGTGCAGGACTTCTACCCCACCCCGTCCACCATGTCGACCTGCATGTACTACACCGGCGTGGACCCACGCACCATGAAGCCGATCTACGTGGCACGCGACCCGCACGAGAAGGCCATGCAGCGTGCGCTCATCCAATACCGCAAGCCCGAGAACTACAAGCTCGTACGCGAGGCACTAGAAAAGGCCGGCCGCCGCGATCTGATTGGCTACACCAAGCATTGCCTGATTCGCCCCGTGCCGCCGCGCCCGGGCGAGACATCTGCCAACGGCGGACATGGCACCGGCAAGAAGGGCGGCAAGCCGCACGGTGGCGCCGCCGGCAAGGGACCCAAAGGCAGCAAGGGGCACGGCGGCATGTCGCGCGCACAGAACACTGCCGGTCGCAATCGCGCAGCCCAAGGGCGTCAGGGCGCCAACGGAGGCGGGCGTCGCAACTAGGGCAGCGGTGCGCTCGCTGCGTCCATCCCGCACGCGTGGCGCAGCGAGCGCATTGCCTCAACGAGGATGGCGCCGGCGATAGCGACCGTAATTGCCACGTCGAGCGGTGTGTTCACAAACCAGAGCAACGTCATGAAATACGACCAGGCATTAAAGGCAAAGTGCAGCAGAATCGTGTAGCGGAGCTTTCCGGTCGTCACGAGCACCCAGCCAAAAATGAGGCCGGCAGCGCCCGCATAGCAGCCCTGCACCCAGTTCATGTGCATAAAACCGAAGATCGCCGCCTGCAGCACGACCGCCGCGGCGATACCCCACGTGCTCGGGGCCGCCCAGGGCACCATGGCGCCGTCCTGCGCACCCACACGACGCCGGCGCTTCCAAAGTGGGCGGCACTGCGGATTAAACGCTCGGAGCGAAAACTCAAAAATGATACCGCGCACCAGCAGCTCCTCGCAAAACGGAGCGCCGAGCACCGTGGTCAGGACGGCCAGATAGCTCGTGTCACCCATGCCCGTCTCCTCGACAAGTTCGCTGTAGTCGGCCGCGGCCTCGGGCAACAGCGACAGCACGGCGTCGGTCACGTAGCCTACGACCACCTGCAGGGCAAGGCCAATCACGATAACGCAGACGATGCGCCTCCATGCTTTGCCTGCTCCCCCGCCAAGCGGGCGCTCGCCCTGCCAGCGCGCCATAAACGAGCGCGGCCACAGATAACGCCACCACAGCAGCGCCATCAAAAACGACGCCATCTGCGCGGCAGCCTGAAGCAATTGAATATCGAGGTCGTCAATCGAAAAGCCCATGAACACCGATGCGACGCCCAGAGCGGAGAACAAAACCACACTCAGGGCGATATCGGCAGCGACGACGCCAAAACAGGCAAGCGCCCAAATCATCGCATTGAGCATGCCAACCTCCTCCCGACAGCTAGTCATGTAAGAACGTCCATTACAGTCGAAATTGTCAGCCCGGGCCCGTCTCGAGCTACG
>CABJBO010000054.1 GCA_902363875.1 Coriobacteriaceae bacterium | reverse complement strand
GCAGGCGTCGGGCGAGGCGGCCCGAGCCGCGGGGTCGAAGGGCGCCGCCTCCGCGATCGCGGGCGCGGTCTCGGGCGCGGCGCCCGCCCTGCTCGGGGCGGTGGCCGGCATCGTGGCCTTCGTCGCCTGCGCGCTCGCCGTCGCGCAGCTGCTGAGCGCGCTGTTCGGCTTCTGGGACGACGCGGCCTCCAAGCAGGGCCTCGAGGGGCTGCCGCCCTACATCACCTACGAGATGGTCGAGGCGGCGCTCGAGTGCCAGGAGGAGTACGGGCACCCGGCGGGCTGCACCATCGCGCAGATCATCCAGGAGTCCGGCCAGGGCGACCGCATGAGCCAGCTCGCAGAGCGCGACCACAACCTCTTCGGCATGAAGTGGTGGTCGGGCTACGCGGGCTGCCCCGAGGTGGCCGGCAAGGCGAACTGGGCCACCAGCGAGGAGTACGTGCCCGGCGAGCACACCCAGATCACGGCGAGCTTCATCCGCTTCACCGGCGACGCCGAGTGCATCCGCTTCCGCAGCAGGGTCTTCCTGCAGGCGGAGCGCTACTCGGGCAACGCCCTCATCCGGGAGGCGATCGAGAGGCACGACTCGGACAGGATGGCCGAGGGGCTCAAGGACGCCGGCTGGGCGACCGACTCGTCCTACGTCGAGTCCCTGAAGTCGATCATGGCGCAATGGGGCCTCTACCGGCTCGACTCCATGACGGTCGAGGACCTGAAGGACCCGGCCGCGAACGGGAACGCGATCGTCGAGGCGGCGTACAGCCAGCTCGGCGTGCCCTACGTGTGGGGAGGCTCGACCCCCGGCAAGGCGCTCGACTGCAGCGGGCTCACGCAGTACTGCTACGCGCAGGCGGGCATCCGCATAAGCCACTACACGGGTTCCCAGTACGAGGAGCTCAGGCGCATACCGCTCTCGGAGGCGAAGCCCGGCGACATCCTCTACCGCTCGGGCCACGTGGCCATCTACATCGGCGACGACAGGTACATACACGAGCCGCGAACGGGCGACATGTGCCGCATAGCGAGCGGCATCGGCAGCTTCAGCTGCGCGCTCACCGCGAGATAGGAGAAACCAATGCAGGGAAAGTCAAGGGTCATGGCCGCCGTCGCGGCAGGCGCGCTCACCGTGGCGCTCGGCGCGGGCGCGGCGCGCTGCGCCATCGCCCCGCAGGAAGGCGCGCAGGATAGTCCCCAGGAGCAAGAGCAGCCCGCGGCTGCAGGCGCCGACGCGGCAACCGGGAAGGCCGCCTCGGGCGCCGAGGCGCTCTGGAACACCGCGTGGACGGGCGCCGACGACCCGACAGCCACGCTGCGGATCGTCGAGGGCGCCATGGTGGAGAGCGCGGGCGGCACCGAGCGCGCCTGGTTCTTCTCGGCCGAGGAGCCCTCCGAGGCCGGCGGCGTGCTCAGCGTGCCCATCGAGGTCAAGGGAACCGGCGACAAGGCGGGAGGCCTGTCGCTCATCCAGGTCTCGGGCGGCGGGGACGCCCGCACCCTGGCATGCGACCTCCTGACGCAGGCCTACGTGCCCCAGAGGGCGCAAGGCGGAGCGTTCTCCGTGACCGGCACCGACGACCGCCTCTCCGAGGCGCTGGGCGCGGATGCCGCCGCCATCGAGGAGGCCGTCGCCGGGAAGGCGGCGGAGGTGTCCCCGCAGGCGGCGGGAGCCACCTGGGACAAGGAGGTGTGGCTCGACTACGCCGGGAACGTCGCGTCGACGACCTTCACGCTCGACGACCCCGCCTCGACGGTGGTCACCGTGGTCTCGCGCGGCGGCTCGCTGGAGGCGATGTAGCCGTGCGGGCGCTCAAGGCGCAGCGCCGCAGGGCGTTCGCCATCTCCGCCGCGGCGGCGTTCGCCCTCTGCGCGCTCCTGCTCGTCCCCGCGCAGCCGGCATACGCCGACATAGCCGGGGACGTCAACGATTGGCTGTGCGGCCTTCTGCGCGACTGCTGCAACTGGATGTTCAAGGCTCAGACGGGCGTGCTCGGGTCGATCGGCGCGAACGGGATCCTCTCGGCCGACTTCGCGCACATGCTCACGAGCTCGAGCGACCTGACCATGCACGACGTCGCCCGCGGCGTGTGGCAGGTTGCCATCCTGCCGATCGGGTGCGGGGTGCTCGGCCTGGTCTTCACCCTGAAGCTCATCGAGATCTCCCAGCGCATGGACGGCAGCCAGAGCCTTCCCGGCGTCAAGGAGGTCGTTTTCCTCCTCGTGTTCTTCGCCGTGTTCCTGTTCCTCATACAGAACAGCTTCGACCTGATGGCGTCGATCTACGAGGTCTGCGGGCTCGCCATCGACCGAGTCGAGGCGCTCTTCGGCGCCGGAGGCGCGCTCGACCTGCCCGAGGTGTCCGTCGTCACCACCGACGACGACATCCCGTCGCTCATCGCCATGCTCGTCGTGAGCCTCATCAGCTGGGTCGTGGTGCTGGCGGCCTACGTCGTCGCCCTCGTGGTCTGCTGGGCCCGCGCGCTCCAGCTCTACATCATGGCCGCGTTCGCCCCGATCCCGCTGGCGTTCCTCGGCATGGACGCCACGCGCCAGATAGGCCTTGGCTACCTGAAGAGCTTCGGGGCGGTCTGCATCGCCGGCGTCATCATCCTCGTGCTGCTCATATCGTTCCCGCTCGTGCTCGGCGGGCTCACCGGGGCGAACCCCGGGACGGGCACCCCGGCCGACGCGGTCGCGAACGGGCTCACCTACGCGCTGCAGTACCTGGCCATGTGCGTGCTGCTCATCCTGGCCCTCGTGAAGAGCGGCTCCTGGGCGCGCGACATCGTGAGCGGCTTCTAGCGGAAAAGCGAGGAAGGGGGCGGTCGCCATGAGATAGGGGCGCCGCGCCGGGGCACGCGTCCCGGCGGATGAAGACAAGGACCGATTGAAAACGAAAAGGAGGAAAGACATGGAAGAGAGGAAGAACGTGTACCTCTCGCTGCACAAGAGCTTCGTGCGCGAGGGCATCGAGTACACCGACCGCGCGACCGGCGAGGCCAGGACCTTCAACTCGGCGACCCTTCCCAAGGGCACCGTCGTCGACGGCGTGGACGTGGGAGGCTACGAGTTCAGCCCCATGTTCGTTAACGAGAGCCGCTTCAAGGGGGCCGACTTCCGGGACATACCGCTGCTCGCGAACCGCGAGGTGTGGCTGAGGAAGACGGTGATGGGCCCGGACGGCCAGCCCGAGCTCGACGAGGGCGGCCGCGCGGTCAAGGACACCGTGAAGGTCATGCCGGCGCAGCTCAAGGAGGCCGTTGACGCAGGGCGCTCGCGCTACCTCGCGGAGCGCGCCGAGCACGCCCGCCAGGCGAGCCGCGCCGCCGAGCACGAGGCGCCCCGCGCACAGCGAAGCGTCGAGAGATAGGGAGGCGGAAAGATGAACGCAGCGAAAGACTGCACCCTGCAGGAAAAGCTCCTCCGATGCGCCATGGCGCTCATCCTGGCGGCGGGGGCGCTGCTCGCCTCCGTGGCGGCCTCGCCCGCCTACGCCGCGCCGAGCACGGTAGACGTGTCCATCGGCGGCAAGATCCCCTACGGCGGCTTCGCCACCACGTGGATGAGCGCCGACGGGAACATCGCCTACTGCGCCGAGCCCTCGTCCCCGACGCCCGCGCCGGGCTCCTACTCGACGAGCCCCGTGTCGAGCGGCGACGTGACAGCGGCGATCTGGTACTCGTTCGGCTCTCCCGGCTTCGACGCGTCGATGTTCCCGGGCAGCTGGTACGACGGCGGCGGCTGGGACGACGCGAAGTACGCCGCGGCGAGCCATGTGCTCATCGCCTACGCCTACTCTGGGTCCGAGTCGGCTGCCACGCACGGCACGAGCGCCGAGTTCGCCTCCTGGGCGAAGTCCGAGCTGATCGGCGGGACCTTCGCCAAGATGAAGGCGGGCGCCGGCAAGGTATCCGCCGGGTTCGAGGCGTTCTGCGTCAGGACCGGCGGCGGCTCCCAGACGCTCGTGAGCTTCAGCTGGTCCACGGGCGGAGTCAAGGTCGTCAAAACGGACTCCGAGGCGGGCGCGGAGCCCCAGGGCGACGCCTCGCTCGACGGCGCGAGCTTCTCCGTCGTTAACGAGACCGGCCGCTACGTGCTGGTCGGCGGCAAGTACTACGCCGACGGCGAGGTATGCGCCACGATCAAGACCGCGCCCGAGGACGGGTCGCACGTCGCCGCGACCGGCGCCGACGCACTTCCCGCGGGCAATTACCGCATCGTCGAGTCCGGCGCGCCCGAGGGCTACGACGCCAGCGACGCCTCCGTCACGTTCACCGTGAAGGCCAGCGAGGTGGCCGACCTCACGGGCGACCCCGTGACCGACGAGGTCTTCCGCGGCGGCGTGCAGGTGACCAAGTCCGACAAGGAGCTGCAGGCGTCCGAGGCGCTCGCGGGCAGCGGCCACAAGGAGGCGCCTGGCGAGCACCCCGGCCTCGACGGGATCGAGTTCACCGTCACGAACCGCTCGGCGCACAAGGTCCTCGTTGACGGCGAATGGCGCGAGCCGGGCGAAGCCGTGGCCACGCTGACCACCGCATGGAACGACGAGGCCGGCGCCTACACCGCGCAGACCGCGGCCGACGCACTGCCGTACGGAACCTACGACGTGCGGGAGACGGCGACGAACGGGGGCTACCTGCTGACCGACGGCGAGCCCCGCACCTTCGAGGTCCGCACCGGCGGCGAGATCGTGAGCGCCTCCGCGGACGGCGCCGCGCTCGAGTTCCGCGACCAGGTGGTGCGCAACGACCTCGAGCTCTCCAAGAAGAGCGAGTCCGACAACGCCGGCCTCATGGTCCCGTTCGCCATCGAGAACGCGGCCACCGGCGAGACTCACGTGCTGGTCACGGACCGCAACGGCGACGCGTCGACCGCGAGCAGCTGGAACAGGCACTCGAGGGACACCAACGCCAACGACGCCCTGCTCGGCCATGAGGGCCCGATTGCTGTCGCCGACATGGACCCGAAGGCCGGCATCTGGTTCTCGCTCGGCGAGGACGGCTCCTCGGCGCCGGTCGACGACTCGCTGGCGGCCCTGCCGTACGGCGCCTACACCATGACCGAGCTGCGCTGCGATGCCAACGAGGGCCTCGAGCTCATCACGAGGAGCTTCTGGATCGATCGCGACTCGACGGTCGCGAAGGCCGTGTGGATGGGCCTCGACGACCAGGAGGGCCCGCGCATCTCCACCACGGCAAAGGACGGGGCGGACGGCGACAAGGACGTCTCGGCCGACGCCGAGGCCAAGGTCGTCGACGCCGTCGCCTACGAGGGCCTGAAGGCCGGCGAGGAGTACGAGCTCTCGGCCACTCTCGTCGACAAGGCGACCGGCGAGCCCGTGGCCGACGCCTCGGGCGTGCCCGTGGAGGCCAAGGCCGAGTTCGCCCCCGCGCTCTCGACGGGCAGCCGGGACGTCGAGATTTCCTTCGACGCGAGCCTGCTCGGCGGCCGCGACCTGGTCGTGTTCGAGAGCCTACGCAAGGAGGGAGCCGAGGTGGCGTCGCACGCGGACCTCTCCGACGAGGGCCAGACAGTCCACGTCGCCGTCGAGGTGGGCACGCAGGCGGCCGACGCCGCCGACGGCGACCAGGTCATCGAGGCCGGCAAGGCCAAGGTCATCGACACGGTGGCCTACAAGGGCCTCGTCCCCGGCGAGACCTACATCGCCGTGGGCACGCTCATGGACAAGGGCACCGGAGAGCCGTTCCTCGACAAGGACGGCAACGAGGTGACCGCGCGCACGCCCTTCGAGCCCGAGGCGCCCTCCGGCACCGTCGAGGTGACCTTCGAGTTCGACACCGAGGGCCTGGCCGAGGGAGACGAGCTCGTCGTCTTCGAGAAGGTCCTGGACTCCGCCGGCAACGTCGTTGCGGCCCACGAGGACATCGACTCCGCCGAGCAGAGCGTCGTCGTGGACAACCCCGACACGCCCGAGGTCCCCGAGGAGCCCTACGCCAAGACCGGGGCCGACGCCCCCGACGGCACCGGCTACGCCGTGGCCGCGGGCATCGCTCTGGCAGCTGCGGCGGGTACGGGCGGAGTGCTTGCGTATCGCAAGCGCAAGGCGGCCGCGAGCAAGGACGAGGCGGCCGAAAAGCCGGAAGAGTAGCGGCAGCGCATCGATACCGAACCGGAGGCCCTGGGCGCTCGCCCGGGGCCTCCCCTGCGAACGGGGGAGGACATGGACAAAGGGAAAGCCGCCACGGCGCTCGCCGTCGCCGTGGCGTTGCTGGCGCTGGCGGCGCTCGCCGTCTTGCCGCAGCCCGAGAGGAACCCATACGTGGTGCACGAGGTGCCCGCTGCGGAAGAGGACGCGGAAATGGAGGCTCAAGAGACGGGAGGCGGAATCGACTGGGACGTCCTTCCCGCCTCCGTCGTCGCATGGGTGCGCGTGCCGGGCACGACCGTCGACTACCCGATCGTCCAGGGCCGGTCGGAATCGCCCGACTTCTACCTCACGCACGATGCTAACGGCGAGCGCTCCGCATGGGGCGCTCCCTACATCGACGCAGGCTGCGCGCAGGGAGCCGAAAGCCCGCTCGTCATCGTGTACGGGCACCACATGTCCGACGGCACCATGTTCGCGCCGCTCGCGCAGTACTCGTCGCGCGACTTCGCCGAGGGGCACCGCACCATCCGGATCTACACCCGCGAGAAGGCGATCGAGCTCAAGGTCTTCGCGGCCGACGTGGTCGACGCGAGCTCGGAGGGCAAGCGGACCGACTTCGCCGACGCGGCGGAGCTCGCCGCCTACCTCGGGGACAAATTGTCCCGGTGCGAGGTCGTCCTGGAAGAGCCGGCGGACATCGCGCAGGCCTGGGCCTTCGTGACGTGCAGCTACCAGACGAGCAACTCGCGCACCGTCGTCTACGCGAAGGAGGTGGAAGGATGGGATTCGCGCCCTTCGGAATAGGGCTCCTCATGGGGCTCCTCACGCTCACGGCCTACGCCTGCTGCGCAGCCGGCGACGACGACCGGGACTAGCCGTGGGAAATCGAAATCGCACAATCAAAACCACCCCTAAAAGGGGTGGTTTGCTCTTAGGGTATAACCCTTGGA
>CABJBO010000053.1 GCA_902363875.1 Coriobacteriaceae bacterium | reverse complement strand
TTCCCGGTTCGACGAACAGCCGATCGTGTCAAATGTGGTCTAACAGAGCCAAAGAAATTGCACCCCTTGGTTTCGATAAGTATTTTGAGCACATCATCCTTGTCGAAGACACAACCGAACATAAACCCGCACCCGCACCCATGCTCGAATATCTCCGACGTGCGGGCGCAAATCCTGGCAACGTCGTCTACGTTGGCGACACCGTCTACGACGAACAGTGCGCAACTTCAGCAGGGGTCAGTTTTGCCCGTGCAGCATGGGGATCACACCAAGATATCCCAAACGCCACCTACAACCTCAAAACCCCCAACGACCTACTAACCCTAACAACCAAATAACCCACGCGCCCCACCCTTTCCGCCCCAACGCCACAAGGGCGATTGAGCAGGACGGCTTGGGCGGGTCCCCGTACTTAGTTTCCAAAATCATTCCGCAGCGCGAAGGCTTCTTATTATTTTCAGACCTAACGCCACAAGGGCGACGACCTCGAGTAGGTCAACCTGGGAGGGACGAGGGCTTAGTTCTCCAATCTTTCCGCAGGGGGCAAAAAGCCTCGCCGCACGAAGTGCGCAGCGAGGCTTTTTGCATGCCCGAGGACGATTGGGGAACTAAGCCCCCGTCCCTCCCCGGGATATGTAGCGAGTCGGAGTACCCTTGCTGTTACTCTGCCTTGCCCACAGAGTTGAGGTTGGTCATGCGGATCTTAACCAGCTCGGTGATCTCACGCATGCCCTCCTTGGCCGGCTTCTTGGGATCGAAGCAGGCGGGGTTCTCGGCCATGTAGGCCATGAAGCCCTTGGTGTAGGCCTGACGCAGCTCGGTGGCGTAGTTAACCTTGCAGATGCCGTTCTTCACGGCCTCGGCAACCTGCTCATCGGGCACGCCGGAGGTGCCGTGCAGAACCAGCGGTACGTCGACGGCGTCGCGGATGGCCTTGACCACGGACTGCTCGATGTGCGGGTCGCTCGTGTACACACCGTGGCTGGTGCCAACGCCAATGGCCAGCGAGGTGCAGCCGGTGCGCTCGACGAACTCCTTGGCCTCGGCCGGATCGGTGTAGGGGCTCTCGCCCTCAACCGCGGGACCGTCGTCCTCCTTGCCGCCAACCTTGCCGAGCTCGGCCTCGACGGGCACGCCCATGGCGCGGCCAGCATCGGCGACGGACTTGGTCAGGGCAATGTTGTCCTCGAAGGACTCGTGCGAACCGTCGATCATGACGGAGGTGTAGCCCGTGCGGAAAGCCTGCATGCAGCGGTCATAGCCATCGCCGTGATCAAGGTGCAGGGCAACGGGCACGGAAGCGCGCTCGGCGGCAGCCTTGACCATGCCGTAGAAGTAGTCCAGACCAGCGGTCTTAATCGTGCCCGGGGTGGTCTGCATGATGACGGGGGACTTGGTCTCCTCGGCAGCGGCCAGAACGGCCATAACAAACTCGAGGTTCTCGACGTTGAACGCGCCGACGGCGTAGTGGCCGGCCTGAGCGTCCTTGAGCATCTTTTCGGTGGTAACAAGTGCCATGAGCGTTTGCTCCTCTCCCTCGCCCGCATCTGGACATCGGGCGTAGTTGTTCACAAGGCGTTTTACCTTGCGTTTTGCTGCGCTCATTGTATGAAAATCGACGGCGTCGCACGTATGAGATATCACCGGCACACAGGTCAAGACACTCGTTTTTGAAAAGCAAACGGAAGGGATTCGCGCCGGATCCCTCTATACGACATTGCAGTTTTCAAGCGAATCATCTTTCTTTTATAGAAAAGATAAGTAATCGAAAGGTGTTTTCTTACTCAAAAAGAAAATGAACGAAAATGGACTCAACACAATTCCTGCAAATTTCAGACGATGATGGAGCGAATATGGCCCATGCAACAACCCGAGCTTTTGCCGACGAACGTCGTGCCGCCATCATGGAGATGCTCGAACATAACGCCTCGGTGCAAGTGGCAGAAATCGCCCAAACCTTTGGCGTGTCCTCCGTTACCGCCCGCGCCGACCTAGACGCGCTCGCCGAGTCCGGCAAGCTGCGCCGCACGCATGGCGGCGCTGTGCCGCTCCAGAAGCGACTGACCGTATCCACCCAGGATCGCCGCATCAACGTCAATGTCGCCGCCAAGCAGGCCATCGCGCAAAGCGCCATTGAACTCGTCGGCAACGGCGACACCCTGCTCGTAGACTCGGGCACCACAGCGCTCGAGTTTGTCCGCCTGCTCGACCAGCGCGATGGCATCACCGTCATCACGGCCGACATTACCATTGCCGATTACATCGACGAGAGCATGCCCTCAGTCGATGTCGTCATGCTGGGCGGGGCACTGCGCAAAGGCCATCGCTATTTGTACGGCCCACTTACCATGCAGGCGCTCCAAATGGTCCACGCCGATCTTGCCGTCATGTGCCCTGGCGCTTTCGTTCCCGGCTGCGGCTTTACCACCGACTTTCCCCAGATGGCCGAGACCAAAGCGGCTATGGTCGGTGCTGCTCGTCAAAGTGTCGCCCTCATGGACGCCAGTAAGGTCAACGGACGTGGCATGTACCGCTTTGCCGAGCTGACCGACGTCAACGCCATCGTGATGGACCGTGACCCCGATCACGCCGTCGCCACCTCAATCGCCGAGATCGCCGACGACGCCCGCCCAAATTTCCTCATCGCCGGCGCTTAAACAAAAACCACCACAAAGGTTCACCGTCCCCTTTGTGGTGGTTTGAGCGTTAAACGTGAACGTATCGCTACTTGGAGAGCTCGTCAGCGAGGGCCTCGATCTGAGCGCGCGAGGCGTCGTTGAGCGAACCCAGGACGGTCACCTTGTTCTGCGTCAGGGTGATGTCCTTCATACCCTCGAGCTCCTTGGTCATAATCTTGGCAGCTGCGGGCGCCCAGGAGCCGCCCTCGACGAGCGCCACCGTACGGTTCTGGTAGGCATGCTCGGCAAGCGTATGGATAAAGGTGCTCATGAATGGGAAGATCTCGCCCTGATAGGTGATGGAAGCGAGTACCAGACGGTCATAGCGGAACGCATCCTCAACGGCCTCGGCCATGTCGTCGCGAGCCAGGTCAAAGACGGAAACCTTCTGGCCGCGGGCCTCGAGCGCAGATGCAAGCTCCTCAACGGCAGCCTTCAGATGGCCATACACGCTCGCATAGGCAATCGTGATGCCCTCGTCCTCGGGCTGATAGCTCGACCAAGTGTTGTAGGTGTCGAGGTAATAGCCAAGGTTCTCGGTCAGCACGGGGCCGTGAAGCGGGCAGATGATCTGGATGTCCAGGTCGGCGGCCTTCTTGAGCACGGCCTGCACAAACTTGCCGAACTTGCCCACGATGCCAAAGTAGTAACGGCGCGCCTCGCAGGCCCACCCTTCCGGATCCTCGATGTCGTTGGCGCCAAACTTGCCAAAGCCGTCGGCACTAAAGAGCACCTTGTCGGTAGCCTCGTAGGAGAAGAGTACCTCGGGCCAGTGAACGTTGGGGGCGCCGACAAAGGTCAGGCTGTGGCCACCCAGATCAAGCACGTCGCCCTCTTTGACAACCATCTTGCGCTCGGGGAAGTCGGTGCCAAAGTAGTTGACCATCATGCGGAAGGCGCCCATGCTTGCCACAATCTGCGCCTGGGGATAGCGCTCCATAAAGGCGGCGATGCCGGCGGAGTGATCGGGCTCCATGTGATGGATGACCAGGTAGTCGGGCGTGCGGCCGTCGAGTACGGTCTCGAGGTTGCCGAGCCACTCGTCGACAAATCCGCCATCGACCGAATCGGCGACAGCGATCTTCTCGCCCAAGATAACGTAGCTGTTGTATGCCATACCGTTCTCGGACACGTCGTACTGGCCCTCGAACAGGTCGATGTCATGATCGTCAACGCCAATGTAGCGGATATCCTTGGTGATCTCCATCAGGCAAAGCCTCCTAGATAGACAAATGAACCCGTCTATCATAGCACTCGCCTTCATAGTCACGGCTATCTGCCGGCATCCTTACCGATTGTTATTGATATGCAACGCCGAGCCGTTGACCTGCGAAAACTATGCGCGCGGCGCTGCCGTGGTGTGTCGAACGATGAGCTGACCGGGAATACGAATGGCGACGGTTTTGTCCGATGCCCCCGCCTTGGGAACCGCGCGCTCGAACACCTCGCGCCCGCGCTGATGCAGATCGAATCGAACGGTCGTGAGCTCGTTATGTGCGACAAAGTCGTCGAGCGAGTCATCGACGCCCACCACGCTCACGTCCTCGGGCACGCGCAAGCCGCTATCGCGCAGCGCGGCAATGGCGCCGTTTGCCATCTGGTCGTTTGCCGCGTAAATCGCCGTCATGGTGCGGTCGTGCTCAGCCAAGTACCGAGCGGCCTCGTAGCCGCTGTTGGCAGACCAGTCGCCCTCGAGTGGCTCTACCGTCTCGATGTGTTTACGCTCGAGTGTATCTTGCCAACCGGCGCGACGAAATTGCTCGTCGACCGAGAACGACGGGCCGCCAATATAGCGAATCTGCTCGTGCCCCAGCTCAAACAGGTGATCCATAAGCAATAGCGAGCAGCCGTAATGGTCGGAATCGACCGTGGTCACGCGCGGATGCGCGTACATGGTAACGATGACCGTTCCAATGCCCGGCAACGGATCGAACGTCTCAAAATCGGGCGCCATGCGACTCATGCCGATAATGATGCCGTCCACGGGCAGCGCAGCCATACGACGCGTAGCCTCGGCAAGCGAAAACTCCTCGGTCTTGGACATCTCGACCAGCGTGATGGCGCAACTATGCTCGCGAGCAGCGCTGGCGATGCCGTCGATCATTGAGAGGTTGCCAAACTTGGTGACATCGTTGACGCACAGACCGACCGAATGGTAGCGGCCGTCGCGCAGCGAGCGACCGGCATAACTCGGACGAAAGCCGAGCTCTTGCATAGCGGCTTGCACGCGCTGGCGCGTCTGCTCGTTAACGTTGGGCAAGCCGTTGGCGACGCGCGAAACCGTCTGCTGCGAAACGCCAGCAGCGCGGGCGACGTCGGCCATGGAGACCGGACGCGTACCTGTATCGTTGGACGGGCGCCTTGCCACAGGATCACCTTCACCCTTGCGAGATCTGAATAGCGTGCATGCCGGCCCGGGCAGAAACACACCCCGCGCCGAAGCCCGCTATCGTCGGACGCATGTTAACGTACTCTACTTTTTCTATCAGCGGTTCTTTTGCTCCATATATCCATACGGCCACACCGTTCACGGCCGAAAATCTACCGATTACCAGATTCTCAAAAATAGATATGCGTTGTGTTATGAGTACGTTACCATACCCATTAACGTGCGGTGCCGCGACCGTCTGGTTTGTGGTGCTCAAAATTGTTAACGTACTCATTAACGACACGGATCAGTCTCTCCCGCGTCAAAGAAAGGACCCCTATGACCGCCCCCGACGAAAAGACACTCGCCACCCTCACCAAGTTGTTTGAGGAGGAGTTTGGCCCCATCGGCGACCGCCAGGTGCTCTACGTGCACGCGCCCGGGCGCTCCGAGATCAGCGGCAACCACACCGATCACGAGGGCGGCCACGTTATCGCCGGCTCGCTCGATGTCGCCGTTGACGGTATCGCCGTGGCAACCGATTCCAACAAGGTCCGCGTCGCCGACGAGGGCTATCCCACGTTTGAGATCACGCTCGACACGCTGGATGTTCAGGAGTCCGAGAAGGGCACGTCCGCAAGCCTCGTCCGCGGCATGGCCCACGAAATCGCTGCTCTGGGCGTTGAGCCCCAGGGCTTCGACTTCGCCTTCACCTGCTCCGTCCCCTCGGGCGGCGGCCTTTCCAGCTCTGCCGCCGTCGAGGCCGCGTACGGCCGCGCCATGGAGACGCTCTGGGGCGCGCCCGCCATTGAGCCCGTCGCGCTCGCCCAGATGAGCCAGCGCAGCGAGAACAACTATTACGGCAAGCCCTGCGGTCTGATGGACCAAGCCGCCGTGTGCCTGGGCGGCCTCGCCTACATGGACTTTGAGGACCAGGCTCAGCCTAAGACCCAGAAGCTCGAGCTCAACTTTGAGGATCACGGCTATGCGCTCGTGCTCGTTAAGGTTGGCGCCGACCATGTGGCGGCTACCGACGACTACGCCGCCGTTCCGCGCGAGATGCAGGACGTCGCCGCCGAGTTTGGCAAGGCACGCCTGTGCGAGGTCAACGTTGCCGACTTTGACGCCAAGCTCCCCGAGCTGCGCGCCAAGCTGGGCGACCGCGCCTGCCTGCGCGCCGTTCACTACTGGTACGAGAACGGCCTGGTCGACAAGCGCTGGGCAGCGCTCAACGCCGGCGACATTGACCAGTTCCTGGTCCTGACGCGCGAGTCCGGCGCCAGCTCTGCCATGTACCTGCAGAATGTTGTTGCCAAACTGGGTGCCGAGCAGCCTTCCATGTACGCGCTTGCTCTTGCCGAGCATGTGCTCGACGGCCGTGGCGCCGTTCGTATCCACGGCGGCGGCTTTGGCGGTACCATCCAGGCCTTCGTGCCGCTCGATCTGGTCGACACCTTCATTGCCAAGATGAACGGCTGGCTGGGCGAGGGCTCTGCCCGTCACTACGCCATCTCTGACAAGGGGGCTTACGCGGCATGGCTGTAATGACTGACGTGCGAGAGGCCGCGCAGAACCTGATCGAGTACGCCATCCACCGATCGATGATCGGCCAGGACGACCGGATCTGGGCATACAACACCATTTTGGAGTGCATCGGCGCCACGGGCCCCGCACTCGACATGGCTTGGGCACTCAAGACCGAGAAGATTTCGCTCTTGCACCCCGATACACTCCCCGACTTTGACCTGGAGGGCACGCTTGCCGCGCTTTCCGAGGCCGCCGTTACCAACGGTGCCGCCGAGGACACGGCGTCAGGCCGCGACCGCATCGCCATGCGCATCATGGGTGCGCTCATGCCGAGGCCTTCGGTTGTAAACGAGGAGTTCAACGGACGTATGGGCGTCAACGAGCCCCGCGCCGCAACCGACTGGTTCTACGGCCTGTGCTGCGACGCCGGCTACGTGCGCCGTGCCGCCATCGCGCGCAACATCAAATGGAGCACCCCCACCAACTGGGGTGACCTGGAGATCACCATCAACCTGTCCAAGCCCGAGAAGGACCCACGCGATATCGCTGCCGCCGGCGCCGCAAAGAACACGGGCGAAAAGTACCCCGCCTGCCAGCTGTGCATCGAAAACGAGGGCTACCCGGGACGCTCCGCCGCAGCCGACGGCGGCGCCCACCCCGCTCGCCAGAACCTACGCGTTATTCCCATTCAGCTTAATGGCGAGCGCTGGGGCTTCCAGTACAGCCCGTACGCCTACTTTAACGAGCACTGCATTGCCATGAGCTCCGAGCATCGTCCGATGCACGTCGACCGCAAGGGCTTGACCTGCCTGCTCGACTTTGTGGACCTGTTCCCGCATTACTTCATCGGCTCCAACGCCGACCTGCCTATCGTGGGCGGCTCGATTCTGTCGCACGACCACTTCCAGGGCGGCGCGCACGAGTTCCCCATGATGCATGCCGCCGAGGTCTCGCAGTTTAGCATGCCCGGTTTTGACCAGGTCACCGGCACTGTGCTGCAGTGGCCGCTCTCGGTGCTGCGCCTGCGCTCGCATGACCGCGCTCAGCTGCTCGACGCTGCCGAGAAGATTATCCTCGCCTGGCGCGAGTGGACCGACGAGTCTGCGGGCGTTATCGCGCACACGGCCGACGGCGTAGCGCACAACACCGTGACGCCCGTCATCCGCCGCGTCGACTCCCGCGGCAACGCCGGCGGCGAGATTTACGAGGCCTACCTGGCGCTTCGCTGCAATATCACGACCGACGAGCATCCGCTGGGCGTTTTCCACCCGCATGCCGAGTATCACCACATTAAGAAGGAGAACATCGGCCTGATCGAGGTTATGGGCCTGGCTATTCTTCCGCCGCGCCTGGTTCCCGAGCTCGGCGCTGTCCGCGAGCACCTGCTGGCAGCCAAAGCCGATACCAGCTACGACCTTGCCGCAGCGCTCGAGGGCGACGACCTTTGCCGCAGCCATGCCGCGTGGGCCGAGGACGTCTATGCCCGCCGCGCCGACGAGCTTACGGCGGACAACGCCATCGACATCCTGCACGAGGAGGTCGGCGTAGTGTTTGGCCACGTGCTCGACAACGCCGGCGTCTTTAAGTGGGACGAAGCCGGCCGCGCCGCCCAGCAGCGCTTTATCGACTCACTGTAATGATCCCTTGGGGACGGAGGAAAACGGACTATTTCGTCTTCAAGACAACGGCGCCCGCCGGCAACATCGCCGACGGGCGCCGTTTTTGAGTGTAGTCATTGGGTGTTCCTATAGTTTTGTCAACCTTCGACGCTACTCCCGGTAGGGCA
>CABJBO010000052.1 GCA_902363875.1 Coriobacteriaceae bacterium | reverse complement strand
TTCCCGGTTCGACGAACAGCCGATCGTGTCAAATGTGGTCTAACAGAGCCTATTTTATTGGGGTTTATTTTACGGGAACCCCAGTCAACATCATCGAACTTTCTGGGGAATGTTGGGGAGGGGAGCAGGCCCGCTTTAGTCCCCGGCGGTGCTCTGACCTGTGCTGGGTTGACTATACGCAATGCGGTAGCTTCAACATGAGGCCGTCTTGCGGCTCATCGAGGCACGGCACCGAGAACTTCCAGGAAAAGTCCGCGAGGCTGCAGCCTAAGTCTAGTTCCGCATGGTCGTATTTTTCAATTTTGCAGCCAGGGTGATTCTCGTCTGGTAAAAGACGACATTCGACCGGTCGCGACCCGATGATTCGATACTCCTTCTGATATGCGTACTTGGGCGTTTTGATAACGAGATTGTGCGGGATGCCCTCAAAGATCTCGCGAATCAGTTTTGGCCCGGGGACGCCGTAGGAGATGGGACCGTGGGCGTAGACGCTTCCGTCGTCGGCAATGTGTCTGTCGGCGAGGCGTGCGAAGCTGTCGTACTGCACGATACCGATCCACCCGTCCGCGCACCCGAACTCCTGGATCATGCGCATCGGGTTTTTCACGGTGTTGTCGACGATATCGTTCTCGCGGACCGTGTACATGCAGTAGATGGGCAGACAAGTATATCCGTAGAGGCACACTCCGGGAGCCATGGACGCCTCGAGTGGATCGCCCTGCTCGCCAGGCAGGCCATGATAGTAGCCGGCCGCGTTCATGTAGAGGCGACCGTTTATCAAGTCGTCGATGTATGCTTCCTTGGGCGCGAACTTGAGTAGGTATGCGATGCCGTCTTTGAGCATATAAGATCCTTTCTTGGGTGGAGGTGCCCGGGCCGCCTTGTGCTTTCCGGCTTCTCACTGTCAAGATAAGGGAAATTCTCAGAACCTTCGTGCCGGATTGGCGTGGATCTGCGTCGCTTGGGGTGATGGCTCATTGGGACGCTGAGGCTTACGCAGCAAAGAGCTCCGGGGGCCTTATTCCGACCTGCTACGAAATGGTCTGTTGGTATATCGGTCGTAGTATCGCGTCTCAGCTTGACTGTGCGATGTTCACTTCCTTGTTTGCTTCACGAGCAATACGATGCTGGTCTTCGTATTCGAATTCAAGAGATACGCATGTCGATGCATCGAGGTCGAAAACGTAATTGTATCCAGGGACCGAGACGATAACAGATGCGAAGTGGCATGAGTGACCACTGGATTCTTTTTTCATGTTGGAGAGCGCTTCGCGAAGCATTTCCTCGTCAGCTAGAATATTGGATCTGACAAACAGCTCGTTTCTCCTAAAGGGTTCGTAGTCGCCAGAGTCGAGTCTGTCCAGCTTTTTGCGAAGAACCTCAATAATCAGCTCGAACGAATCCGAACCATTTGGGCCATACAGGACTCCTTTTTCGAAATGCGCTCCACATTGCTCAATAAGTTCGATTCGGCGTTTTTCCTGAGAAGAATCATTCTCGTATAGGAGTTTGGAATAGAGGGATTCTGCCTTTCTGCTGTCTTGTGATTGGGAAGCTGTTACCTCGATGCCCAGGGACTGTGCCCGATCGATCAGATCCGGTTTGTCGCTGTAAGCCAAATTGCCGTATTTGTCGTTATCGATAAATTGCAGAACATGTCTCGCATAACACTCCCAGATATCAATCTTGGTCCTGCCAAGGATGGGCATGACGTAGCTTTCGCTATCAATGGGGCTATGCATATGGCTCACTTCTGTTGTCCGGATTATGGGTTTGGTGTTTGCCTAATTGCGGATTCAAATATATTGAGGGCATTGTTCCGGCGATACGCGACCCTGCTCGTTTTTTATTCTATCGCTTTAGGGAAGCGGGTTGATTACAATCTCAACGCAACAGCCTGAGCGGCTGCAATGAAAATGAGAATTTAGGGTCATATGTTTTGTCGTTCGGCTCAATTTTTAACGTTGATTTTTGGATCGATAATCAGTAGACTATCTGAACAGCGGTATTGACGCGGATAACCTACGGGTCCCGCGTCCTGCAGAAAGGCGGCTGTCCTTCTTGGGATGGCTGCCTTTCTTCATTTGAGGAGCCTCAATGACAGCAAAGCCTTTCTTGCCCATTGACGATCAAGTCAGATTGCTTAAGCAAAGGGGTTTGACTGTTGACGACAACACGGCTCGCATTCTGATGAGCGAGGGTTATTACTCGATTGTTAACGGCTATAAGGATCCGTTTATTGATATGAGCTTAAGCTCGAAGTTCAATGAGGACCGGTATCGCAGCGGCGCAACCTTTTCGGACCTATATTCATTGTTTACGTTCGATAGGGAGTTGAGGTCTCTAACATTTAAGTTTCTCATATTAGCCGAGGCCAAAATAAAGACCGCGATCGCGTACACCTTTTCGAATGTTCATCGTGGTCCCAATGACTATTACTTGCAGTCTTCATTTTGTGCTCAAGACGAATATTCTGCGACGGGAAAAGACGAGGCGAGATACGCCCGTGAGATTTCCAATCTGACGAGCATACTTAGCCGCAGGGCATTAAAAAGTAAATCTGAATTTGTTGCTCACTATCGCAATGAATATGGTTCGGTGCCGCTGTGGGTTCTGGTTAATGATTTGACGTTTGGAAACATGGAGCATTTCTACAATCTGATGAAGCCCGGCGAGCGGCGTACTTTTTGCAAAATGATTGTAGATGCAACTGGGAAAACCGGATCGAAGAAAAGCGGTTTCTTTAGCGAAAAGGCCGCTCAACTTTCAATTGAAACACTCGTTAAATTCCGTAACGTTTGCGCCCATGACGAGCGTCTTTATTGTGCTAGGGTCGGAGGGCGCAAGAACATTAACTACATCCAGATGGTGTGGATGCTCAAACGTTATCTGACCGAGATTGAATTCAGAACGTTTGTCGAAGAGTTGACGGCTCTGCTGAGTAGGTATTTGAAAACCTACGCGATAAAGCACATACTCGACCAAATTGGATTTGTTGAGCTGCTTCAAAAGTCACAAGATGGCACCCTGTTCGATTGAGGCTGAGGGCGTCGATACGGTTGAGTTGTCCTGCAATTGATATCCAAATGATTGCACGACAATCTCTATCGAGTATCCAACTTTGCAGAATTATGAGCTGTGGTCAATGAGATGGTCGATGAGTTCGACGGTGGAGTGGTCACTATCTTTTACATTGAAGCCTAAGGCGATGGACATGCTTTAGATGGGACCGTTCTCACGTGCTGCTGGTTCATGAAGAGTTTTAGACAATTAGAATTAGTTTGGACATGGCTTATTTATCAAGGGGGGCTGGCAAGAATGCGTCGCAATATCTTTCTGGGTTTTGGTTGTAGCGGCTATCGCTCCTTTTTCGGAAGTGAAGACTCGCGCTTCGGTCCATTTGATAAAGTCCAAGTCCTAGCGGGACAGAATAACTGCGGAAAATCGTCTCTTGTTGATTTTGTTATTAAGGCAATGACATCCATTGACCAAAGAGGGGAAATCGCCCGCAATCGCTATCCCTTCACTAGGGAAGATGCGCCCTTGCTGCTGAAATCAGCGGGGGCAAATGACCCGTTGACTATTTCCCTGTGTATAGATCGATCTGTTTTATTGGAGTCCTCCAGTTTAAAGCGACCTTCTGGAGATAAGCGGATGGCAGAGCTTTCTGAGTTATTTTCCCGTCCGCCGTATATATCAAACGATGGAGATGGCGTTTGGCTTGACTTTCTAACGGCGTCGCCGGCTGCTGGGTCGTCTTTAGTAAATGATCTGATTGCGTCTTTCTCGCAGTATAAAAGTGCAGGCTTGTCTATGGACCTGAATCGCTGCTCCCTTGATCCTCTCCAACACGGCGGTGATGACGAATCGTGCTATGCCGACATAATCCGCAGTATTGTTCCGTGGGGGAATATCCCTCGCTTTGTTAAGGTCGATGCAATTAGGTCGGTTGAAGACGATGATTTTCCAGATCGCGATGTCGATCTTTGCAGCGGACGCGGTCTTCCAACAGCTTTGCTTCGCTTGTTTAATCCGGAGCGTTCAAATCATGCTCGGGCAGAAGCGCGGCTGAATAAGCTGCAAGGATTCGTGCGCGATGTCATGAACGACCCCCGTGCCTCTCTGCTTGTTTCGCATGAAAGCCATGAGATATCTCTTAAGACTTCCGATGCCGATTACCTGCCGCTTGAATCTTTGGGTACGGGAGTTACGGAGCTCGTAATTCTCGCTTCGATTATTGCTTGCAACGACAACAGCATTATCTGTATTGAAGAACCCGAAATTCATCTGCACCCGGCTCTGCAGGCGAGGTTTATGAAATACCTTCTCGAGGACGATTCAAACCGATTTATCATCACTACGCATTCTCCAACTGTTATTAACTATCCTGGCGTTCAGGTTGCCCATGTGTCTAAGACAAATGGAGTTTCTGGATGCAGACAGCTTGACGGTCTGGGTTGTGCTCGCGATTTGCTTGATGATTTGGGGGTCAAGGCCTCCGATCTGTTGCAAGCAAACTTTGTAGTGTGGGTTGAGGGGCCCTCGGACCGCGTGTACCTGAATTATTGGATTAAGAGATGGTCTGATGAGCATAACATTTCGCTCGAAGAAGGTATTCATTACAGTGCAATGATTTACGGTGGCAAGTTGCTGAATGCACTAGATGCAAGTGCTGGCGAAGATATCCCCGCGGAGCTGATATCCCTCTTTAGAATCAATACTCATCTCTGCGTGCTGATGGATTCTGATAAGAAATCCTCTCATTCGAGACTTAATTCAACCAAGCGACGCATTATTGACGAGTGCACACAGAACGGCGCAATGTCGTGGGTTACCTGGGGCGCAACAATTGAGAACTATGTTCCAGAAGATGTGCTTGCAGCTTCGATTGAGAAATGTTATTCGGGTAAAAAATGGGAGCATCCCCTTGGTGACAGATTTATTTGCCCGCTGAGCTTTACGTTTAAGGGTGGGAAAACGCATCCAGATAAAATTAGGATTGCAAGGACTGCCTGTGGGGCCGGTTTTTCTCCGTTGGGTGATGCAATGAAACGCGTGGCAGAGTTGTGCGATCTGATATGTGCGGCCAATGACGTTGAAACGCAGTAGGTGAATTATCGACCTGTCAATCATGATTGAGGGGTGCGGCAGCTTTGGACAATAGCGTTGCGTATGAGTTGTATCTATACACGATTGATACTTACAAGAGACTTGCCAGCACGCTTCCACTTGATGAGAGGCTTGCCCGTTTCGATCCTAATTGCTTTTCGAAATTAGGTGAACTTGAGCTTGGGGATGAAGCGTTTGCTGCGGTCTCGGTGCGTCTTATGCTGCAGCGCAAGTATTTTGTGCGCGGAAAGGACTTGTTTCTCAGGAGGCTGCTCAAGTCTGCTGAACGGGACTTCGCTTCTAGTAAGGATGTGATTGAATCCTTGCTGGATAGTCTTGATGCCCTTAATAGCCAATCAATTGAGTTTGCCTTTGGGGACGGCAAGGTTGTCGAGGGTGCCTTTGCAAACGTCGAAGATGTAATGTACGGAGTGCTGATGCACGCGGATATAACGCGGGCAGAGAACCTCGTCTCTGTTCCCGAACACATGAGACTGGTCGCCCTGGCACCGTATATCGCGGGGAGAGAACAGATTTTGCTGCAGTTCTCTGAGTTCCTTCTTAATGCTGGAATCAAGCCGCTATCGAGGAAAGAGGAAGCATCGGCAACTGTTTCGTTTGAATCAAAAGACGCTTGTCGCCAGATTGAGAATTCGCCATTTTGGCGAAATCTTCGCGGTAGAGATCTTGGGGATGAGGACATTGAGAAAAAGGTTCAGCAAGGTTCGCGCGATGATTTAGAGATAATCACCGCTGTTCTACTATTCAAAGAGGCGCTTGGCAGAAGGCCCCTGGACCCCAGCGAACTCAATTCCCTTGTCGCACGGGAGACCATTTTCAGATGGGGTGATTATTTGCAAGCCGCCGAGCTTTTGGAAGGGGATTATGGAATGAGCACTCTTGTTCGGTATCAAGAGGACGGCTCGGCCCTCGTAAAGCTTCTCCCAAACGTTCGAGAACCGTTTCTGATTGAGGGACCGCAGCTCATCGAGGGCGGGCATGAAATAGTTCTGGTGAAGCGGAACGGCATTTGGAAGATATGGGCTATGAGGTGACTCTTTTCATCTAGTTTGGACGGCCTTTTATCCATTGGCGGGCGACGTATCACTTCTTTTGCAATTTAACAGCCACATAGCGAGTACGGCCACGCCCAGTCATATGATTCCCGGCGCTAAATAGCAAATCACTGACGTGGGCGCATGGACCGCGTCTTCGAGAGTCGCAACAGTTGACGAGGAATCGTCGCGTAGGGATATAAAGAATCTGGTGAGTGCGTTAGCCAGAGATGGCTTTACCGGGTTGCCGATGGTGGAGCCGGGCGCTGGAAAAGTTCTTTGTCTTGTGACGATATGTTAAGATCGATACCGTTCAGTTCCCGGATCCGCGGGTCGGTGTAGTTGGCGTTGTAGATTGTCGTGTGCACGTCTTCAACAAAGCGGCTTCGCCTGTTTTCGGTTTCTTGATGGCATGGAAGCTCATCTTTTCTTGTTCCCCCAGGTCTCTTAAATTGCCTCGTCGAGAAGTTCTACAAAGAGCCTACTGTGACTTGCCAACTCATACACTGCAGTATAGCTTGCGCCCGCTTTCGCCTCGTGCCAGGCAAGCGGATCGTAGTAGGCGAGAACATTCAATACTGGAAGAAGGCATTGATATGGGAAGTGCCGTGCCTTTTTGCCACCAAAATGCCCACCGTGCTTAATGGCGTAATTCATAAGATTTGTTATGGTCTCGGCCGGCTAGTTACGGGCTGATTTCCTCAATCAAGGGGAGATGGTGTAGAGTATTTTCCTACAATACAAAAGCTCTTCGGGAGCTTTAAGGGCGACGCTTTCTGTTAGAGAGTGTTGCCCTTTTTTCATGCATGTAATGTGCGACGTGCTTGCTAAACGCCATTCCGGCAATGGGATGGTCGAGTGTGGGCGGTTTGCACCTTGCGCCTGCTGTCATTGGTGTAGCAAGCACTTGATTTAGCCTACTTAAAGTCTATAATCAAAGAAAAACCCTGAAATATCTTTTCAAAACAATGAAAGGAATTTTGAGGCCGATGCTTTGCCAGTTTACCTTCAGGAACTATAGATCCTATCGCGACGAAACTGAGCTTTCCATGCAGGCAACATCGATGAGGGAGTTCGAGCGCTCCCTCATAGAGTGCCCTGACGGGCAGAGTTTTCTTCCGGTGGCTGCGGTGTACGGACCTAACGCTGGCGGCAAGTCTAACCTGCTCGAGGCGCTTGACTACATTCGTTCGGCGGTGGCCAGGCCTATCAGATTGCTGTCTGCCAGCACTGATGCGCCAGAGGGTAACCGTCCTTCGATACCCCGTTGCTCTGCGTTTGAGTTCGATGACGTGTCTGCTGCCGAGCCCACCGAGTTCGAGCTCTACTATCGCGCGGGTGAGCACGAGTACCGCTATGCCCTGTCCGTGCATGCGGACGAGATCGTGTCCGAAGGCCTATGGCGGCGAAAATTGGGAGCGTCACGCACGGCGATGCTGTTCGAGCGTGAGGGCGCAGAGGTTGAGCTCGGTCCCACGCTGCGTAAGCTCGTGACGGCTGCGAGATTCAACCCGAGACTGCCGTACCTGTCGTTTCTCTGCATCAACTTTGACGCGCCGGTGGTCAAGGAGGCTGCCAGCTGGTTTCTTGACGGGGTGTTCCTGAACTATAACAGCTCCTATCTGGAGCAGATGCTCGAACAATTGCTCGATGAGGATGACTCACCCGAGGTCACGCGTTTTTTGCGCGCCGTTGATGTACGTATTGATGGCTTCAGAGTGGAGAGGGCGCCGGAGTGGCGCGGCCAGCGCGTCTTCGTGAGGCACGAGGTGGGCGGCAAGGCGTACGAGCTGCGTTTATCCGAGGAATCTGCCGGAACCCAGAAGCTCATGGGGTTGGCTGCGTATCTGATGACAGCGCTTGAGCGTGGTGGCACCGTTGTGGTAGACGAGCTCGACGCCAAACTGCACCCGAAGCTTCTTCGCTATGTGATTCTGCTGTTTAAGGATCCTGGGGTCAACAAGAGTGGCGCGCAGCTCATCTTCTCGTCCCAGGATGTGTCAACCATGCGAAACGATGTGTTCCGCCGTGACGAGATATGGTTCGCTGCGCGCGGCGAGGGGGAGGCGAGCCAACTGTGGTCTCTCGCCGACATCCACGAGGCAAACGGTAATCTGGTAAGCAAGAACGCGGCTTTCGACAAGCAATACCTGTCCGGTCGCTACGGCGCCGATCCGTATCTCACCCGCATCGAGGAGTGGGATTAGCATGGTGGCGAAGAAGTCGAAGGGCTGGCGTAGCGGCAAACGAGAGGGCCGCTCGCGCATGGTTCAGATGACGCGTCATCTTGTAGTGAGCGAGGGCAAGGAGACCGAGCCTCGCTACTTTGAGGGTGTGCGTGCGGCGTTGGGTGCGGCGAACGAGCGTAAGGTTGCCATTGTCGTTAAGGGGACCGGCAAACACACACTTGACCTACTTGACTTTGCCGTCGAACACTGCCGCTATGCGCCCGAGACATTCGACCATGTGTGGCTCGTGTATGACAAGGATGACTTTCCTGCGTCCGACTTTGACGCGATGGAGCGCAAATGCGACGAGCTCTCCGATGGTTCGAGGACCTTCCATGCGTTGTGGTCGAACCCCTGCTTCGAGCTGTGGCCTCTTCTGCACTTTCGCTACACGACCGCGCATATGTCCGCGTCCGACTGCCAGCATGCCCTCGCGCAGGAGATGTCGAGAGACCTGGGCATCGAGTACCGCAAGAACTTGGACGGGCTGTTCGAGGTGGTGGACGGCAAACGAGGCGAGGCATTGCAGCGTGTTGGGCGCCTCGTCACATACCATAGGGGGCTGGGTAACGTTAAGCCATCTGCGCAAAACCCTGCAACTAAGGTGGGCGAAATTTTCGATGTAATCGGGCCGTATCTGGCTGGCTAGTCGAGTCTGTGGATTGGCTTTCCGGTTAGGGCGATTGGCGGATTGTGATGCGCGATTGCAAATCCGGTGCGTAGGAGAAGTGCGGAGAAAAATCGAAACTCGCCGAGCATAGCCCGATTTCAGGCAACAAAACCGCAGGTCGCGGGTGCCCAAAACTAGGGTCTGGTCGACAGGTCTCGGTTTTTCACCCCACTTCCGAATTGGTCGCTCATTTAACACTCTCGATGTGGTGGCGCGCGCAGACGTGGTGTAAGAGCGTCCCGAGGTCCGTCGCTGCAAGT
>CABJBO010000051.1 GCA_902363875.1 Coriobacteriaceae bacterium | reverse complement strand
AGGCCCGATTTTGCCTCTTGACAATGTCCTGCTCATATTAAAAGGAACGTCCCTAAGTGCCGGCCGCAGCTACAGTAGCCCAAAGTGCTTGGCGGCGTTGTAGATGCCGTCTTCGTCTACGGCGGTCGTAACGTAGGTCGCCGCGGCCTTCACGGTATCCTGCGCGTTGCCCATGGCCACACTTGTGCCCACGGCCGAGAACATCGACAGGTCGTTCTCGCCGTCGCCAAAGGCGATCGTCTCGCTCGCGTCGACACCCAGGCGCTCCAGCGTCGCCGCGACACCCAAGTCCTTGCCGCCGTTAGCGGGAATAATGTCGCAGAACAGGTCGCACCAGCGCGTAGTGAGCGAATGCGACACCGCGTCGGTCACGATATGCTCGTCGGCCGGGTCCACAAAGGCGCAGAACTGGTAGACCGGTGCGTCAAAGGCGTGCTCAAACGGCTCCTCGTGGTAGACAATCCCCGCGTTGCCGCCGGCCGTCACCACGCGCTCGGACAGACGGTTCACAAACGAGTTCTCGCCCTGCATGCACAGCGAGTCGTAGCGCCCCTGCGCTACCTGGTCCACAATCACCGCAACGTCATCCGGATCGATCGGGCAGCTGCGGTAAACGCCGTCAGCGTCAAAACAGTGCTGACCCGAAAGCGTAATGTACGCATCCCATCCCAAGTCGAACAGCCAATCCGGCATCTGGTAGGTCGGGCGGCCCGTGGCGATCACGCACGCAATCCCCTGTTCGCGAAAGCTGTCGAGCACCTGCTGCGCCGACGCCGGAATCCGATGGGTCTTAAAGCTCAGCAACGTGCCGTCGATATCGAAAAATGCGGCCTTGATCATCCTTGCCTACTCCTCGCCCTCGAGCTTTTCACTCGCCTCGAGCCACGCCATCTCCAGCTCGTCCATGGCGGCGTGAGCCTCGTCAATCTTTGCCTGCTGCTCGCCCAGCGCCGTGTAGTTGGTGGGGTCAACCTGGGCCATCGCGGCCTCGGCCTCCTCCACGCGAGCGCGCTGCGTCTCCATCTTGCGCTCGAGCGAGCTCACCTCGCGGCGGAGCTTCTGGCGCTCGGCGTTGGAAAGGCCATTGGGCTGGCCGCTCGCTTTGGGCTTTTCGGCCGCAGCTGCCGCGGCACCGGTGTCAAACGTGCCGGTCTTGGCACTCGGCGCACCCACGGGCTCGCCCTCGGCGGTGGCGTTGCACAGGCGCAGGTACTGGTCGACGCCGCCAGGCATATGCGTCAGGTGGCCGTCGAGCAGCGCCCACTGCTGGTCGGTCACGCGCTCCATCAAAAAGCGGTCGTGCGTCACTAGGATCAGCGTGCCGGGCCAGCCGTCAAGCAGGTCCTCGACGATCGCCAGCATGTCGGTATCCAAGTCGTTGCCGGGCTCGTCCAGGATAAGCACGTTGGGCTCGTCCAGAATCGTCAGCAACAGCGACAGGCGACGGCGCTGGCCGCCCGAAAGGTCGCCGATGCGGCTCCAGAGCTGCTGCGTCGTAAAGCCCAGGCGCTCGCAGAGCTTCTCGGGCGAGGTCTCCTTGCCATCGATGACGTAGTACCTTTTGTAGTTGCTGAGCACTTCACGGATCGTGTCGCCCATGTAGGGTTCGAGCTCCTCGAGCTGCTGCGACAGAACGCCAAAACGCACCGTCTGGCCAATCTTCACACGGCCGCGCGTGAGCTCAATCTTGCCCTGGATCACGTCGAGCAGCGTGGACTTGCCGGCGCCGTTCTCACCTAAAAGACCATAGCGGTCACCCGCACCAATGAGCCAGGTCACATCGGTGAGCACCTGTTTGGACGAGCCATCGGCATCCGCATAGCCGGCGTCCACGTCGACTACATCGATAACCTGCTTGCCCAGGCGGCTCACGGCCAGGCGCTTGAGCTCCAGCTCGTCACGTACGGGCGGCACGTCGGCGATCAGCTCGCGAGCGGCATCCACCCGAAACTTGGGTTTGGTGGAACGAGCCTGGGCACCGCGGCTCAGCCACGCGAGCTCCTTGCGCGCCATGTTGCGACGGCGCTCCTCGGTAACGGCGGCCATGCGGTCGCGCTCCACGCGCTGCAGGATATATGCCGAGTAGCCGCCCTCGAAGGGATCTACCTGGCCGTCGTGGACCTCCCACATGCTGGTGCAGACCTCGTCCAAGAACCAGCGGTCGTGCGTGACCACGAGCATGGCGCCCTGGCCGCGCTGCCAGCGGGCCTTTAAGTGACGCGCAAGCCAGTTGATGGTGCGCATGTCCAGGTGGTTGGTGGGCTCGTCGAGCATGAGCACATCGTAGTCGCCAATCAGCAGGCGCGCGAGGTCCACGCGACGGCGCTGACCGCCCGAGAGCTCGCCCACCATGCCCTCCCAGGGCACATCGCTAATAAGACCGGCCAGAATCTGGCGCGTACGCGGGCTCGACGCCCACTCGTACTCAGGCGTGTCGCCCACAACGGCATGATGCACGGTGTCGGTATCGACCAGGTTGTCCTTTTGGCCGAGCAATCCGATCGTGGTGTCGCGGCGGTGCGTCACGCGGCCGTCGTCGGGCTCCAGCGTGCCGGCGAGCACGCTCAGCAGCGTCGACTTGCCGTCGCCGTTTTTGCCGACAATACCAATACGGTCGCCCTCGTCCACGCCGAGCGTCACGCTATCGAAAATATGCTTGGTGGGAAACTCTAGGCTGATGGAATCGCATCCCAAAAGAATCGCCATATGCCCTGCTCCTTCGTAGAAATTCAACGTTGTCCATGATAGCAGCGAGCCCCACCCCAAACCACCACGAAGGTGCCTGTCCCCTTTGTGGTGGTCGTTTCGGTCGCAGAGCAAAAAGGCGGGCCATCTCGCAAAAGAGATGACCCGCCTCTCCAATCAGTCCCGCGGCAACCGTGGCCGCCGCGGGCCTCAAGCATGTCCCGGACTAGGAGAACATGCCGGTGAGGTAATCATTCAGCCGCTTATCCTTGGGCCGTTGGAAAATCTCGTCGGTCTCGTCGTACTCGACCATATCGCCCATGTAGAAAAACGCCGTGCGGTTGGACACGCGCGACGCCTGCTCCATGTTGTGCGTCACGATGACGATGGCGCGGTCGGCCACGATCGACGACATGAGGTCCTCGATCGCCAGCGTCGAGATGGGGTCGAGCGCCGAGCAGGGCTCGTCAAACAGGATTACGTCGGGGTTGAGTGCCAGCGTGCGCGCGATGCACAAACGCTGCTGCTGGCCGCCCGAAAGCGCGTAGGCGCTCTTGTCGAGCTTGTCCTTGACCTCGTCCCACAGGGCCGCACCGCGCAGGCTTTCCTCGACCATGCGATCGAGCTCGTCGCGGTCGGTGATGCCGTGGCGCTTGGGCGCAAACGTGATGTTGTCTCGAATGGACTTGCGGAAGGGGTTGGGCTGCTGAAACACCATGCCAATGGACCGGCGCAGCTCGTAGGTATTCTCGGTCTTGGTGTTCACGTTGCGTCCGCGGTAGCTGATCTCGCCCTCCACGCGGCAGCCGCGAATCTCGCGATTCATCAGGTTGAGGCTGCGCAAGAAGGTCGACTTGCCGCAGCCCGAAGGCCCGATGAGCGCCGTGATCTCACCCTTGTGGAAGTCGAGCGACGTATTGTGCAGCGCATGGTGGTCGCCATAGTACACGTTGACGTCCTTGGTGGAGAGCACGACCTCGTCGCTCACGGCCTTGCCGCTCACGCGAACACGTTTCTCGCTCTCCCCCACGCTCGACAAAAAGTCCTGGGTGTCGGACGATGCCGCCTCGGTTGCGGGCGTCGCATTCGTCTCGCTCATTCGGCCGTCATCCTCCTTGCCAGTTGCTTGCCCACGATACGGGCGACTACGTTAAACAGCAGCACGCAAATCATCAGCAGTGCCGCAGTGCCCCAGACGATCTGCTGGGCCTCGGGGCTGCCCTCGCCATAGATCTTGTAGATGTGCACGGCCAGCGACTCGCCGGGACGGAACACGTTCCAGGCGCAGGTGGGGCTCGACAGGTTAAAGCTCAAGAAGTTCAGGCGAACCGGCGAGCTCATGCCCGAGGTAAAGAGCAGCGCCGCGGCCTCGCCAAACACGCGGCCGGCCGAAAGCACGATGCCGGTCACGATGGCGGGCATGGCCTCGGGAATCAGGATGTGCAGTGTGGCCTCCCAGCGAGTGAGGCCCATGGCCAGGCATGCATCGCGCTGGGCCTGCGGCACGTCCTCGAGCGCCTGCTGAATCACGCGCACCAGGATGGGGATGTTGAACATGGTGAGCGCGACGGCGCCGGAGATGATGGAGTACTTCCAGCCCAGCTGCACCGAGAACACCAGAAAGCCGAACATGCCTACGACAATGGAGGGCAGCGAGGACAGCGTCTCGATGGCGGTCGAGGCGATGTCGCGAATAGGCCCATCGGGCGCGTACTCAACCAAAAAGACCGCGCCGCCCAGGCTGATGGGCACCGAGATGATCAGGGTGATCAGCAGCAGATAGAACGAGTCGAACAGCTGGTAGAGCACGCCGCCCTGCGTTCCGTTGGCGCGTGCGGGCTGCGTGAGAAAGCCCGGCTGGAACAGCGTCGAGATACCCTCGAACAGGATGTAGGCCACCATGGAGACGACGATAAGCATGACGATGGCGACAATCGCCGTCAGCACGCCCGTGGCGATGCGGTCCTGCTTTTGGACAAGCCCGAGTCTCGCCTCGTCGATGTGGATGCGCGTGCTAGCCACGAGCCTTCGCCCCCTTGCGGCCAATGAGATGGATGATCAGGATAAAGATGAGGCTCATGCCCATCAGCAGCAGACCGAGCGCCCACAGGACGTCGTCCTGCGCCGAGCCCTCGGCATAGACCGCCATGGACGTGGTGAGCGTGGTGGTGATGGTAGACGCCGGCGACAGCAGCGACGTCGGCATGGCCTCGATGCCGCCAATGACCATGCGCACGGCGAGCGTCTCGCCAAAGGCGCGGGTCATGCCAAGGATGACTGCGGTCATGAGCGAGGGCATGGCGGACTTGAGCACCACGTGCCAGATGGTCTGCCAGCGGGTGTAGCCCAGCGCGAGCGAACCCTGGCGGTAGCTATCGGGCACGGCGCGCAGGCCATCGACCGAAAGCGTGGTCATCGTCGGCAGAATCATGACTGCCAGCACGATAGCGCCGGGCAAGATACCCAGACCCGTGCTCACGTGGAAAACGCTCTTCATAAGGCCGACGACCACGTGAAAACCGATCAGGCCAAAGACGACCGAGGGAATACCGGTCAAAAGCTCAATGAGCGGCTGAAAAACCTTGGAGCCAAACTTAGGCTGAATCTCGACCGCAAAGATGGCAGAGCCGATGGCGATGGGCAGTGCGATGAGCGTGGAGAGCACCATGACCGCAAACGAGGTGACGATCAGGGGCAGGGCGCCAGTGTAGGGCAGGCCGTTTTCGGCCGTGTTGGCCAGGTCCCACTTGGTACCGATAAAAAACTCGACGATCGAGACGCCGTCCTTGAAAAAAGCCGAGAGGCCCTTTTGGGCGACCATAAAGATGAGCGCGGCAACGACAAGCGTCACGAGCGCTACGCACGCACCCGTGACGCCCAGGCCCACGTTCTCAAGCTCGCGCTTTGGCAGCTGTTTTGCCATTGCAAACCTTTCCGGGGGCGATTACTTATTTAGCGGAGACCTTGCCACTGGCGTCCTTGACGACCTTCATGGCAGAAACGGGAATAAAGCCCTGCTCCTCGACGAGCTTGCCCTGGACGTCGTCGGAAAGCATGAACTCCAGGAAGGCCTTGGTGGCCTCGTCGGCGTCCTTAGCACAGTACATGTGCTCGGTCGCCCAGATCTTGAAGGAGTCGTCGGTGACGTTTGTGCTCTTGGGCTCGACGCCCTCGACCATGATGGCGTTGAACTTGGAGTCATCGAAGTGCGAGAAGTCAAGGTAGGAGATGGCGTTGTCGGTGCTGCCCATCTGAGTCTGGACATCGCCGGACTTGTCGAGCTCGGCGTCGCCCTTAAAGTCGACGGCCTCGTCGCCAAAGACGGCGGCCTCGAAGGTGGCGCGGGTGCCGGAGCCGGCCTTGCGGTTGAGAACGACGATCTTGGCGTCGTCGCCGCCGACCTCCTTCCAGTTGGTGATCTGGCCGGAGAAGATGCCCTTGAGCTGCTCGAGGGTCAGGTCGTCGACTGTCACGTTCTTGGAGACGACGGGGCCCATGCCCACGACGGCGACCTCGTGATCGACGAGGTTCTTGACCTGATCGGCCTCGAGCTTGGTCTCGGCGAAGACATCGGAATTACCGATGGTGACGGTGCCGGCGGCGACAGCGGTCAGGCCCTTGCCCGAACCGTTACCCGAACCGGAGACGGAGACGTCCGGGTTGGCATCCATGAACTTCTCGGCAGCAGCCTCGACGAGAGCCTGGAACGAGGAAGCGCCGTCGTAGGTCACCTCGCCCGAGACGGACTCGGCAGCAGCGGCGCTGCCCTCAGCAGCGGTGTTGGCGGCGTTGGAGCCGCCGCAACCAACGAGACCGAGACCGACGATGCTGGCAAGACCACCAGCGAGGCCGAGGAACTGACGACGAGAATAAGCCTGATCGAGCATGATCTTCCTTTCATACAAGCGACTCGCGGGCACCCTGCCCGCTTTGCTGTTTGGAAAGATACGGTCTCGATCGGGCAGCGCCCGCGTCAGCTGCGCTTTATTACGGGCATCTGATAGACCCTTACCGCAAGCGCGGCTCGGCTTTACAAACGAATAACAAACCCGCCACCAAGCATGACCCGCCTTTTACACCAATAAAAACAAAGTTGCGGTGAAATAGTTCCTGCTTGGCCATCAAATGGCCCATTCTAGGAACTATTCCACCGCAACTTAAAAAGCCCGGACGAAAGGGGTGCTAAGTTGTTAAAACGCCGCAGCCTTAAAGCTCAAGCTCGTTCAAACGTAAGATCGCCACGATATAAATCTTGAGCGCCTGCTTGAGCTGTTCCTCGTTGGCGCACTCGTTGGGACCGTGCATCTGGCCGCCCCACTCGGGCAGCTCCAGACCGGTCTCCTCGGGGCCAAACGAGACGGCGCGGGCAAAGTTGCGCGCGTACGTGCCGCCGCCCATGGCAAAGGGCTCAGCATGCTTGCCCGTAAACTCGTTATAGGTATCAATAAGCGCCTTCACGGCCGGATCGTCGGCAGAGACCGAGAACGGCACCTTCGCACGACCCACACGGCACGTCACGCCAAAACGGCCCACGAGCGGATCGAGCTGCTCGCGGATGGTATCGGCACTCGTGCTGTCGGGGAAGCGCACGTCGATGACCTGCTCAATATGGCCATCCGCCACGCGGATGACGCCAGCGTTGCAGGTAAGCGGGCCAAACGCCGGACTCGTCGCATCGATACCCAGGCCGCGACCATAGGCGTCCGCATGCACAAAGGCCAGGAACTTGACGAACTCGTGCTCGGCAGGCGTCAGCAGGCGCTCGTCGCGTGCACCAAACGCGTCCTCGGCCTCGCGCAGATACGCCACGATCAGCCCGACGGCGTTGATCGTTCCCTCTGGCATCGAGGCATGACCGCCAATGCCGTGGGCGAAAATCTGCGCATGCCCGTTATCAAGCGCCGTGATCTCCAGGCGGTCGGCGTTCTCAACGGGCGCCGGCAGCTCATCGGCGGCAATCGCGAGCTCGCAGATGGACTGCGACGGAATGGCATTGCTCGCCTCGGAGCCGCTCCACGACACGATGCGCCCGCCGTCGATCTTGGGACTCACGAACGTCGCCCCAAACTGGCCCTTCTCGGCATTGCAGACCGGAAACTCGGCATCGGGCGTAAACAGAAAGTCGGGGTTCGCGTGGTTCTCCAGATAATGGTGAACGTCGGACATGCCCACTTCCTCATCGCAGCCCAGCAGCGCGCGGAAAGTATAGCGCGGGGTAATGCCGTGCTTGAGCAGATAGGCGCCGGCGTAGAGTGACAGCACCGCCGGACCCTTGTCGTCGATAACGCCGCGGCCGAGCAGCCAGCCCTCGCGACGCTCCAGCGCAAACGGGTCGGTGTTCCAGCCCGGGCCGGCGGGCACCACGTCCACGTGGCAGATGGTCGCGAGCTGCTTGTCGCCGCGGCCAGGGATATCGGCAATGCCCACATAGCCCTCGTCGTCGCTCGTCTGATAGCCAAGCTTCTGCGCGATGCCGAGCGCACAGTCGAGCGCGTCACGGACCGGGCGGCCAAACGGCGCGCCGGGCTCTGCATCGGCAGAAACTGCCACGGACGGATAGCTCACCAGCTGCTCGATATCGGCGACGACATCTTCCCAGACCTCGTCGACATACTCAGCGACGCTCTGCTCCACCTGATTCATAGACTGCCTCCTTACCAATGAGCGGCAAGCGTACCCGCCCCTCACATTTAGTTCCTAGATAGAGAAAAGTTTAGCAAGCTCGGCCACCGAGTGCACCACTGCATCGGCACCCGCCGCCTCATGCTCACCCGGCGCCGCCGCGCCCGAATAGATGCCGATGCACGGCACGCTCATCGCGTGCGCGCCCTCGACGTCGTTAAAGCGATCGCCGATCATCACGGCATCGTCCGCCGTCGCGCCGAGCGCCGCCAGGGCATCGCGAACCGAATCGGCCTTGGTCTCGCGCCCCTGCGGCGGATTCATGCCAACCACGGCTTCGAACTGAGAAAGACCAAGCTCATGCACCATGTCGATGCATTTGGCCTCCATGCGTGACGTCGCCACGGCCATACGCTTGCCCCGGGCGGCCAACTCATCCAGCAGCTCGGGAATCCCATCGAACACGGGGTACTCCTCCGGTCCCAGCTCATCAAAAAAGGCGCGGTACTCGTCGGCCACCACAAGCGACTCCTCGCGGGAAAAGCCGTAAAAGTCGTGAAAGCTCTTCCACAGGGGCGGCCCGATCATGCGGCGCAGATCACCCATCTGCGTCTCCGAAAACCCGCGCGCAGCCAGCGTCTTGCGCGTCGAGGTCATCACTGCCCGACCCGTATCGGCCACCGTGCCGTCAAAATCGAACAGCACAACCGGCCGCTCGCAAAGTTGCAATGCCGCCATCGGCACCCTTCTTCCCCAGTTGATGATTTCCACACCACCGCTTCAAACTGTTGACTATTCAACAATTGAACCTAGCAATGTAGAGCAACTCCACTATACTTGTCGCACTTTGCTTTCAGAAGGCGGCGCTGCCGCGCCCCAACGAAAGGTGCAATTATGTCTTTTGCCATCATAACCGACTCCACGTCGGACATCTCCCCCGCCCGTGCCCAAGAGCTCGGCATTTACGTGATTCCGCTGCATGTGATTATCGAGGGCGAGGACCTGCTCGACCAGGTGCAGATTACCGCCGAGGAATACGTCGCCCGCATGGCTGGCTCCGAGCAGCTGCCGCACACCTCGCAGCCGAGCGCCGGCGAGTTCAAGGCGCTGTTTGACCGCGTACGCGCCGATGGCCACGACAGCGCGATCTTTATCTCGCTGTGCAGCGAGTGGTCCGCCTGCTATTCCAACGCATGCCTGGTCGCCGAGACCCACGAGCTCGACGTGCGCTGCATCGATTCGCGCACCGGCTCGGGCGCCGAGGGCCTGCTGGTGGAGTACGCGCTGGCTATGCGCGAGGACGGCCGCAGCCTGGACGAGACCGAGGCGCAGATCCGCGCGGCCCTGCCCGACGCCCACCTGCTGCTGATTCCCCGCACGCTCGAGAACCTCGTTAAGAACGGCCGCGCGCCCAAGCTTGCCGGCCAGCTCACGCAGATGCTCAACATTCGCCTGGCCGTTTCGCCGGAGTGGAAATCGGGCGAGATCAAGGCCATCAAAAAGGGCCGCGGCGCCAAGCGCATCGTCGCCAACACCATGGCAGATTGCCTCGCGTTTTTGGACGAGCACCCGGGCTCAAGCGTGCGTGTGCTCACGACCGGCGCCGCCGAGGAGCAGGAACTTGTCAACGAGGCACTCGCGGGCCAGGATTACGTAGACGCCGGCACCGGCCCCATCGGCTGCACCATCGCAACCCACGTAGGCGTCGACGCCATCGCCATCAGCTACTGCCCCCGCTACCAGCCAACTCGCTAGGGACACCCATATCAGTTGCGGTGAAATAGGGACTGTTTTTGGCTTACCAGCCGCAAATCAATCCCTATTCCACCGCAACTTAGAAGCAGTTCATTTGGGACGGGGCTAAAAAGACTGATATCAAACGTTTCAGACCAGTCTTTTTAGCCCCATTACAGTTTGAGTCGTCCGAAAGGGCGGCTCTTTTCCGTTGCACGG
>CABJBO010000050.1 GCA_902363875.1 Coriobacteriaceae bacterium | reverse complement strand
GCGGAAACGCGGGGCCCGTTCAGGCTGTTGCGTTGAGATTGAAAATCAACCAAAGAGTTTTTCGAGACCATTTCGAGCAATTCCCACCGGTTTCATAGGAGTAAACTTGCCCCACTGCAAATGCTCGAAAGGACAAGCATGAAAGAACTCTCCAACCGTACGGCAACGTTTACCGATTCGGTCATCCGCCGCATGACGCGCATCTCCAATAAGTATGGCGCCGTCAACCTGTCGCAGGGCTTCCCCGACTTCGATCCCCCGGCGCAGCTGCTCAACAGCCTGAGCGCCATCGCCAGCGACCCCAAGCCGCTCTATCACCAGTACTCCATCACCTGGGGCTCCCAGGCCATGCGTGAGGCGCTTGCCGCCAAGCAGGAGCACTTTATGGGCATGCCGATCAACCCCAACGAGAACATCGTGGTCACCTGCGGCTCCACCGAGGCCATGATGGCCGCCATGATGACGGTCACAAACCCCGGCGACAAGGTCGTCATCTTCTCGCCATTCTACGAGAACTACGGCGCCGACACGATCCTCTCGGGTGCCGAGCCCATCTACGTGCCGCTTAACCCACCTGCGTTCGACTTTGACCGCGAGACACTCGAGGCGGCCTTCCGCGACAACGATCCCAAGGCCATCGTCCTGTGCAACCCTTCCAACCCCTGCGGCAAGGTCTTTACGCGCGAGGAGCTCACCTTAATCGCCGACCTCTGCAAAAAGTACGACGCCTACTGCATTACCGACGAGGTATACGAGCACATCGTCTACGCGCCCCACGAGCACGTCTATATGGCCACGCTGCCCGGCATGTTCGATCGAACCATCAGCTGCAGCTCGCTGTCCAAGACCTACTCCATCACCGGCTGGCGTCTGGGCTACACCATCGCCCCGGCCCAGATCACCGAGCGCATTAAAAAGGTCCACGACTTCCTCACCGTGGGTGCTGCCGCTCCCCTGCAGGAAGCTGTCGTCACCGCCCTCAAATTCGACGACAGCTATTACCAGGAGGTCCTCGACCTCTACACCGCCAAGCGCGACCTATTCTGTCAGGGGCTCGATAGCATCGGTCTTGAGCACAACGTGCCGCAGGGCGCCTACTATGTGATGATGGATATCTCGGAGTTTGGCTATGACAGCGACCTCGACTTCTGTGAGGATTTGGCCTCCAAGGTGGGCGTGGGCGCCGTTCCGGGCTCGAGCTTCTTCCGCGAGCCCGTCAACCATCTGATTCGTTTCCACTTTGCCAAGCGAGACGAGACGCTCAACGCTGCGCTTGAGAACCTCAAGTCGCTACGTGATAAAATCAACCCGCGCGGGTAAGGACGGTCAGTAACTAAAGGCACTAAAGAAACCTCGTGAACCCGTTGGGCCATGAGGTTTCTTTTTATAGCGACCTCATTTATTTTTTAGAGCGCTATACTTTAGTCACGGAGCAACTCGTCCAGAGAGGAATACTATGGCAGAGCAGCAGCTTATCGGAGCGCTCGAGGCCGGCGGCACCAAGATGGTCTGCGCCACGGGCTATGCAGACGGCACGGTCCTGGAACGCGAGCAGATTGCGACCACGACCCCGCAGGAGACCGTTGAGGCCGTCAACGCATGGTTTGCCGACAAGGACATCGCCGCGCTGGGCATCGGCGCCTTTGGCCCCACCGCAGTCAACCCTGCCTCGTCCCAATACGGCAAGATCCTGGAGACGCCCAAAACGGCATGGCGCTACTTTGACCTGCTGGGCACCATCCAAAACGAGCTCAATATTCCCTGCGGCTACGACACCGACGTCAACGTCGCCTGCCTGGGCGAGGTCACCTTTGGTTGCGCCCAGGGCCTCACTGACGTGGTGTATCTGACCATCGGTACCGGCGTGGGCGCCGGCGTGCTCTCGGGCGGTAAGCTCGTGCACGGCATGATGCATCCCGAGGCCGGTCACATCCTGGTCACGCGCGACCCGCGCGACACCATCGGCGAGCACAGCGGCTGCCCCTTCCACGACAACTGCCTCGAGGGCCTCATCGCCGGTCCCGGCGTCAAAAAGCGCTGGGGTGGCAAGAGCGCCGGAGAGATGGCCGATGACCCGGAGGCCATGGACCTGCTCGCCGGCTATCTGGCGCAGGCGCTCATGACCTACATCCTGTGCTACGCACCGCAAAAGATCGTCATCGGTGGCGGCGTGGCCGACCACACCCCCATCGTGCCGCTCGCGCGCAAGAAGTGCGCCGAGATGCTCAACGGCTACATCGTCACGCCCGAGATGGCCGACATTGATAGCTATATCGTCAACAACAGCCTCGAGGGCAAACAGGGCATTATGGGCTGCCTGGCCCTGGGCGCTCAGGCGCTTCAGTAGCAGACGCACCCACAGGGCGTGGCGCGCCCGGCAAATCCGACCTACGGAACGACGCCACCACGCCTCATATAAGCCCTCAAATAAAAAAGGCCGCCTAGGACCAAACAATACGTCCTAGGCGGCTTTTTTGGCGCGCATCAGCGGCCGTAAGAGATATCGGAGCACAACGCCCGTTGCCGCACCACAGCAGTCGATCATCACATCGGTGATCATGCCGGCGCGTCCCGGCACAAAGAGCTGAATCGTCTCGTCGATCGAGGGAATCAGCAGCAGGAACACCGCCGTGGGCAGCAGCACGTCAAAGGTGCGCCGGCCCTCAAAATCAAAGGCGTGCGTTGCCAAGATACCGAGCACCATATACTCGGTAAAATGCGCGCACTTGCGAACAACAAAATTGGTCACCCATGCATATGGAAGTCCCACGCCGTGCAGGAAACCGCGGATAGCTTCCATGACCGTTAGGCTCAGCGAGCCCGACCCCGAGCCGGGAACCAGCGAATTGCCCCAGATCAAGAGCGCCATCAGGCAGGTCACGACCGCCCATTTTCGATTGATCTTAACCATGCAGAAGTTATGCCTCCGCGCGGAGCGGCGCGAAGCTGGCGGTACCGCCCTCGATAACGCTCAGATAGGCACGGCCCGTACGCTTGGCGGTAGAGGACTGCAGGCGCTCGATCTCTTCCTCGAGGATCTGATTGACGCGCTCGTGACGACGATTTTCCATAATGCCGGCGGCAATAGCCTCGGCTCGCTCGATGCTCTCACGCGAGATGCGGGCAGTATCCTCGGGGAACACAGCGCTGTGACGGCCAACATAGGCGGGGGCAGCAGGCTGAGGGGCAGTGACGGGAGCGGGGGCTGCAACAGGAGCAGGCTCGTCAATCTCATCCAGAATCGCGGTGGCGGCGGCCCACATGTCCTCGTGGCCTGAGTAATCGGCCATAGGGACATCAACCTCGAGCGAAGCGTCCGGAAGGTCGCCGGTGTCGATGCGATCTTGGGCATCAATCGATGCGGTGATGGCTGCAGGCTCATCGAGGTCATCGAGATCGATGTCCGCGACACCGGAGATGATAGGCATGCTGGCGATGCTTGCGTTGTACGGCGCAGCCTCAGCCGCCTGCTGCTGGGCAGGAGCGCCCCAAAGCGAGCTTTCGGCGGCGCGGCGGGCGGCAACGGCCTCCTCGTCCGCGGTCATGGCTTCATCAACGTACGAATTATCGGCAGAAGCGTTCGCGTCCGCCGAGGTAGCGCTGTAGGCGTTATTGGCTGCCGCGTTGGCGACGAGTGCCACGAAAGCCGCCGTGCTGCCCGCAGGGGCGGCCTGGGAGCCAGACACGGCGCGTGCCGCGGCGGCGATGTCGTCGCGATTGAAGGAACCGGACTGCCCGCCGTTGGTGAGCTCGTCGATGGCGACTTGATAGACGTCGCGCGAGTGTGCAGGGTCGCAGCTCACCGGCGAATCGTCGTCGAGCATACTGTCGATCATAGACCAAGCCTCGTCCTCGTCCATAGCATCTGCGGCTCGAGCGATGGTAGGGACACCATCATCGGCATGACGGCGCTGGAACGCACCAGTCAGGCCGGAAAGGAATGCCGAGGTAGACTGCTCCGACTGAGCCTGAGAAGCAGAAGTCGCAGCGTAAGGAGTCGCATCCTGCTGCTGAGCTGGAATCGAGGCGGTCTTGAACTCGCTTTGATGCTGATTGAGATTGGCGGCACCGCCCATGGCATCGGGCTGGAACAGACGCTCTTCACGCTGCGCACGATACTCGGAGATACCCAGCGAGGCGGCATAGATGCCCACGCCCGCCACCGCGCCCACGGCGAAGGGAACCGCACCCGCCACGACCGTCTCGTTCACCGACGAAAACGGCAGCGTCGCGGCATACATAACCACGGGAGCGGCAAGGCCGATCCCGCACGAAAGTCCGGCAAGGACTGCTCGTTGTGTTGCATCAGAAGAAGCCATGAGCTCTCCCCATCTTCCAGCACCCAAATCGCATCATTCAGTTGGCTGCGCGAGAGAAGATGAAGCGGGGCTATGCCCCAAAGCAACGGTATATGGTTCGTTTCATCTGCGTTTTCCGTCGCGAAGCTTAAAAGCTATTATGCGAAACCGCCCTGTCGATTGCAAGCGACGATGTCGGATTGAAACGGGAAACCTGCTGCTCGTCGGTCTTACGGTCAAAAATAAGCGCGGAGCGGCGCTATGGAAAAGGGCCGAGGCTCAAAGCCCCGACCCTTTATCGCATTGATGACTATCGCTGCGCGTGGATGACAACCTAGAACGTCTGCTCGTAGTCGCTGTGTTTTTTGGCCGAACGCACCAGGAACTCCTGGTTGGTGTTGGTGCCCTTAAGACCCTTGATAAACGATGCGGCCGCGCGCTCGGTGTTGTTCATGCCGGCAAGAATGCGACGCAGACCAAAGACAAACGGGCGCATCTGCTCGTCGACCAACAGGTCCTCGTTACGCGTACCGGAGGCAACGGGGTCGATAGCCGGGAAGATGCGGCGGTCGGCCAGGTCGCGGTCGAGCTTAAGCTCCATGTTGCCGGTGCCCTTGAACTCCTCGAAAATGACCTCGTCCATCTTGGAACCGGTGTCGATGAGGGCAGAGGCCAGGATGGTGAGCGAGCCGCCGTTCTCGATATTGCGGGCTGCACCCAGGAAGCGCTTGGGCGGATACAGTGCCGCCGAATCGACGCCGCCCGAAAGGATGCGGCCTGAGGCGGGCGCCGCCAAGTTGTAGGCGCGGGCGAGGCGCGTGATGGAGTCGAGCACCACCACGACGTCGCCACCCAGCTCTACGATGCGCTTGGCGCGCTCGATGACGAGCTCTGCCACGCGAGTGTGGTTGTCGGCAGGCATATCGAAGGTCGACGCCACAACCTCACCCTTGATGGAACGCTGCATATCGGTGACCTCTTCGGGGCGCTCGTCGACGAGCAGGCAGATGAGGTGCACCTCGGGGTTGTTAATCGAGATGGACTGGCAGATCTTCTTGAGGATCGTGGTCTTGCCGGCCTTGGGCGGGGACACGATCAGGCCGCGCTGGCCCTTGCCAATCGGCGACACGATGTCGATGGCGCGACCGGTGATGGAATCCTTGCCGTGCTCCATGCGCAGCGGCTCATTGGGATAGACCGGGGTAAGGTCGCCGAACTTGGGGCGGTTGCGAATCTGCTCGGGGTCCAGACCGTTGACGGTCGTGATTTTGGCGAGGCCGGCGCGCTTGTCGCCGCCGCGCGAAGGACGCAGCGAGCCCTCGATGACGTCGCCCGTGCGCAGGCGCGCGGAGCGGATGAGGTAGGCGGGCACGAAGGCGTCGTCGTTGGACTTCATGTAGCCATGGGCGTGGATGATGCCGGAGCTGTCCGGGCGAATCTGCAGAATGCCCTTGATGTCGCGGAAGCCCTCGGCCTTCGCGGCGGTGACGTAGATCTCCTCGACGAGCTCGGCTTTCTTCTTGCCGGTCGTCTCGATCTCGAACTCCTTGGCCTTCTCGCGAAGTTCGGCGACCTTCATGGCAGCGAGCTCCTCGCGCGAAAGCGTGGGCTCGGTGGGAGCGGCATTACGCTCCTTGTTGCGTTGCTTGCGATCGCGCTGGCGGTTGCGACGGTCGTTGTTGCGCTCGTCCTTGCGCTCGTTGCGCTCCTCGTTGCGCTTGTGCTGGCGACGGTTGGGGCGAGCGCCGTCTTCGCCCTCGGCGGGGGCGGCACCATCGGTTGCGGTGGTGTCAACATTGGCCGCAGCGGCGTCATTGGCCTCGGCGCCGGAATCGACCTGCGCTTCGACATCAGCATGCTGCTCGGCGGCCTTGGCCTTAACGGACTTCTTGCGACCGCGCTTGGGCTTCTCGGATGCAGGCTGTTCGACGTCCTGGGGCTCGACGGCATCAGTCGATGCATCGGCGGTCGTCTCGGCGGAATCCTCGGACGCACCCTTCTTGGCAGCCTTAGCCTTGGACGTGCGCTTAGCAGCAGTGCGACGGCTGCGACCGGGACGGACGTCGGCGGGCTCGGCATCGGCAGAAACGGCCTCGGAAGTCGTAGCATCCTGGACGGGTTCATCGGCAGCAGTTGAGGACTTGGCGGTCGCCGCAGCATCCCGAGCGGCGGCGGCTGCGGCTGCGGCCTTCTCGGCCTCGACAAAGGCCTTGGGCTTGCGACCGCGACGGTGCGGGCGCAAAGCCGGATCGACAACGGGAACTTCGCTGGCCTCGACAGGCGCAGCGGGCTCAACAGGCGATGTGCCCTCCCCTGCCGCGGAACGGACCGAAGCCTCAGTGAGCTCGGGGGTTACCTGTTCAGCAACTTGCTCGGCCTTAGCAGCCGTGCGGCGGCGTGTGCGCGGTGCCGGCTTCTCGGTCGGCAGGTCGGCGGCAGGGGTCTCGATGGCGGCAGGCGTCTCGGGCACAGACGGAGCTGCAAGCTCGGTCAGAGCCGCGGCCTCGCGCTCGGCAGCACGACGGCGGGCGCGCACCACCTGAGCCTCGCTAATCTGCGCCAACGCACGTGCCTGCGCGACCTCATCGGAAATCGGCGCCGAGGAGTCAGCTGCAACGGTGCGCTTGGCGCGCGTCGTGCGCGTGGTACGGCGCTTGGGCTTGGTGACCTCCTCGCCGTCAGCGGCAGGCTTGGCCGTGCGGCGCGCGAGCTTGGGCTTTGCCGGAGCAGCCTCCTCACCAGTTGCAGGCGCAGGCGTCGAAGCAGCCTTAGGCGTCTCGGGAGCCGAGGCTTGCGCGGGCGCCGCGACCTGGTCCGACGCAACCGGTGCAGCGGGAGCGGCTTGCGTCGTCGTTATTTCGTTTTCTTGCTGTTGATCAGACACAGTGTTTGCTCAACTTTCTTTTCAAGCCCTGTGATCACATGCTCCCTGCATAAACCTTCAGGGCGGCTAAACAGTCTAGTTCCGTTCAAAACGACGGACATCATTGATCTGTATCGAGATGATTGCGTCAACTACGCAGCGTTAGTGTAACACAACCGCCGCCACCTGCAACTTAGTCATTGGGGGCGTTCTTAAACGACTAGTCAAAAGGGACACTCTTTGGTCTACCACCCACAAATCAGACTGCCTCCGCCAAAACTATGGCGGTTTACTACGACGAATCGATCAACCGCGACCACTCCGAAACATGTTGAACTAAAACCGCAGGTAGATGCCTTGCGCTTTTTTGCGAAAAGCCGGCGTGGTTGGAAATTCCCAATTCATCGTAGTAAACCGGCATAGTTTCGTATTTCCAGCAGTTCCAAATTCGTCAATACGTCGGCATTTGCGAAAAAAGCCCGACCTCCGTGGGAGATCGGGCTTATAGGGCTCAGTTAAACCAAACCTACACGGTCAAATGACCCGCAGGTTACATCTGCTCGGGCGCGGAAACGCCAACGAGGGTGAGCACCAGGGCGAGCGTCACGCGGACGGCATCGCAAGCGGCCAGACGGGCACGCGAAAGCTCGGGGTCGACGGGACGGCCCTCGCTCGGCAGCACCTGGCAGGCAGCGTAGAAGCTGTGGAAGTCACCGGCGAGTTCCTCGGCAAAGTGGGTCAGACGGAACGGGGCGCGATCGCGAGCACAGCTGGCGATCAGGTCGGTGAGCTCGTTGAGCTTGCGCGAAAGGGCGAGCTCGGTCGGGTCGGTCAGCAGCGAGTAATCGACGTTCTCACCGATGGCCTTGGCGGCAACGGCCTTCATGCCCATCTCGTCGGCCTGCTCGGCGGTAACGTCGGCGGCACGGCGCAGGATGGAGCACACGCGGGCGTGAGCATACTGCACGTAATAGACCGGGTTGGAGTTGTCGCGCTTCTTAACGGCCTCGATGTCGAAGTCGACCATCTGGTTGGAGCTCTTGGAGATGAGCGTGTAGCGAGCGGCATCGGAGCCAACCTCGTCGACGAGCTCCTGAAGGGTCACCATGGTGCCCTTGCGCTTGGACATACGGACGGGCTTGCCGTTACGCAGCAGGTTGACGAGCTGGCCCAGTAGAACCTCGAACTTGCCGGGGTAACCCAGAGCGTCGCAGACGCAGCGGACGCGCTCGATGTAACCGTGGTGGTCGGCGCCCCAGATGTCGATGACGTGGTCGACGCGCTGGAACTTATCCCAGTGATAGGCGACGTCGGAGGCGAAGTAGGTGTACTCGCCGTCGGACTTGATCAGGACGCGGTCCTTGTCGTCGCCCAGATCGGTGGAGCGGAACCACAGGGCGCCGTCCTTGGTGTAGAGGTAGCCCATCTTGTCGAGCTTCTCAAAAGCGCGGTCGACGGCGGAGGTGCCGGCGGTCTCGCCCTCGGTGTCCTTCACATACAGCGAGCGCTCGGAGTACCAACGGTCAAAGTCGCAGTTGACGGCGTGGCAGAGGTCGCGCATGTTGTCGACCATCTTCACGTAGCCGCGCTCACGGAAGCTCTCCATACGCTCCTGCGGATCGGCGTCGACCCACTTGTCGCCGTCGGTGCGCCAGAACTCGGCGGCCTCGTCGATGATGTAGTCGCCGCCGTAAGAGTCCTTGCCCAAGGTCTCGGCAAAGTTGTCCTGATACGGATGGGTCTCGGGGTGCTCGTCGTTCTCGTCGGCAACAAAGGCGTCACGGTCGGCGATCAGCAGCTTGTGAGCCTCGTCGATATCAACGCCCTGCTTGGCGATGATGTCGGCAAGCTGCATATAGCGCGTGCTGATGGAGTTGCCGAAGGTGTTCATCTGAGAGCCGTGGTCATTGATGTAGAACTCACGCTGGATCTCATAGCCGGCGTGGTCCATAACGCGGCAGAGCGAATCGCCCAGCGCGGCCCAGCGGCCGTGGCCGATGTGCATGGGGCCGACGGGGTTGGCGGAAACGAACTCGACCTGGGTCTTCAGGCCACCACCGACGTTGGACTTAGCGAAGTCCATGCCCTTCTCGCGAGCCTCGCCAAAGATGGCATTCTTGACGGCAACGGAGAGGTAGAAGTTGATGAAGCCGGGGCCTGCGATCTCGACCTTCTCGATCGCGGGGTCCTCGGGCATATGGGCAACGATGACCTCGGCGATCTTGCGCGGGGCGCAGTGGGCCAGCTTGGCGGACTTCAGGGCCATGGTAGAGGTCCACTCGCCATGAGAAGTGTCAGCCGGTCGCTCGATAGCGCAATCGTCAAGTTCAAATGCGGAAAGGTCGCCGGCCTCCTGGGCCGCAGCAAGCGCAGCGCGTACCAGCTCTTCAATCTTCTCGGGCATAGATCCTCCTTGTGTTAAAGCCCCCGAGCTCTTGGTCACTCGTAGGGCAAAAGCCAGAGTTTGTAGCACTCTATCACAAGCGAGGGGCACTGTCGCAGGGTAAAGCCAATCGAAATTGCATATGCACAAAATTGACTACAGCTTGTATGGACTCACTCAAAGATGCCGGTCTGCCTGCAGATTATGCACGCGTTGAAAATGCATAAAGGTGTGAATGAGCTGTGTCTTTTATCGAATACTCTTACCTATCGGAGTTGTGTGCTTTTCCTGCATAAAGTAAGGGTTTCCGCACGTCAGCGTGGTATTCTAGACATACGCTAATTCGTATAAGTTGGAGGTAGCATGTTCTCAATCGGTCAACACGTCATTCATCCGGGTCAGGGAGTCTGCACCGTCGTCGGTTTTAGGGACGACACACCGCAGCCCATGCTGCTACTCGAGACCAAGCAGGGACATGCGCAGACGATCCTTATGTACCCCGTGGCGCAGGCCGACCGTTTGCACGCTGCCATCTCGCAGCAAGATGCCGAGCATCTGCTGAGCCACTATGACGAGCTGGAGTGCGACACCTTTACCGAGCGCAACAGCTCGCTTGAAGAGACGCACTTTAAGCAGCAGCTCAAGCTGGGCGCGCCCGAGACGGTCCGCGTGGCAAAGACCATGATGCACCGCATTCGCCAGGCCGAGGAAGCCGATAAAAAGCCCAGCTCTTACTATATGCGTGTACTCAAGGAAGCCAAGCGCCGCTCCATCGAGGAGTTCGCCGTGGCATTGGGCGTCACCGAGGAGGCCGCCGAAGCCCGCCTAGCCCAAGCCGCCCTCAACTAACCCATCCGAGCCAAAAACCACCACAAAGGGGACAGTGAACTGCCTCCCATTTCTTGGACATCGGGAAATGGGAGGTTTTCCA
>CABJBO010000049.1:7774-10894 GCA_902363875.1 Coriobacteriaceae bacterium | reverse complement strand
CGCCCGGCTCCACGCTCATCCACGACATGGAGCCGGGCGCCACACGGCTCCCGTCAACAATCTGTCACTGAAGAGCCAGCACTACAACGCGAAGCTGCTCAAGGGCGTTCCCGACGGCCAGAACCCGCTGGGGCCCGTGAACCGGATGCGCTACTTCATGCAGTGCTTCCTGAGGGCTCATCCCGGCTCCAACCGGGACGACATGCGGGGCTGTGGCTATGAGTCCGCCCGAGGACAAGCTTGAGAAGGTCGCGATGGTGCTCGATCGGGCAATGCGATACCCGAAAACGCTCAGGTTCAGGCAGTTCTATGCAAGAAAGCCCAGTTCAGATGAGTTCGACGAGCAATATTTATCAACACAGTGCAAGGGGGGATTATATTTGTATTTCATCCGTGTTGAGCTTCACACGGTGCGCGACTCATCGCAAACTGGCGGGCGCAGCGGAAAGAAAACCGACTGCAGACGAACGATCGATATCGGGAGCAAATAGCCACCGGATGCTTTTCGGTCTCCTACGCGTCGACCTCCGCGATTTCTTCTGCGTCTCGCCAAGTTGAAAGGAGCGATGTCGAAAACTCCTTTTCGGTTAGCGTCAAGACATCCTTCACGCAAAAACCTTTCAATTTGTCAGGAAGCCCAAAACGCGCTTTTTTCCTAATCGAGCTGGCAACCCGCTTCAACGCGGTCTTGTTCTTGTCCTCGTTGTATACCAAAACAAAGACGCAGTGCTCGCGAAACCATCTCGTCCTCTTTCCCCACAGGTCCGAGCAGATCAAAACGCTGTCCTTGCACTTCTCGATGAGGGCGTCCCTTTGGCCAAGATTGATACCAAGCTCTTCGTCATCCTTGGGATTGAGCCTCTTCCCCAGCGTCTCCTTCAGACTGCCGTTTTTAAATTCGACTAGATATAACGTTTCCCGATCGCAATACAGCGCATCGGCGGAGCGCGGGAGTTGCATCCACCTATTGACCTTCTTGCAGTAGCATTCTTTAACAGAGTCAAAATTGACAACAGGCAAATCGTCATCCACAAGAGAGACGCTCCCGTCTCTGGATGTTTTGGAGATGGTCGACGTGCAGTCCCTTAGGATACAGGTCCTGCAACGGGAGCAACCATCGCTGCCATCTGGCACCGCGGGAGAGTTCGGATGAGGGCAGGAGGCGCACAGGTCGCTACTCAAGGCCGTACTCCTCCCTCTCAAGCGTATCAAAAGGAGCCGCCAGCTTCTCGTAGGCGACCTCAGTCGAGCCGGTTATATCGGCAAAGCGAGAGCGTCCATCAGTGCAGGTCTCCGCAAGATAATATGAGCACAATCCATCAACAGCGTGCTTCTTAGAATACACTTCGATCGCATTCAGGAAATATGGACTATGGGTGCTCATTAAGACGTGCATCCCGAGCTCTTTCTGGAGCAGCACGATTATCTCGGCGAAGGCCAGCTGCCATGCAGGATGAAGATGAATCTCGGGTTCATCGAGGATAATAGTCCCTCCGGCATCTAGCGCGCCGGACTTCAAGAGCACCTTCATGATGGCGAACGTCTTCAAGCCAGCAGAAAGGTTCCCAGGCTCCAACCCCCGAGCGAAGCCCTCTTCGAGATACGTAAGGTGACCGCGACTTTCGCTCCTCTCGAAATGCCCCGGACATAAGGAGGAAACCTTGTCCATGAGAACCTTCAGGTGTCGCTCCTTCGCGATCTCTTCGAACAGCGAGGACTCGCTGTCATCGTTACGGATGGTCGCCTGAATCAAATCTTGCCGCAGCTCCTCCTGGTGTCCAAGGAGGGGCTTGAACCGAAAAGCGGGGCCGTAGGGTCCTCCGAGAGAATCGATCAGGAACGGGTCGTCCAGATAATGCGCCCTGAATCGCAAAACCCTCCTATCGTGCACCTCCGCCACCTCGTCACTTGCAACCGAGAAAACCGTAGATGCGTCCTTTATCTGGAGTTCGACCTTCCCGGGCTCTTCGCCGAAAACCGAATTGATCTGGCCGTTGAACTCGCTTCGGAACCTGTTTGTCGCAATCGCACGAAATACCTCATCATCGGAGATATCCATGATCTCGATAATCTGATCGGCAACTCCTGCTACGCCATTCGTGAAATCGGATTCGATCTCACGGGAGATCTCCTCCCCGTAATACTCCTTTATCTCATCAATAAGCTCGTCCCTCGTGCACTCGCCCGAAAAAACCCTGTCGATGAAACTATTCATTCTTCCAGCAGTTCGCCTGTGGCGAGACGTGGAGTCGAGAGGGCTTCCCACATATGCCTTCCTGATGGCGCGCTCAACACTATTGCGCCTCATGCGGTCGATTTTGTTCTCCGAATCGGACATGCTGTTGAAGGCCGCATAAAGCGCTTTTCCAACCGTGCTTTTCCCCGTCCCGTTCTCCCCGGCGATCACGGCAATACCATTAATCTCGATATCGGCCTCAGCGACCCTGCCGATGTTTTTCATCTTGATTTTCAATGCATATCACCAGCTCTAAACTCGCGAGACTCAATAGCTCGATTATCGCACAGAGAGATCGACTTCTCGAGGACTCCCTAAATGGAACGCGCGGTGAGGACATGGCTCGCCGCCGTCCGCTTCGCGTTCGCGCGGGGGAAGGTGACGACCAGGGACCTCTCCGGGCTCATCGAGAGGAGCGCCAGATTCTCCTCGTCCATTTGAACTGTATCGTATTCAAGGACACTTGACTTAGAGGAATGGCGTTGAGCGGCGATAATCGTTTCAGCGCCAAAAAGAAAGGAGTGTCAGTCATGGCAGACGGGCCCTCCTACACAGCGGGGTACCGCGCCGAGGCCGCAGACTTCGCCGCCGCGTCGGGGAAGCCCATCGCCCAAGTGGCAGCCGACCTCGGCATCAACGAGAAGACCCTGGGAAGATGGGTGACGGTCAGGAAGAAGGAGCTGACCAACCACCCGGTCGCGGCGGCCGCAAGTGCATGCGCGAGCTCGAGCTCGAGAACGAGTTCCTAAAAAGCCCCGACCTCACATTGGAGGCCGGGGCCAGTAGATTTTTGGGACATGTCTAGAAATCTACCCATGCAGGAAGCGGCATGTGCCGAGCATGTCGCGTGCTAGGTTTTGAGGCATGCCACAAAACCTAGCACG
>CABJBO010000049.1:0-7764 GCA_902363875.1 Coriobacteriaceae bacterium | reverse complement strand
GCGGGGGGGAGTGGCTACTCGGCGTCGGCGAAGCCGTTGGGGTTATGGCTCTGCCAATTCCAGCTGTCGCGGCACATGTCCGCGATGTCGTACTGGGCCTTCCAGCCCATCATGCGTTCGGCCTTGGAGGCATCGCACCAGTTGGCGGCGATATCGCCGGCACGGCGCTCGCGAATCACGTAGGGCAGCTCCTTGCCGCAGGCCTTGGAGAAGGCGGCGACGACCTCGAGTACCGAGGTGCCGGTGCCGGTGCCCAGGTTAAAGATCTCGACGCCGGTCTTGCCGTTCATCCAGTTGAGGGCGGCAACGTGACCGGATGCCAGGTCGCACACGTGGATGTAGTCGCGCACGCCGGTGCCGTCGGGGGTGGGGTAGTCGTTGCCAAAGACCTGAACGGCCTCGAGCTTACCGACGGCGACCTGGGCGACGTAGGGCACCAGGTTGTTGGGGATGCCCTTGGGGTCCTCGCCGATCAGGCCCGACGGATGGGCACCGATGGGATTGAAATAACGGAGCAGCACGACGTCCCACTCGGGGTCGGCGGTGTGGACGTCCATGAGGATCTGCTCAATCATCCACTTGGTCCAACCATAGGGGTTGGTCGCGGGCTTCTTGGGGTCTTCCTCGGTGACGGGCGGATTGTCCGGATCGCCGTAGACGGTCGAAGAGCTCGAGAAGATGATGGACTTACAGCCGTGGTTGCGCATGACATCGATGAGCACCAGGGTGTTCTCGATATTGTTGTGGTAGTACTCGACGGGCTTGCTCACCGACTCGCCAACGGCCTTAAAGCCGGCGAAGTGGATGACGCGGTCGATCTGGTGGGTATCGAAGATCTTGTTCATCGCATCGCGGTCGAGCACGTTGGCCTCGTAGAAGGTGAGGTTCTTGGCGGCCTCGTCGCCCACGATGGTCTTGACGCGGTCGATGGCAACGGCGCTGGAGTTGGAGAGGTCATCGACGACGACAACCTGGTAGCCACCCTCGAGCAGCTGAACGACGGTGTGCGAGCCGATAAAGCCGGCGCCGCCGGTAACGAGGACGCAGGTGTCTTTGGGGTCGAGTGCTTTGGACATGTAGTCTCCTATCGAATCAGGAACACTTCTTGAGGGGAGTATAGCGCAGCTGGGGGCGCCCAAAACACGCGGGGCAGGAAAACCAGAGGATTGATGTTAACGTACTCATAGGGTGTTATTTGCATAATCCTTACCTTTGGTGTGGGACGTATTTGCGAGCCGCTGACCATGCTTTTCCAGCCGTTCGTGGAAATAGTTGGGACAAGCGCGATGTGCGTTAATATGTTTGAGTTGAGCGACATATAAATAAGCATGTAACGGAGTACATATGTCACCAAACAACGATTCCATCTTTACGCAGGAGCTTTCGCGCCGCACTGCCCTTAAGGCTCTTTTCGGCGCCGCTTCTGCGGCTGTTCTTTTTGGCCTGCCCGCCCGCGCCCATGCGGCTGAGGCCAGTCAAGAAACCACCGACAAACTGAATGCCGCCCAGGCCCAGCTCGACGAGGTCCAGGCTCAGCTCGACAGCATTGCCAATGAGTACGCGGCGCTCGCCAACAAGAATGCCCAGACCCTCAACGACATCGAGAATGTCCAGGGCAAGATTGACGACACGCAGGCCCAGATCGATGAAAAGAAGGCCGAGCTCAAGAAGAAGCGCAACGACCTTTCCGATCGCGTGGCCGCCAGCTACAAGTCCGGCGGTACGAACATCCTGTCGCTGCTGCTGGCCTCTGGCTCGTTTGAGGAACTCGTCGCCAACGCGCATTACGTTGAGAAGATCAACAAGAGCGACCGCGATGCCATCGAGGATATCCAGACGATTCAGGCTGAGCTCGACGCGCAGAAGACCGAGCTCGAAGCACAAAAGGCCAACCTGGAGAAACTCAAGGACCAGCAGACGGCTCAGATGCAGGATATGCAGGCCAAGCAGCAAGAAGTCCAGACCGTGCTGAACGGTCTTTCCGACGACGTCAAGGAGCTCATGGCTCAGCGCGATTCCGAGATTCTCGCTGCCGCCCAGGCCGAGGAGGCCGCTAGGAAGGCCGCCGCTGCCGCGGCCGCCGCGAACAAGAACAATTCCTACTCGGGTGGTTCGAGCTCGGGCGGTGGATCGTATGCGCCCGGAACTCCGCAGCAGAATGCCGGCTCGGGCAAGCAGCAGGCCGTCGTCAACGCGTGCTACTCCACGCCTTCGCCGGGTCAGAACTGGTGCGCGGCGTGGGTTACCAATGTCTTCCGTAACGCCGGCGTTGGCTACTTTGGCGGTAACGCGTGCGATATGTTTAACGCCTGGTGCTATAGCTCCGACCGCTCGGCGCTGCAGGTGGGCATGATTGTGGCTGACTCCTCGCATAGCGGCACCGGTACGCCGGGCCTGCTGTATGGCCATGTGGGCATCTATGTTGGCGGCGGCATCGTTATGAGCAACGAGGGCGCCATTACATCGAAGTCGCTCGATTCGTTCATTAGCTTTTATGGTACTGGCTCTGGCGTGCGCTGGGGCTGGCTCGGCGGTATTGCGCTGTCGTAAAGCCGACGGGGCCGCGTGCCCGCCCGCGATATATTTGATTGCCTGCTCGGGCAGTCCTGCGCAAGACGAAGGCCACATTAAGTGGCCTTCTTTGCGTGCGGAACTCGCGATCAATCAAATATATCGCGGGCGGGCACGCGGTTCTCTCGGGTCCTGAGCACAACTCACCGGACTGGTTGTCTGAATAAAAGAAAGTGAAGGCCCCTTTCGGGGCCTTCTTTGTTAAAGGAATTCGCCGACTCGGTGGACTTCGGGTTGTAGGTCTACTCCGAATTGGTCCTTGACGGTTGCTTGAATGTGGCGGATGAGTTCGTCGACGTCGGCGGCGGTGGCGTGGTCGGCGTTGACGATAAAGCCGCAGTGCTTTTCGCTTACCTGCGCGCCGCCGACAGCATGGCCGCGCAGGCCGGCATCCATGATGAGTTTGCCGGCAAAGTGGCCCTCGGGGCGCTTGAAGGTGGAGCCGGCACTCGGCATGTCGAGCGGCTGCTTGTCCTCGCGGCGCTGGCGGTAGTCGTCCATGTCGGCCTTGATCATCGCGGCGTTGCCCGGGGCGAGATTGAAAGTGGCCGAAAGCACGATGAAACCGTCGTCGGCAATGCGGCTCTTGCGATAGCCCAGGTTGAGCTCATCGACATCGAACTCGATAATGCTGCCGCTACCGCGGGTGCCGTCGTCGAGCATGCGGGCGGGCTTGTAGACGCGCACGGACTCCAGCACATCGGCCATGCAAGCGCCGTATGCTCCGGCGTTCATGTAGCAGGCACCGCCGACCGATCCGGGAATGCCCGAGATGGGCTCCATGCTGGTAAGGCCGGCCTCGGCTGCCGCGGCTGCGACATCGGAAAGCAAGGCGCCGGCTGCCGCCGTGACGTGCGTGCCGTCGACCGTAATGTCGGAGAGGCCCTCGCCCAGCGCTACGACGACGCCGCGGATGCCCTTGTCGCCGACGAGCAAGTCGGAGCCGTTGCCCACGATGGTGAGTGGCAGGTCGCAGCGATAGCAGGTATCGAGCGTGGCGACGAGGCCCTGCTCAGTATCGGGCGTGACAAAGACGTCGGCCGGACCGCCGATCTTAAACGTGGTGTGCTCGCGCATGGGCTCGCTCATCAGCACGTTGTCCTCGCCGGCAACGCCAGCGAGCGCGCACAGCAGGTCCTCGTTAAAAAAATCGTTCTCGTGCATACGAATATCCGCCTTTTGGTGGTCGTTCTCATCAATCGATTGCAATATACCCCACCCAGATGTATTTGGTGCGCTGGCGGCGATAAAACTGCCGTCCACCGGATTGATAAAGTGTTTATCATCGAGGTAGAGGGGCAGTCGCTATACTTTCAAGAGATTGCGCGTAAACCCGGAAGGAGCGAGATGGCCAACAAAGTCACCCTCAAGCAGATTGCCCAAGAGGTGGGGCTTTCCCCTTCGTCGGTCTCGCTTGTTCTCAATAATCGGCCCTGTCGCATCTCGGAAGAAAACCGCAAACTCATCAAGGAGGTTGCGGCGCGCAATCACTATGTTCCCAACCAGATCGCGCGCAGCCTGGTCATGCGCGAGTCGCGCACCCTGGGCCTTATCGTCCCCAACATCGAGAGCCGCTTTTTCGCCTCGCTCGCCGGCAGCTTGGAAAAGCGCTGCCGCGAGGACGGCTACGCGCTTTTTATTACCAGCTCGGGCGGAAGCGCCGATGACGATCTGGAGCTGCTGCGCCAGCTGGTGACGCGTGGCGTTGATGGCGTCTTCCTGGTGGTAGGTGACGAGTTCTCCGACGACCGCGCCCTGCGCGAAGAAGTCAGCCACCTGCCCATCCCGGCCGTAATGGTCGACCGTGCCATTGAGGGGCTCGAGTGCGACAAGGTGATGTTCGACCACGAGATGGGCGGCTATATGGCCACCCGCTATCTGATCGAGCAAGGCCACCGCCGTATTGCCTGCTTGGTTAACGCGCGTCGCTCCAATACGGGTCGCAAACGACTTGCCGGCTATGAACGCGCGCTGCGCGAGGTTGGCCTGCCCATCGACGCGCGCTTGGAGTTCGAGAGCGAGTACTACATTCCGAGTGCCTACGAGGCCTCGGAGGCGGTGCTCGCAACCGATGCCACCGCCGTGTTCGCAAGTTCGGACAACATCGCCCTCGGTTTGCTCAAGCGCTTGCACGAGATGGGGAAGAGCATCCCGGGCGATATCTCGGTGGTGAGCTATGACAACTCGGCTGCCGACGTTCTCTTTGAGCCGGCGCTGACCGCGATCGAGCAGGATCCGGGCGTGCTTGCCGAGCATGCCTTTGGTTGCATGTCCAAACGTCTTGCCGGCAAGGGCGGCAGGCGTGCCGAAGAAGTGGTTCTGGAGCCTGCTCTCATTGTGAAGGGCAGCGTTCTAGAACTTACTAAATACAACTAAACATGTTTATCAATTCGAGAAGATCGAATGTGGAGCATCTGTGACAGGCAATGCCGCAGGTGAATGTTACGTTTTGCCAATTGGTGTGTTTGATAGAGATGATAAAACGTTTTTTCACCATGATAAAACGTTTTAGCAAATATACTAGTCCCAACGAATGGTTGCCGTATCGGAGGGTGACCGCGCAGCGAAGGGACATAAACAATGGCTAAAACACTGGGGACGCCGTGGCAAAAGCTGGGGCACGAGGTGCCGGCTTCCGAGCTCGAGGGTGTCGATCTGTATTGGCGCGCTTCGAACTACCTGTCCGTCGGTCAGATCTACCTTCGCTCCAACCCGCTGATGCGCGCTGACTTTGTCGACGATAAGACTGGCGAGGCGCGCGACTTCGGTCGTCCGGACGTCAAGCATCGCCTGGTTGGTCACTGGGGCACTACGCCCGGCATCAACTTCCTGTTCGGCCACGTCAACCGCCTTATTGCCGATCACAACCAGAACGCCATTTTCTTGATGGGCCCGGGTCACGGTGGCCCCGCCGGCACCGCCCAGTCGCTGCTCGACGGTACTTACCGCGAGATCCGCCCCGACATCACCAATGACGAGGCCGGCCTGCAGAAGTTCTTCCGCCAGTTCTCCTATCCCGGCGGCATCCCGAGCCACTTTGCGCCCGAGACGCCCGGCTCCATCCACGAGGGCGGCGAGCTCGGCTACACGCTCAGCCACGCTTACGGTGCCGTCATGGACAACCCGAGCCTGCTAGCCGTGGCCGTGGTGGGCGACGGCGAGTCCGAGACCGGCCCGCTCGCGACTTCTTGGCAGTCCAACAAGCTCGTGAACCCGGCAACCGACGGTATCGTCCTGCCGATCCTGCACCTCAACGGCTACAAGATCGCCAACCCCACCATCCTCGCCCGCGTGTCCGACGAAGAGCTCACCAAGTTCTTTGAGGGTATGGGCTATAGGCCGCACTTCTTTATCGCCGGCTTTGACGACGAGAGCCACGCAAGCATCCATGAGCGCTTTGCCGCCCTGTTTGAGCAGGTCTTTGACGAGATTTGTGACATCAAGGCCACCGCGCAGGCCCAGGCTGCCGCGGGCGAGACCGTGGTCCGCCCGGCCTACCCCATGATTGTGTTCCGTACGCCCAAGGGCTGGACCTGCCCCAAGCAGATCGACGGCAAGAAGACCGAGGACTCCTGGCGCGCCCATCAGGTGCCGCTGGCAAGCGCCAAGGACACTCACGAGCACTTCCGCGTGCTGCGCGAGTGGCTGCGCTCCTACAAGCCCGAGGAGCTCTTTACGCCCGAGGGCCAGGTGCGCCCCGAGGTAACGGCCTTTATGCCGACCGGCGAGCTGCGTATTGGCGCCAACCCCAACGCGAACGGCGGCAAGGTGCGTCGCGAGCTCGAGCTGCCCGATATCCACGCCCACGAGATTCCCGTCGCCGAGAAGGGCCATGGTTGGGGCTCCACCGAGGCTGCCCGCGTCTTTGGTGAGTACACTGCCGACGTTCTGGCCAAGAACATGGACGACTTCCGCATCTTCGGTCCAGACGAGACCGCGTCCAACCGCCTGCAGGCCGCTTATAAGGTGACCAAGAAGCAGTGGGATGCCGGCTTCTACGAGGACGAGGCCAACGACGAGCTGCTCGCTGGCTCCGGCAAGGTTGTCGAGCAGCTGTCCGAGCACCAGTGCGAGGGCTTCCTCGAGGCCTATGTGCTCACCGGCCGCTCCGGCGTGTGGAGCTCCTACGAGAGCTTTGTCCATGTGGTCGACTCCATGGTCAACCAGCACTGCAAGTGGCTCGAGGCTACCAAGCGCGAGATTCCGTGGCGTGCCCCCATCAGCGGCCTCAACATTTTGCTGTCGAGCCATGTTTGGCGTCAGGACCACAACGGCTTCTCGCACCAGGATCCTGGCTTTATCGACCTGCTGCTCAACAAGGCCAACGACACGCATATCGTGAACGCTTACTATCCGGCCGACGCTAACATGGCTCTCGCCGTGGCCGAGCGCGTCTACCAGTCCACCGACTGCGTCAACGCCATCTTCTGCGGCAAGCAGCCCGCCCCGACCTTCCAGACGGTCGACGAGGCAAAGGCCGAGCTCGCCGAGGGCGTCGCAAATTGGGAGTGGGCATCTACCGCCGACTCGCTCGGCGAGGCCGACGTCGTGGTCGCCACGTGTGGCGACGTGCCGACGCTCGAGGCTCTGGCTGCAACCGATATGCTGCGCGAGCTGGGCATCAAGGTATGGTTCGTCAACGTGGTCGATCTGCTCAAGATTCAGAACGTCTGCGAGAACGACCAGGCTATAAGCGACGAGCGCTGGGCTGAGCTGTTTGGCTGCGGCGAGAAGCCCGTGCTCTTCGCGTTCCACGCCTATGCCGGCACGATTCGCCGCCTGATCTGGAACCGCCCCGGACACGACGCGTTCCGCGTCCACGGCTACGAGGAGAAGGGCTCCACGACCACGCCGTTCGACATGCTGCGCCTGAACAACATGGATCGTTGGGCCCTGGCCGCCGACGTGCTGCGCATGGTCGACGCCGATAAGTTTGCCGAGCAGATTGATGAGTGGGAGGCCTTCCGCACCGAGGCCTTTGAGTTCGCGTGCGACGAGGGCTTCGATCACCCGGCCTTTACCGACTGGGTCTGGCCCGACGCCGCTGCCGCAACCGCAGCCGACGGCGCGCTCTCCGCAACGCAGCTAACTGCCGGCGACAACGAATAGCATCCGGGACGGTCTCGCGCTGGGGCCGCCTCCGGGCGGGCGCCTTCCTCTGAGAAGTGGGCTTCGCGAACTTCTCAGAGGAAG
>CABJBO010000048.1 GCA_902363875.1 Coriobacteriaceae bacterium | reverse complement strand
TTTTAGTGCCCTCGGATTGGGTCATAGTGTCTGTCGTTGCCAAAACATCGGCGCTTCCGTTGTTGGCACTTAGGGACGATCCTTTTGTGCCGGCACTTTGGGGCACTCCTTGTCATTGGTGCAAAGCAACCTGTCTCCATTGCGCTGAGCGGCGTGTGCCGTTAAGCGGAGAGGCGTATTGTTGACCCATCGTTTGGGCATACAATGGCTATTGGCTTGCTGCGGTGAAGGTCTGTCCGCTCCGCAGCTTTTTTCTACGGTTAAAGGAGTATGTATGTCCGTTGAGGTCATGAGGTCTGTGATCGATGCTGCCGAGGGGCGCGTGCCCGTCGACACGCTGTTTACCAATGCGCAGATCGTCGACGTGTATGGCCAGCGTGTGGCGCCCGGTAGCGTTGCCGTCAAGGACGGTGTGATCGTCGGCGTGCTCTACGATGGTCGCGACGATGCTGCTGGCACCTACGAGGCAACTGAGGTCATCGACTGCCAGGGTCGCTATCTCGCTCCCGGTTTTATTGACGGGCATTTGCATATCGAGTCCTCGAACATCCGTCCCGCCGAGTATGCTCGCATGGCCGCGACGCGCGGTACTACCACCGCCATTGCCGACAGCCACGAGATTGCCAATGTTGCCGGTCTCGACGGCTTGCGCTTTATGATCGAGGACGGCCGCCGCGCACCCATCTCCATCAAGTACATGATGCCTTCGTGCGTGCCCGCGCTGCCCGACGAGCAGGCCGGTGCCGTTATTTCGGCTGCCGATATGCAGGCGTTTTTTGCCGAGCATCCGGGCGATGTTTTTGGCCTGGGCGAGATGATGAACCTGCCGGGTGTCTTTATGGCCGACCCCGAGACCTGTGCTCGCATCGATGCTGCCAACCAGACGCCGTCCAAGCAGGTCGACGGCCATGCACCGCTCGTTGCCGGCAAGGACCTTAATGCCTATGCCGCGGCGGGCATTATCGCCGATCACGAGTCGACGATTCCCGAGGAGGCGCTCGATAAACTGTCTCGTGGCATGTACGTGATGCTGCGCGAGGGCACGTGCAGCCATGACCTGGCCAATCTGTCGCCGATGCTGCTGGAGAACCCCGCGCGCGCCCGCCGCTGCTGCTTTGCGACTGACGACCGCGCCCCTTCCGATGCGCTTGCGACTGGCATGATCGACAATGCCTGCCGCGTGGCGATTGAGGCCGGTATCGACCCCGTGGTCGCTATCTCTATGGCGTCCCTCTCCACGGCCGAGGCGTTTGGCCTGGATCACGGCTGCCGCGACCCGCACGAGCTGCGTGGTGCGATTGCCCCGGGCAAGCGTGCCGACCTGCTGGTGCTCAATGACCTGACGTTTGCTACGGCTCCGCATCGAGTATATGCCGCCGGTGCTCTGGTGGCGCAGGACGGCACCTTTGTGGGCGAGATCGCTCCCGAGATGGCCGAGGTTGCGGCCCTTGCCGATGAGCTGCGCGCCTCCGTTAAGCTGCCGAAGCTTTCGCTCGACGTGTTCGACTATGCCTTTAAGCCGGGCGAGGCCGTTATCGATGTCATCCCGGGTATGGCTATCACGGGTATGGCTCGCCCCGAGAGTGCCGAGGGCCTGCGCCGCATTATGCTGATCGAGCGCCACGGCCGCGGCGTGTCGCTGCAGGCCGAGGGCGCCGACGGTGACGGCCCCGCGGGTCTGGGCTTGGTTGGCAAGCATATCGGTCGCGGCTGGGTACGCGGCTTTACCATCACGGGTGGCGCCATTGCCTCCACGATTGGCCACGACTCGCACAACGTGTGCGTGGTGGGCGACAATGCGGCGGATATGATGGCTGCCGTTGAGGCCGTGGGCCAGGGCGGCCACGTGCTGGTGCGCAACGGCGAGGTCGTGGCGCGCATTCCGCTGGCGCTCGGTGGCCTTATGAGCGAGGGCACGGCCGAGGATGTCGCCGCGCAGCACGACGACTTTATGGTCAAGGCGCGCGCCATGGGTATCGAGCCGCCGCTCGACCCCATCATGGGCATCATTTTCCTGCCCCTGCCGGTAATCCCGACGCTCCGCATCCGCCCCGAGGGCATGTTCGACGTCACGACCTTCACCTACGCCGACTAGTCATCGGGGACGTTCTTAAACGACTAGCCGTCGGGGTGGCGTGTCGCCTGACGCCGCGACCGTGAGACCTCTGGCATGTGTGAGCTATTTGCCAGGTCCTTGTAACGTTTACGCCCGCGGAGTCTTATTTGAGCTCCCTTTGGGTACGTTGGAATCGGATACACGTTCGATTCCAACAAGCCCGAAGGGAGCTTTTCTATGTTTAAACTGATTGCATCCGATATGGATGGCACGCTGCTTGACGAAAACGGCCAGGTGCCTCCCGAGACCTACGAACTGATTCTGGCGCTACACGAGCATGGCGTGCATTTCGCCGCATCGTCAGGTCGTCGCTACGATCGCCTGTGCGAGTTCTTTGCGCCCGTTCGCGACAAGATGGACTTTGTCGCCGCTAACGGCGCCCAAGTCTACGCCGACGGTAAGATGGTAGACCGTGAGGTGTATTCCCACCTGGCGATTCGAAGGCTCGCCCAAGCCGTCAGGACGTTTCCCAATCTGCATCTTGCGCTCTTTGACCGAACCAAGTCCTTCCTGCTCGATGACGAGTGCAAGTTCGTGCGTGAGGTCGATAAGGACCTTCCCAATGCCGAGCGTATTTGGGAGCTGCCCGATCCCAGCGTAAATATCATCAAAGCGAGTATCTTTTGCGACGACAGTGCGGTTATGGACAGTGCGTACGTGCTACAGCGCGAACTTGGTCAGCTCTTTACTTTTGCTCCCTCGGGTAATGCCTGGATCGATGCCATGCAGCCCGGTGTGTCGAAGGCCTCGGGCATCGCGCAGCTCGCGGAGCATTACGGCATTGGACGCGACGAGGTCATGGCGTTTGGCGACTCGATGAACGACTACGAGATCATTCGCTTTGTCGGCACGGGTTGTGCGATGGAAAACGCGCGCCCCGCGCTTAAGGCGGTGGCCGATCGCGTGGTGGGTTGTAACCGCGACCACGCCGTCCAGCAAGAACTCCGCCGTGTTCTGGAGAGCCTTGCTTAATCCAGCAGTTAGGGACGTTCCTTTTCTGCCGGGTTGCTGCTGCTAGGCGAGGGCGGCCATGATGGTGTGGGCGACGCCGTCGTGGTCGTTGTCGTATCCGGTGACGGCGTCGGCGGCCTCGCGATCTTCGGGCTCGGCGTTGATCATGGCCATGCCATGGCCCGCTGCCTGCAGCATGGGGATGTCGTTGATGTTGTCGCCGAACGCCCAGGCGTCGGCGAGACGCTCGCCCAGATGCTCACACAGCCACGTGAGGGCCGTTCCCTTGGTGGCGCCTTCGCCCATAACCTCGATATTCATGGCGTACGAACGCGTGACCTCAATGCCTCCGAGCGTGTCGAGCGCCGCCGCGATGGCGTCGCGATCGGCGGGGTCGTGCCAGTACATAGCGATGCGTTCGAGCGTCTCGACCTCGTCGATCTTGCTGTCGATATTCATGTCGATCGGCGTTCGTGTGCGCTTGAGCGAAGCCGCGATGTGGGGGTCGCCGCCACAGAACTCATCCAGACGCCCGTAGAGCGAGCGGGGGAGGAAGCACTGCCCATCCGCGAAGATATCGAAGGTCACATCGTGGCCGGCGGCAATGCGATGGATGCGGTGGGCAATGCCACGGTCGAGCGGACGGCTCAAGATGCGCGTGGCGCGCGAGGCGTCGGTGGGCGTATCCTCGTCGAGCTGCCAGACGCTGGCGCCGTTGGCACAGACCGCGTAGTGTACGGCGGGGTGGGCGAGGATGGGCTCAAAGACACCCGACAGCGGGCGCCCCGTGCAGGGCACGAACTCAATACCGCGTCGCGCAAGCTCGTCGAGCATCGCCCAGGTGGCGTCGCTCATCTGCTTATCACTCGTCAGCAGCGTTCCATCCATATCGGAAAACACAATCATTCGCTGCGATCCTTTCTACTGTCATAAAAAGCGTGGCCGAGGGCGGTGATGCCCTGGCCACGCTCGGGTTCTATAACGGTCCGCGTCCTAGCGATCGGCGAGCGGCTTGTATTCCAGCGGCTCGATAACCGGGCGATACGCGGGACGGATGATGCGGTGCGCGCAGAAGAGCTCTTCCATGCGGTGCGCCGACCAGCCGGCCATACGGGCGACGGCGAACAGCGGTGTAAAGAGCGTCTCGGGCACGCCGAGCATTTTGTAAATAAAGCCCGTGTACAGGTCGATGTTGGCGCAGATGGGCTTGGTCATGCCGTGGTCGCGCATCACCTGCGGGGCCAGGCGCTCGATGCGCTCGATGAGCGCGAACTCCTCGCCCAAGTCCTTCTTGGCGGCAAGCGAGCGCGCGTAACGGCGGCAGACCTCGGCGCGCGGGTCGCTCAGCGTATAGACGGCGTGGCCCATGCCGTAGATGAGGCCGGTGCCGTCGAAGGCCTGCTTGTCGAGGATCTTGCCCAGGTAGGCCGCGACCTCGTCCTCGTCCTCCCAATTGGAGACATGCGCACGGATGTCCTCGTGCATGGACACGACCTTGGCGTTGGCGCCGCCGTGGCGCGGGCCCTTGAGCGAGCCGATGGCCGCGGCGTAGGCGGAATACGGGTCGGTGGCCGAGGAGGACAGCACGCGGCAGGCAAACGTGGAGTTGTTGCCGCCGCCGTGCTCTGCATGCAGCATGAGCATCACGTCGAGCAGCATGGCTTCGTCGCGGTTGAATGCCATGCCGCCGCGCAACACCTGCAGGATGGTCTCGGCGGTGGAGAGGCCGGGCGTGGGGTGCGGCACGTGAACCTCGGAGCCGCGAAGCTTGGCGATCGAGGCCATGTGTGCGAAGGCGGCGATGCGCGGGAGACGTGCGAGCATGGAAATAGCCACGTCGATCTCATGCTCGGGCGTGATCACGTCTGGTTCGGCATCGAAGGCGTAGAGCAGCAGCACGGCGCGCTGGAGCACGTTCATGATGCTCGACGACACCGTGGTCATAGGGAACTCTTTGACGTACTCGTCGCTCAGATGTCTAAAGGCGCCCAGGCGCTCGCAAAAGCCGTCGAGCTCTTCCTTGTTGGGCAGCGAACCCGTGATAAGCAGATAGGCGACTTCCTCGTAGCCGTAGCGATTCTCGGCCTGGGCATTGTTGACCAGATCCTCGATGCTGTAGCCGCGAAGCGTGAGCTTGCCCTGATCGGGCACGACCTTTCCGTCGACCTTGTTGTAGCCGTGCACATCCGAGATGCGAGTGAGGCCCGCGACCACGCCCGAGCCGTCGGCATTGCGCAGGCCGCGCTTGACATTGTGCTCAACAAACAGGCCCTCGTCATAAGGGTCGGTCGGCAGGCCGTGGTAGAGGTTTTCGCTTTCAGGCGAAATCTGACGGCTCGCCTCGTAATCCAGAACCAGGCGGCTCAGGTGATCGTCGAAGCGGTAGTAGATTTTCTTGGCGTCGTAGGCCATGCGCGCTCCTCTCCGGTCCGCTTTGGGGCCGCGCGCTTGGACGATATGACGTCAAGCTGCCCCGAGCGGCTTGTTCGCTACAGGCGGTACATAAAGTTAAAGACGTCCTCGCGCTGGATGGACACGTTGACGCCCGAAAGCTCGCCGGCCTCGGCCAGCGCCTTCTGCAGCTCGGCGAAGTCGAGCTTGGACTCGGCGGTGTCGGCCAGCATGGTCATGGTGAAGATGTCCTCGATAATGGACTGCGTAATGTCGCGGATGTCGACGTTGGCCTCGCCCAGAACACGGGTGACGCCGGCGACGATGCCGGGGCGGTTCTTGCCAAGGACGGTGATGACGATGCGGGAGGACGAGATCTCGGCCATGGGAAACCCTTTCGCGTGGTTGCGGCGCGCGGGGGCGCTCCGCTACGGTACAGTGTTCATCATTGTACCTGTCTGGCGCAAAAAAGGCGCGCTCGCTGCGGCGTTACATGCCTGCAACATGAGCGTAAGGGGGAAGGCCGTACGGGGAAGAGCCGTCTGGCGCGTGTCCGGCTCGTGTTGGGTTGATTTCCGATCTCAGCCGAACACATTGAGCGGACAGGCCGTTCCCGCAGTCAGCCGAACGCCTCCGACGGCTGATTCCGAACTGGAAGCGGAGGGCATCCCCGCCCTTCGGTAGGGGGTACCGCTCCGCGGCGCATGCCGCGGGCGGCGCCCCTATCGGACCACCGTGACCTCAGTTGGGATGGGCCCAGCACTGCCGCGTACTCGGTGAGCTAGAGCCAACTGTTCGTCTTCACGTCGCGTATGGCGATATTTCGGTCGTCCGGCTCGGTGATGCCGTAGCCGAACGCCTGGAGCGTCTCGATGGACTCCTGGATCCTCTGTTGGAACATGGGACCCGGATCGACCCTCGGCCCGAGGTGCCCGCGCCAAAGGCACGACGTGGCGCGCAGCATGTTATGGATTTTGGAGATGGGCTCGATGTCGGCGTAGACGTTGAGCGTCGCCATGGCGTCCTTGTGGCCGAGGATCGATTGGAGCGCCTTGATATCGCCGCCTTGGCGGATCCACTGCGTTGCGAACGTGTGGCGAAGGCCGTGGAACGTGATCAGCTCGTCGTTGGTGCCCATGAGGCCGTTGGTCTCCGAGAACGTCTTGAACGCCCTGCGGATATAGCTTGTCGTCGCGAAGGTCGCGCCCGGCTCCGACAGGATGTAGCAGTCCCCGATCTCGACCGCCCCGGTAAGGCCGCGCAAGCGCAGCTTTCCGCAGTCGATCTCGTGGGTCTCCTTCAGGAAGGGGAGTAGGCCGACCGGGTCGATGGGGATACCCCTGGCGTCATGGGTCTTGGTGTCCTTGATGAACGAACCCATTCCCTTCGCGTACGCCACCGAGTGTCTGATCGAGATCAGGCCCGTCTCGAAATCCACATCGCACCACCGAAGGCCGCAGACCTCGCCGATTCGCATCCCCGTGTGCAGGGCGAGTACGACCGCCCTCTAATCCTCGGCGGACCAATCGAGTCCGAACTCCTTTCGGGCATCCTCTTCGCTCATGACTTCGAGAAGGTCTCCGGGTTGGCAACGAAGGGCGAGGCATAGCTGCTCGAGTGTGTTGAAGCGAATGCCGCGAATATGCCCTTTTTTAATACGGGACAGGTTCACGGGCGTGGTTCCAATCCTTTCGGCAAGTTCGTTCGAGGAAATCTTTCGCTCGGCCATGATCTTGTCGAGGCGAACAATTACGGGCATGGCGTTTCCTTACGCAATCTCGTCGGAGTCGAGGTACAGCTCTCGGGCGTACAAGAAGAGCTGGGAAAGCATGAACAGGACGATGCCGAGAACCAGAGAGGTCCAATCGAATGATGAAGCGATCTCTTGGGCGCCGACGGCCCCCTCGCCGCCAAACATCGAAACGGAGGTTTTGAGTGAGCCGGCGTAGAGGCTGGTGGCAGCTTGAACAACGAAGAGAATGCCGAGCACCTTCAAGCATGTCGCAGACCCTTTCTTGAAGGGGTCTCCGCTCTTGATCGTCCACACGAGAACGGCGCTGAGGATGGTCGTAGCGATACCGATGACGGCAGGGACCAATGTCGAGATCGCAAGGGCTGGATACGCGGGGGAGTCTGCAATTACAGGGTTGTCGAGCACTTCGATTGCTGGCTTTAAGGAGAACGCCACTTGTGCGATGGCGGTGGCGCAAAGGGTCGCAGAGGCTATCGCACATGCGATGCGGAAGGAATGAAGCCGGGGAGTGCGATTGTCGGAACTCATAATAACCTCCGAAGAATTTAAAAAACTCAGGTTACTTTTTAACAGTTTATGTTAAATTGACTTTGCCGGCAAGTAATAAGGGCCGAGCATTTTGTTCGGCCCCTCTGTTCCGACTGGATGAGGTTAAGGTTGGCGATGAATATGCTCAAAATCTCGAAGGCGATCTTTAGGTCGCTTCTCTCCTCCAGGTCGCTCTGTGTTGTCGTTGTTGCGTTGATGGTTCTTTGTGCTCTGCCCGTCTTCAGGAGCGCGGCTGGCATCGACGGACGGGTCGAATACCTCGAGTCGGGAATAACCCGTGTTGAGCAGGAATTGTCAGCATCCTATGCGGATGCGCTTGTGAATGCGGGGGAGGACGGTGTCTATACCTCTTCATCAAGCATGCCCGCGCTTCTGTACCCTCTTGCCGCGGGACGTCTTATCTTGGCACCGCTCTCTCCCCTACTTCCGTTTCTGCAGATATCGGATGGAGAGTACACCTATTATGACGGATCGAAGGAGTACTTGCTATGGGTCGCAACGGCCGTTGCCGTCTCGTTCCTTGCCGCGCGTCTTAACAAACGTGAAAAGCTCATCATCCAGGCACCGATGGGCGAGCTGGGTAGACTTGTTGCATCGAGCGTATGGGCGAGTGTTTTTGCAATGCTTGCCGTCCTCGCCATCAATCTTCCAGGGATAATCGCCGCGCTTGTGAAGAATGGCCCGGGCTCGCCGTTCTATCCGATAGGCTACATTCAATATGCGACTCCGGTTATCAAACCGGCTTGGCTGGTGTTCGCGCAGACGGCCATCTTGCAATTCTTGGTGGCAGCGTTCATCTCGCTTGTCGTTCACCTTGCCGTGAAGATTGCCAATAACCCTACGCTTGGAATCGTGTTCGTATGTGCCCTGATGGGGGTGACGATGGTTCCCGGGTATTACGGAAGATCCATCGCTTTACGTGAGTTCGCCCTGTTGAATCCCCTTACGTATGCGAACACTGAGTTGACCGTCGGCGCCTATAGCCCGTACCCGACAACGCAGATAGTGAATCTGCCTGGACTTTGCTTCGAGCGTGGCGCGATTGCCCTCGTATGCGCAATCGGGATCGAGGTGCTGGCAATTAGCCTGCTTTGCGTTGCTGGAAAGAGCGGCTGCGCGTGCCCGATATCCCCGATTTGTCTTGAGAGAGGTTCCTTCACTGCATCGAGAACGGCAACTCGTTCGAGCGCTTGTGCCTCCGCCGTTGCATACGTAAGAACGATGGGGAAACTGCTCCTGCGTTCTCCTACCCTCGCCGTATGCGCGATTGCAATGTCGACGACGATGCTGGCCCCGGCTCTGGTCGAGATGTTTCCTGACGCTGATAACGTTTCCGCTGTTCGGTATAGGGATGGGGAGCTCCGTTCAATAGATCGGTATCTAGAGCAGAACGCTGCGAATATGGACGTCGAGGGCAAAGCGGCCCTGGAAGACATGCGGGATGCTCTTTCGGGTTTCGTGTACGCGCCTATGCCTGCGGAGGGGTTTCGAAGCCTTGCGACGTACGAGCGCGCTCGAGGTGAGCTGGGCGCGGCAGATGCGACTCTCCTGCAATCGATCGGAATCGAGCCGGAGACTCCTTCTCGTGCGGAGGCGCGCGCCCTTCTGCTTGAGTCGATCGCGAGCTTGCCGGACCCCAAGGTTTACGAGTTAAGTACGAAGATGCCCCCATTAATCCTCCTTTCGTATCTCCAGGCAGCGCTTCCCTCCTTATTTTTGCTGTTGCCCGTGGTTGTCACATCGCTCGCGTGCACCCACCTGCAGTGTCGTTCCCTTCTGGTTCTCCAGATCCCCGCAACAGCGCATGTGCGTTTTCTGACGGCTGTTGCGCTGGCTCTCCTGCTTGGCTTGGTGCTGCTTTTGGTGTCGATGGTTCCCGCTGTCGTTGTGTCCGTGATTAAGAACGGTGCGGGTGGATCGGAGTATCCCGTCGCTCTCATTCGGGCGGGAGCTTCGACAACGTCCATGGTGGGGGAGGCGGTGTTGTGCAGTATTCCGTTGCTGGTCATGGCATACGGCGTGATTTCCGTCGTCGCTGCGTTGACAGCAGCGATTAGCCGCAACCCCGTTGTCACCGGAATGGTTTGCGCGGTTCTCTTGGTGTTGGGTTCGTTGAGCGCTCATGTTGAAAGCGTGGGCATGGGCGTCGCGCTGCTGGCTCCATTCGCCTCGTTTGATCCCGCTTCCCAGGTGGGGACGATTGGGTTCCTTGGGCGAGGGACGAACGCGATGCCTTTTGGAGAGGTCGTCGGCGCATCGGGCGCTCTGCTGGTGGTCTTGGGCGCCGTATCTCCGTTGATGGTGCGCCTGAGTGTTCCAAAGATCGAAAGGGGATGATCTCGATGATTGACCTTCAAACGCTGACGATCTCTTATGGAAAGAAGGTGCTCGTAGATTCGGTGAACGCTGAGTTTGCCCCGGGTACGGTCTACGGTCTCGTCGCTCCGAACGGGCATGGAAAGACGACGTTGCTGCGTGCGATGGCAGGTTTGCCGGGTCCTCGCGTGGACGGGAGCATCGTTCTGGATGAGGTGCAGGGTACGGGTGCGAGAGAGGTCCGTTCTATGATCTTCTATGCACCTGGTGAGGGGACGCTGCTGTATCCCGGATTGCGTGCGGAAGATCACCTCAAGATGGTTTGCGATATGTGGCCGCATGCTCGCGATATCGAAGAGATAGTGGAACAAACGCAGATAGGCGAGTTCGCGAAGATGAGGATCCGCACTCTGAGCCAGGGCATGAAGCAGCAGCTTACCCTGGCGATTGCGTATGCGACGGGCGCGCGGTACCTTCTATTAGATGAGCCCATGAACGCGCTCGACCCCAGCAGGGTGGACTTGCATTCCGAGATTCTCAGGAAGCTGGCCGATTCTGGTACGTGCATCATCATGTCATCCCACATCTTGGATTCGGTCGATAGGCTGTGCGATGAGATTCTGTTTTTGAAGGATGGGAGGCTCATTAGAAGCATTCCGCAAGATGATGCTGCGCCGAAGTCTCCTGGATCCCATTTCGCAAAGCCTGCCGGACGCGCCGAGGGTGCGCTAAGCACGTATCGGCGAGTCTACGAAAAGGGCGGGTAGAAATGCAAGTTAAAAATCTATGTGGTCAATATAATACCGTTAAACCCGCATATCGATACCGCTCAGCCATTCGCCTCGCCCCCGTCGCACGCATCTTCATCCGGTCTGTTACTTTTAATCTAACAATTCTTTGAGGAACGTAGGT
>CABJBO010000047.1 GCA_902363875.1 Coriobacteriaceae bacterium | reverse complement strand
TTCCCGGTTCGACGAACAGCCGATCGTGTCAAATGTGGTCTAACAGAGCCAAAAAGTATGGGAGGCATTGGTTTGCCGTGTCTGGTTCATGGGCTGTCCAATCAAATTGAAGAAATGGAGTGAACCGGTTCGACAGTCAGTATCCATTTGAAGGCCAGGCTCGACAACCTACGCTGCGTAGACATGCGCCAATCGAACGAGCGCGGTTTTTTGGACACTCATCCTGAGTAGTCATTTAAGAACGTCCCCAATGACTACTCATTTATGTCTGTCCCCAATGACTGGGCAACGGCAGCGAGAGCCCCGATGTTTTGGCAACGACAGCGAGCGACGTCCAGGACGAACAAGTTGGCATGAAAAAGGCAAGGCATAGACCTTTTGGTCATGCCTTGCCTTTTGAATGACAAATTGTCGTCCTGGGCGGCGCGCAGCGTCGGCCGGTCCGCCGTTCGGTAGAACGGCGGAACCTACTTGACGCCGTACTGCTCGTAGTAGGCGTCGATGGCGGTCTTGAGCTCGTCGTCGATGACAACCTTGCCGTCGATCTCGTGGTTGTAAAGGGTCTCGACGACCTCGGCCATGGAGACGATGCTCGCGACGGGGAAACCGTACTTGGCCTCGATCTCCTTCTGCGCGGTGGTCACGCCGCCCTTGCCGACCTCCATGCGGTTGAGGGACACGATCAGGCCCTTGATCTCGACATCGGCAGCAGCCTTGACCTTGGGATAGGTCTCGTCGATGGACTTGCCGCTGGTGGTGACGTCCTCGACCATGATCACACGGTCGCCGTCCTGGGGCTCATAGCCCAGCAGGTTGCCCTTGTCGGCGCCGTGGTCCTTGGCCTCCTTGCGGTCGCAGCAGTACTTGACCTCCTTGCCGTACAGCTCGTGGTAGGCGATGGCGGTCACGACGGCCAGGGGAATGCCCTTGTAGGCCGGCCCAAACAGGACATCAAAGTCGTCGCCAAAGCTATCGTGGATGGCCTGGGCGTAATACTCGCCCAGCTTCTTGAGCTGATAGCCCGTCACGTAAGCGCCGGCGTTCATAAAGAACGGGGACTGACGGCCGCTCTTGAGCGTAAAGCTGCCGAACTTAAGGACGTCGGACTCAACCATAAACTTGATGAACTCTTGCTTGTAAGCCTCCATGCGGGCTCCTCTCGTAATCGCGTACGTGCCTTCCAGTTTAGCGCAGGCAGGGCGTCGGTGCGGGCGCGCTTTGGGGCCTCAGCATTCTGTAAAGGCTTTGTCAGGGGCAATGGTTTTCCAAACAAAGGGGTTGACACGGCAAACCCCCTCATCAAAAATACGGGCGGATTAAAACGGGTACGAGATACCCAAAGCGCGCCGCGCCCGGCCTTAAGGAGGTGTGCCATGGAAGGCAGTCATAGTCGAAAAACCTGCATGTCGCCCTCGGCACGCCGCGAGGATTCCGCACGCGCATAAGCGCCACGAACCGATCGTCAAAACCACCACAAAGGTGCCTGTCCCCTTTGTGGCGGTTCGAGAGCATGACGTGAGCGACATCTAGGTTTTTTGAAGCAAATACGACACGTACGCTAACTCCCTTCAACAAGGAGGACCCTATGCTGATGCTCAAAACCGCTACGGTACTCGAAGCTATCTCCAAGCGCCGCCGCACGGCGCGCCCTGCCGCTCACACCGGCCTGTCCAAGAACACCATATTCGCCGCCACCCATAGCGCCGAGGACGCCCTCGTGCTGCTTGACGCCAGGGCTGGCGGACTCGGTACCGAGCACGCCGCCGAGCGCCTAGACGCCGTCGGCCCCAACACCATCGAGGCGCCGACCAAGACACTCGCCCGCCGCATCGCCGACGCGTTCATCGACCCCTTCGCCGGCATCCTCGCCGCGCTCGCACTGGTCTCGCTCTACATCGACGTGCTCGCCGTGCCCGAGCCCCAGCGCGACCCCTCCACGGTCATCGTCATCGGCATCATGCTGCTGGTATCGGGCGGCATGAAGTTTATCCAGGAAGCCCGCAGCGGCAATGCGGCCGAGGCCCTCAAGGACCTGGCCTCCAACACCTGCTGTGCCCTGCGCGACGGCGAGCGTATCGAGATCCCCTTTGACGAGCTCGTCCCCGGCGATGTAATCCGTCTCTCTGCCGGCGATATGGTGCCGGCCGATGCCCGCATCATCACCGCGCGCGACCTGTTTGTGATCGAGTCCGCACTCACCGGCGAGAGCGAGGCCGTCGAAAAGACCGCTGCCATCACCGTCGCCGAGGGTGCCGACAGCTCCGCGCTGCCGCTCTCTGCCTGCAAGAACATCGTCTTTACCGGCACCTCCGTGCAAAACGGCACCGCTATGGCACTTGTCGTAGCCACCGGCTCGGACACTTACCTGGGCGGCATCGCCAAGATGCTCAACGGGCGCGGCGAGAAGAGCGCGTTTGACCGCGGCGTCTCGAGCGTCTCCATGTTGCTCGTGCGCCTGATGCTCGTTATGGCGCCGGCGGTCTTTGCCATCAACGTCGCCACCAAGGGCAACGTCATCGACGCGCTGCTGTTCGCCACGAGCGTGGCCGTGGGCATCACGCCGCAGATGCTCCCCGTCATCGTGACCTCGAGCCTGTCGCAGGGCGCCAAGGACCTCGCCCGTCGCCAGGTTATCGTCAAGGAGCTACCGGCGATCCAAAACCTCGGCGCGATGGACGTCCTGTGCTGCGACAAGACCGGCACCCTCACCGAAGACCGCATCGTGCTCGAGCGCTACCTCAACACCGACGGCAACGAGGACGCGCGCGTGCTGCGCCATGCGTTTTTGAACAGCTTCTTCCAGACCGGCCTCAAAAACCTTATCGACCTGGCCGTTATCGACCGTGCCGATGTGACGCCCTCGACCGTCGCGCCCGATTCCATGCTGGGCCAGAGTCTGCGCGACCGCTATACCAAGGTCGACGAGGTTCCCTTCGATTTCTCGCGCCGTCGCCTGAGCGTAGTTGCCGGCGACGCCCAAGGCAAAACCCAGATGGTTACCAAGGGCGCTGCCGAGGAAATGCTCGAGATCTGCTCCTTTGTCGAGGTCGATGGCATCGCTCAGCCGCTCACCGACGAGAAGCTCGCCCAGATTCGCAAGCAGGTCGCCGGGCTCAACGCCGAGGGCCTGCGCGTGATTGCCGTGGCGCAGAAGACCGATCCGCGCTGCGTGGGCGAATTTGGCATCGCCGACGAGTGCGACATGGTGCTGATGGGCTTTTTGGCCTTCCTCGATCCGCCCAAGGCGAGTGCCGCGGGCGCCGTCGCCACCCTCGAGGCCAAGGGCGTGGCGGTCAAGGTCCTGACCGGCGACAACGATCGCGTCGCCGCCACCGTCTGCGAGCAGATCGGTATCGACGCGAGCGATGTCTTGCTGGGCTCCGAGATCGATGCGCTCGATGACGCCGAGCTTGCCGAGCGCGCCGAGCACACCCACCTCTTCGCCAAGCTCTCGCCGCTGCAGAAGGCGCGTCTGGTGCGCGTCATGCGCGAGCTGCTCGGTCACACCGTGGGCTTTATGGGCGACGGCATCAACGACGCCGCCGCCATGCGCGCGAGCGACTGCGGCATCTCGGTCGATTCGGCCGTCGACATCGCCAAGGAATCCGCCGATATCATCTTGCTTCAGAAGGACCTGGGCGTGCTCGAGCGCGGCATCATCGAAGGCCGCCGCACCTACGGCAACCTGCTCAAGTACCTCAAGACCACGGTGAGCTCCAACTTTGGCAACGTACTGTCCGTGACCGTCGCGAGCCTGTTCCTGCCGTTTTTGCCCATGAGCGCCCTGCAGCTGGTGTTGCTGTCGCTGGTCTACGAGATCGTGTGTATCGCGCTGCCGTGGGACACCGTCGATGACGCCTGGACCGCCCGTCCGCGCGCCTGGGACGCCGCGTCCATTAAGGGCTTTATGCTCGAGTTGGGTCCCGTGAGCTCGCTGTTTGACATCGTAACCTTCGCCGCGCTCTTCTTTGTGGTGTGCCCTGCCACCGTAGGCGCAAGCTGGTCCGAGCTCGCCGGGACGGGCAACGCCGCAGGCATGGCGGCCTTTGCGACGCTCTTCCAGAGCGGCTGGTTTGTCGAGTCCATGTGGTCGCAGACGCTCGTGATCCACATGCCGCGCTCCCCGCGCCTGCCGAGCCCGCGCGACCACGCCGCGCCCGCGCTGTGCGTTCTCACCGTGCTGGGCCTGGCGCTCGTCACCTGGCTGCCGGCAAGCCCCATCGCCGATGCGCTCGGCCTTACGACGCTGCCCACGAGCTTTTTCGCGCTGCTCATCGGCATCGTCGCCGCCTACATCGCGCTCACCCAGCTGGCAAAGCGCCGCTACATTGCCCGCCACGGCGAGCTACTGTAGCGCCCGAATTGTGGCGCGCGACCCATCAGGCGGTCAAAAAGTCCCGTCTCAAGTTAAACCACTCATTTAAGCACGTCCCCAATGAGTGCGGCGGAATGGCTCCCCTTGACAGCTTAAAGCCGTCATGCAGGAACCATTCCGTCGCAGCCTTATGAAAGGGACTGGGTTGTAAATGTTGGAGAAGAGCCGTTAGCGCCCAGGGGTCAGGATCACCAGGGCGTCGTGCTCAAAGGGATGCTGAGCCACGCGCACGGTGCCGTCACCGTTGTCGCGAACGGGCAGCTTGGCGACGCGCTTGTCTTCCATGTCGAGGACCGTCGCCGTCCAGCCACGCGCGCCGTCGAGCTTAAACTTGAGCGCCGTGGTGCGCGGCAGGTACGTGACGACGCGATCGCCAACGCGCGCCACACGAATGGCCTCGCGCGCGTCATCGAGGAGCTCCTGCGCCGGAACCACGGCAAGTGCGTCGTCGCCAGCCGTAGCACCCAGGCCGGCAAGCACATGCTCGATCGCGCCAAAGTCCCAAACGCCCGCAAACTGCAGACACTCCTGCCAGCGGAACGGCATATCGAAGCCCTCGCCCAACACCGAGCCCTGGCTCTTGCTAGTCTGCCAGTTCCAAACACCGTGCGCGCCATAGGTCACACCCGCGCTGGCGCCGGCAAGAATCGACGACCATACGCTCGCGCGGCAATCCTGCGCGGTGAAGCGCCAGTACACATTGCGCGACGCACCCATCTGCTCGTAACAAGGCTCAGAGTTGACCATCGGCTTTTTAGGGTAGTTGGCGATAAAGTCCTGCGGCAGACGCCATGCCTCGGGCTGGCCCTCGTAGTTGTGGCCGGGCTGGAACATATAAAAGTCCAGACGGTCCAGATACTGCGCCGGAATGGTGCGATTGGCGCGGTTGATATGCATGGTGCGCAGCGCCTCGGGCGCGCGCTTGACGACCTCGTCGAGCGCGTCCTCGTAATAGGCGATCGCCTCGTCGCCGGCAAAGTCGGTATCGCCCGTCACCACGTAGACGGGGTTGAACTCGCCCAGGTTCTCGACGACGCGGGCAACGTGGACGCGAACCTCCTCACGCGGCATAACCTCGGCGCCGCAACGCTCGGCGATCTTGGCACCCCAGGTACCGGGCACGTAGTTGCACCACATAAGCACGAGCGCCGGACGGATGCCGTGCTCGACGGCAGCACGGCACATGGCGGCGGCGCGGTCCCAATATGCCTGGTTGGGACGGGACCAATCAAAGTGCACGCCGTCCTCGCTGGCATAGGGCCAAATGCCCAGGTCGGGGCAGCAGCGGTCCCACTGCGGCAGCGTGTTGATCTGCAGCACATTCATGCCCTGCTCGGCACGGCGGGTCAGGTAGTAGTTCCAGTCATCCTCGGCAATGCTCGTAAATGCGCTCCAGCACGTATCGGCAAACCAGAAGAACGGTTTGCCCTCGCACAAAAAGCCATCCTGGCGACCGTTGACGGTCAGCTTTCCCAAACTCATCTGCATGTCCTTTCGTTTGATAAAGGATTTGCGAACCGCCGAGGGCTTTCGCGGTAACCCCGCGCGAAAGCCCCCGCCGCTTGGCAAACCATCGCGGGCGAATACCGTCCGCCCCATCAGTCTACCTTGCAAGAAGGGCCCCGCCGGGCTTACGCCTGACGGGGCCCTGTCGTGTAGGTGAGGTCATATGTGACCGAACGGTTTGGCCTTAGGCCTCCATCTCGGCGAGTTCCTCCTTGGAGAAGCCGCAGGCAAAGACGACGGCAGCGGCGATGACAAAGGAGATTGCCATACCAACAATAGCCCAGACGGTGTTCATCTGGCCACCCTGCAGGTAGTTGGTGAAGACCAGGAAGTTGGAGGCACCGCCTGCGAGGTAGTAGGTAACACCCATGAGGCCGGAGAACACAGCGCCGATAGCACCGCCGATGAACATGCCAAACATGGTGCGACGGAAGCGCATGAGGATGCCGAAGAGCGCGGGCTCGGTGACGCCGCCGGCGATGGCGGAGATGACGTAACCGATGGCGAGAGACTTCTCGTCGGGGTTCTTCATCTTGAGGAAGGCACCGAAGGCGCAGCCCCAGACAGCGGCCATAGCGCAGTTGGTGGAAACGAAGACGAAGGGATCGTAACCGGCAGCGATGATCTGAACCTGGGCGAGCAGGATGACGGGCATGTGCATGCCGCAGACCACGAAGAGCTGCCAGAAGGCGCCGAGGATGGCCATGACGATCAGGATGCCGATGCCGCCAAGGTCAGCAAGGCCGAAGAGGGCGTTGGCGATCAGCGTACCGATCTCGTTGCCGATCGGAGCGAGGACGATGAAGGCGATGGGGATGGTGACGATCATGGTGCAGAACGGCGTGAAGACCGTGGAGAGCACGTCGGGCATGACCTTCTTAAAGAACTTCTCGATGAAGTAGAGGACGGGCACCGAAAGGATGATCGGCAGGACGGACTGCTGATAGTTGGCAGCGGCGATCTGGATGCCGTAGACGGAGATGATTCCGCCGCCCTCCTGGGTGGCGACGCTCACCACGGAAGGAGCCATGAGGGCGCCACCGAGCAGCATGCCGAGCACCGGGCTGGCGCCGAGCTTCTTAGCCGCGGCATAACCCAGGTAGATGGGGATAAAGGTGAACGTGGCCTCGTACAGCGTGGTGTAGAGGAACGTATAGGTCGGGTCGTCGGCCGAGAGCACACCGAGCATGGTGGGGCCGAGGACGGCCGCGATGGTACGGAACAGACCGCCGGCCATGAGCAGCGGGATGAGCTGGGTCATGGAGCCCGACAGATAGTCGAGGATGATATTGGGCAGGTTCTTGAGCTCGAACTTCTCCTTGGGAGCATCGAGGTTCTCGTTGACGGCCTCACCCTGCTTGACACCGGAGATGGCGACGAACTCGGCGAGCACCTTGGGCACGTTCTGGCCGATGATGACCTGGAGCTGGCTGCCGGCAAACTGGCAACCCAGAACACCCTTGACCTTCTTGATCTTCTCCACGTCGGCCTTGCTGTTATCCTTGAGCGTCAGACGCAGGCGCGTCATGCAGTTGGTGGCAACGGAAACATTCTCCGCACCGCCCACGAGCTCGAGGACATCGGTGGCAATCTGCTTGTTATCTACTGCCATGGGACCCCTCCCCATATCTTCGTGTGCCAGCCCCCTTGGGCTTAGGCACGCCTTTGGCCCGGCGACTATAACCCCTTACGGTTGCCGGACCCTTGGATACGCTTTTGTAAACAAGGTGTTTACTGAACGTTTACGGGCTTTAGTTTACACGGAGCGCCGAATTTATGGCAATTTTGCCGTCTACAGTCCGGTGAACGGTAGGAAATCGGGGGTGAACGTATTTGAATGGCGGGAGATGGTCTCTTTGACCCTCTATTGATATATAGCCATTTACGTGGGATTTTATTTTGATGAACACCTCACTGATCTGTTAACTCATCAACAGAATCCCTGCTAGAAGCTAGTAAACATACGTTTAGTAGTTCACGACGTGTTCAATTTTGCCGTTTACCGAGTTCATCTGGTTATTCTTCAATTCTAGATTACACTAAACATGTTTAGTTTGTATTGCCGCAGATGCCAGGCATTCGCGGCGCAAGGGAGGCAGCTCATGGAACTCAAATTGTGTACCTACGCAACCGTCACCACCTTGGGCGACTTTGGCCCCTGGATCAGCAAGGTCGTACTCGACCTGCCCTGCACCGTGCGCGCCAACGACATCGACGCGAACACCTTCCATATATATGTAGAGCGTCACGAGCGCTCGGGCGATGTTCTGATGCGCAAGGAACGCGGCGCCGACCATGCCGCGCCCTCCGTGGGTTACATCGACATTCTCGCCGCATATCCGTGCGACGAGAACGGACGTAAGCTCGCCGTGGGCACCCATGTGGCGCTCGAGGTCGCCGAGCAGCGCCTGACCAAAAAGATCGAAGGCGGCGTCATGGGCTCGCGCATGCTCGATGACCAGTTGCACATCACGCAGCTCGCGGCTCTTCCCGGCAACGACGGCGACGATCCCACCTGCGGCCTGGTCTTCGACACCTGCCGTGGCGATATCTGCCCTGCGCTCAAAGGCTGGAGCAACGACACGCAAAAGACCGCCGTCGACGGTATCGCGCTCGAATACGGCTTCTTTGAGCCCAGCTTTAAGGCCGAGGACTCGGCATGCTTCAACCCCTTTGCGCCCGAGGCGACGGTCGTGCCCCAAAGGGCACCGCTCGTGGTGTATCTGCACGGCGCCGGCGAGGGCAAGGGCGCCACGCAAGGCGAAGGCGCTACGCGCGCCTATATCGGCAACCGCGTGACGGCCATTAGCCAGGCGCAGATCCAGCGCTACTTTGGCGGCTTTGCCTGGGTGCTCGTGCCGCAGTCGCCCACGTTTTGGATGGACAACGGCGTCGAACAACTCGGTCGCTCCAACCAGAGCATCTACTCCTCCGTGCTCAAGGCGCTTATCGACGAGTTTGTCGCCGAGCATGCCGACCGCATCGACACCGACCGCATCGTGGTCGCCGGTCTTTCCAACGGCGGCTTTATGACCCTGCGCCTGTGCGCCGACTACCCCGATTTCTTCGCCGCGGGCCTTCCCTGCTGCGCCCCGTGGTACAACGCCACGGACGAGGACGTGGCCGCGCTCGCCAAGACGCCGCTGTGGTTTACGCACTCCAAGGGCGACGAGCTTGTGTCACCGCAACAGACCGTGCTGCCGCTGTTCGCGCGCCTGCGCGGTGCCGGCGCCAACGTGCATCTCACCTACTTTAGCCATGTCGAGGACCTGACCGGCGTGTATCGCGAGGCCGACGGCTCGGCCAAGAAGACGTTCAACCACGGCGTGTGGATCCACCAGTTCAACGACCTGTGTTATCAAGACTTCGACGGGGGCAACGTACTCATCGACGGTGAGCCGGTGGGCTGCTGGGAGTGGTCGGCCAGGGTCGAACGGTAATCTGTCCCAGCGCGGGGGCCGGGGTTTAGCTTTGCAAACGTCCTCGGGCATGCATGGGCCGGCGCCTTGCGCTTCGCGCTGCGCCGCCCCATGCCCCCTGCGGAATGTTTGCAAAGCTAAACCCCGGTCCCCGCTGCGTTTCCATTGTCATTGGCCCTGGCCGGGCGCTTCCGGCGGACCGCCGGGTCGGTGGCGATGTGAGCGTGGGTCCCGTCTTGCCTTGCGTGTAACTGGCTGAATTGATTTTGATTGGAGCTGTTCCTATGTCCCAGAAGTTGACTCGGGTGATTGTTACCACTGATATGGAAGTCGATGATATGAACTCGCTTGTTCATTTGGCTCTGTATCTCAACTTGCTTGATGTTCAGGCTGTGGTGTATACGGCTTCGCAGTATCACTTTCTTGGGGATGGGGTTCATACGCTCGGCGAGGTGAATTCGCATTGGCGGACCAAAGGGCGGCGCTCTTATGAGTGGGCTGTTGTGCCTCATGAGCCCGATCCGCTGGCTGGCGAGCTTCGTGAGTATCGGCCGTTTCCCGAGCATTGGATTGAGAGTCTCTGGAGTAATGAATATGCCCAGGCTTGGCCGCAGTTGCAGGCAAATGCGGACGCCGCCGGTGAACCGCCGTTTCCCACGCCTGCCCAGATGATCGAGCGTACGTTTGTGGGAAATGTTGCCTTTGAGGGTGATGTGACTGAGGAAACTGAGGGGTCTCGCGTAATTGCGCAGGCGATTCTGGATGATGATCCGCGTACGTTATGGTTGCTCAGCTGGGGTGGTATGAATACGATCGTTCGCGCCCTCATGAGTATTGCCGAGCGCTATCGCGCCACGCCCGAGTGGCCCGCCGTGCAGCAGCAGGTCTATCAGAAGGTGCGCGTGATGGGCGTTGCCGATGGCGTGGGACAGGACAACTCGTGGCTCGACCATGGGCGCGAGCTCTTTCCCGAGCTCATCTTTTGGCGTACGCCCTATATGTATGGCAACTATTTCGACGCCAAAACAGCTCAGCCCGATACGCTGCCGCTGTTTAAGGCTCCCTGGCCCGAGCAGAATCTCACGCAGGGCAACGGCCCCCTCATGGCACGCTATATGCTCTATGGCGATGGTAAGGTCTACGAAAACGAACCCGAGCGCTTTCAGTTTGGCAAGCATGCCCGCCTGGATTGGGGCCTGGAAGGCATGCCCGCGGTGCAGTTTGAGCGCGGCGACTTTATGGCCGAAGGCGACAGCATGACCTATATTCCACTGCTGCCGTTTGGCCTGCGCGGCATCGACGACCGCGACTTCGATACGCTGCTGGGCCGCATGTTTCTTGATGGACACCCCGATGCGAGCGCGCCCGCCGGTTTTGCCTCCATCGGCACGCCCGCAGACGACAATCTCAATCCCTATCTGCGTGCCTATCAGGAAAACTTTGCCGCCCGCGCGCAATGGTGCGCCCATGATCCGGCCATCTGCTCGCATCCGGCACATGTTGTCGAGGTCACGGCCGACCGCAGCGCCGCAGCCGGCGAGCGCGTCGCCCTTGCGGCAACCATCGTCGATCCCGACGACAAGGGCTTCGATGCACATTGGGATGTGGCCGTAGACCCATCGAGCTATGCAGGCGTCCAGGATCTGTCGATGTGGCAAGGATGCACGGTGGACACCGCTTTCATCGTGCCCGCCGACGCGCAGCCCGGTGACCGCTTCGTACTCACGCTTACCGTGCAGACGCGCGCCGAGCGCCCCTGCAGCCGCTACGCCCAGGTCGCCGTGACTGTGGCATAGCAAGGGCGACGCCCACATTCGACAAAGAGTGTCCCCAGGCGCCAATGAACTGCCTCCCATTTCTTGGACACAAGAAATGGGAGGCTTTTTTATGGCTG
>CABJBO010000046.1 GCA_902363875.1 Coriobacteriaceae bacterium | reverse complement strand
TATTTATTCAGTCCAAGTTTCGGGGCGCAGTTCACAGGCACCTTTGTGGTGGTTTTTTCGTTCTAGTCGTTCTAGTAGTATTCATTCTTATCGACACCTACGAACACAAGGAGTCTGTCATGGCAGAGCTGCTTACCGCCGGAATCACCCGCGATCGCGCGTTCGAACTGCTCAACGAGCACAACAAGGACCCGTTCCACATCACCCACGGCGAGACGGTCGAGGGCACCATGCGCTACTTTGCGCGCGAGTTCGACCCCGAGAACGAGGAGTTTTGGGGCATCGTCGGTCTGCTGCACGACCTAGATTGGGAGGAGCATGAGGACGACCCCATGAACCACACCATCTATGCGGCCGAGATCCTTGAAGGCGAGGGCGCCTCTCCCGATCTCATTCGCGCCATTCAGACGCACACGTCGGACTTCAACACCTCGCTGCCCAAGCCCGAGCTGCAGATGGAAAAGATCCTGTTTGCCTGCGACGAGCTCACCGGCCTGATCGGTGCTGCCGTCATCATGCGTCCGAGTAAGAGCGTCATGGACTTTACGACCAAGTCGCTCAAGAAAAAGTTCAAGGACAAGCGCTTTGCCGCCGGCTGCTCGCGCGACGTGATTTCGCAGGGCGCCGAGATGTTGGGCTGGGAGCTCCCCGAGCTCTTTGACCGCACCATAGCGGCCATGCAGTCCTTCGCCCCCGACCGCGATACCTTCCAGGCCTAACCGCCCACGCCACCTAAAACCGCCACAAAGGGGACAGGCACCTTTGTGGTGGTTTTTGTTTGCGCGGGCGTTAGGGGCGGACCTGGCCGGTGCCTCGGAGCTTGTATTTGTAGGTGGTGAGGGCCTCGGCGGCAAAGGGGCCACGGGCGTGGAGCTTTTGGGTCGAGATGCCGATCTCGGCGCCCAAGCCAAACTCGCCGCCGTCGGTAAAGCGCGTGCTGGCGTTGGCGTACACGGCCGAGGCATCGACCGCGTCCAGGAAGCGCTCGCAAGCATCCGTATCCTCGGCAACGATGGCCTCGGAGTGCATCGTGCCGTAGCGATTGATGTGTGCGATGGCCTCGTCCTCGTTTGCCACGACCTTCACGCTCATCTCGAGCGCCAGGTACTCGCGACCCCAGTCCTCCTCAGTCGCGGCGACGTAGTCATCGCCCTCCACAAAGCCGGCATCGGCGCACGCGGCGCACGTGGCCTCGTCGCCGTGAATGAGCACGCCGTGGTCGTGCAGCACGGCAACGACCGCAGGCAAAAACACATTGGCCACAGCATGGTCGACCAGCAGCGACTCGGCGGCATTGCACACGCCTACACGCTGGGTCTTGGCATTAACGATAATATTGAGCGCTTTATCGAAGTCGGCGGATTCATGCACGTAGATGTGGCAGTTACCCGTGCCCGTCTCGATCACCGGAACGAGCGACTCGCGCACGCAGCGCTGGATCAGGCCCGCACCGCCACGCGGAATGAGCACATCGACGACGCCGCGGAGCTTCATGAGCTCGCCGGTGGCCTCGCGGTCGGTAGACTCGATCATCGACACGGCCTCGCGCGGGAAGCCCTTGGCCTCGAGCGCATCGGCCAGCAGCTCAGAAATCATGGCACACGAGTGATAGGCCAGCGAGCCGCCGCGCAGAATGCAGGCGTTGCCGGTGCGGATGCAGATGCCCGCGGCGTCGGCCGTCACGTTGGGGCGCGCCTCGTACACCATGGCGACCAGGCCCAACGGCACGCTCACGCGGGTGAGGTCCACGCCGCTTGCGAGCACGCGGTGGTCGAGCACGCGGCCGACAGGATCGGGCAGCTCGGCGAGCTTCTCCAGGCCGGCGGCCATACCCTCGACGCGCTCGGGCGTCAGCAGCAGACGGTCGAGGAGCCCCGCCGAGGTCCCCGCATCGCGCGCGGCGGACATATCGAGCTCGTTGGCGGCGACGATGGAGTCGACACCGTTGCGCAGTGCTGCGGCCATGGCGCGCACGGCCTCCTGGCGCTGCTCGTCGCTCGCCGTGGCAAGCGAGGCCGACGCTGCCTTAGCGGCAACGGCAAGATCGTGGACATACGTGGCCATATCGACCGACATGGGCGGCCCTTTCTCCTAGAAGTTTGCAACCATGGTAGCCGATTTGCGCATGGCCTCGCCCGCGGCGGTAGAATTGGTCAACCCGAAACACCGCAACGAACGGAAGACTCACATGGCCCTCATCACTTCGTACCACGTCCCCGGCCTGTATGTCGAGGACCACAGCATCGACGTCCCCCTCGACTGGCGCGGCCTGGAGCCGATGCTCCTGGCCGTCGGCAGCACCATGCGCCGCGGCGCTATACCGACACCCATCGCCGGCGCGCCCGAGAGCATCAAGCTCTTCTACCGTGTGGTTTGCGCACCCGACCGCATCAACGACGACCTGCCGCTCCTTCTCTTTTTGCAGGGTGGCCCCGGTGGCGAGAGCCCGCGTCCGCTGTCGCCCACAAGCGATGGCTGGATCGAAGAGGCCGTCAAGCATTTCCGCGTCGTGCTGCCCGACCAGCGCGGTACCGGGCGCAGCAGCTGTGTAGACGGGCGCACGATTGCCGCACTGGGCGAGCGCGCCGAGGCGGCAGGCTCCGATGCGGCCCGCTCGCAGGCGGACTTCCTCAAGCGTCACCTCGCCAGCTCCATCGTGCGCGATTTTGAGTACCTGCGCCTGGTGGGCTTTGGCGGCAAGCCCTGGGTCACACTCGGGCAGAGCTACGGCGGCTTTTTGACGTTGAGCTATCTGTCGCTCTTCCCCGAGGGCGTGGCGGCAAGCTTTACCTGCGGCGGCATTCCGCACGTGCCGGCGAGCGCCAGCGAGGTCTACGCGCACACCTTCCCGCGCATGGCCGCCAAGACGCAGCAGTATTACGACCGTTACCCCGCCGATGTCGAGCGCGTGGCAGCCCTGGCCGATGCGCTCGAGGCTCAGAAGCCCGTACTGCCCGACGGCTCGCCAATGACGGTCGAGCGCCTACAGCTCATGGGCAGCGACTTTGGCATGAAGCCGAGCTTTGAGCGCATGCATTGGATTATCGATCACGCGTTTGTTACAGGCGACGGTACGCTGAGCTGCGGCTCCTCGGTATCCGACAGCTTTTTGATGCGCGCCTTCGAGCGCACCAACACGCGCACGAATCCGCTGTACTGGACGCTGCAGGAGTTCATATACGCCGACGGTGACACTATGCCCATTGGCTGGGCCGCAGCTGAAGAGAAGGCACACCACGCCGAGTTCGACACCCTCGCGCGCCCGCTCATGTTTACCGGCGAGGCCATGTTCCCGTGGATGTTCGAGCAGATGCCCGAGCTCAAGCCCTTCAAGCCCGCCATGGACCTGCTGATGGAAGACACCAGCTGGGACAAGATCTATGACCCGCAGCGCCTGGCCTGCAACGAGGTGCCGCTCCAGGCCGCGGTGTACTTCGATGACATGTACGTCGATTCGAGTCTGCAGCTCGACACGCTCAGCCGCGTGGGCAACTCGCACGCCTGGGTAACCAACGAGTTCGAGCACGACGGCCTGCACGGCAGTGTGGTATTCAAGCACCTCTTCGACGAGTCCCTCAACCGCGGAGACCTGCGCCGAATCTTCTAGCAAAGGAGTGTCCCCACCTGCCGGCACAATAGAAACGTCCCCAAGTGCCGGAAAAGGAGAGGCAGCACTGCTGGCAAAACGAGCCGCAGCGCTGCCTCTCTTTATGCAAACACTATCAAGTTGTCCCTATGGATTGCGGGCTTCTCGGCTAGGTCTGCCAGTAGACGGTTGCCGGCAATCTGGTCCTGGCGGCGGCCGGCGGCAAGCTCCAGCACGTCCGAATCGGCCTCAGCGATACCGCGGGCGACAACCATGCCGCTCGGGTCGCACACGTCGAGCACATCGCCCTCGGCAAACTGGCCATCGACCTCGCGAATACCCACCGCGAGCAGCGACGATCCGCGGCTGACCAGCGCCTTCGCGGCGCCGTCATCGACCGTCACCGAGCCGTGCGCCTTGTCGCCCAGTGCAATCCACAACTTGCGCGGCGCAATGTCCAGGCGCTCCGCCGGCGGATCGAACAGCGTACCCACGCTCTCGCCGCGGGCCAGACGCACGAGCGCATCGGGCTCCTCGCCCGAGCAAATCACGCTTTGAATGCCCGCCGTCATGAGAATGCGGCTCGCGCGAATCTTGGTGATCATGCCGCCCGTACCCACCGATGTGGAAGAATCGCCCGCCGAGGCGATAATCTTGGCATCGATCTTATGCACGACCGGGATAAACTCGGCCGTCGGATCCTCATGCGGATTGGCGGTGTAGAGGCCATCGATGTCCGAGAGCGTCACGCACAGATCGGCAGAAACCAGGCAGCTCACAAGCGCCGCCAGCGTGTCGTTGTCGCCAAACTTGATCTCATCGACGGTGACGGTATCGTTCTCGTTGACGACCGGCACCACACCCAGCTCCACAAGGCGAAGCAGGGCGTCGCGCGCGTGCAGGTAGGACGTGCGGCGCGCCGTGTCGTGACGCGTGAGCAGCACGAGCGAGGTGAGCAGGTCGCGCGCATGGAACTCCTCGTCGTAGGCCGACGAGATGATGCACTGACCGGCCGAGGCGCAGGCCTGCAGGCTCGGCAGGTCACCGACCGGCTTGCGGTCGAAGCCCAACACGGGATAGCCACAGGCGATAGCGCCCGAGCTCACCACAACCAGACGCCAGCCGAGCTTGCGCAGCGCTGCGGCCTGATCGGCAAGTCCGCCGATAAAGGCGCGGTTGACCTTGCCATCGGCACCCACCACCGTGGACGAACCGATCTTTACCACCATCGTTTTATAAGAAGTCGTCATACGTCAAACCAATCAACTGTTCAGCGAACGGCCGAGCCGGCGGCCAGGGAAGCGTGACTCGCCCCTACCGCCCAAGGAATTAGTGAGCCCAGGGAAAGGCAGAGGCCGCGGCCATGTTCTTGCGCACGAGCTCGTCGCGCACCTGAGCCAGGCCCTGCTCCATACCCACCACATAGGTCTGCGGATACAGGAAGCGCTTGAAAGCTGCGTCCAGATGGTCGAGCGCCCAAGCACAGCGCTCGCGCGCGTCCTGGATGCTCTCACGCGGAGCCACCGCACTGCCATCGCGCACGATCGGCACCAGCAGCTCGCGATACTCAAGTTCGGACACGTCGGTCACCAGGGCGGCATCGTTCACGGCCACAAGGGTATTGCCGCGCGCGGCGCCCTCCCCTGCCAGATGGTCCTCGTCATAAATCATGTCGCAAACCGGGCCGCCAAAGCCGTCGTAATAGCGTCGTACGCGCTGCACGCCGGGGATCGTGCGCTTGTAGGGCTGCTCGGAAAGCTTCACCACCGGCGTCCACGGCTCCGCGTCGCTCGCACGACGGGCCGAAAGCTTGTACACGCCGCCCAGCGCAGGCTGATCGTAGCAGGTCGCGAGTTTGGTGCCCACGCCAAAGCTGTCGATGGGCGCGCCCTGGTCGAGCAGCGACTGAATCGTGTACTCATCCAAATCGTTAGAAACCGAGATCCCCACATAGGGCAGGCCCTCGGCATCAAAACGGCCGCGCACATACTTGGAGAGCTTGGCGAGGTCGCCGGAGTCGATGCGAATGGCCGACAGGCGCTCGCCCACCGCTTCCATCTCCTTGGCAACCGTAATGGCATGTTCACAGCCCTCGCGCACGTCATAGGTGTCGATGAGCAGCGTACAGTTCTTGGGGCTCGACTTGGCAAAGGCGCGGAAGGCCTCGAGCTCGGAATCGAAGCTCATCACCCAGCTGTGCGCATGCGTGCCAAAGACGGGAATACCGTAGCGGCGGCCGGCGAGCACATTGGACGTAGAGGAGCAGCCGGCAACGTAGCTCGCGCGCGCGACGGCCAAGCCGCCATCGGGACCCTGAGCGCGGCGCAGGCCAAACTCGGCAACGGGACGGCCGTCCGCCGCCAGCACCACGCGCGCCGTCTTGGTGGCGACAAGCGTCTGGAACCCAACGATGTTGAGCAGCGCCGTCTCAAGCAGCTGGCACTCCAGCGCGGGGCCGGTGACGCGAACCATGGGCTCGCGCGGAAAGACGAGCTCGCCCTCGGTCACGGCGTCGATGTTTACATGCGCACGAAAATCGCGCAGGTAGTCGAGGAATCCAGGCTTGAACATCGCGCCGCCGGCCGGGGCCTGGAGCGAGGCGAGGTAGTCGATGTCCTCGGGCGTAAAGCGCAGATTCTCGACCAGCTCGGGCAGTTCGGCGGTGCCGCACATGACGGCATAGGCGCTGCCAAAAGGATGGTCGCGGTAAAACGCGGTAAAACAACCCTGCTCATTGGCCTTGCCACTCTCCCACAGGCCCTGGGCCATAGTGAGCTCGTACAGATCGGTGAGCATTGCAATGTCGGTGGGATGCGAGATGTCGGTCAAAGCCATGGGGCGACCTTTCGGATGCGTTGTGCAGAGGTTGAGGGTTGGAAAAGGGCAGAGTGTTCGGGCATGGTACCCAGCGCGAATGGGCTAGAGCAGGCCCATGCTGGTCAGGATCGTGTAGCCCATAAAGATGACAAACGCGATGAGGGCAAGGACAATGATGATTTTTTGAGCCGGCGCCATGCCAGGGATCTCGTTCTCGCCCGTAGGCTCCTTGGAGGTAACCATGCGCTGGGCAAAGGTCATCTCGTCACGGCTCGGCTTGGGCTCGACGGACTTGGAACGAGCGACCTTTTTAGGCTGAGGTTTAGGTGCGGTGGGCGCGGGCTTCGCGGCGGCCTCCTCGGCCTTCGCACGCTCGGCACGCAGGGCGGCCAGCTCCTCACGCTCGCGGCGTGCCTCTTCTTGGGCCTCGCGACGAGCTTTCTCGGCGCGGAGCTCTTCCAACTCGGCGCGTTCCTCGGCAGACAGTGGTTGGGACTCAAGCTTGGCCATGGTACAGCCCTTTCTTTTAAAAAAAGCCGCCGACACAATGTCAGCGGCTTATCAAATCCAAGGGTGGAGACGAAGGGAGTCGAACCCTCGGCCTCTGCCATGCGACGGCAGCGCTCTCCCAACTGAGCTACGTCCCCAAGACAAGTTGATATTTTACCTACGGCTCGCCAACTGTCAACGCCCAATACCCAGTCTTTTTGGGACGCGGCTATTTTGACAACTTTTCGAGCAGGCGATCCTCTCGATGATTTTTTAATCCCCGTCCCAGAAAAATCATCGGCGAGCGCACTACTTTGCGCTGGTGAGGACGCCGGTGGTGTCGAACGCCGGGGTGAAGCTCTCGTCTACCGCTCCGCCTTCTTGCCAAAACATCGTCGTAAAGCCCAGGTCGTCGGCATGGTCGAGCACCTGCTCGTACTCCTCGCGCGTCACGGCGCGCGCCAGGTCGCCGCCTTGTTCGCGCATGAGGGCATTGGGCGTGTACTGGTTCATGACCGAGATCGGCACGTCGCCCACCGTCTGCCACACCAGGTCCAACACGCGGCACGAATCGTCCGCATGCCCCGGCAGCACCAGATGACGCACGATTATGCCGCGCTTCATGAGCCCGTCCCCGTCTACCAGCTCTCCCCCGCGGCGCTCAATTTCGCACGCCATCTGGGCCAGACCCGACACAGCCACGCGCGGGTAGTCCTTAATATGAGAGAGTGACTGCGCAAGCGCCGCATTGGCATACTTAAAGTCGGTAAGCCACACGTCGACCAAATCGCCGAGCGCCGCCACGGCACTCGCACGCTCATAACCGCTCGTGTTGTAGACGATTGGAATGACCAGTCCGCGCTCCCGAGCTGCGGCAATCGCGACCGGCAGCAGGTGAGCATAATGCGTCGCCGTCACCAGATTGATGTTATTGGCACCTTGGTCCTGCAGCTCCAGCATAATCTCGACCAGGCGCTCGGGCGAAATCTCAAGCCCAAAATTGCCCGTCGAGATCTCGTGGTTCTGGCAATAGATACATTTGAGCGAGCAGCCGCTAAAGAAGATCGTGCCCGAACCTGCCTCGCCCGAGATAGGCGGCTCCTCCCACATATGAAGCGCCGCGCGGGCCACCTTGAGCGTGTCATCGGCACCGCATACGCCGTGCGCACCCTCGTCGCGCACCGCACCGCAACGGCGCGGACACAAATGGCAGGCGGGCGAAAAAAGTTCGGTCAACGGCGTCGGCATAAAAACATGCTCCAAAACAACGATTCAGCAGCTCAAACGTAAAGGGACCAACCGCACAGACGGCTCGAGCCCAAGGCGCCGTAATCGTCCGACACGATTTTTGTAATGTCAAGACTGGAATCGACAAAGTGCCGCTTTATGATGTAGGTATTCCGCCCCCCGCGGAGCAACTGGGTGAACCGTCGCGTTTATTTAGGGAGCCCACACAGTCGTACCTAGTACAGGTATCCTTCGTTGTTAAGGACGCTGGAACAGTCGATGAGGGCACCCACCTGTTTTAGGTGGGTTCATTTTCGTAACGTGGGGGGTGGTTTTCATTTGCCGAAAACCACCATTACAGCCCATATGGATCCCCGCCGGTATCCCGACAAGCCATCGACAACATCCCAATATCTGGTAAGCGCGTGATTATCGCTGCATGCAATTCCATGCACCCCCCGTGGTCGAGTATCATGGTTCGGCTATGCCCTTTGCGCATGGCGTTCTTCTGACCTTTTCCTTCGACGCTTGGCGGTTTTTAGATTCATGGCTTCATCCCCGAGCTACATACCGTACCTATGCGTGGCAGCGGCGGCCTTTATCACGACCTTCCTCATGGTGCCCCTGGTCAAGCGCTTGGCAATTAAGCTCGACGCCGTCGACTATCCTTCTAAGCGCCGCATCAACACCAAGCCCATCCCGCGTTTGGGCGGAACGGCGGTGTTTTTGGGCCTGGTCGTTGCCTGTATTGTGCAAATCCTAGGCACCTGGCACCTAGGCTGGCCGCCCGTCCTGGTGCCGCACCCGCGCCTTCACATTAGCTATCCCATGCTGGCGCTCTCCTTTACCGTCATCTTTGCGACCGGCGCTATCGACGACGTCTTCCAGCTCAAGCCCAAGCAAAAGCTAGCCGGACAGGTCCTCGCCGCGCTTATCGCCTGTATCGGCGGCCTGCGGATCGGCGTCATCGTCAACCCGTTTGCCCCCGGCGAGATCATGCTCGGATGGCTCGCCTACCCCATCACCGTGATCTATCTGGTGGCATTCACCAACATCATTAACCTCATCGACGGCCTCGACGGCTTGGCCACGGGCATCTGCGGCATCGCGTCGTTCACCATGTTTTCGATGGCCGTTCTCTCGGGCCGCATCGACGCCGCCGCGCTCTCCATTGCGCTCTTTGGCGCTTGCCTGGCCTTTTTGCGCTACAACTTCAACCCCGCAAGCATCTTCTTGGGCGACTCGGGGTCGTTGCTTCTGGGCTTTGCACTGGGCTCCATCTCGCTGCTCAACGTGAGCCGCACCGCCGCGCTCACCTCGCTTATCATCCCGCTCATCGTTGCCGGCGTGCCCATCATCGACACGTTTAGCGCCATCGTGCGCCGCAAGCGCGCCCACATTAGCATCGGGCAGGCCGACAAGGGCCACATCCACCACCGCCTGATCCAAGAGGGCTACAACCAAAAGCAGGCAGTGCTCCTCATCTACGCCTGGTGCATCATGCTTTCGGCCGGCGCCGCCGCGATTAACCAGGTCGAGGTGCCCATGCGCGTGCTCATCTTTACCGTACTCGCCATTGGCTCGGCGGCCTTTGCCAAGCACCTGCACCTGTTTGAGCCCGTGCTGCGCCACCATTACAACAAGCGCACGCACGAGGACGAGCTCGTCACCCCCGACGATCCCGCCTTTAAGCAGGAGGAGCAGGCGGCAGAAGAACGCAGGGAGGAGCGCCACCACAGGCGCTAGGGTAAGCCGCCGAGGATGCGCCCAGGCGCCGCCGGCCAAACGCGCAGCCACGCCGCGCCCATCGCACATGCCGCCGCTCTCCCGCCCCTCGCGTACTTACGCCCCGACCCTCCAATAAACGCGTTATCATCTTGACCCATGAACATACGTTAGGAGCAATCATGCCAAACGAGAACAGCTACGAAGTCGCGCTGCAAAAGAGCAACGCCATTCGCGAGGGCCTGGCCAAAACGCCCGAGAAGTTCACCATGCTCACCGGCGACCGCCCCACCGGCCGTCTGCACCTGGGTCACTACTTCGGCACCCTCAAGGGCCGTGTTGAGCTGCAGAACATGGGCGCCAAGACCAACGTGCTCATCGCCGACTACCAAGTCATCACTGACCGCGATACGACCGAGCACATCCAGGACAACGTGTACAACATGGTCATGGACTACCTTGCCTGCGGCATCGACCCCGACAAGACCATGATCTACGCGCACTCCGCCGTGCCCGCCGCCAACCAGCTCATGCTGCCGTTCCTGTCGCTGGTCTCCGAGGCCGAGCTGGCGCGCAACCCCACGGTAAAGGCCGAGATGGAGGCCTCGGGCCACGAGCTCACCGGCCTTCTGCTCACCTACCCGGTGCACCAGGCCTGCGACATCCTGTTCTGCAAGGGCAACGTGGTGCCCGTCGGTCGCGACCAGCTGCCGCACATCGAGCTCACCCGCACCATCGCCCGCCGCTTTAACAACCGCTACGGCAAGGTGTTCCCCGAGGTCGAAGCGCTGCTTTCCGAGACCCCGCTACTGCCGGGCCTGGACGGTCGCAAGATGAGCAAGAGCTACGGCAACGCCATCAACATCTCGATGACCGCCGAGGAGACGGCCAAGCGCATCAAGAAGAGCCAGACCGACTCCGAGCGCATGATCACATTCGATCCCGAGAACCGCCCCGGCGTGTCCGGTCTGCTTTCGACGGCCGCCATCTGCACTGGCCGTTCCGAGGTCGAGATTGCCGAAGAGATTGGCATGGGCGGCTCCGGCCAGCTCAAGAAGTACGTGACCGAGGCCGTCAACGAGTACTTCGCGCCGATCCGCGAGCGTCGTCAGCGCTATGAGAACGATCTGGACTATGTGAAGGACGTGCTGCACGAGGGCAACCGTCGCGCCAACGAGATTGCCGAGCAGACCCTGGCCGAGGTTCAGGACGCCATGGGCATGGTGTACTAGGCAAAGCGCCTTCGCACAACATAGACGGTGAGGCTGAATCCTCACCGAAACAGGAACAGGCCCGCTGGCAGATAGTTGCCAGCGGGCCTGTTCCCGAAGTACACCGTTGAATCGCACAGAGGGGAGGAATGCGAATCAAACTCAACAGGGCAGGCTTTTTCATCGCCTATTGCCTGCTCCGTTGCTGAAAACAATATAGTTCACCGTGGTTTACTTTGCTGCGACAAACCGCTCCGCCATACCTTCTCCATAAGTTAACCTCGGTAAACCTGCCAAAACCACCACAAAGGGGATAGGCACCTTTGTGGTGGTTTAAGCCACGACAGAGCCGCTAGAGCCCTGCAGGCCAGCGACAGGCGGCCAAGTCGACGTGCATGTCGTCCTTAAACGCCACACCCTCCCCTAGCAAAAGCTCACGTTGAGCATCGGGACCGCCAAAAGCAAAACCATCGCATATGCGGCCATCGGCAAACACCACGCGGTGACAGGGAATCTCGCCGGGGCGCGGATTGCCATGCAGGGCATACCCCACGTACCGCGCACTTCGTGGACGTCCAGCAAGCAGCGCCACCTGACCATACGTGGCGACCATCCCCTCGGGAATCTGCTCGACCACCTCGTACACCCGCTCAAAAAAGCCCTCAGACGCCATTGCTCGCTCCCTTCCACCCGGAATAGCATAAACCACCACAAAGGTGCCTGTGAACTGCCTCCCATTTCTTGGACATCGGGAAATGGGAGGTTTTCCATG
>CABJBO010000045.1 GCA_902363875.1 Coriobacteriaceae bacterium | reverse complement strand
GGGCGGAGGCGGGGCATGCCCCGCCTCTTACACCACATCTCTGCGCGCTACCAATTTCACGCCTTGCCAAGGCTCAAAATGCCGTGTTTGATGGGTTAGATATATAGAATAATGTCGAATTGGTATTCTATCCTTACCAAATGTTATGAGACTACATTAACAGCAGTACTCACATTTGACGTTATTTGACCACGGGGTCATTCGAAAACCCCTCCCCACGCCGCCAACCCGCCCCATAGCCGTCAAAAACCTTTAACAACAGCCGCCGCACGTTTTGGCACCGGCTGATTGCCACTCACGGATCGGTACCCCACTATTACCGAACCAAAATCGAAGTCGCGTATCTCATAAAGCTGAAATGACGTACCCTCATCCCAATGAACGCTGATAAGAATGGCTTTCAAATGAGCAACGGCACGCATCAATACGCCCTTTTCGGGAGCGCCTTATTCAAATTCAATAAAACGGTCGTCCACGCTTCGGATCCGCGCAAGCAAATCGTTATCTGCAGCAGCGGTCCAGACATCCGTTATACAACGCTGGAAGAATGGGAGAAAGCTGGCGATTCTTTCGATAGACGGGCGCAGATCGAAGATATCGTCACCAGCGCAAGCCCAGCGCGCGACAAACTCGAGCTCTTCCGCAATCTCTTTTCTGGCCGCAAAGATGTCTACGCTCATGGGTACCGCAGAAAAGACGGAGGAATTGGCTATACGCCCGCCTGCGCAAATGAGTGGAAGTCAGGCATTTGCCCCAAAGCAAGCCACCAGAGAGTCAAATGCACGGAATGCAGCAGCCGCGTCTTCCCCGAGTTGAGCGATGCCGCGATCATCTCCCATTTCAAGGGCAGTGACGACAGACTCCGAGACGTCATAGGTCAATATGTTCTCGATAATGACAGCAACACAAAAGTCCTGGTCATCGACTTTGACGGAGCCGATTGGAAAGAAGCGACAAACGCCATTCGGCTTGTCGCAAAAAACTATGGAATCGATGCTGCAGTCGAGCGATCGAGATCAGGTAACGGCGCTCATGTCTGGTTTTTCTTCCTAGAGCTCACCCGCGCAAAGACCGCACGAGATTTTGGAAGCGGCCTTATCACCGAAGCGGCGATACTGAACAAGACAATCACCTTCAAAGCATTTGACCGAATGCTGCCCGCGCAGTCCACCATTCCTGAGGGCGGCTTTGGAAATCTTATAGCGCTGCCTTTTCAAGGAAAAGCGCAGCGAAAAGGGAACAGCGTATTTGTTGACGAGCAATTTGAGCCCTTTCCCGATCAATGGCTTTACCTTGCGCAAATCCAGTTAATCCCGCGCGTGACGGTGCAAAATCTGATCGAGAGCATCGAAAATAGGTCACATGGAATAGCAGCTGTTGCGGCGGCAAACACCGGTGTGCCACATTCCCAGAGACTGCGAAAGCGGCTTCCGCTCACACCGCGGGACTTCCCGTCATCGCTGTCCGTCACGCAGGCCGATATGCTCTATATCCCCGAAAAATCTCTGAGTCCCGCAGCTCAAATGGAAGTCCGCAGGCTTGCAACATTTGCCAACCCAGAATTCTTCCGCGCACAATCTATGCATCAATCGGTATTCGGCAAACCGCGGTTCATAGACCTCAGCGAACTTAGAGATGGCTACGTCGCGATTCCCAGAGGCTGCAAGGTTCAACTTGAGCGGCTGCTTCAAGAAGCCGGCGTTTCTGCCCACTATTCAGACAAACGCAAGTCGAGCAATCCAATTGTGATGGCATTTAAAGGGACTCTTCGCCCTGAACAACAAATTGTCGCTGAACAGATGCTCGGCTATGAAGACGGGATCATGTCCGCACCGACGGGGTTCGGCAAAACCGTCATCGGAGCTTATCTTATTGCTGCCATTGGTCTTCCAACGCTCGTCATCGTTCCTAAAACTGCGCTCATTGCCCAATGGAAATCCCAACTCGAACGATTTCTCGACATCACGGACAACAGAGAGCCCGTCCGAACCCCAAAGGGACGAATCAGCAAAAGACAGCCTCCGCTCATTGGGCAAATCGGAGGAGGCAAGACCGCCATAAGCCGTCTCATCGACATTGCTTCATTCCAGTCGCTATCCGGCAAGGATCCCCAAACCGGCGAGTCATTAGCCAAGGAGTTCGTTCGCGATTACAGTCTCATCATCTGTGACGAATGCCACCATGCGGCCGCGCCACAGCTTGAGCTTGTCCTCAAGTCCGCTCCTGCCAAATATGTATATGGCCTTTCCGCAACGCCCGAGCGTTCGGACGGACTCACGCGGGCACTCTCGATGCTCTGCGGCCCGGTTCGCTATGTCGTCGATCCAAAAACGCAAGCAATCCAGCAGGGGATTCAGCGCATTGTTAGACCGCGTTTCACCGGAATTCGATTACCCACCTACGAACCAGGAGCATCCTTTAACCAAATTCTCGATCTCCTGTGTGTACACGCCGCGAGAAACGAAGCAATTATCGAGGACGCCCTCGAGGCCGCATCAAACGGCCGGCATCCGCTTGTGCTATCTAAAAGAAAAAAGCATGCCGAAGAGCTATGCAGGCTACTTCAAAGCCGTGGACACGAACCCATACTCTTAACCGGAGAAATCGACGCCAAAGAAAGAAAAGCAATACTGAAGAGTCTTCCCAGCTTTGAGCATGAGCATCGAATCATCGTCGCAACTGAAAGTCTTCTGGGCGAGGGCTTCGACCTGTCTTACCTTGACACTTTGCTCATTGCCACTCCAATATCTTGGGACGGCAGCATAACGCAGCAGGCAGGTAGGCTACACAGAAGCCACGAGGGCAAACAGCGGGTTGAGATATTCGACTATGTTGACCTGTCGATACCCATGTTCGCGCGCATGTACCAAAAGAGGCTCAAGACCTACGCCAAGCTGGGGTATGAAGTCTTTGCGGCAAACGACAACAGACAGGACGATCGAAATATCCTCGTTAGGTCGGCAAGAGCCGTGGAGGCTTTAGTGAATGACATCGAGAACGCATCGAAAAGCATTTTTATTGCCGCACCCTACGCGTCCGCCGCATGCCTTGAAAAGCTCGCCGCTGCACTCGCGGATGCCGCTACCCGTGGAATTGCCCTTGAGATTTCTATTGCTTCAACTCCACGCGATGACGTGAAAGCGATTTTTGCCGAGATGAACGTCAACTATCTCATCAAAGCCGAAGGACGCCTGTGCGCATCAGTGATTGACGAGGAAACTGTCTGGTACGGAGCTATTCCGTTGCTGGCTTTCCCAAAGAAAGAAGACTGCAGCATTCGTTTCAAAAGCAGCGAAGTCGCAGCCGAGCTTTTGAGCGAAATTCAGCGAAAAGTGGAACCGGAGGCCGCGGCGACGAACGGGGTACCCCCAGCAGCTGCGGTTAAATAGGGACTGTTTTTGACTTATTAGCCGTCAATCAATCCCTATTCCACCGCAACTTAGAAATCGGCAATCAGCCCTGCGGGCCCTGGAACAGCTCCTCATGCGAGCCCATTCTGACCAGCCGGATCACAGGATTAGTCTTATGCGGTAAGTAGAGAACGACCACGTCGACCAAGCCACCGGATAGGTGGAAATCGATGTGGCCGTTGTAGTTTCCGCCCGGGTTTGAAAGCTCATGGGCGCCATATTCCGCGGGAAGCGAGCCGTGAGCTGCAAGCTCTGCGACTGCCGCCTTAAACTCACTCTTTAGCTGCGGATGCATGCGCATCGTTCGTTTGTAGTCCGCCTTAAATTGAGCCTCGACTTTAATCTCGAACATCGCTATTCCTCATCGAGGAATGACATAAGCTCATCAGCGTTGTTGAATGACGGGCTATCGTCCGGCAGAATCCCCAACTCATGAGCTTCGGCGATCACCATGGCACGCCTCGTTGCCTCGTTGGGCACCTCCGCCCTTCCTACGATCTCAAAAGGAATCTTTCGTTGATTTACCAACTGCCGAACAGCAAGGTTGAGATACGAATTGAGACTCAGACCAACCGTATCCAAGAACTCAGTCGCCTGTTCCTTGAGCCCCTCTTCGATGCGAACCGTCGTAGGCTTAACCGTTGCAGTAGACATACGCGACCTCCTCGCCTCGTCTTTTGCATCAGTATACCCAGTTTAGATGGCATACTGATGTTAAATAGCATCAGTATGCCGTTCACATTGCTATAACAACAGTCACAGCACCCTACATCAGCCCGCTCAGGGCGATGTCGACGGCTTCGTTGAGGTCGTCGGTAATGTGTACTAGATCCGGATCGAGCGGGCTGATCATACCGGCGTCCATCACCGGGCCGTTGAGCCAGTCGAACAGGCCCTGCCAGTACTCGCTGCCCACCAGCACAAGCGGCATGCGCTTGACCTTGTGCGTCTGCACCAGCGTGAGCACCTCGAACATCTCGTCGAGCGTACCAAAACCTCCGGGAAACACGATGGCGCCCGAGCTGTATTTGACGAACATGGTCTTGCGCACAAAGAAGTAACGGAAGTCCATGCCGAGGTTCACATATTTGTTGAGCCCGTGCTCGTGCGGAAGCTCGATACCCAAGCCGACCGACTTGCCATTGACACTCGCCGCTCCCCTGTTGGCCGCCTCCATAACGCCAGGGCCGCCACCGGTGATAACCGCCACGCCGCGCTGCGCAATCTTGCGACCGACCGTGCGCGCCGCCTTGTAGAGCGGATCGATCTTGGGCGTGCGGGCGCTACCGAAGATGGTCACCGCAGGCCCGAGCTCGGCAAGCGCGCCAAAGCCATCGACAAACTCGGCTTGAATGCGCAGCACACGCCACGGGTCGGCGTGCAACCAATCGGTCGACTCCTCGGGCGCCAGCAGGTTGGCGTAGGTGTTGTCCTTAGGAATCATGGGGCCGCGCATAACCACGGGGCCGCGGCGGTACGTCTCGTCGTAGGCAGGCTCGCCCTCGACGTTCTCATTCTTAATCATGGGTACTCCTATCGAGAAAAAGAAAAGCGGGCGGGGTCGACGCCATGCGCCAAACACCCGCCCGAACATCAACTATTCGGTATGGTACCCACGATGCATCATGCGTTTGCAAGGCATCGGTCAGCGGTCGCGCAGCCGGCGTCAGCGAATGTGACGAGCGGCTGCCGCTCAGCCTTTGCCGTTGCCCACGCTCTGTAAGCGTGCCTGTCGCCCTTAGTAATCCACCGCGGCAGGACTATTCATCCAATCGCTCACGAATGCGCCGTAACGGCCCTCGATAATGGCCTGACGCGCCTGCTTCATAAGATTGAGCAGGTAGTAGATGTTGTGCATCGAGAGCAAAATACCGCCGAGCATCTCCTTCTGCGTGACCATGTGGCGAATAAGCGCTCGGCTGTAGCCGCCCGTGCACACCGGACAGGTGCAGGTGGGATCGATGGGGCCGTCGTCGTGCGCAAAGCGGGCGTTGCGGAAGTTGAGGCGACCCTCGCTCGAAAACGCCGTGCCCATGCGACCGGTACGCGTCGGCAGCACGCAGTCGAACATGTCGATGCCCACGCCCACGCCGCGCACGAGGGTGGTGGGGTTGCCGACGCCCATCAGGTAGCGCGGCTTGTGCTTGGGCATGTACTCGCTCGCGAGCGGCGCCAGCGTCTCGAACATGGTCTCGTGATCCTCGCCCACCGAGTAGCCGCCGATGCCATAACCCGGAAAATCGCCGCACTCCTCCAGATGGCGCAGCGAGCGCAGGCGCAGATCCAGGTGCATGCCGCCCTGAACGATGCCAAAGAGCGCCTGGTCATCGCGGGTATGCGCCTTATAGCAGCGCTCGGCCCACATACTCGACAGCTCAACGGCGCGTTCAACGTAGGCGCGCGTGGCGGGATAGCCCGGGCACTGGTCGAGCTGCATGCAGATGTCGGAGCCAAGCTTCATGGCGATTTCCATGTTGTCCTCGGGCGTCCAGAACACGTGGCGGCCGTCGTAATCGTTGACGATAAAGCGCACGCCCTCGTCGGTGAGCTTGACGGCATCGTTGTGGCTAAACACCTGGAAGCCGCCCGAGTCGGTGAGGATGGGACCATGCCAGTTCATAAACTTGTGCAGTCCGCCTAGCTCGGCGATGGTGTCCTCGCCGGGGCGCATGGACAGGTGATAGGTATTGGCAAGCACGATCTGGGCGCCGAGCTGCTTGACGGTCTCGGTGGGAATGCCCTTGACGTTTGCCTTGGTGCCCACGGGCATAAAGATCGGCGTCTCGATATCACCGTGCGGGGTGTGCAGAACGCCGGCACGCGCGTGCGTCGTCGGGTCCTCGGCGAACAGGTCGAATTTAAAGAGGCTTTGGTCCATAAACTGGAACTCCTTGGTTGCGGTTCATACGCAACCCATTATACGAGCAACCCGCAAGAAGCACCGACTCGACAGAAACTAGTGCAAAGGGGACAGCAAACGAGCGTGGATTTTCGGATGCCCCCCTCACGAGAGTGGATAATCTCCCACTTTTGCCCGAAACACAAACCGAAAACGGGAGATTATCCACTCTCATGCGGCGGGTACTCATTTAAGTACGTCCCCAATGAGTGGAGCTATTTACCAGCCACGCCAACGCCGATGTTTTGGCAACGCCGATGTCTTGGAAATGTCAGCGAGCGGTCGCCAGAGCGAACAAATTGGCATGAAAAGAGGGCGGCATAGACCTTCTGGTCATGCCGTCCTCTTTGAATGACAAGTTGTCGCTCTGGCGACCGCGCAGCGTCGAGCCGTTACGCGGTTTGGTAAAACCGCGTAACCCTACGGACGCTGGCCCATGCCGCCCTCGAGGGTGACGGTCTCGCCGTTCATGTACTTAAAGTCGGGGCCGCAAAGCTGAACGACCACGCGGCCGATCTCCTTCTCGACGTCGCCGTAGTGGCCCGCCGGCGGCATGTGGACGTTGGCCTTGAACGCCTCGGGATAGGCATCCTGGAAGTTCTCGAGCGCAGCAGTCCAGGCAAGCGGGCAAACGATGTTGACGTTGATGCCGTCCTTGCCCCACTCGTTGGCGGCGACGCGAGTCAGGCCGCGGATGCCCTCCTTGGCGGCAGCATAGCTGCACTGGCCATAGTTGCCAAACAGGCCGGCGCCCGAAGCAAAGTTGACCACGGAACCCTTAGTCTCCTTCAGGTGCGGATAGGCCTTCTGCATGTACAGGTAGGTGGCATACAAGCCGGAGTAAATGGCCAGGTTGAACTGGTCCATAGTGTGGTCGGCGATGGTCACACCCGAGGCGCTGGCCTGAGCGTTGTTAACGACGGCGTCGATGCGACCGAACTCCTCAATCGCCTTGTCGATAACGTTCTGCACGACGGCCTCGTTGTCCTGGCCGGCGGAGACATCGGCCTGAACAGGCAAAACTTTGACGCCGTACTCAGCCTCAAGAGACTCCTTGGCAGCCTCGAGCTTGGCAACGTTACGACCGGTGATGACGAGGTTTGCGCCCTCCTTGGCAAAAGCGATATCGATGCCGTAGCCGATGGATCCAGCGGAGCCGTCCTTGAGCGTGGCCTTGCCGCCGCCGGTAACGATCACGGTCTTACCAGTGAAAAGTCCCATACGAAGTCCTTTCAAATCGCGACGGGCCCGCCCGTCGACTGCGCGCATCCAACTTCACGCGCCAAAAGCTGAAATGCAACTTTAGCGTGTTCAAGTGAATAGAAAAGGCCTCGGTAGGCGAACGGCATAACGTCTTTCGGCGAAGGGATTGTCAAGTACAAACTGGATAAAGTGGCCGAATTTTTGCTATCGACACGAGCCATCGAACACGTTTTGGAACTTTGCTGCGGCGCGCGGGATGTCGGCGCGAGACTTTATCATAGGGTGACGAACAACGATGAGGAGCACATGCCTATGACAGACGAGCTGGACCCCCAGACTCAACAGCATATTGATGATTCAGCAGACGTCGCCGCAGATACTGACGCTGCGACCTGCAATGATACCGACATCGACGACGCCACTCTGGATAACGGCGCTGCGACGGAAATCCCTGCGGCCGAAGATGCCGACGAGCAAAACGACGATTCGGCCGCTCAGGACGACGCCCCCGAAAAGGACGCCGCTCCGCAAGCAGCGGGCCCCATCGAGGTGTCTTCGGAAGAAGAGCTCGACGCCGTCATGGACTCCATGATGGATGCCGTCAAAGCGATGAAGGATGCTGTCGCCGATGCCGACGTTGACGCCGAAGAGGAAGAGGCTGCCGAGGCCGCCTCGACCTTTGTACCCGGCGAGACCCCGGTTGCCGACCAGGGCAGCACCATGCCCTCGTTCCTGCAACTCGAGCACCCCACGATCGGCACCGACGCGGTCGACCCGCACGCAGCGGGCTTTTCCGTGATCGAAGGCGGCACCGGCAATATCGCCACGCCGCAGACTGCCGATACGAATGCCGCCGAAGCCGCGCACCCGACCACCACGCATGCCCCCGCCACGAGCCGCGACCTGGGGAGCGCCGTCTCAAACACCGCTAACGCCGTGGGCACTTTTATCGCCCAGGGCGCGTCGGCCATGCGCGAGATGAACGCCGCGAAAAAGGCACTTGCCGATGCCCGCGCCCACCTGGCCGAACTTGAGCAGCGCATTGCCGATCAGGCCGAGGAACTCGAGACGCGCCAGGATATCGCAGGCCGCTACGACCAGATCGTCGCCGACCAGCGTCAGGCGATCGCCACAGCGCAAAAGACCGCTGCGGCAGCCGAGATTGACCGTGATGCCCACGCCGCCAAAGCGACAGAGCTCAATGGTCAGCTCGAACAAATGAAGACAGAGGATGACGCGACTGAGCTCCGCCTGAAGGCCGCGCTCGACGCCGTGGAGGCCCGCGAGGCGAGCTCTCGCGAGACCGGCAACCGCCTCGTTCGACGTCTTGAGGATTCCAAGCGCATCCGCGACAAGGTGAAGGCCGAGCGAGACGCCGGCATTGCGGCCGCACAACAAACCGTCGACGCCACGCGCGCCCAGCTCGAGACGCTGCGCCATGAGTATGCCGAGCTGCAACGCAATCCCTCGGCAAATCCCGCCAACTATACGGTGCGCACCAGCGAGCTCTCGATGCAGATTTCCGACACGGCAGATGCCCTGCGTAAAGCCGAAGAAGATGTCCCGCGCATCACCGCCGACCTTGAGCACTCGCTTGCCGCAGCCGAGCAGGCCGTCGAGCAGGCTCAAGCCCCTATCGCCGACGCAAAACGCGCGCACCAAGCCGTGACGACCGAAGCCGATGCCGCGCGCGACGAGCTGCAGACGGCGAAGACAGCCGCCGCGACTCGTCAGCGCGAACTGCGCGAGAAGATCACTGCCGAGGACAAGGCACGCCGCGACCAGGAGCAGAGCATCGCCAACGCCCAAGCAGATGCCGCACATGCGCAGTCGATCATCGAACAGGCGACCGAAGTGCACGACCACCCAGAGATCACTGAGTCGCTTGCAGGATCCTTGGCCCGAGACAAAGCCGAACACGCCGAGACCGAGCGAGAAGTCACCCAGCTCGAGGCCACCGAGGACGCGGTGCGCGAACGTACCCGCGACTCACGCATCAAATTCACCGGCGCCATCGTCTGCATTGTCGCCGTAGTCCTCGTGATCATCCTCATCTGGCTGTTCGCGAGCAAGTAAGCCAGCTGCCAAGCAAGTAGTCATTGGGGACATTCTTAAACGACTAGTCAAACAAGAACGTCCCCAACGACTAGCCCAATGACGAGAGTGGATAATCTCCCACTTTGAGCCCCCAAGCAGGCCAAAAACGGGAGATTATCCACTCTCATTCTGCAGGCACTCATTTAAGTACGTCCCCAATGAGTGCCCCAAACGGCTAGTCCGGACCAAGGCGACGCCGATGTCTTGGCAACGCCAGCGAGCGGGTCGCATTTGAGACAAGGTGACGTGAAACGAAAGGGCGCTGACCTTCTGGTCGCGCCCTTGAAGTTGAACGTCAGATTGTCCAAATGCGGCCCGCACAGCGTCGGCCGGTCCGCCGTTCGGTAGAACGGCGGAACCCCCGATTGCCGCTTAGGGGCGTTTGCAGCGTCAACTGGTTACGCGGTTCGTAGAACCGCGTAACTAACAAATGAGCATCGCGTCGCCAAAGCTGAAGAAGCGGTAGCGCTCCTCGATGGCGGCGGCGTAGGCATCCATGATCTGGTCGCGGGTGGCAAGCGCGCTCACGAGCATCATGAGCGTGGAGCGCGGCACGTGGAAGTTCGTGATCAGCGCGTCGACCACGTGATAGGTCGAGCCGGGCATGAGGTAGAGCTGCGTCGTGGCGTTCTCGCGCACCACGATGTCACCGCGGCCGAGCGTGTCGGCGCCGTCCTCGCGGCCTTCAAAATAGCGCGCCGTCACAGCCGGATCGGACACCGGAGCATCGGCGTCAAACGCGCTCTCGAGCGAGCGCACCGCCGTGGTACCGACAGCAATCACACGATGGCCCTCGGCCTTCGCCTTATGCACGGCGTCGACAACCTCCTGCGACACGTGGTAGCGCTCGGTGTGCATCACATGCTGCGTGGGATCGTCCTCCTCCACCAGACGGAAGGTATCGATGCCCACCTCGAGTTCGACGGCGGCAAACTTGGCACCCTTGGCCTCGATGGCAGCCATAAGCTCGGGCGTAAAGTGCAGACCCGCCGTGGGAGCGGCAGCCGAGTGCTCCTCCTTCATGGCGTAGACGGTCTGGTACTTCTCGGGGTCGCCCTCGTAATCGGTAATGTAGGGCGGCAGCGGCACGTGGCCGGCAGCATGGATGGCCTCGTCGAGCGTGCACGGGTCGCCGGCGGCATTGCAACCGGCCGGCTCAAAGCGCACCAGACGGCCACCGCGGCTATCGGTGACAAAGTCGATGACCTCGGCCGTCAGCACCACGGGAGCCCCCTCGGGCGCATGGGCGCCACCGGCGCGATACTCAATCTGAGCACCGGGCTTCAGGCGCTTGCCCGGCTTGACCAGGCACTCCCACACATGGCCGAGCGGATCCACATCCTCACGGCGCTTGAGCAGCAGCGTCTCGACCACGCCACCCGAGCCGGCCTTGCGACCGATCAGGCGGGCCGGCATCACGCGCGTCTGGTTGATGACGAGCACATCGCCCGGCTCGATATAGTCGATGATGTCGCGGAAGATGCGGTGCTCAACGGTACCGCCGTGCTCCAGCGGCTTCCCCGCCTGGGAGCCTTTGCGATCCACCACCAGCAGGCGGCAGGAGTCGCGCGGCTCGGCAGGAGCCTGGGCGATCAGTTCCTCAGGAAGGTTGTAGTCAAAATCATCGGTACGCATAGACACGTCGGATACTCCTTATATAGCTAAAGTCCGCTCTACATCCTAGCAGGCTGACGTCCCAAACGAACTACTTTTTGGCGGCTTTGCGCTCGTCGCGGATGCGGGCGCGGTCCATGGCCGCCTCGACAGCAGAAAAGCGGCAGCCGCAGTAGTTCTGTCGATACATGCCCAGTTCGCGCGAACGGCGCGTAGCCTCGGGATAATACGGGCGAAAATCGCGAATCACCGGAGTGAGACCGCGGGCGGCAGCCAAACGCTCGAGCACGTCATTGCAGGTGTCGAACAACTGATACGGAGAGACAGCGAGCGTCGTGCCCACGTATTCAAACCCGCGCTCCCGAGCCACGCGGCACGCCTCGGCCAGACGCAGGGCATAGCACGCGCGACAGCGACGGGGCCGATCGGCACCCATCGGGGCCACGCCGGCCTCCCAGCGCTCGCGATCCTCCCCGGCCTCGATGAGCTCGATGTCGCCGTCGGCACACCACCGGCGCAGCTCGTCCAGGCGACGCTGCCATTCATTGTGCGGCTGAATATTGGGGTTGGTCCAGCAGATCGTGGGTTCAAACCCCTCTTCGCGCAGCAAGCGAACCGGCTCAAGCGAGCACGGCGCACAGCAGGCGTGCAGCAGCAACGGCTTCATCAGCATCTCCTCCTCTGCAATGATTTTTTAATCCCCATTACAGTTTGAGTCGTCCGAAAGGGCGGCTCTTTTCCGTTGC
>CABJBO010000044.1 GCA_902363875.1 Coriobacteriaceae bacterium | reverse complement strand
TGGAAAACCTCCCATTTCCCGATGTCCAAGAAATGGGAGGCAGTTCACTGTCCTCTTTGTGGTGGTTTTCGGTCTGTCTCGATCTGTAACATCTAGGATCAAAAATGGCTGCTAGATGTTACAGATCGAGACGGTAGCGCGCCTGGGCAGCGGCGGGCTGACATCTCAGTACCCTATCCGTAATTCACTCAGAAAATCTTATATATAGAGACTTAGATTTGTGTATAAGATCGCGTAAAGCTGGCAACAATACTTCTCGAACAACGTGAAGCCGCCCCGTAGGGCGGCCGCCCCAAGAGAGGTGATTCCATGAGAATCGATAAGCTAGCAATGACGTCGCGCGAGGCGCTGCAGACCGCCATGAGCACGGCTGCCGATGCACAGGCCGGCGCGGTGGAGCCGATCCACCTGCTGTCTGCCCTGCTCGGTGCCGGCGAGCGCAATATCTCCGTGATCATCGAGCGCATCGGTGCCGACCCGGCTCAGCTCGCACGCTCCACACAAGATGCCATCGACCATGCGCCCAAGGTGTCGGGCGAGGGTCAGCAGATGGGCCTGTCCAACGAGCTCGTTCGCGTGATCGAGAAGGCCGAGAAAAAGGCCACCAAGATGGGCGACAGCTTTGTGGTGACCGAGCATCTGCTGATGGCACTTGCCGAGGACAAGGGTGAGGCGGGTCGCGTGCTGCGTGGCGCCGGCGTGACCAAGGAGCGCATCGAGCAAGTCTACGAGGAACTGCGCGGCGATGACCGCGTGACGTCTGCCGAGGACAAGACGCAGTTTGAGGCGTTGGAGCAGTACGGTCGCAACATCTGCGATCTGGCTCGCGCCGGCAAGCTCGACCCGGTCATCGGCCGTACCGACGAGATCCGTCGTACTATTCAGGTTCTGTCCCGCCGCACCAAGAACAACCCCGTGCTTATCGGCGAGCCGGGCGTCGGCAAGACGGCCATCGTCGAGGGCATTGCTCAGCGAATCGTGGCCGGCGACGTACCGAGCACCCTGCGCGACCGCGACCTCATCGAGCTCGACATGAGCGCGCTGGTCGCCGGCGCCAAGTACCGCGGCGAGTTCGAGGACCGCTTGAAGGCCGTGCTCAAGGAAGTCCAAAAGTCCGAAGGCAAGGTCATCCTGTTCATCGATGAGCTCCACACCATCGTGGGCGCGGGTGCCACCGAGGGCTCCATGGACGCCGGCAACATCCTGAAGCCGGCGCTTGCCCGTGGCGACTTGCACGCAATCGGCGCGACTACGCTCGACGAGTATCGCAAGTACATCGAGAAGGACGCGGCACTCGCCCGTCGTTTCCAGACCGTGATGGTCTCCGAGCCCACCGTCGAGGACACCATCTCGATCCTGCGTGGCCTCAAGGAGAAGTACGAGATCTTCCACGGCGTGCATATCACCGATAGCGCGCTCGTGGCGGCCGCCGACCTCTCCGATCGCTACATCGCCGACCGCTTCCTGCCCGATAAGGCCATCGACCTGGTTGATGAGGCGGCAAGCCGCCTGCGCATGGAGCTCGACAGCATGCCGGTCGAGATCGATGCCACCACGCGTCAGCTCACCCAGCTGCAGATCGAGGAGCAGGCGCTCATGAAGGAGACCGACGACGCCTCCAAGGAGCGTCTGGAGGCCCTGCGCCAAGAGATTGCCGAGGTCCAAGAAAAGCTCAACGTGCAAAAGGCCGGCTGGCTCAACCAGAAGAACGCCATCGACCACGTGCAGGAGCTCAAGGGACAGCTCGACGAGGCCAAGAGCGAAGAGGAGCGTGCGACGCGCAACGGCGACCTGGGCCGTGCGTCCGAGCTGCGCTACTCCGTGATTCCGGGCCTGCAGCAGCAGATTCAGGATTCCGAGGCTGCGCTCGAGGCGCAAAAGCAGCAGGACGGCGAGGGCCTCAACGAGCAGGTGACCTCCGATGAGATCGCTGAGGTCGTGAGCGCTTGGACCGGCGTGCCCGTCTCCAAGATGATGCAGGGCGAGCTCGACAAGCTGAAGGGCTTGGAGGGCGAGCTGCATAAGCGCGTCATCGGCCAGGACGAGGCGGTCTCCGCTGTCGCCGCGGCCGTGCGTCGCAGCCGTGCGGGCCTCTCCGATCCGGACAAGCCCATCGGCAGCTTCTTCTTCCTGGGCCCCACCGGCGTGGGCAAGACCGAGCTCGCCAAGGCGCTTGCCGAGTGCCTGTTCGATGACGAGCGTGCGCTCGTGCGTATCGACATGTCCGAGTACATGGAGAAGTTCAGCGTCCAACGTCTGATCGGTGCGCCTCCGGGATACGTGGGTTACGACGAGGGCGGCCAGCTTACCGAGGCCGTGCGCCGTCGTCCGTACTCCGTGATTTTGCTCGACGAGATGGAGAAGGCTCATCCGGATGTCTTTAACGTGCTGCTGCAGGTGCTTGATGACGGCCGTCTGACCGATGGCCAGGGTCGCCAGGTGTCCTTCAAGAACACGATCATCATCATGACGTCTAACGTGGGCTCCAAGGCCATCGCCGATCTGTCCGGTAAGGACGAGGAGGAGATGCGCCATCAGGTCGACGCCGCCATGGCTCAGACCTTCCGCCCCGAGTTCCTCAACCGTATCGACGATATCGTGGTGTTCCATCCGCTCGGCATGTCGCAGATCGAGAAGATCGTCGACATCCAGCTTGCCGACGTCCGCGCGCGTCTGGCCAAGGAGCGCATGACGCTTGCCATCACCCCGGCGGCCAAGCAGATGCTCGCCGTGGGTGGCCTGGACCCCGTGTTCGGTGCCCGTCCGCTCAAGCGCCTGGTCCAGCGCGAGGTCGTGGACGCCATCGCCGCCGCCATCATCGACGGTACGGTGCGCGAGGGCGATCAGGTGACGGTCGATGCCGACAAGGACGGCGGCTTTACCGTCGTGTGCGACAACACGCCGTCTGCTACCTACGAGGTCCCCGACGCCGAGTAGATTTATGGGACATGCCTTAAAATCTGCCAGCCGTCTCTAAACGCCAAGGGCGGCGGATCCAATTGGGTCCGCCGCCCTTTTTCGTGCGACAATCGATAATGTTGAACACGATTGCATGGCAAGGAGATATGCAGATGATAGACAAGAACAAGACGAATGCGCCGGTCGCCAACGCCGCGCCGGCCGCACCCAAGCCTGCACCCAAGCCTGTGCCCAAGCCGCGCGACCCCTACATCCGTGCCGAGAACGAGGATGACGACGGCTACGATCCTTATAGCGATCGTCGCCCCGAGCGCGAGCCCCTCTTCGAAGCCGACCCCTGGCGTTAAGTAGCTCATTTGGGACGGGGCTTTTTTAGCTACTTTGTTTTCGGCTAGAGGCGTTCATGCCTGCCCCCCTCGGCCGCTCGATATCCTCCGGGAGGGGCCACTAATAGAAAACTTGCTTATCCATTAATCAAGATACGCATAATCTTGCTCTCCTGCTAATCAAGAATCGTTATAATCTTGATTAGCAGGAGAGCAAGATTGGAGAATTATGGCATTCAACGACTTGGTGGCTCAAAAAATAAAGGACTTTGAGCAACAGGGGATTCCGCAGGTCTTTGAGCGCGACCTTGATCTGGGCAACCCGCAGGAGCCAAAGCGCGACAACATCGTATATGTGATTGTGGGCGCCCGTCGTTGTGGAAAGACGTATCGCTTGTATCAGGAGATGCGGCGGCTTCAGGGCCAAGGCGTCGAGCTTGACCGGATGCTATATTTCAATTTTGAGGATGAGCGCTTGCGTCCGTATGAGCCATCGCTACTAGCGGACGTGCTCGATACATTCTATGCACTATATCCTGCTGCTCGAGGCGAGGGCGCCTACCTTTTCTTTGACGAGATCCAGGAAATACCCGAATGGGGTGCGTTTCTGCGACGCGTGGTCGATACGGAGAAGGCGACCGTTTACGTGACGGGATCTTCTTCTAAGATGCTGTCCTCAGAACTTAAGAGCGAGTTCAGGGGCCGTTCTCTTGTGCGAGAGCTTTTTCCGTTGAGTTTTTCGGAATACGTCCGATATAAGACGGGGAGCGTTCCTGAGTCGAACGCGCCCTTCTCCTCAAGCGCTGCAGCGTTGCTCCGACACCATCTGGTCGGATATCTCGAGCGAGGGGGATTCATCGCGACACTTGAGCAGACGCCCGCAGACGCGATTCAGCTGCTACAGGAATATGCGTCGCGAACGGTCGCTATGGACGTTGTGGAGCGTTACGACGTCAAGAGCCCTCGTTTGGCCTCACTGTTTCTGACGCGGTGTATGGCATCTTCGGGACGAGAGCTGTCGGTGAACAAGGTGTACAACGAGTTCAAGAGCAGGCAGATACCCGTCAGTCGTAATTCGCTCAGCGACTTACTTGAGTATTACGAGGACGCCTACCTGCTGTTTTCTGTGCCGGAGTTTACGCGTTCACTTGCAAATAATACGCGGTCTGCGTCTAAAGTCTACGCTGTCGATCCTGCGATGTTTGGAGCATTCTCTCCCGCATCGGCATTGGACCAGGGCCAGAGGCTCGAGACTGCGGTGTTCAATGCGCTCAGAAGAAGGACTCCTGCGGTGCGGGTCGGTTCGGTCTGCCGCCTACTGGTCAAGGAGAAGAATAAAAGCCATGAGGTTGACTTTGTGGCTGGGGATGCACTTCTCATGCAGGCTTATAGCCTGACTCAGGTGAGTGTGGATATGGCAAGCGAGAAAACGCGCGAACGCGAAATTGCAGCCCTCGATGCCTCGATGGCCCAGTTTGATCTTGGTGAGTCGGTAATCGTTACTATGGATGAACAGGCCGATATTCCATGTGAACACGGTGTGGTACACGCTGTGCCCGCATGGAAGTGGCTCCTTGCCTAATCATCTACGGATCTGTGGGGCCAGGACCTCCTGGCCCCTTCATCACGGTTGGGGAGTACCATGATGCGCCCGGCTAGTCCTGGGCCTTGATGCTCGGCAGCAGAATCTGGGCGATGTAGTCGCATTCGAGCTTGGTGGCAGCGTCGGCCTTGCCGTCTTTGCCGACCAGCACGCTCTTGATCTGGCTGTAGGTGTAGCGGTTGCCGGTCGTAAGCTCGACAAGCTCAATGGCTGTGTCCATGGGATAGGTCGACACGGGGTTCTGCGTGCGCCCGTTGATGGTCTGGGGCACCACGTACGGATAGACGGGGCCGCTGGCGTAGACGGTATAACCGTTGCCTAGATTGGCCGCACCCAAAACCGTATCGCCCTCATCGGGCGTAAAGCTCTCGCCCTCGCGCACCGCGACGAGCGTCACAATCGGCGTATCGCTGTCGCCGGCAAGATAGATGCATAGCGTGCTGCCATTTTGCCAAGTCTCGACCTTGCCGTACCATTCGACGGGGATATCGAGCTGGTAGAGGTCGGTTGCCTTGTGACGGGCGTCGGCATCACGGGCTGCCTGTGCCTTTTGCGCGCTCACGGCATTGACGGCGGCGTCGCGCCGCGCGGTTGCCGCCTGCTGGAGCACCTTGGCGGTGGCGGCGGAGCTCGCGCCGCCTTCCTCGGCATACTTGGCGGCGGCGTCGATCTGGTCGTTGGTTACCGTGTCGGCCGAAGGCACCTTGAGTTTAAAGGCAGCCTGGGCACTTAAATCCTGTCCATCGCTCTTAACGGTGACCTGCGTCTTGGTGGTCGGGACGGTATAGATGGTGCCGTCGGCCGCGATGGGGGAGGCAGCGATGGAGAGCGTGTAATCGCCGGGCAGCAGTTTGATGCCGCGGCCGTGCTCGTCAACGTAGAGCGTTTCGCTCACAGAAGAGCCGTCGGAGTCCTGGCCACTCACCTGCACGGGGATCTTTGAGCCGGTGGAGCAGTCGAGTCCCGCGGCATGTACGCCAATTTGCACCGACATCATGGTATGGGCGTTTGCGGCAACTACGGCGGCCTGCTCTTGCTGGTATCCGTTCCAAGCCGCATAGCCCGCGCCGCCGGCGACGAGCGCGACAGCCACGACACCGGCGACCATCAGATTGCGGCGCTTGGGCGACATCTTACGATGACGAACCTCGGCTTCGTGTGCCGAGGGAGCGGACGGCAGGGGAATATCTCCCATGGCGATGGTCTCGTCGACGACTGGCGCAGAGCCCAAGCCGGGGAGCTCGCGGGTGAGCGATTCGTCGACGGGCAAGTCGCCAAGCAGGGAGGTCTCATCTCCCGCGTTGGGTTCCGGTTGGCCATTGCCCTCGTCATCGCCTTTTTCGACATCGGCTTCATCGCGAGCATCCTCGACGTCGTCGCCCGTATCCGGTATGCCATCGCCCGCCGCGTCCTGCATGTCGGCGATTGTCTCGTCAAACGCAACTTCGTCCAGCGAAAACCGGTCTAGGCTCTCCAAGGCCTCGGCGCACGCCGCTGCATCTTGGGCCGCGTCCTCTTGGCCCCTCGTCTCATTTTCCATATATCCCCCAAGCTCAATATCGGGACAACAATGTACCCAAAATTAAGGTCACATAGAGCTGGCGTGCAGTCGGAAATTCGATTTTATCTGCGCGATACATTGTGAATATGTGCATGAATGCACGCGCGACAGCAAAAAGCCCCCGGAAAGCAAACGAATTGCTTTCCGGGGGCTGCGCATAACGCGAGATTACGGAGCCAAAGAGACGCGCCTACATCCAAATGCGGACGGCAGCGAGCGCGTTACTCGGCGTGTGCGTAATCCACCTTGGCGCGGCGAGCGGTAGCCTTCTCCCAATCGCTGGTGCCCTCAAAGACATCCTGCTTGTAGGGATTGCGGCCGAGCTTCTTGGCGCGGTAGGCGATGTAGATGATCGCGGCGATGTTGGCGACCAGTGCGGCGATCGAGACCGCAGTAGCGGCGCTGGGGTCGAGCGTGGAGTGGGTCACAAAGATGGACTCCTCCTGGAAGTACGGGAACACCTGGGCAAACATGCACCAAATGGCCAGCGTAAAGGCGCGGTTCTGGATCCAACCGCCCTTGTTCCAGATAAAGGCGGCGACGGTGGGCGCCAGCAGCAGCGCAAAGCCGCAGAACCAGGAGTGGGCGGGCAGGCAGTTGTAGGTGTAGCAGAAGTTCCAGATATCGTAGGCGATGATGTAGACCCAGGTCATGTCGGGCCACAGCATGTCGGTCTTGTCCTCGGAGGCGTAGACGCTCCACCAACCGGTCATGCAGAAGATGTTGATGATACCGGCGATGCCGTTGAACACGTTGTTCCAGCCGGCAAGCTGCGTAGCACCTTCGGAGGTGACCCAAGTGGACTGGCCCAGGACAAAGAAGTGATAGGCGCTCTCAAAGTCGGACACGACGGCGATCATGATGTTGATGGCGACGATCACAAACGGCCACGCGCGGAACCAGTGCGCCTTGCCGATCTTGCCCCACTGATACTTAATGGCGATGAAGCCCCAGCAACCGGCCAACGCCGCGTAGACCTTGGCGTAGTGGAACCAGCTGTTCTGGTACACATGGGTGGGGTTGGTGAGCGCCCACTCGGCGCCCTGCGAAACGCCGATGGCGATAGCGACGCAGTAGATGGTCATGGCCAGCGGAGCCACGCCAAAGATGATTGCCGCGCCCAGCTTGGTGCGGCGGCCGATCTCGTTGAGCACGATCAGGCCAATAAAGACCATGGCCCAGCCGGCCCAGTGGATAAGGGTATCGCTACCCCAAACATCGAACAGCATGCTGCTCTCCTTTCACACGCCCGCGGCCCCTCTTCTGATCGCGGGCAGTTTGGCCAAATGTCGTCAGTTCTGGGGCTTGCGCTCCGGATACTTGGCGGTATAGCCCTCGATGTGGAGTGTCGAGGCGATGATTTCCTTGACCGTCTCGTCGGGCACATCGGGGTGCGTGCGGATATACATCAACAACCCCATAATGAGGGTGTAGAACGTCTCGTAGACATGGTCGATGCGTAGCTCATGATGGGCGACAAAATCCACCACGGTGGTATCGCAGATATACTGCGCCACGCGCTGGACCACGTTGTGCAAAAAGCCGCCGTAGAGCGCGCCGCTGCTCGAGGTGAGCGTGCTCGGCAACTCGTGGCCGCTCACGACCAGGCGCTTAAAGAGCGGAGCAACGGTGTCGAGTGCGCCTTCGATGTCGCCAACCGTGCGGCTGGCGTTCCACTGCTCGAGCTCGGCGATAAAGCCGTCGATTGCCTCGTCCATAACGGCGGTGACGGCGGCATCCATATCGGCAAAGTAGTGGTAGAACAGCGAACGCGTGCAGCCAGCCCGCTTGGTCACGGCCGATACCGAAAGATGGGACACACCAAGCTCGGCGCTCACGGCGCGCACAGCGGCGAGGATCTCGCGACGGCGCTCGTCGCCCGTCAGGCGTTTTGCCGCGCTATCGGATGCGGGGACGGCATCGACCACAGAGATATCTGCTGCGTTGTTGCCCATGTTTTGCCGCCTTTCATCCTCTTTTGCCTGACCGTTCGCCTAACAGTCTTGAATATTGTTGACGGTTCGTCAATACTATTTTTGACACAATGTCAACAATGGCGGGTGAAAGGCATGGGGGCATGCCCGGCCTGCAAAAAAAGAGGGGCGCTGCGGTCTCGCCGGGCTGTGGCAAGAGAAGGGACGACTATGATTCTCAACGGACCGGGGATTAGCTATACCGAGCCCGATATCGGCGCGGAGTTCGTGCCGCCGATACCGGAGCATCCGCGCGAGGCCATCGTCAAACTGTGTGAGCACTGCACCAACCGCCTGCTGCACCGCGACGAGCTGCTGGGCTACGAGTACTGGTCGTTTGCCGAGGCCGCAACCGACGAGCAGGCCGAAGTGCTCTGCAAGATGAAGATGCGCCGTCCCTATACGCTGCCCGAGATGGTCAAGCTCACCGGCATGCCCGAGGCCGATATCGAAAAAATGCTCGACGACATGAGCTACACGGGTCTGCTCGAGTACAACTGGGAAAACCCCGAGCGCGCCAAGCAGTGGGTGCTGCCCATGCTGGTGCCGGGTTCCGCCGAGTTCCTCAACATGCGCGTGAGCCAGCTCGAGGAGCATCCGGTCTATGCCAAGTTCTTTGAGCAGGCGTCCAAGGGACCGCTGTCCAAGGCCACGCCGATGGTGCCGCCCGGCGGTGCCGGCATCGGCATGCATGTCATTCCGGTCGAGAAGGCCATCGATGCCGCGAGCACCTCGGTGCCGATCGAGCATATCGAGCATTGGCTCGACAAATACGAAGGTAAGTATGCCGCTAGCACCTGCAGCTGCCGCGCGAGCCGTCGCGTGATGGGAGAGGGCTGCGCCGACGACCCGGCCGATTGGTGCATCGCCGTGGGCGATATGGCCGACTACGTGGTCGAGACCGACCGCGGCCATTATGTGACGCGCGAGGAGGTCTACGACATCCTGCGCCAGGCCGAGGACAACGGCTTTGTGCACCAGATCACCAACATCGACGGTGAGAACAAAATCTTCGCCATCTGCAACTGCAACGTCAACGTGTGCTACGCCCTGCGCACTTCGCAGCTGTTCAACACGCCCAACCTGTCGCGCTCGGCCTACGTCGCCAAGGTCGAGAAGGACAAGTGCGTGGCCTGCGGTCGCTGCGTTGAGGTGTGTCCGGCCGGCGCCGCCAAACTGGGCCAGAAGCTCTGTAGCAAAAAGGCTGGCGGACAGGTGCCCGAGTATCCGCGCCAGGAGCTGCCCGATGCCACCAAGTGGGACCACACCAAGTGGTCGCCCAACTACCGCAACGACAACCGTATCGAGACGCATGAGTCCGGCACCGCTCCCTGCAAGACGGCCTGCCCCGCGCACGTTGCCGTTCAGGGCTATTTGAAGCTCGCGGCGCAGGGCCGCTATGACGAGGCGTTGGCGCTCATCAAGCGCGAGAACCCGTTGCCCGCTATCTGCGGCCGTGTGTGCAACCGCCGCTGTGAGGATGCCTGCACCCGCGGTCGCGTGGACGAGGCCGTGGCCATCGACGAGGTCAAGAAGTTTATCGCCCAGCGCGATCTGGATGCCGCGACTCGCTATGTCCCACCTGTGGTGACCCCGACGCGTGCCGGCGGCTTCGACCAGAAGATCGCCATCATCGGCGCCGGTCCGGCCGGTCTGTCCTGCGCCTTCTATCTGGCCGAGAAGGGCTACAAGCCCGTCGTGTTCGAGAAAAACGAGCGCCCGGGCGGCATGCTCACCTACGGCATTCCCAGCTTTAAGCTGCAGAAGGACGTTATCGAGGCCGAGGTCGAGGTCATTCGCCTGATGGGCGCCGAGTTCCGCTATGGCGTGGAGGTCGGTCGCGATGTGACGCTCGACGAGCTTCGCGCGCAGGGCTTTAAAGCCTTTTACGTGGCCATTGGCTGCCAGGGTGGCCGCCTTGCCGGTATTCCGGGCGAGGATGCCGAGGACGTGACCGTGGCCGTCGACTTTTTGCGCGAGGTCAACAGCGGCAAGATCGACGCGCTGCCCGGGCGCACCATCGTGGTGGGCGGCGGCAACGTGGCCATCGATGTCGCGCGCAACGCCTGCCGTCTGGGTTCCGAGCACGTTGAGATGTTCTGCCTGGAGAGCGAGGTCAAGATGCCTGCCAGCGAGGAGGAGCGTCGCGAGGCCATTGAGGACGGCGCGCACATTAGCTGCGGCTGGGGCCCCAAGGAGATTCACCTGGACGAGGCCGGTCGTGTGTGCGGTATCACCTTTAAGCGCTGCACGCGTGTCTTTGACGACGAGGGCCGTTTTGCGCCCGAGTATGACGAGAACGACTTGCGCCGTGTCGATGCCGACCGTGTCGTCATGTCGATTGGCCAGTCCATTGTGTGGGGCGACCTGCTGGCTGGCTCCAAGGTGGAGCTCGGCCGCAGCCAGGGTGCCCTTGCCGATCCGCAGACGTACCAGACCGCCGAGCCCGACATCTTTGTGGGCGGCGACGTCTACACCGGTCCCAGCTTTGCTATCGACGCCATCGCCGCCGGTCACGAGGCCGCCGTGTCCATCCATCGCTTTGTGCAGCCGGGCTCCACGCTCACCATCGGCCGCAACCAGCGCCGCTACGCCGCGCTCGACCGCGACGATGTCGTGATCGAGAGCTATGACAACGCGAGCCGTGAGGTTGCCCACGTGGACCACGAGCGCGAGAAGGCCGCGCCCTTCAGCGAGTACGTCGAGACCTTTACCGAAGAGCAGGTGCGCGCCGAGACCGCCCGTTGCCTTGGCTGCGGTGCCTCAATCGTCGACCCCAACAAGTGCATCGGCTGCGGCCTGTGCACCACCAAGTGCGCGTTTGACGCCATCCATCTGGATCGCGACCGCCCCGAGTGCTCCACGATGGTCAAATACGAGCAAAAGCTCCCAAGCCTTGGTAAATACGCGCTCAAGCGCGCCATCAAGATTAAATTAGGGAAGAAATAAAAGAACCTAACAAGAAAGCGAACGGCGCAGAGGGCGGTTGGACAGCGAGCGAGTCCCAGGCGCGGCGAGGTGCCTTGAAAGAGGAGGGCATAGGGCTTTTGCCCATGCCCGACGATTGAAAGGCAGATCGCCCGTCTGGGACTCGCGCAGCGTCAAGCCGACCGCCGTTCGGTAGAACGGCGGAAGGAATTAAAAGTGCACGAGCTCGGAATCGTCTATCACATCATTCGCGATGTCGAGAATGTGGCGCGCGCCAATGGCGTGAGTCGCGTTTCGAGCGTGACGCTGCTCCTGGGCGAGGTCTCGGGCGTCGTTCCCGATCTGCTGCTTGATGCTTGGCGCTGGGCGGCAGATAAAAAGCCTATCACGCAGGGCGCGGAGCTTATTGTGGAGCCTGTCGAGGCCGTGACGCATTGCGAGGCGTGCGGCTGCGACTACGCGACGGTCGAGCACGGCAAGACCTGCCCCCATTGCGGTAGCGGCGAGACCTATCTGCTGCAGGGCCAGGAGGTCATGATCAAGCAGATCGAGACCCCCGACGAGGACCCGACAGACGCTGCCCCCGACGGCCTATCCGATGCCCCCGATGCCGTCGACGCCGCCAACCCCCTCCACATCGCCTAACTTAGTCGTTGGGTGTTCCTATAGTTTTGTCAACCTTCGACGCTACTCCCGGTAG
>CABJBO010000043.1 GCA_902363875.1 Coriobacteriaceae bacterium | reverse complement strand
GCAACGGAAAAGAGCCGCCCTTTCGGACGACTCAAACTGTAATGGGGATTAAAGAATCATTTTGGTTCCCGCCACCGCTGCGAGTGCGAGGCGGACAAAACGCCCCCGCTCGCGAACAATTCTGTCACCTTGGCGACGTGCGTGGCGCGCACCTGCAGTTTCGCAGCCATAATGGTGGCAAGACAATCAAGAGGGGAGCGGAATCCATGGCGCTAATCTATATCGTTGAGGACGACGAGCCCATTCGTCGTGAGCTTGTCGACATCCTTGCCCGCGCCGGGTTTGAAATCGAGGCCTGCGAATCGTTCGAGCATGTCTCGCGCGATATTCTCGCCGCCGCGCCCGATCTGGTGCTGCTCGACCTCACGCTTCCCGTCAAGGACGGCCAGCATATCTGCCACGAGGTTCGCCGCGAATCCGAGGTCCCCATCATCGTCCTCACGTCGCGCACGACCGAGATCGACGAGGTCATGGCCATGACGCTCGGCGCGGACGACTTTGTTCCCAAGCCCTATAGCGCGCGCGTGCTCGTGGCGCGCATCAACGCACTGCTGCGTCGCACCGCGGCGTCAGGCGAGCGCAGCACGCTCGTCCACAAGGGGCTGGAGCTCGACCTCGCCCGCTCTATGGTCACCAACACGGCGACCGGCGACAGCACCGAGCTCACCAAAAATGAGCTGCGCATTCTCTCGCTGCTCCTGAGCCGCGCGGGCAAGATCGTCTCGCGCTCGGCCATCATGCAGGACCTGTGGGACTCCGACGCCTTCGTGGACGACAATACGCTCACCGTCAACATCAACCGCCTGCGCACCACGCTCGAAAAAATCGGCATCAAGGGGTATTTGACGACGCATCGCGGCCAAGGCTATTCGGTCTAGGGGCCGGCTATGTCGTTTGGCAAGTTCTTTAAAGATGCACTGCTTCCCGTCGCCGTGTGGACGTGCGGCGTGCTGCTGAGCTGCTTTGTGCTGACGGTCGCCGGCGCACCCGTTTCTATCGTGGTCGTGGCGGTCGGCGTATCCTTTATCTTCGGTATGCTCGGCATCGTGATCGAGTACGCTCGCCGTCGCCGTTTTCTGCGTCAGTTGGAGCGCGCGGCAGAGGAGCTCGAGAGTCCCGCATGGGTGCAGGAGATGGTGCAATGCCCAACCTATGCCGAGGGCGAGCTCGAGTACGAGGTCCTGTGCCGGGTGGGCAAAGCCGCCTGCGACGAGGTTGCCGAGGGCCGGCGTCAGACCGAAGACTATCGCGACTATATCGAGAGCTGGGTCCACGAGGCCAAGCTGCCCCTGGCGGCGGCTCACCTGATTCTGGAAAACCTGGACGGCAGCGAAGACGACCTGTCGCGCGTAGATGATCTCGGTCGCGAGCTTGCCCGCGTGGAGCGCTATATTGACCAGGCGCTGTACTATGCGCGCTCGGAAGTCGTGGAGCGCGACTACCTGATTCGTCGCTGGGACCTTAAGACCTTGGTGACGGGTGCGATTAAAGCCAACGCCCGCGAGCTCATCGCGGCGCACGTGGCTCCGGTGTGCGAGAACCTCGACTTCGAGGTCTTCACCGACGAAAAATGGCTCGAATTTATCCTGGGCCAGCTCATTCAGAACAGCATTAAATATGCGTGCGAGGACGGCGCGAAGATCGTGTTTTCGGGCGCATTGCTGGACGAGGGCTTGGCGAGCGAACGTATCGAGCTCACCGTCGCGGACAACGGCTGCGGCGTGAGCGCGGCCGACCTGCCGCGCGTGTTCGAGAAGGGCTTTACCGGCGACAACGGCCGCACCACCAAGCGCGCAACGGGCATCGGCCTCTACCTGGTGGCGCGCCTGTGCTCCAAGATGGGCATCGACGTCACCGCGGCATCCGACTCCGGCGAAGGCTTTGTCGTAACATTCGCGTTTTCAACGAATAAGTTTCAATATTTCGAGTAACGCAACGCGGCAGACGCCCACCCAAACAAAAACGTGCAGCCCAAACAAAACGTGCCACCCCAAACGGGGCGGCACGCTATCTTTTATCAGCCAACTCGCTGAAGTAAGGCTGCGAAGGCCGCGGGGCCGGGAGGGGTTTCCTAAGGGCACATCCCGCAGCCGCAACGCGGCGAGGACGTGCCCGTGGAAACCCCGCAGGCCCCGCGGCCGGTGGGAGCAACGCTACTTCACGACCAAAATGTCGCAGTCCGTATTGCGCAGCAGGAACGTCGAAATCGAACCCAGCAGCGCATACTTGATCGAGGACAGGCCGCGGGCGCCGCAGAGCACCAGGTCGGGCTTGACCACGTCGAGCATCTCGTCTTTGAGCGTCTCACGAATACGGCCGGCGCGAATCATGACTTCGACCTCGGGAATGTCGGGATTGGCCTTGGCCTCTTCGAGCTGCTTGGCGATGGAGTTCTTAAATGCCTCCTCTAGGCCGTTGACCAGATCGACCGGATAGGAACCGGCGCTCTCGAGCGCCGTGGAATCGATAACGTGGCCGATGATTAGCTTGGCGCCGTTGTTCGCGGCGACCTTGATGGCGCGTGCGAGCACAAAATCCTGCTGTTCAGTACCGTCGAGTGAAACAAATACCTTGGTGTAGCCCTCGTTCATGGTTTCCTCCTTGGTCTATCGCACGGGCGCGGGGCTCGTGCATCGGGCGGGCGCGGGCGCGTTGGCCGCCGGACACTTTATCTTGTTGCAGTTATACCCAAGGATTTGGGTTTGACCGCTCGCAATTCTGTGAACGGGCGAGTTTTTTGGTAAGGGTAGGCGCAGGCGCGCCGCCAACGGTTGATAATGGGACATCGCCCGCACCGTCCGCAGAACAATATCGGCGGGTGTCTAACGAGGGGGTCCCTTTGGATATCATCGAGCTTTTTAAATCTGCCTTCATGGGCCTGGTCGAGGGCATCACCGAATGGCTGCCCGTTTCGTCGACGGGTCACATGATCTTGGTGGACGAGTTCGTCAAGATGAACGTGAGCGAGACGTTCTGGAATATGTTCCTGGTCGTGATTCAGCTCGGCGCCATTTTGGCCGTCTGTGTGCTGTTCTTCCATGAGCTCAATCCCTTCTCGCCCAGCAAGGGTAAGGAGGGCCGTCGCGACACCTGGGTGCTGTGGGGCAAGATTGTGCTCGGCTGCATTCCTGCGGCGGCGATCGGCCTGCCGCTCAACGACTGGATGGAGGAGCATTTCTACAATGCTCCCGTCGTGGCGCTGGCGCTCATTGTGTACGGCGTGCTGTTTATCGTGATCGAGAACTGGCGCGCGAGCAAGCGCGAGGAAATGGCCGTTGCCGGTTCGTTTGGTTCGCGTGCTGTGGCGTCGGGTGGACGTCCCACCGGTGCGCACTTTGCGGCGCCCGCCGCGGCTACCGCTGAGGATGAGGGCGATGATGAGAATCTGGACTTTGGCTCCATCGCCACGCTCGAGGACCTGAGCTGGAAGACTGCGCTGGGTATTGGCTGCTTCCAGGTGCTTTCGCTGGTGCCTGGTACGTCTCGCTCCGGTTCTACCATCATCGGTGGCCTGCTTTTGGGCTGCACGCGTTCGGTGGCGTCCAAGTTCACGTTCTTCCTGGCCATCCCTGTCATGTTTGGCGCGAGTGCGCTCAAGCTGGTCAAGTACTTCATCAAGGGCGGCACGTTCGGCGCCAACGAGGTCGCTATCTTGGGCGTGGGCTGCGTTGTTGCCTTTGTGGTTTCGCTCATCGCCATCAAGTGGCTCATGGGCTTCGTCCGCCGTCACGACTTTAAGTGCTTCGGCGTCTACCGCATCATCCTGGGCATCGTGGTGCTCGCGTACTTCTTCGTTCTGGAGCCTATGCTTGGCCTGTAACTTGGTTGACGCTGCGCGGCGGCCAGAGCGACAACTTGTCATTCAACGAGGGCGGCATGACCAAAAGGTCTATGCCGCCCTCTTTTCATGCCAATTTGTTCGCTCTGGCCGCCGCTCGCTACCGTTGCCATGACATCGGTGGCTCCGTGATTGGTGCATTGGGGGTCAGATTTCTTTGCACCAACGTGGTGCAGACCAACCTGACCCCATTGCACCAAATCTGCCGGGGCGGGCCTGACGGTGGCGCACGGAGTCGTGGTGTGATTTGCGTCGGTGTCCGCGCGGCTCGGTATACTGGTACGGCTCAAACTATGGCGCTGCCCGCAGGCGCGCCGTCCGTCAGATGAGGAGTCGCCCATGACCCAGCCCTTGCCCTGGGAAAAGAACGCCGCGGTGCCCGTGCCGCCCGCGCCGGAACCCGTGCCGCTCGATGTATACGCCGCCCCCGCTGCGCCGGAACCCGAGCTCGTCCCGCTCGACATCTACGACGCTCCCGCGCCGGCGCCCAAGCCCATCAAGCCGCTCGTCGACATCGACAGCCTCAATCCCGCCCAGCGCGAGGCGGTCCTGACCACCGAGGGCCCGTTGCTGGTGCTCGCCGGCGCCGGCTCGGGCAAGACCCGCGTCTTGACCTTCCGCATCGCACATATGCTCGGCGACTTGGGTGTTAAGCCTTGGCAGGTTCTTGCCATTACGTTTACCAACAAGGCTGCGGCAGAGATGCGCGAGCGTCTGACGGCACTCATCCCCAGCGGCACCCGTGGCATGTGGGTGTGCACCTTCCATGCCATGTGCGTGCGCATGCTGCGCGAGGACGCCGATCTGCTGGGCTACACCGGCCAGTTCACCATCTACGATGACGATGACTCAAAGCGCATGGTGCGTGACATTATGCAGGCGCTCGGCATCGAGCAAAAGCAGTTCCCCATCAACATGATCCGCAGCAAGATCAGCTCGGCCAAAAACGCCATGATCGGCCCCGAGGACATGCTCAAGAGCGCCGATAGCCCCAATGACAAAAAGGCCGCGCAGGTCTACCTGGAGCTGGAGCGCCGCCTGCGCGCCGCCAATGCGATGGACTTTGACGACCTGCTCGTGCGCACGCTCGAGCTGCTGCGCACCCGCCCCGAGGTGCTCGATAAGTACCAGGAGCGCTTCCGCTACATTAGCGTCGACGAGTATCAGGACACCAACCACGTCCAGTACGAGATCGCCAACCTGCTGGCCGCCAAGTACCAAAACCTTATGGTCGTGGGCGACGACGACCAGTCCATTTATAGCTGGCGTGGCGCCGACATCACCAATATCCTGGACTTTGAGAAGGACTTTAAAAACTGCAAGACCGTCAAGTTGGAGCAGAACTATCGCTCCACGGGTCACATCCTGAGCGCCGCCAATGCCGTGGTGCGTCACAACTCGCAGCGCAAGGACAAGCGCCTGTTTACGGCCGAGGGCGATGGCGAGAAGATTCAGGCTTTCCAGGCAAGCGACGAGCGCGACGAGGGTCGCTGGATTGCCGGCGAGATCGAGAAGCTGCATGCCAAGGGTACGAGCTACGACGATATCGCCGTGTTCTACCGCACCAACGCCCAGTCGCGTATCCTCGAAGATATGTTCCTGCGCGCGGGCGTGCCCTACAAGATCGTCGGCGGCACGCGATTCTTCGACCGCGCCGAGATCCGCGATGTCATGGCCTACCTCAAGATGATCGTGAACCCGGCCGACGAGATGAGCGTCAAGCGCGTCATCAACACGCCGCGCCGCGGCATCGGCTCCACTTCGATCCAAAAGATTGAGCAGCTGGCGCGCGACAACCGTTGCTCGTTCTTCCAGGCCTGCGAGATCGCAACAGCCGAGACGGGCATGTTTAGTGCCAAGGTGCGCAACGGCCTGTCGAGTTTTGTGGCGCTGGTGCGCGAGGGCCGTCGCATGGACGGCGAGCTCAAGGACGTCGTCGAGATGATTGTCGACAAGACGGGCCTGCTGCAGGCGTTCCGCGCCGAGGGCACCATGGAGTCCGAGAGCCGCGCCGAGAACATCCAGGAATTCCTGGGCGTCGCCGCCGAATTTGAGGAGACGCACGAGGATATCGAGGGCACGCTCGAGAGTCTAGAAGAGCTGCGCGCAGCCGGTGTTGCCGACGTGCCTGCCGGCGCCGAGTCCGAGCCCGTCGTGGTGAGTGCGCCCGCGCCCGAGCCGGGGCCGTCTGCACCGGCATCCTCGTTTGAGGCACTCGTCGGCGCTCGTGACGCCGCGGGCTCCAATCCGCTCGATAGCCTAACCGCCCCGGCGCTCTCGCCGCAGGATGCCTTGGCCGCCGCCATCGCGGGCAACGCGTATGCCGCGCCGACGGAGATGCCGGCGGGTGCCGTGCATGCCGACGAGATCGAGCGCACCTACGGCCCGCTCACCTGCAAGGCGCTGCCGGCACTCATGGAGTGGCTGGCCCTGCGCTCCGACTTGGATTCCCTGGCCGGCGAGACACATGCCATCACCATGATGACCATCCACTCCGCTAAGGGCCTGGAGTTCCCCGCGGTGTTCGTGGCCGGCATGGAGGAGGGTATCTTCCCGCACGTGCACGACTTTGGCGGTAGTGACGATCCGGGCAAGCTCGAGGAAGAGCGTCGCCTGGCCTACGTCGCCATCACGCGTGCTCGCAAGCGCCTGTTCCTGACCTATGCGGCCACGCGTCGCACTTACGGCTCGACCTCTGCCAACCCGCGCTCGCGCTTCCTCAACGAGATTCCGTTCGAGGACATCGAGTTTAGCGGCATCGGTTCTGCCGGTTTTGAGGGCACGGGCTGGGAGAAACGCGGCGACCGTCACGGCACCTTTGGCTCGGGCATGGGCTCGGATATGTATGGCGGCAAGGTGTTTGGCTCGCATACGCGCTCGACCGGCGGTTCCGGTTCGCGCGGCGGATCGAGCTTCGACGATTTCTTTGGCGGCAGCAGCTATGGGACCGAGCGCCATCGTGGGGTCTCGCCCGACGCCGGCCGTGTTGCCTCGACCTTTGGCTCGGGCGCGCCGCGAGCCAAAAAGCCGTCGTCCAAGGTGTCGCCGACGGTGGAGCGCAAGGTCGATCGCGCCAGCGCGTCGCAGGACTTTGCCGCGGGCGATACCGTGAGCCACAAGACCTTTGGCACGGGTACCGTGATCTCGGTCGCCGGAGACATGATCGAGGTGCAGTTCGAAAAAACCGGCCAGACCAAAAAGCTCATGAAGGGCTTCGCACCTATCGTCAAGCTGTCGTAATCCCAGCGGACCTGGGCGGGCGTATAGGGCAACATCGCCTGCTCGGACAGTCCTGCGCAAGACGGAGAGCACATTAAGTGCTCTCCTTTGCGTGCGGAACTCGCGATCGATGTTGCCCTATACGCCCGCCCAGGTCCTTAGATAACGCTGCTTGCGAACGTCGCTCTGCTCGTTCGCTTTTTGGTCTGGAGAGCCGGGTGGGCTGATATATAGATACGAGTAGGGGCTCCTCCGTTGATGAACGGGGGAGCCCCTTGTTTCGTTTTGGTTGTTGTTGCGACCTAGAGGTGGCTGATGATCAGTTCCATCTTGCCTTTGAGGTCAATGGAGCTGACGGTACTGGGTGCCAGCAGGTGACTGCCCTTGTGGACGGGGTCGCCGCAGACGGTGCCTTCGCCGTCGATGACCGACAGGCACATGAAGGGCCAGCGCTGCTCGAGGGTCTTGCTGCCGTCGACGCGCACGCGATCGACGGTGTAGCAGGGGTTGGACTCGAGCTCGGTCACGCCATCGACCTCGGGCGCGGTCACCGTGCCGTCGGTCGGAGCCTGAACATCAAAATCGATGCAGTCGAGGCTCTGCTCAATGTGCAGCGGGCGCAGCTTGCCGTCGGTGCCGGGACGGTCGTAGTCGTACAGGCGATAGGTCACATCGCTCGACTGCTGCGTCTCCAAAATGAGCGTGCCGGTCTTGATGGCGTGCACGGTACCGGAGTCAATCTGGAAAAAGTCGCCCTTGTGGATCGGCAGCACGTTGAGCATGTCGTTCCAGCGGCCGTCCTTGATCATCTGTGCGGCCTCACCGCGATCCTTGGCGCGCTGCCCGACGATAATCGTGGCGCCGGGCTCGCAGTCCAGGACATACCAACACTCGGTCTTGCCCAGGCTGCCGTTCTCGTGTTCGGCGGCGTACTCGTCGTTGGGATGAATCTGGATCGAAAGGTCGTCCTTGGCGTCCAGAATCTTAATGAGCAGCGGGAACTCCTTGCCCTCGCAGTTACCAAAGAGCTCGCGGTGCTCGGCCCACAGCCACGAAAGCGTGTGACCGGCGTACGGGCCCTCCGCGATCTGGCAGTCGCCGTTGGGGTGGGCCGAGATGGCCCAGCACTCACCGATGGGACCCTCGGGAATGTCGTAACCAAATACGGTTTCGAGCTGGCGGCCGCCCCAGATCTTCTCGTGGAAGATCGGCGTCAGTTTAATCAAGTCGGACATGTGCATACTCCCATAAGGTTGTGCGGGTGCCGCGTAAGACAGCTCAAAACTAGCACCCACCGGATTACAAAACTAGGCCAACGTTACGTTGTGCAGCTCAAAGCGGTCGCCTACGTTGTGCGAGATAGAATATTCAAACGCGGTACCGCTATCCAAGAAGCCAATCTGGTTGAGTTCGAGCAGGGGAGAGCCGGGTTTGGTATCCAGGCGCTCAGCCTCTTCCTCAGTTGCCGCGACAGCGCGAATGGTGCGATGGAAGCTCGAAATCTTCAGCCCGCATTGCTCGCGGATAAAGCCGTAGACCGATCCGTACAGGTCCTTCTTTTTAAGACCCGGGATCAGTTCGAGCGGCATATAGGTGTACTCGATGACGATGGGCTTCTCGTCGACCTGGCGCACGCGCACGATGTGATAGGCGAAGTCATCCTCGGCCATTCCCAGCTGGGTCGCAACCTCTGCCGGCGGATTGACGATCGAGAAATCGTAGACCACCGAGGTCACCTTTTCCCCGCGGTGCTCATACGAAAAGCCCTGGGCACGGTCGTTCTTGCCTTGAAAAAACACCTGGCCGGGAAGTCCCGCCGTGTCCTTGACGTAGGTGCCCGATCCGCGCCGGCTGGTAATAAGGCCTTCCTCGGTGATCTGCTCAATCGCTCGTTTGACGGTGATTTTGGAAACGCCATAGAGCTCACAGAACTCAACGACGGTGGGCAACTTATCGCCCGGTTTAAGTGCGCCGTCCTCGATGCTTCGACGGATATCTGCAGCTATTGCCTCGTATTTGGGAATCATGGAACCTCCTTTCCGGCTTGATTGAGTACAAACGAAAGTATAGTCCACGCCTAAGCATCCCTATTGCGTTTTTGAAAAGTTCGAGAAAGAGATAATTGAAAAACGCTTCTCTTTAACAACTAGAGCGCTTCAAATTAATATGCACTCTAATAATGTGGTATTGAGCAAATTGATTGGCTCGAGGACGGGGTTGGGCCGTTTTGCCGCCCAGCGAACCGAATTTCATGCCTTGCGTTTTCCCAGATAAAACCTGCCAAAACAAACCTGTCCCTTTTTGACAGGTTTTTGCCTGGGGAGCGGTACCATACAGGCAATGTTTAAACGAGAAAGGTGGGCTCCCATGGAACCTAAGCAGTACTATATCGGCATCGACGTTGGCGGCACTTCGGTTAAGGAAGGCCTGTTCGACGAGGACGGCAACCTGCTTGCCAAGGCCAGCGTGCCCACGCCTCCTATCGTTGACGCCGCGGGCTTTGCCGCGGTGACCGAGGCTATCGACCAGGTGGTCGCCAAGGCCCAGATTCCGCGCGCCTTTGTGGCGGGTATTGGCCTGGCCGTTCCGTGCCCCATCCCGGCATCGGGCGATGCCAAGGTCAAGGCCAACATTGCCATTAACCTGCCCGAGCTAAGAGTCGCCATTCAGGAGCACTGCCCCGACGCGGTCGTTAAGTACGAAAACGATGCCAACGCCGCTGCCATGGGCGAGGCCTGGCTCGGCTCTGCCAAGGGCGTACAGAACGTGGTGATGGTCACCATCGGTACCGGCGTGGGCGGTGGCGTTATCGTTAACGGCGACGTGGTATCGGGCGTTGTGGGTGCCGGCGGCGAGATTGGCCACATGTGCCTGAACCCCGAAGAGGAGCGCACCTGCGGCTGTGGCGGCCATGGCCATCTGGAGCAGTATTCCAGCGCCACCGGCGTGGTGAGTAACTACCTTGCCGAGTGCAAGAAGGCGGGCGTCGAGCCCATCGAGCTCACCGGGCCTTCTGATTCCAAGGACGTGTTCCAGGCCTGCCGCGAGGGTGACAAGCTCGCGCTGGCAGCTGCCGATACCATGGCCGACTATCTCGGCCGCGCCCTGGCGCTTATTGCCAACGTGGTCGATCCCGAGATGTTCCTGATCGGCGGCGGTGCTTCCGCTTCGGCCGATGTCTACCTCGACAAGGTCCGCGAGCACTTTAAGCAGTACGCGCTCTCCGCCTCGCGCGAGACGCCCATTAAGGTCGCTTCGCTCGGCAACGACGCCGGCATCATCGGTGCCGCTTACGTAGCCCTGCGCGCCGCCGGTAAATAGCTGGTGCGGGGGCAGGTGGTGAAAGGGGGACAGGCTTCGTCCCTGACCTCGCCTCAGCGCTTGCCCCAAATTGTGCCGCGACCCTTCCGTCTCATAAGGTTCGGCGTCAGCGTGCTACCATAGCTACGTCCAAGTACACATATCAAGTGGAGGATATCCATGGCAAACGTTCTTGTCTTTGGTCACCAGAACCCCGATAACGACGCCATCATGAGCGCCGTCGTCCTGTCCCAGCTGCTCAACCAGGTTGAGTATGCCGGCAACACCTACGAGGCCTGCGCCCTTGGTCAGCTTCCGGCCGAGTCCGCCAAGTTGCTCGCCGACGCCGGCATTGCCGAGCCCCGCGTGATTGATTCCGTCGAGGCCGGTCAGCTCGTCGTCCTCACCGACCACAACGAGTCTGCCCAGTCCGTCGCCGGCCTTAAGGACGCCACGGTCTTTGGTGTTGTCGATCATCACCGCATCGGCGACTTCGAGACCGCCGGCCCGCTGCACTACATCTGCCTGCCCTGGGGCTCCAGCTGCACCATCGTCACCAAGCTCGCCGGCGTGCTCGGCGTTGAGCTTTCCGACGTCCAGGCCAAGCTGCTGCTCTCGGCCATGATGACCGACACGCTCATGCTCAAGAGCCCCACCACCACCGATGTCGACCGCGCCGTTGCCGCCAAGCTCGGCGAGCAGGTGGGCGTCGACCCGGTCAAGTTTGGCATGGAGGTCTTCCTCACCCGTCCGTCCGGCTCCTTCACCGCAGCCGAGATGGTCGGCAACGACATCAAGATGTTCGAGCCCGCTGGCAAGAAGCTGCTCATCGGCCAGTACGAGACCGTCGACAAGAGCCGCGCACTCGGCATGATCGACGAGATCCGCGAGGCCATGCGCGCCTACGCCGCCGAGAAGGGCGCCGACGGCATTGTCCTGTGCATCACCGACATCATGGAGGAGGGCTCGCAGGTCCTGCTCGAGGGCGAGACCGAGGCTGCTCAGAAGGGCCTGGGCATTGCTGACGAGCACGACGGCGTCTGGATGCCGGGTGTCCTTTCCCGTAAGAAGCAGGTCGCTGCCCCCATTATGGCCGCCTGCTAGGTTTAGTTGACCAAACGCCACGACCGGATCGCGGACGCCCCGCGCTCCGGTCGTTTTTTGTGCACGTCGCCGCGTCGTCTCTTGGACAGGCGTGCCTGTGCCGTTGAGCAAATAATGTTCAACCTGTGGTTCCGCTTTTCGGCCGCGCTTGCGCGCTTGTCGCGCAGGGTAGGCTAGATGCAAGCGTAATACGTTAGAGCGCGGCGCCGCCATCTGGGCGGGCCGTGCTTTTTTAAGACGGGAGCTTTCCCGTGAAAGGAGCCGCCCATGGCAGCAACTGAGCAGCTGTTCAATGTTCGTGAGCGCAAGCGCTTTGAACGTCACGACATCTGGGAGCGCATTGCCGAGAACGGCACCATTTCTGCCGCCGTCATGGTGATCGCCGCCATCGCCGCCGTCATCTGCGCCAATACCGATGCCTACGAGGCCATCCATCACTTTTTGGAGACCCCGCTGTATGTGGGTCTGGGCAACCTTACGGCTGGTCTCACCGTTGAGCTTTTCGTCAACGACTTCCTCATGGCGATTTTCTTTTTGTTGGTGGGCATTGAGCTTAAGTACGAGATGACGGTCGGCGAGCTCAAGAATCCGCGTCAGGCCATGCTTCCCATGTTGGCGGCCGTGGGCGGCGTCGTCGTTCCCGCCTGCATCTACCTGATCTTTAACCATGCCGGCGCCCGCAACGGTTGGGCCATCCCCATGGCAACCGATATTGCCTTTGCGCTGGGCGTGCTGTCGCTTTTGGGCAATCGCGTGCCCAACGGCGTGCGCGTGTTCTTCTCGACGCTCGCCATCGCCGACGACCTGATCTCCATCGCCGCCATCGCCATCTTCTACGGTCAGAGCCCCAATCCGTTTTGGTTGGGCGCCGCCGCGCTTGTGACCTGCGCGCTCGTGTGGCTTAACAAGACGCAGCATTACCGCCTTGCCCCGTATTCGGTACTGGGGCTGCTGCTGTGGTTCTGCATGTTCAAGAGCGGCGTACATGCCACGCTTGCTGGCGTCATCTTGGCCTTTACCATCCCGGCCAAGTGTGGCGTCAAGCTCGATAGCCTCACCGATTGGCTGGGCGAGTGCCTGCCGCTGCTCGATGACCGCTACGATGATGAGGCACACATCCTGGGCCAGCATGACTTTACCGTCTCGACAACCAAGGTCGAGCGCGTCATGCACCGCGTGACCCCGCCGCTTATCCGCATGGAGCGTCTGATCTCCACGCCGGTCAACTTTGTGATCCTGCCGATCTTTGCGTTCGTAAACGCTCAGGTTCGTTTAGTGGGCGTGGACATGAGCACGCTGCTCACCGATCCGGTGACGCTCGGCGTGTACTTTGGCATGCTGCTGGGCAAGCCGATCGGCATCTTTGGTATGACGTTTGCCCTGGTTAAGCTTAAGGCCTGCGAGCTGCCGCACAATGTCAACTGGCACATGATTGCCGGCGTGGGCATTCTGGGCGGTATCGGCTTTACCATGTCGATTCTCATCAGCGGCCTTGCCTTCCCGACGGCCCAGTTTGAGGTTCTTGCAGCCAAGGCCGCTATTCTCGCCGGTTCGGTCACCGCAGCCGTGCTCGGCATGATCTACATGAGCGTGGTCTGCAAGCATCCCTCGCCCAAAGACGAGTAAGAGCGCGAAAACCGGCTCCAGAACCGATTCGGGCGCGTTCAAAATGCGGATTCGGGCGGTGCTTGCCGCCTGCCAGACACGCCAGTGGTCAAAAAACGCCGTTTGTGAGTACTGTCACAAACGGCGTATCATTTTAGGTGCGGAAAATAATGAACAAAGTTATAAGAACTGTACGTTAATGAGTGACCATCGACTTCCAATTTGGCGCTAGCTGACGGTGATTAGGAAGTTTCAAGTCGAGTTTTGCCGATTTCGACCAAGAATCGCTGCTACTAAAAAGGTAACAGTACTCATATTTGCCCTTTTTTGGCCACAAGCTCTAAAACAAGCCTCGCCAAGGGGTAGCGCGCAGAGATGTGGTGTAAGAGGCGGGGCATGCCCCGCCTCCGCCC
>CABJBO010000042.1 GCA_902363875.1 Coriobacteriaceae bacterium | reverse complement strand
TACCGCCTCGCGGTGACATCGTTTTTATGTCAACCTTGGTCTAACAGAGCCTTAATAAATGCGTTAAAGAACGTAAACCTATTTGACGAAAAAATCGTCAGATACTATTCTTCTGATAACTACCAGGTTTATGTGAGGTAGCTGATCACCTAGGAGACGCCATGCTTATCAGATTTTCATTTAAGAACTTTAGGTCTGTAGGCGAAGAACCGATAACACTGGACATGGTCTCGACTTCTAAAATCCAGCGCTTTAAAGATCATATTTGCGCAACTTCGCATAACGCGCGCATTTTAAGGAATGCCGTTATCTATGGAGGTAACGCTTCCGGTAAGAGTACGATTTTTACCGCGCTTCTCTTTATGAGGCATGTTGTTTTAAATGGCGCGCTTCCTCAGGGGGCGCAGGTTGAGTATTGCAAGTGTGGCGCTGGTCTTAAAGATCAGGACTCGGTTTTCGATATTCAGCTCTATATAAATGGACGCGCGTTCGATTATGGGTTCAGCTGCAACTTAACTCAACTAAAAGTTATTTCAGAATGGCTTTACGAGCTCGGTGACAAGCCTGAGAAATTATTTGAGAGAACCGGTTCGGATTCCGTTGATTGCCAGGGTCTCGAGCAAAACTCATCCGAAGTTGACCAAACGAGGCTTGGTGTATATCGCGACGATTTCCTCCATCGTGCACGCGAAGGCATGGGATCGGAGCTCTTTTTGTCGGCGCTGGCAAATGGCAGAAATTATTTAGACGGCTCTGCTTTAGCGTCATTGGCAGATGTCTATTCTTGGTTCAACTCCAATTTCTCGCCCATCGGTGCGGGTCAAAGCCCTATGTCTTCTGAGTTTTATGGACACGGTGCCAATTTGGATAAGGTCGCCGAGGTGCTGGCCTCCTTTGATACGGGCATCAATAGCCTTCACAAGCAAGAAATTGGGATGGATGAGCTCGAAAAGTATATTCCTGCTGAAGCCCTGCTTTCCATTAAGCGTATCGTCAGTGAAAATATCCCTTCTGGCCCTCAGACAGAGTCGACTGTTACGTTTCGCAGCGACGACGTGTTTCTAAGCATTGAAAGCAAGGGTGTGTCCGAGCCACACGCCACGGTGCTTAAACTACGCCATGAGGGCTCTGTTCTCGACTTCGATTTTGGAGAAGAGTCGGACGGAACCAAGCGATTGTTCGATTTTATGGACATCTTATTTACTAAGAGCAAAGACAAGCTGTTCCTGATTGATGAGCTTAATCGCAGCTTTCACCCCATGCTTACCCAGCAGCTTGTCTCGCTGTTTAACCGTGTCCACGCGCAGGACGACTGCCAGCTGGTATTCACAACTCATGAAAATGCAATCATGAGTTTTGAATATTTTAGGCGTGATGAAATCTGGTTTGTCGAGCGTAACGGTCAGGGTCATTCGGTCCTGTTCCCACTCGATAAGTTTGCAGACAACAGAGCAAGATCCGATGCCCGTGTTAATAAGCAATATCTAGAGGGTCGTTATGGTGGCATACCGGTTTTATCAACAGGAAGAGCACTCAGTGCGCTAGGAGTGATTGGGGAATCCGATGCCTCCGCTTAACTCTCTTGACACTTGGTCTAGCAGAAATGAATGGAAAGTCGAAAAGCCAAAATCCAAGTGTTTTCTTATCGGCGAAGGAGCAAATACGGAATACTGGTACTTTGACTCTCTTGCAACGCGACTAGCCAAAGAAGGAAAGCCGGAACTAATCGAGCTAAAGCCTGTTGAAAGAACTGAGCGTGAGAAAAACCAGTCCTCACCCAGAAAATTATTGGAGCACGCTGTTGCCGTTATCAATGGTCGGGCTAATGGGGGCGAGTTCATAAAAGATACTGATCGCGTTGTAGTTGTTTTCGACGTTGACGTCTTTAAGGACGACCCTGATGGATATGCGACGTTGCTAGCCGACTTTCGAGCTGCACGGATTGAGGTGGCCGTGACATATCCGAGTTTTGAGCTTTACTTGATGTTGCATAAGCGTGGTGCCCTCGAGGCCACTATTTTGCCGCATAGACAGGAGATAGAAGAAAATGGTCACGCTCCAGGCAGTCGGCGTCGGTTTATTGAAAAGCTTGCTAGTGATGAACTTGGAATGAATCCGAAAACCAACCATCACATTGGTGACCTTGCTGCAAATTTCGAAATAGCACTAGTCGCCGAGACAAAGCTCAATCAGAACCCCGATCTTGCCGTTGGGCGCTTGACCTCTAATGTCGCAAAGACTATTAAGGGCGTAATTGAAGATGGGGCCATCGATTTGTAAGGCGATGCAAAAGCCTTGGTTGCAGGGCCAATCGAATACGTTCATGGACGAAGTCGCCAACACTATTTTTCGCCAACCTGCCGGGGATAACGCATGTGAGGCTAGCGAGAGCTTTCACTGGTAACAACTTGGGCAACGAGGTCCGTGCAGGCCCCGGTGCCCAAGCGTGATATTGAGGGTTCTGATTCGCCGTATTTAGTAGAGAACAAATGGGTTAACGCCCAAGTCCACAACATATTTTGAGTACAGGCAAATTAGCATCGATGCGCTGCACTGAGAAGTGCCGTCCCTAGCAGGAAAAGTACCGGGGATATTGCGATCCAATGGCTGTCGGCGGTCTTGGGAAGTGATGAGGAAGTCGCGGTTGCGGACTTGGTGTTTGAGGCCTAGGCGACCGCGGTCTTGGTCACCGCCGTCGTGGTTGTCGTCTTTGTCGCGATTGCGGGTTTCACCGCAGGATCCGTCGCAGGTCCCGTACCGAGTTACCCCGCAGCAGGGTCGGCGCCACCAGAAGGCTCGCCCGTGCCATCCCCCGGCACATCGGGCCCACCGGTCTCCCCCGCCGACGCCGTGGCGTCCACGGGCTCGATCGTCACACGCGCTGCCACGGACCCGTCGGCATTCACCACGCCGCCCGCACCAAAGGCCCCGCCCGCAGGCGCCACAAAGCGTGCGGATGCAAGCGATCCGCCCAGGCAGGCGACGCCGCCGTCGGCGCCCGACGCATCCAGCCAGGACGCATCGACGGCAAGCTGCCCGGCCGCGCCACCGCCGGCAGCCCCGCCCAGCAGACACACACCATAGGCGCGCACGCCCGCCCCAGAGCCCGCGCCCGTGGCGACAACGCGCCCACCGCCGCGAACGGCAAGACCGTCCGCGATCACGCCGGCCACCCGCGCATCCGCGATGCCGGCGCCGTCGGCCCGCGCGTCAACCTTGCAGCCGTCCACCGCGAGCGTCCCCGACACGTAGATTCCGCACTGCGAGCTGTGGCCACCAGCGACCCGGTGCCGCGGAGCGTCAGATCGCCCCACACCTCCATGCCGCACCGCGAGATGTCCACGTCGGGCGCGCTCGTCTCGACAACAGTGTTCTGCCCGGTCAGCGTCACCACCAGTTCGCCGTCGGCGCCGATGGCCTCGCCCGTGTAGCCGTTAAGATGCAGATGGTCGACATCGGTCCAGGCCCAACCGGGGCCCGACACACCCGGCTCGTAGTACGTGGCGCCCGCGATGAACAGGCTGTCCGCGCCCGCGGCATAAGAAGGCCCGCCCAGCAAAACGCATAGGCAGGCCATGGCAGTAAACAGGATGTAGTGTCGGCTAGTGTGGAACGCGGTGGCAAACATAACCGCTCCGATATTCGCAAGAGCCATTGGAAACTGCGCCAGAAAACTACCTGGTAGCAGCAGTTATTAGTGTAGCGAGATCAGGCGAGTGGCGAACGAATTAGCTGTAAACGAACCCCAAAATTAGGTGTAAATCGTTTTGCCAGTCGGTGAAAGGAAGATTCACGTTAGGCAAATATGCCGACCGCTGATTCCAAAATTAGCAGCACAGGGAAATTGACAATATCAAGTTACCAAAACCTTTCCTCAATGACGCCCCATGTCGTGTCCTCGCAAGTTGGATACCGTTGTAGCAACACCTTAGTAATCGGGTAAATAGTTGAGAAGCTATTCACGGAGTTCACTACGATTGAAGGATTTAAATAATGCACCAACTAATAATTCTTGGAAATGGATTCGACTTGACCTGCGGACTGAAGTCAAAGTTCTCAGATTTTTATCGCAATAGGATGAACGCAGCATGCTCAATTGAATCGATCCCTAAGGACGAAAGAAATGTCTGGGATGTCATTCTTTCTGAAATCGGTGAAAACGACCCATTGTGGTGCAATATAGAAAGCCTTATTTCAGCGTATGTGTTCCATGATGACGACTTGGGTTCAAGATTGGACCACATGTATGAGCAACTGGTGTGGACAATTGATCCGTCAAAACCAAATCGTTCTGAACATCCAGATAACGCCGTATACAATTACGTTTCAACTTGTCTGGGTAAGGAAAACGTTTCCCAGGATGAGCTCACCCATTTCCTTCTAACCTCACTAAAAGATTACGAGCACATCTTTGCGAGCTATCTAGAAAAACAAGTCGATAATAACAATAAATACAGGGAAAAGGCTGTGGAGTATTATGCAGCCATTCGCAATGCCTGCATTAATAAGGCCCAGCAAAAGAACTATGAAACATCTATCTTAAACTTTAACTATACAACCCCATTAAAATCGGAAGATCAGCAGCTGGGAATTGTTGCTGCCCGGAATATTCATGGCTCACTGGACAAAACGGACACAATATTTGGCATTGACGGAAAAGACGTCGCTGAAGACCATCCGGCGGTGCCGTTTACAAAAACATATAGGCTTATGTCATTAGTGCCATACGAAAGCGAAACTGCAAAACTCTGCGACAGCAATACCCGTTTCATCAAGATATTCGGACACTCGCTTTCTCGGGCTGACTATTCCTACTTCCAATCGATTTTTGACACCGTCAATCTATACGGTGGAGTTACTAAGCTTGTATTTCTATACAAAAAATATCCAAACAAGTCAGATAAAACAGTTGATGAGCAGGCAATTCGAGAAGATCTGTACTCACGCATATCGCATCTTCTGTATGAGTATGGAAGCACACTCGACAATAAAGACCATGGAAAGAATCTCATGCATAAACTTCTTCTAGAGCAAAGGTTGCTCATTAAAGACGTTGACGAGAATATATCAGTCTTACCTTCCAATATATATTTGCTTTAACACCTAATCCAGATTCGGCTCCCTGAGGTGGTAATTGAAGAGTAGGACCGGAGAACGTACGTATATCTATAAAAGCGTAATCAAAGGCTAATGGGACTTGTTTAACCAAAAGAGGGTGTATCGGTTTGCGCCGATACACCCTCTTTTCAATAATTGGATTTATGCACAAGGACAGAGTCGCCGCAGCCGTCAGCTCTCCCCTATTCCCTCTTAAACAGATCCTTCGTGTACACCTTGTCCGCCACGTCCGTGAGCTCGTCGCTCCAGCGGTTGGCGACGATCACGTCGCAGCCGGCCTTGAAGGCCTCCAGGTCGTGGGTCACCTCGGAGCCGAAGAACTCCGGCGCGTCCAGCGTGCGCTCGTAGACCACCACGGGCACGCCCTTGGCCTTCACGCGCTTCATGACGCCCTGGATGGATAAAGGGTCGACGGCGTAAGGACTCCAAGTAACATGCAATCCGGGCATTCGCCCAGCATCGAGTGGTGCGTTGCCGGCCCATGCTTCCATGGTGCGTAGTGTCCGTAATCTGTTTTAACTTGTCCGGTGCTCCACTACTCATCCCAGACCACGACCTCGCTCGTTCGCCTCGACCGTTGGACCCTGGAACAGTTTATCCTGCTTTGACAGTTCGAGGATACACATGGAATCCTGCGCATTCTGGGGTATCTGCGAGGAGTCAAGCTTCTCTTTGAGCACAGCAACAATGAACTGGCAGTTTATGCTATTTGCAATGTCGACAATTTTCTTCAGGTCTTCACCTTCGACGTTCTCGACTACGCCTTGAACCACGAAGCGAGGCGCCTCGATTTTGTTGGCGATTGCGAACTCCTGATACGAAAGGTCGTAAACCGCCAAAAGGGACTTGCGTGTGCCGGTACTTGATCCATTGAGGTCGGTAATGGCCACCGGGAACTTGTCCGTAGCGGTCGAATAAGTCAATATGGGCCTCTCTCCGTTAACGGCATTTGCCATCGGTGTAAAGTAGTAATTGAAGGAGTTCATCATATCCTGATGGGACGAGTTTGAGGACTCACGTTCCTCCCCACCATCGGAGAGACTTGCAATTTGGCTTTCCAAGGTCTTTATGCGCTCGTCGTAGCCTTGTAGTGTGCTGAGAACCTCGGTGTTTCTGCCCATCTCCTGGCGCAGGCGCATGCACTCTCCGAGAAGATTCTCGTACTCGCTCATCGCATCGCCATCAATGAGTGAGAGGTACCGTGAGTTCTCAACCGAAAAGGCTGCGAGTTTGGCCTGGATGCCCACCCTCTCCGACTCAAGTTCGGCCCCGACCTCCTGGAAGTACGCAATCTCGTTCTCGCAAAACGCACGGTTGAACGCGACCATGTCCTCGAATGTCTTGTTTACCGAGGGAATGAGGGAGCAGACCTCATCGTAGAAGCTACGCGAAAGCGACAGGTCGGCCTGCTTTACAATTTCCTTCTTAGCACGCTCGATAGACTCGGCGTTGCGCTCCATCCTGAACTCGATTTCGGCCAATTCGGAGCACAGTCTGGCATATTGGCTCCTTGCTTCCTCGATCGCCTCCCTGTTAGCCTTGAACTCATCGGCGTCAAGCACGTCATTGAGCCTGGACTCCGCGCGTTGGCACTCGCGGTCTAGAGCCACGCCCACTTGGGTAAGCTGCTCCTCGTCCTCGATGCCGGCAAGACGTCTGTACTGCTTGGCAGACTCCTTGAGCTTGTTCAGCTCCCTGTTAAGCTCCGCCAACCTAGCGTCAAGTTCAGCGTCCGAGATGTCGAACAAGTAATTATAAACGGCCCTATAATCGGCGATAGAGGCTCTGGGCAACGTTCTGAGGAATGAATAGTCGTCTCCGCTTAGGGAAATACGAACGAAGGATTTGATGAGCTGACGGAACGTGGGCTTGTTAGAACTAACCGCAAATAGGGTTTCACCCAACAGCTCCCTGTATTGTTTTGCACTAACCTTCTCGCCATCGAAGAAATACTTACCTCTCGGGAACAGCTCTACCTTGAGCTCGACGTTGTGGTCTGAGAGCCTTTCAAACGAGTTCACGAGGGTCATCTCGCCCACAACACGCTTCTCATTGATAATGTCACGCAGCTCTTCATTGACGCTATTCGTTTCGTCGTCCTTGTATAGGCCGACTTTACCGCTTGCGCCGAGCAGTACGTCTATGAGCTTGAGAAATGTCGTCTTCCCGACCTTATTGTGTCTATCTGATTCAAAAGTGTCGGAGATGAGGTTGGCCCCTTTGTGAAATACAACCTCACGCATGACACAACCGGTCATTGAATTCCGAAGCCTAACCGATCCTATGAACACGGAGCCTCCCTTCACTTGTAGCTTCTAAGCCCGCAACGAGGAATAAGAAATCGATGGCCATAAGAAAGAACTCATAGGGGACCACACCACATCGTGCGGAGTCGCAAACCCATCTGTATAAATCGGCCGACTCGACTTCACCTGCAACGGAAATTATCGAGTACGACAATGCGGCGATATAGTACACCGTCTTCACTGGGTCATTGTTCCTGTCGATGAGTAACACAACTCCCTAGCCTTCTTCCAGTTCAGGCTTCACCAAGACGATACACCGCGAGACCCCACATGCCACAAGCGCAATGCAAAAGCTCTCGACGTCCTCCGTCGAATGAGTGTGGGCATCGTAATCCATATCATGCACGAGAGCGTCTACGAGACGTTCCTTTATAGCGTCGAGCTGCGCATCCCCATTACCGACAATGAGCTCGCCGCCATCGTCGTAATCGGCGACGTCATAGAATAAGTCGCCGAGCTTTTTGATTATTTTCTCGCTGTCTGGGAATTCCCTTATGGCATCACGAACCATGGCATAATCGCCTGAATGGTTGCGTATAACATTCATGTATTTATTTGCGTTGTTGAACTGTAATTTTTCGTTCATGCCAACGGGGGTATCGAGCGAGAGTTCTGATTCAGCACATAGCGGTCCATTGTAGACAAGGGCGAGCAGGTCATGAACCACGCTGTGAGTGAGCCCCTCCCTGCCGCCAAGCAGCACCTTAATGTTCTGGATGTTGTTGTCGCCCACGATCTGACCTGTTCCAGTCCCAAACGAAGAAAGCGCGGTCGAACGAGAGCTACCAATTTGCATGCACGTCCGCCTTGTTGTCCGAACCCATGACTTGGCTGTTGCCGGTACCGGAGACGCTCATGATGTTGCCCTGAAAAGAATCTCGCATCTTCTTGACATCTGACTTGACGGAGAGGGATATGACGGCAGCGACTATTGACGCGCCCGAGGCAACTATCCCAAGGATTAGGTTCAGCGTTTCCATTCTTTGACAATCCTTTTAGCCGATGGTTAAATCCTAAACTAGCCTTCAAGACTGAAGTTTCGGCGAGAATAAAAACGAACTCGCAACCTCATATATTCGGCAGGAGATTGGCCGCAATTCTCACTAGGCATGTTAATCTCTCTTGACGAATTTAACAACCATTGCGAAGACATCGAGAAGCGTCTTGCCTGGCCCTTGATTGGCGACCTCATCCGAGAAACATTGCGGTGCTGGAATGTAACCTGCTGGATCAAAATCGAGTTTAAGACAGTCAAACTTGCGGCTTGGGATCAAAAACATGTGAGTTTGTTCGAACGGCGATGGTGGCATGTAAATTGCGAGTGTAGACGCTAAGTGATTATGGCTACTAATAGTCAAGCCATTTTGGCCAATTCCGGTCACCGGAAAATGGGCACCGCGCCTCCCCGCCGTCATTACGCCGGTGGTATCAACACTGTGGCGTCAGAAGGGCCATTGAGGTGAACAAGAGACAATATAGCCTTGAGGAGATTATAGACGCGGGGCTCCGGGAGACGGCGCGGGAAAGGGCGACGAATTCGACTCGCAGACATGCGGCCTCGCGGAATTCTGTGATGTCCGGGTGCGACGGGTAGTGCGGACCACACAGGGGTATGGCGACCTCGTCGGGAGCGAAAGCACTCAAGCGTAGACCGACGAGGAAATCAAGGAAGCCGTTTCGCGCTGGTGAAGAACTCGGAGGACCTCGGTAAGGCAGTAAATCCTCTGCCAGTAGAAATTACCGAAATCTCAAACTTGATTATATTAAAAGCTATAATTAAATAAGCTAGACACATACGAAAGGCGCGGAAATGGACCTCCCCACTCTTATCGAAGCTTGTTTTAATGGATTGGCAAAAGGCGGGGCAGGTGCGCTGGGTTCAGGCTTGTGGGTATTAACCCAAAGGCTCATTTGCGGTTTGTCGTCAAAATATGTCTCTGCCGATGACGTGTCTGAAGCAGATGTTTTGATCGAACTATCAGATCCAAATCAAATGATCAAAAAGATGGATGAATTTACGCGCGATCCGGAATTAGACCGTCTCATAAATGCGTGGGAACGCATGGCCACCGTATTTGCCAATAACGAGCTCGATATCGACGTTAACTCCACGAATAGCAACATCGTTATCGGAAATAGCGGATCAAGCATCAACATATCGCAAAAGGTAGTTAGATAGTAACGAAAGCAGCGTCAATGAGCACCCCCCCCCGAGCAATATTAAATTTGTCCCCATAAATACACCAGAAAGAAACACCGTACAATTCGAAAAACTAGTGCTGCTTATCATTAGGGCTGACTACATTTTCAGTCGACTTGAAGAAGTATGCTCTGCAATATTTGCCGACACCAGAATCCAATGCGTCTTTACAATACCTAAACCAAAATCAATAGTTGACAGGTCGCTCGATTTGTATTTGAAAGATGCCGGATGCATTTTGCTGCCATGGGATATTGCTTTGACCAAAAAATTTGACCTAGCAATAGCAGCAAGTCCAAATGGCGATTTTGAAAAGATTGACGCCCCACTTTTGCTATTTCAGCATGGACCCGCATTAGGTAAATCGGGGGCATACGACTCCACCCTAAAAGCTATAAATCGCCTAAAGACAAGAGAGTATCCGACATATATTTGCGAACCGACTTCAAAGGGTGAAATAACCGACTTACCAGCAATTATTAAAACCGTTTATGTGGGGGATCCCGTTTTTGACAAAATCCTATATTCGGAAAAATATAGAGAAGAATACAGGGCTGCATTAAATTGCAATACCCAGAAGCTGGTAATAATCACTTCAACCTGGGGACCAAATTCACTTTTATCAAATATTAGAACAATTGCAGAAGATTTACTAAAGGAACTTCCATATACGGAATACAGGGTGGCGATGATTCTTCATCCGTATATCTGGGCAGCACATGGCGAATGGCAAATAGAAACATGGTTTAAAAAGGAGCTGTACGCAGGACTAAAAATCGTTCCACATGAAATGGGCTGGGAGGCAGCGATAATTGCCGCAGATATCGTAATTGGCGATTATGGATCAGTTACAAACTATGGTGCCTCAATAGGCAAACCGGTTTTAAGATACGAACCGAGCGAAGATAGCATCCCCAAGGGGATTGCCATAGTTGAGCATGCAAATATTAATTCAACACCTATAAAGAACAGCTATAAGGCTCTAAAGGTAATTAGAGCCTTGGAAGCTGCGCCATTACAAACAAATCGCTTGGAGCCAACAGCTTTTGCAAACGTTGGACACTCATTAGAATCGATTCAACACTTGGCATATTCGATACTAGGAATAAAGGTTGGTAACAAAGCGCCGGAAAATACTCTGGCGCAACGACCGCGACCAATCCAGATAGATAATGAAATCTATCGAACCATAACGCTGGTAAAACAACAAAAAGGCGAGGCGATTCTTAACATAAAAGCATTTAAAAGCTCATCATTGGATTACAACTGGGTATTCGATGGCCCCAGAACCCAACTCATAGAAAAGGAGGAGATGCCTTCAATTAACTTAGCACCACCTGAAATAGTAGTCATAGACAATACCCTTTCGAGTAAATTCATAAGCCGTATAATGGACACACAAAGCGATACAACCAAGCTAGTTTGTATAAATAAAGACTCTGAATGGATAGCAATACTAAATAGAGTAAATCTGTTTAAGGTACAAACTGATTGCCCGAATAGCATATTGACCGCTCGAGCAATTTGGTACTTACTAAAACATAATAAGACGCGATGCATATTAGAGACAATCAATAATAGCCACTTTGTTTCCCTAACGAAAGGCTAAGAGCTCACAAGTTGGATTTTGCCTGCAACGATATTGCATTGAGCGACATCTCCCAACTGAGAATAAATCTCACTGGATATAGAATATAAACGCACCGCCTCGTCCTTTTTATTCAAATCGAACTCAATGTCCCCTAAAAGCTGATAAGCATCCGCAACAACTCCGCTCAATCCGCCACTCGAGCAAGTTTCCAAGCAGCTACGCGCTAATGAATTAGCATTCTTGAGCTCGCCAAGTTTAAATAGACAATGAGCGCCAAACAACTCGATCTTTGAACGCATATTAGGTTCCAGTTGGTTGGCTGAACTCAACTCCGATTGGACTCTGTCAAGGGCCGATCGATAGTCGCCTTGTGCATAATAAGACTCCGCAATCGAGAAATTAGCGATAGCGATCCCGCGATAATTTACGGGATCGCACAGCAGATACTCAGAAATTGCTGCCTCGTAGCAAGAGATTGCAAAATCAAAGTCTGCAATCCCCTCCCTTAATGTATGGCCCTTAAATTCCAGCAAAGAGCCTTTAAGTGTATGATTTGTTGAATCACCTGAGAGCTCAATGGCAAGCGAAATTGAAGCCGATGATTTTTCATACATGCTTAACCGTAGCTGGCAGCGAGATAGTAAGGCAAGCATCCTAGATGCTGCATCAGAACGATCTAAGTTAACAGCCGCACGATGCCCGAGCGAATATACGTGAAGACCTCGGCTGAAGAGCCCGTTGTCATAGATGAAAGTCCAACAGGAATCGGCTATAGAAAGCACCTCGGAATATAGTGAGAAATCGAAGGCCAAATCCAGGACAGAAAATAGTTCAAAACGAATTGAAAGAAAATAGTCTGCGGCATTTGATTGGTTAATCTCGGAAAATAAATCCGAGTCAAACAGAGAGCTAGAAGACACTCTTAACCGATTGGGGGTAAGCACATTATCAAGTGTGACGATTAGGGAACAGTAGTACCGGACAACTGACCGAACAAGAGCTTCAAAAGAGATACGATCTTTTGGGTTATAGGTTTTTGCATAATTTGAGATCTGACGATTCATCGATATTAGAGTACGAGATTCAAGAGAAGAACAAGATGCCAGCCAAGCTGTTGATGAACGCTTGATGAGCGATTTTCCCTGCAAAGCCGCTACCGCGCCTTTCATGCTACTTATGCAAGTTAAGGATGAAAGTGCAATTGGCCCTCCGCCAAGACGACCAAGCAAGGAATATAAAATTGAAGAAGGATCATCAAAATGCGCGACCTCAAGATCCAAAGCACCCATCAAAGGCTCTAGTTCTGGATTTGATAGGCTTGTAACAATATCTTTAAGCGAATAGACATTGTCTCGTATCAAATACGCAGCCCTGCTCAAAACAATAGGCAAACCGTCACAAACATAGATTAATTGATGGAATAATGGGTCGTTTTCAAGAGAATCGAAATCGACATGATCGCATTCCCTCAACTGATCCCTGAGATAGGAGACAGAGGTTACCGAATCGAAAGAATTAATTGGAATGCTCTTAAATTTATGTAAATAAGATGCGCAGGCTTCTCTACAATTACCGGCAGATAAAATTAAGCATTCATCTGAGTTTAAAACTAGGGAATCAATATCAAGTGAATCGGAAACGTTGTCTAGGACAAGTAGAATTTTCTTCTCAAACGTGACTGATCTAAAGAGACTTTTTATATCAGATAGATTGGAAGGGCAATTTATCGTTAATGATCGAATGACAAATTTATAGAGCTCGTCGATATTAAGGGACCCATCAAGGGATCGATAGTCATTCAAATCAACAAAGATATGACCGTCCGAAAAACAATCAGCAACCTCATTAGCATATTTGGTTAAGCAGTAGGTTTTGCCGACTCCTGGAGCACCATAAAATAGAAATATTCGCTTTCCGGAATTAATACTGTATATGAGGGAATCCCGAATATCGACTCGATCAAATAGATCAGGTGCAAGTGGTAGCTGATGAGGAATAGGGTTTATATCACTAGTTTGCGCATGAACGATATTCTGTGTAATGGATACCTGAGAATTTGAACCGATCACATTGTTTGAAACAACATTCGAACTATCAATATCCACAAAGACCCACCTTATCAACAATCAACATGCAGCACATTATAGAGCAGGGCGAGTCTAAGTAATAAATCCGCTGCTAAATCCGCTGCTCAGGCTGCTCAACCCTTGATTGGCGACTTCATCCGAACACCTCCCACATTCATCCGTACATGTACGGATGAATGTGGGAATCCGATACCCTGAGGGCCGGGCCGGCCGGCCCCGGGAGATCGGAGGACTACATGTCCGGAAAGAGGAAGAAGGGGGCCGGGAAGTCGGCCCCGAGGGCCTACGGCAGGCTCACCAGGCAACGAGCGGGACACGGTCCAGAGGATGCTGGAGCGAGGGGCCTCGTGCAGGCGGATAGCGAGGGAGCTGGGCAGGTCGCCCTCGACGGTGAGCTCGGAGGTGGCGTCGCACAGGTTCGTGACCGCGCCGAGGGAGAGGCGCGGCGAGCGCGTGGACGCCTCCGCCGACCTGTCTGCGGCATGCACGCGCCTGGCCGCGTGGCCGCGCTGCTGCAACGGGTGCGGGCGGTACCGCGCGATCGGCTGCAAGCGCCGCCCGCACGTCTTCTACGACGCCCGCGCCGCGCAGCTGTGCGCGGACTCGGTCCTCGTCTCGTCCAGGCGCGGGATAGACGCCGACGAGCCCGCCGCGGCGGCCAGGCTGGAGGCGATAAGGGACTGCCTGCGCCGGGGGCTGTCGCCCGAGCAGATGGCGGCGCGCAACGGCGGCCCGGTGGACCTGTCGCCGTCGACCATCTACCGCTGGGTCTCGGCGGGCTACGACGGCATGACCAACATGGAGCTCAGGCGCAAGGTCGGCTACAGGCCCAGGTCGCACCGGGCCCCGAAGAGGGCAACGCCTGTTAGCGTCAATATATTTTTCACCATTTTCACCAACGTATTTTCGCCAATCG
>CABJBO010000041.1 GCA_902363875.1 Coriobacteriaceae bacterium | reverse complement strand
CGGCTGATCCGGTCCGACCGGGCCGCGCGGCAAGGAGATATATTGCCAGACCGCGAAGCCCTGTGGGTCGTCAATTCCACTCTTCACAAGTCCTACACAACATATCGCTTTCTATAGCTAATAGAAAGACTGGTGCGGATCTTCCGCACGTATCAGATGATGACCCTTTGGTTTAGGAATATATAGAGATCGGTCACCTGTAAATGTCTATCTACCCGCGCTTTTAGCAATGTAAACCGCGCTTCAGATAAAAAGAGGGAGCGCCGCGCACAACGCGACACTCCCCTAGCGATTCAAGAGAATCTATTAGGCCTCGAGAGCCTTCTTGGCAATGGCAGCCAGCTCGTTGAAGGACTCGATGTCCTCGTAAGCCATCTGAGCCAGGACCTTGCGGTCGAGCTCGATGCCGGCAACCTTCAGGCCGTGCATGAACTGAGAGTAAGAGATGTCGTTCAGGCGAGCAGCAGCGTTGATACGGGTGATCCAGAGAGAACGGATCTCGCGCTTCTTGTTGCGGCGATCACGATACTGATACTGCAGGGAGTGCTGGACCTGCTCTTTAGCATGCTTGTAAGTACGCGAAGCGGCACCGTAGTAACCCTTCGCACGGTGCATAACGGTACGGCGCTTCTTCTTGGCGGCAACAGCGCGCTTAATACGTGCCATGTTCTATCAACTCCTAGACGGTAAAACGAAAAACGGGAACGCGAACTTAGGCGAGACGCGACTTGATGACCTTGCGGTCGGCAGCGGCGATCTCGGTCTCCTGACGGAAGCCACGCTTACGCTTGGTGGACTTCTTGCTCAGGATGTGGCTCTTGAAAGCCTTGGCGCGCATAAGCTTGCCGGTACCAGTCTTGCGGAAACGCTTCTTGGTGCCGCTGTGGGACTTCATCTTAGGCATGAAATACTCCTTAATCGGTTACAGAACACTAGTTACTTGCTATCGCTTGCCGCTTTATCCTCATCGAAGGCGCCCTTAATCGGGGCGAGCAGCATAAGCATGTTACGGCCTTCCATCTTAGGCTTGGACTCGACCGTAGCGTAAGGCTTGAGATCCTCGGCGAGACGCTCGAGAACGTTAAGGCCCTGCTCCGGGTGAGCCATCTCACGGCCGCGGAACATGATGGTGATCTTAACGCGTGCGCCCTTCTTGAGGAAACGCAGAACGTGGCCCTTCTTGGTCTCGTAGTCGCCAACGTCGATCTTGGGTCGGAACTTCATTTCCTTGACCTCGACCTTGGACTGGTTCTTACGAGCAGCCTTGGCCTTCATGGCCTGCTGGTACTTGAACTTACCGTAGTCCATGACCTTGCAGACCGGCGGCTCCGCGTTGGGAGCGATCTCGACCAGGTCGAGACCCTGATCGTCGGCGACGCGCTGGGCATCGCGGATGGCGAACAGGCCGAGCTGAGAGCCATCGACGCCAATCAAACGACACGAAGATGCAGTGATCTCGTCGTTGATGCGGGTGTCATCAGACTTAGCTATTTTCCCTACCTCCATTCATAAAAAAATAACCCGGCGCTTCTCAGCAACCAGGTCGTACACATAGACTTCCTCGATTTGAGGAAGGGAATCTAAGTTGTATGACCAGTCAGCTGCTCATTGGCGCCAAAAGGTGGGAACCCTCAGGTTCCTCTTTAGGGCATTGCGGGAACAACGCCTTGCGAATAATAACACGTACAGCGCGTTATCACATTACGTACACGAAAAAGGGACCTTGACCCCCTTGAACGCTCGCTTGCATGTATGGTGCTCGAGGCGAGACTCGAAGGGCCTTCGCTTCGCGAAGCCCCGGGCTTCGGGCGCGTGGCGCCCTCGCCACGCTCCGCTACAAACAGGCCACAGGCCTGTTTGCTTAACGCTTCGCGCGCTCACGCGAGTTCGGCACGAAAAAGGGGGCCGCAACTCCCTTGAACGCTCACTTGCATGTATGGTGCCCGAGGCGAGACTCGAACTCGCACGTTGTTGCCAACGGTGGATTTTGAGTCCACTGCGTCTGCCAATTCCGCCACTCGGGCACGCAATGCGTGAGTTAGTTTATCACAGCTTTCTACCGATTAGTCCGAAAATGGAACTTCGAGCATTTCGATGAGTTCGACCGTGCGGAGCATCTCGCGCCGACGGCATCCGCGACCGTCGACCGAAGCCTCACCCATCTGGTTATCGTAAGGGTCCTCGCGCATGCCGTCGAAAGAGGGCTCAAACTCTGCCTGGAATCGATTGTTGGCCACCATACGCCACGGGTCGAGATTGCCAAAGTAGTGACGGCGGCGCCACTCCTCCCCCATCCTGCGAGCAGAAGATCCAAATGACACGTCGGCGTTGAGCCATCCGGTCTGCGGCGTATAGAACTCTGCCCAGTCGTGCGACCCCACCGAATCGGGCGCAACATACAGGCCGCTCTGCCAACGGGCAGGCACGCCCGCGATACGGCACATGGTGATAAACGTGAGCGCCATAACGCCGCAATCGCCGCGGAGCGAATGCGCGCAGTCATCGGCAATAGATCCCAAAAGCAAGTAAGGCGGCTGATAGCGATAGTCGATGTACTGCGTCAGGTAATCATAGATAGCACGGGCGCGATCGAGCGGATCCTCGAGCCCGTCAATGACACGGGCTGTCAGCTGCTGTAGATACGGCGTGAATGCAATGTGCGGACGGTCCTCGGAGGTGTCCACGGGCAGTGGCGCGTCCATGCAAGGATGCACCGGAAGCGCACCCCCATAGACATCACGATAAGCGGCATCAATTTGATAGCGATAGGTCACCGAGAATGAGCGCTCACTCGAAGAAGACCACGAGGCGGTACGCGCCGAAGCATTCGCGGGGGCAACAGCACCCTCCGGCGTCATATCGAGAACCTCGATATGAGACTGTTGACGACAGGCGGCGGCAACGGGTAGCCACGCGCGAACGGTCTCCCCTTCCAGAGCGCCGGGGACAGACACGGACGCTTTAAGCGTAATGACGCGAGCCAATCCGTTTTGTGACTCCATCTCCTTGAGCATCTCGTTGCGCAGTGCTATTCCGTCCGTAGAATCAGGCCGCATGCCGGGAACCTCTTTGGGATATACGCGAAGCGAATCGAGGAAGTTGTCGAGAACGAACAGTTCGCCATCGATAAAGCGCCAGTCAATACGCTTACGATTAATCAGGTCATCAAACTGCTCTTCGGTAAACTCTGGCCACTCCTCGCGAATCATCGCAATAGCCTGGTCGCGCGACACCGAAAAATGAAGCGGCGTCTCGAGCATGCGATACCGCTCGGCACGAACACAAGCAGCCAGCGAAGGCTCGGGGTTCTGCTCCAAAAGGCGATCGCAGGCAGCAACAGCCTGCGTCAAATACCCGGCATCCATAAGACGAAGAATCTCGGGCGGCAGTCCAACATCGAGATGACGAAAGTCATCACAGCAAACATCAGCAGAGCAACCAACTGGACCCTCGTCAATAACCTTCCCATCCGAAGGCAGCACATTAATAACAGCCATACCAAAACTCCAAGTCACTAGAACGCTTGAAGCCCATTGTAGCGAGATAAAAAGAAAGCCCCAACAAGGGAGCCATCAACACCGCTGAACGGTAGTCAAATAAATAATTCAGCCTCGTAACCCTGCGGCGTTAAACGAAGGAAGCCCCGTCCCCCGGAGCTGTTTTCTTGGCGCGACTTCTGGCAAAGCCAGGTGAGCGCAAAGGAAACAGTGTAGGGGGACGGGGCTTCCGGCGGGAAGTTTAGCGACGCTTACGCCTTGTTGACGGAGCCAAACTCCTCCATGAGCTCCTTGGTGCGGGCAACGATGTTGTCGCGACCAGGCTTGAGGAGCTTGCGGGGGTCAAAGCCCTTGCCCTGCTGATCCTTGCCAGCCTCGATGTACTCGCGGACGCCCTTGGCGAAGACGAGCTGCAGGTCGGTGTTGACGTTGATCTTGGAGATGCCCAGGGAGATGGCCTTCTTGATCTGATCCTCGGGGATGCCGGTGCCACCGTGCAGAACGAGGGGCAGGTCACCGGTCTGGGCCTTAATCTCGCCCAGACGCTCGAAGGAAAGACCAGCCCAGTCGGCGGGGTACACGCCGTGGATGTTGCCGATGCCGCAGGCGAGGAAGTCGACACCCAGGTCAGCGATCTGCTTGCACTCAGCAGGATCAGCGAGCTCGCCGCTGGAGGTCACGCCGTCCTCGGTGCCGCCGATGCCGCCGACCTCGGCCTCGATGGACATGCCCTTGGAGTGGGCAAGCTCAACGAGCTCCTTGGTGCGGTCGAGGTTAAGCTGGAAGGTCTCCTCGTGAGAGCCGTCATACATGATGGACGTGAAGCCGGCCTCGATGCACTTGAAGCAGTCCTCGTAAGAACCGTGATCGAGGTGAAGGGCGACGGGAACGGTAACGCCCGTGGCCTCGACGGCAGCCTTGACCATGTCGGCGCAGACCTTGAAACCGCCCATCCACTTAGCGGCACCAGCGGTGCACTGAAGGATCAGCGGAGACTTGGCCTCCTCGGCGGCCTGGAGAATAGCCAGGGTCCACTCGAGGTTGTTGGTGTTGAAGGCACCAAGACCGTACTTGCCGGCCTCGGCCTTCTTGAGCATGTCTGCTGCGTTGACGAGCATAAAAGAAACCTCCTGTAAGGTTGCTCCGATAACGCCTGAGATTTTACCACGGCGCACCCGAGCATAAACGTTCGTTTGTTCACGAATATCGTCCAAACAGACTTTTTTGACCGTTTGCCCTACGAAATCGACCCGTTGGGGAAAAATAGCTTGACGTTTGGACGCTTCTCGTGCTTCAAAAGCCGACTATTAAGCTAAATCTGCATGAAAGGGTTCTGCATGAGCTCGCGTGCCATGGTGGTCGAATCGCCATGACCGGTTAGGCAAACGGTATCGGGCGGGAGAAGCCGGGCGAGCTTGGAGAGCGAGCGCAGAATCGCCGCCTCGTCTCCTCCAGAAAGATCGGTGCGGCCGTGCCCACCCGGAAACATGGTGTCGCCCACAAAGGCAATGTTCCCCTGCTCGGTGGCGGCAAACAAGACGATCCCGCCCGGCGTATGCCCTGGCGTCTCGATCACCTGCAGGTAGATATCGCCCACCTTGATAGCATCTCCCTCGGCGAGCAGGTGCGTCGGCTCCCCGGGGTCAGGCGTCTCAATGCCCCACATAGCTCGCTGTTCCTCGATGTTCGCATGCGGCACCGCCACATCCTTAGCACACAGCTCATACTGGCAGCCCTCGCCAACGGTGGTTCGCACGCCTGCAACACCACCAACATGATCGGCATGGCCATGAGTGCATACGGCGCCAAACACGCGTACGCCGGGATGCTCGGCTCGAATATGCTCCACCAGGCGTTCGCCTTCCCATGCGGGATCGATAATCACGCACTCATTGTCCGAAATAACAGCATAGCTATTGGTCTGAATGGGACCGTTTACGAGCGTCTCGATCTCGACCGATCCCTTGGGAGTTAAATCCAAGGACACAGCACTCATGTCCCTCTCCTCTCTATAGAACTCGAGGCATCAAACGATGCCTCGAGTGTAGCGAATATCGATAATGTGACACGTTCGTCGCGACTAAACGCGGCGCTTAAGCTGGGCTCCACCCTCACCGGGCATCAGGCGGCGCGCGTCGTAGACCGAGTCAACGCTGCTGATGGAGGCCAGCAGCGGATCCAGACCACTCGCGTCCGAGATCTCGACCATAAAGCGCAGGGTTGCAATACCCTCGCGGTTGGTCGACGTGGCGGCAGAAAGGATATTGCCACCCGCATCGCCAATGGCAATGGTGACATCCTTGAGCAGGCCCATGCGGTCCAGGCACTCGACCACGATCTCGACCTGGAAGAGGGTGTCGGCAGCGCCGTCCCATTCCACATCGATCATGCGCTCGGGATGCACCATAAGACCCTTGACGTTGGGGCAGTTGGCGCGATGCACCGAAACGCCACGACCGCGCGTGATGAAGCCGACGATGTCGTCGCCCGTCACGGGGTTGCAGCAATGGGCCAGACGGACCAGCAGGCCGCTGTTGCTCTCGCCCTTGACGATAATGCCGTTGCTGGCGCTCTTGCCGCGCTTTTGCGGCTTGCGGTTGGAGCCGCGGGCAGGCTGCTTGACGACCTCGGCGATAGCCTCGGCCTTGGTGAGCTGTTCCTCGGGTTTGGGGTCCAAGATTTGCTCGACCTTATTGCCAACGGCACGTGGGGCGACTTTGCCCGCACCAACGGCGGCAAACAGGTCCTCGAGCTGCTTATAGTTAAACTGCTCCGCCACGGCGTTGAGCGCACGCGTGGATCGTGGCGTAGAGATGCCATATCCGCGCTTGCGCAGGTCCTTAGCCAGTATATCGCGGCCGGCGGCAGCGTCGTCGTCCTTGGTCGCGGCGGCGAAGTAACGACGGATCTTTGACTTGGCGGAAGGTGTCTTAACGATCTTGAGCCAATCACGCGACGGCTTGGAACTCTTGTTGGTCAGAATCTCGACACGGTCGCCCGTCTTGATCTCGTGCGTGAGCGGGGCCACCGCACCGTTGATCTTAGCGCCGACGCAGTGGTTTCCCACCTCGGTGTGAACGGCGTAGGCAAAGTCGAGCGGCGTGGAGCCGGCACGAAGCGCCATGACCTCGCCCTTGGGCGTAAAGACGAAAATCTCCTGATCGAAGAGGTCGACCTTCAGCGAATGCAGGTATTCCTTGGCGTCGGTGATCTCATCAGACGCAGCCCAATCGAGCGAATGTTTGAGCCAGTTAATCTGGTCGTCCAAGCGCTGGGCATCATTGGTCTTAGACGCGGACGATCCGCCCGACTTCTTATAGAGCCAGTGGGCGGCAATACCGTACTCGGCCTGCTCGTGCATCTCGTAGGTACGAATCTGAATCTCGAGCGGACGAGCCGTGGGGCCGATAACCGTCGTGTGGAGCGACTGGTAGTTATTGACCTTGGGCATGGCGATATAGTCTTTAAAGCGCCCGGGCATGGGGTGCCACAGCGTATGCACCGCACCGAGCGTGGAATAGCAATCGCGCACCGAATGCGTGATGACGCGCAGTGCCACCAGGTCGTAGATCTCGGAAAATTCCTTGCCCTTGCGCTTCATCTTTTGGTAGATGGACCAATAGTGCTTGGAACGGCCGTTGATCTGAAAGTCCTCCAGGCCAATGCGGTTGAGCTCGTCGGTGAGCGTCTTGATGGTCTCGGCCAGATAGCGCTCACGGACCTCGCGCGACTCCGCCACCATGCGTGCGATGCGCTGGTAGGCGTCGGGTTCAAGGTAGAAGAAGGACAGATCCTCGAGTTCCCATTTAATGGAGCTCATGCCCAGACGGTCGGCCAGGGGCGCATACACGTCCATGGTCTCGCGCGCCTTAAACAGGCGACGGTCCTCACGCAGGGCCGCAAGGGTGCGCATGTTGTGCAGACGGTCGGCAAGCTTAACGATGATGACGCGGATGTCCTTGGACATGGCGAGAAACATCTTGCGCAGCGTGAGCGCCTGTTTCTCGTCCATGCTGTCGACTTCGATGTTGGTGAGCTTGGTCACGCCATCGACGAGCTCGGCCACCGTATCGCCAAACAGGCCGGAAACATCGGCAAGCGAGGTCTCGGTATCCTCGACGGTATCGTGCAGCAGCGCGGCGCACACCACATCGCAGTCCATCTTGAGATCGGCCAAAATGATGGCTACCTCGACGGGATGGTTGATGTACATCTCACCCGAGCGGCGCTTTTGGTTGCAGTGCTTCTCGGCAGCAAAACAATAGGCCTGCTCCACCTTAGAAAAGTCGTCCTCATTCATATATTTGAGGCACAGGCGCTCCAGCTTGTCGTAGCTGTCCGCCATAATCTCGGGCGGCAGCTCATCGGCATGCTTATAGTGCTCCATCTCCGAGAACGGCTGGAGGGCGGAATCATGGGCGGTACGGGCTGCGGCATCCATCGAGGTCCCCTTCCCCTAGGCCCGCGGTACGATCGGGCGGTTAACTTTGGCTAGCATATCAGAAGCGCACGAATCGAGCGCCCAGCTCCGGAAAGCCGAGAACTCCATGCGCGAGCGCAAGCCCTCCAAATAGCGAATTGACCTGCTCAATTGCACACGGCCGGGGTTTTCGGCCATCGCGATGCGACGGGTGTCGTCAAACCCCGAAACGCGACAGAAGCCAAGCTCTTCGAAGATTCCCAGGCCACTTTCCACCGAGCGCTCGTCGACCGGCGTGCGAGCATCGATGGCAAGGCACATCTGCGCGATGTCGATATCGCTCGCGCTAAAGGAATCGTCCCCGGTCTTGCCGCGGTTGGAGCGCCACATGGTTTGCAGCGCGCGATAGAGCGTGACGAGCTCGTCGCGCTCGGGCGCATAGCAGTCGAGTAGGCGCTCGTTAATGCGGGCGTCGCGCGACGAATAGAGCAGGTGAATCACGGCGGGCTGTCCATCGCGACCGGCGCGGCCACTCATCTGGTTAAACTCAATCGCGCCAAACGGCATGTGATAGAGCACGACATGGCGAATATCGGGAAGGTTGACGCCCTCGCCAAAGGCCGAAGTCGAGACGATGCAACTGAGGCTGCCGTCTCGGAATGCTTCCTCCACGCGGCGGCGATCGGGGCGCGCAAGACCCGCGTTATAGAACGCGATATGGGTTGCGCAATCGGGCACACGCTTGCGCAACGTCTTGGCGAGCGCCACGGACTGGTCGCGCGAATTAACGTAGATGACGGTCTTCTCCCCCGTCGCCACGATCGACACCAAACGGTTCTCGCGGCTCGCAAGGTCGCGGTCGTCCTCGAGCTGCAGGTTCTCGCGCACCGTCTCGTCGACCACCGTGCGAGTGATCGGCAGCATGCGGGCAAGCTCGGCCACGACCGGAGCCGTCGCGGTGGCCGTCGTGGCCAGAACGACCGGGTCGCCCAGGGCTTTGAGGATATCGGGCATGTCGAGATAGGCGCTGCGGTCGCCGCCCTTGGCAAGGCCGGCGTGGTGCGCCTCATCGATAACGACAAAGCCGATACGGCCCGAACGCGCGAAGCGGTCGCGGTGAATAGACAGGAACTCGGGCGTCGTGAGCACGATGCCGGTGCGGCCCGAAGCCAGGCCGGCGAACACGTCATCGCGTGCGGCTTCCACGGTCTCGCCGGTCAGCACGCCAACGCCAATGCCAAGCGCTGCCATCGTCGACGAGAGATGATAGGCCTGGTCGGCAACGAGCGCGCGCAGCGGATAGACAAAGATGCTCGCACGTCCGCGAAGGACAGCCTCGCGCGCAGCATGTACATGGAAGATGAGAGACTTGCCGCGGCCCGTTCCCATAACGGCCAAGACGCTCTGGTGGTCAGCCAAGGCATCGAGTGCCTCAACCTGTGCGCGGTGCGGCTGGTTCGATCCGATAAAGCTATGGATAAGCGAGCGCGTGAGCTCGGTATAGGAAAGCTGGGCGAGCGTCTCGCGCTTACGCGACTCCAGGCGCAGGCCGGAATCCGCCGGCTGCACGCCACGACGAAGCTCGCATGCCGGATCGTCGACGCTGGGCAGCGTGGTATCGCGGACCAGAACATCCTTGATCATGAGCTTGGGCTTCACACGCCCCTGCCAATGCTCGGCAACGGCCTCGAACACCAAGTCGACAGCGCTATCGCAGTTGATGAGCTTATCGATTTGCGGCACGCGGAACATAATGGCCGGCACACTCGCGGCGCCATCGGTCGCCACAAAGCGCATGTGCTCGCCGGTTTTGCCCACCACGGCGCGGTCGCACATCGTTACGCCCTCGGCAGCCAGCAGCGGCACCTTGTTGCCCTGGCCAAACGGCTCAAGACGGGAGATCTGCTCGATGGTCTCAATATTCAGCTCGGAAAGGTCGACGGTGGCGGCGACCTCGTCGGTGTCTTCAAAGTCCTCGGCGGGAAGCTCCGATAGCACGGCGGAAAGGCGGCGGCGGAACTCATCGAGCTTGGATGCCTCGATGGTTACACCCACCGCACCGGCATGCCCGCCGCGGCGAATCAGCAGGTCGGAGCAACGCTCGACGGCATCGAACAGGTTGACCTTGCCCACCGAGCGACCCGATCCGCGTGCAACGCCGTCCTCGATCGAGAACAGCAGCGCCGGCACGTGATAACGGTTGGTTAGACGGCTCGCTACGATGCCCTTGACGCCCTCGTGCCAGCCCTCGCCGCCCACGACGATTGCGCGCCCGCCGTCATAAGTCTCCTCGACCTTCGCCATGGCATCGCGCGTAAGCTCGGCCTCGATCTCGCGGCGTTGGCGATTGATTTCCTCGAGCTCGGCTGCCAGTGCACTTGCCTCGATAGGATCGCGGGCAAGCAGCAGGTCGAGCGCCAGCTTGGGATCAGCCATGCGACCGGCAGCATTCAGACGAGGGATGAGCGAAAACGACAGGCCGTCGGCCGTAATGGTAGAAAGGTCGGCCTTGGCAAGTGCGGCAAGCGCGATATAGCCGGGACGGGCCGTCACGCGCATCTGCTGGATGCCCTCGGCGACCAGTGCGCGATTCTCGGGCGTGAGCGGCATCATGTCGGACACGGTGCCCAGCGCCGCGACCTCGATCAGCGAACGCCAATACGACGGCTTGCCCAAACGCTCGCCCAGGACCTGCACCAGCTTGAGTGCCACGCCGGCACCGGCAAGCTCGCGCGAGGGGCCCTCGTCCTCGAGCTTGGGGTCGGTCAGGGGCACGCCCTGCGGCACCTGGTCGGAGGGCTCGTGATGGTCCGTGACCACCAAATCGATCCCCAGGCTCTCCAGATAGGAGACTTCTTCCTTGGCAGCAATACCGTTATCGACGGTCACGATCAGGTTGGGTTGGGCGAGCTCGTTGACGCGGTCGAGCGCCGCACGCGACAGGCCGTAGCCCTCGTCAAAGCGATGCGGGATAAACGGCGTGACGTTGGCGCCAAACGAACGTAGCGCCTCGGTCAACAGACAAGTCGACGTAATGCCGTCGACGTCAAAATCGCCAAAGACGGCGATGCGCTCGTGGCTGCGAATAGCACGCTCAACACGGTCGGCGACGACCGCCATGCCCGGAATAACGAGCGGATCCGCCCAGTCGCGATCGAGCGAAGGCGTCAAAAACAGTTGGCCTTCCTCGATGGATGTAATGCCGTGCGCAACCATAATGCGTGCCACCAGCCCGGGTATGCCCAGGCCAGCCGAAAGCTCCTTTTCGAGCCCGGGGTTTTGCCGAGCGACCGCCCAGCGATGCGTCGTCTTAAGCGATGACATAGGCGCCCACCCCCGATAGGGGCAGGTCGCCGCGATACCTCTCACGGTTCATAGCGATGAGTCCTCTGTGTATGCCCGCTTCGGCAGGCAGATCTGTTGAACGGATTTATTATACCGTGCAGAGCAGACGCAAATCGCCGCAGCACGCCGCGGTTTCGGTAAACGATGCCGGTAATAGCCTCGAAATATTCGAGCGTTTCTGACGCACGGACGCATGCGAGCGTCTAGCATATCCATTCAAAACGGATTCACGGGCAAAGGGAGTCACAAGCGCATATGAAGCAATGGGTTGGACTGGGCAAGTTTCTCGCGGGGCACATGCAGGTCATCGTTCCGATTTGCGTGGCGCTCGGCGTGCTCTTTCCCCAACAGATTGGCGTACTCAAGCCCATCGTTCCCACCCTGTTTGCCTTTATGACGTTTCAGGGTGCGCTCAGCAACACCTTTCACCAGGTAACCGAGGTGTTCCGCCGTCCGCTGCACCTGGTCTTGGCGTTACTCGTCTCGGCGGTGCTTATCCCTATCGCAGCCTATGCCATGGGATCGTTATTCTTTGGCTCCAACCCCAACCTTGTCTGCGGCATCGTGCTCGAATACAGCGTGCCCGTGGCCGTCACCGCTTTTATGTGGATCAGCATGTTCGGCGGCAACGGCCCGCTCGCGCTCACCATCATCCTGACGTCCTCGGTCATCTCACCTGTGACGATTCCGCTTACGCTCAAGCTCCTGCTGGGCGCCACCGTCTCGATCGACGTGCCGAGCATGATGCAGAACATGGCCTTTATGATCGCCATCCCCGCTGTGCTCGGTATTGTCATCAATGAACTCACGCGCGGCTGGGGCCACGAGAAACTCTCTCCCGCGCTCTCGCCCGCCTGCAAGTTCATGATGATGGGCGTCATCGCGTCCAACTCCACCGCTATGAGCGAGTACGTGCTACACATGAATGTTGAGCGCTTGGAAGTCGCGCTCTTTATCCTGGTGTTCGCCATCAGCGGCTTTATCACCGGCGTCCTGATCGCCCGTGCCCTGCACCTGCCGTATAGCGAGACGACCACCATGTGCTTTACCTGCGGCATGCGCAACATCTCTTCGGGTGCCGTCATCGCCACGCAGTATTTTCCCGGCGAAGTGGTATTCCCCGTCATGTGCGGCACGCTGTTTCAGCAGGTGTTGGCCTCAATTATCGGACACCTCTTTGAGCGCCTGACCGGCGAGGAGCGCGCCGCCCAGCGCAAGCGAGTCGAGGCTGGCCGCGATGCCATGGCGCGCTAGGCTGTCCGCATTACGTGGGTGTTAGTCTTGCTATACGAGCGTTTCCAGATGCGCACGCAGACGCTCAGCATCGATATCGAGCGTCGTCTCGGCATTGACTTGGGCCAAACGATAGCCGACAAAGTAGGGCGAAACCACCCAACGCGGCAGCGCCTTGGCAATGGTCCGGCCGCTCATGTGATAGAAGAACAGGTTGTACGACTCTGCACGACCGCCATGGTGCTCGTTCAGGATATAGCGCAGAGCTACCTGGATTGCGTCGGCGAAGAGATCCGCCTCGGCTTGGTCTCTCGTGTCATCGCTGGCGGCGATTCCCTGCGGGGCTGAAACGTTGATCTCAAAGAACCCCATGATCGGTTCGGTTGAGATGTTGACCGCGATTCTCCCCTGTTGCCAGACATTGATGCCTTCGAAATTGGCAGAAGTCAGCGAAGTGTAGCCGTCTTCCTGCTCCAAACCCACAATCTGCATGTGCGGATGAACGAGACTACCGCCCGAAAGTGGGCCCTTGTTCTTGTACATGAGAACGCTGCGATACTGTCGGGAGTCAATCATCCGCTGCCAGCAATCCAGAGCAAACCGCATAACATGATGCAGCTCGTCCGGTGCATAGGTCACCAGGTCGGCATCGTGATCGGCCGACTCGATCAGCACGGTTTGACGGGTGGCGCGCAGGGTCTTGAACTTATTCTCGAGCCAGATGCAGTCACCGTCGCGCCGGATGATATTGGCGAGTTCCTCGGTATCGCAAAAGGGGCACGCGGTGCCGGGACGACGGTTGTCGTCGGGCTTACCGTTCGCCTGCTGAACATCGAATACCAGCGCCACGGGCTATACCTCCAGCGGCACGATCTTGGTGCCATGGAGCTCGGAGACGCCCAGTGCCGCCGCCGCGGTATCGCGGTTGGCCATGGAAATGCCGCCACCGGGAAGGATGGTCAGGCGGTCGCCCGCGTACTCGATCAAGCGGACCAGGTTTTCGAAGTTGCCCTCGATCGGCGTACTGGCAGCGCCACCGTGCGTCAGAATGCGCGTGACGCCGCAGTCGGCGAGCGTGTCAATGGCGTCCAGCTGAGCCTCGGGCGAGAGCTGGTCAAACGCCATGTGGAAAGTGATGTCGATAGGATCGCGCTTGCACTCCTCGGTCGCGCAGCCCGCAGCCATCACGAGGGCGCCAAGGGTGAGCTCGTCGAGCGCCCAGCCGCCGGCACAGGGCTTGCAGCAGCCAAAGACCAGGCCGTCAACGCCGGCGCTCACGGCAAGACCCAAGTCCATCTCCATCATGCGCAGCTCGTCCTGGTTGTAGTGAAAGTCACCGCCACGCGGGCGAATCATGCACATCACTCGCGCGTCATGCTCGTGAGCATAGCTGACCGTAGTGCTGATAACGCCGGCCGAGGGCGTGGTACCACCGACGGCAAGGTTGTCGCACAACTCGATGCGCTTAGCACCGGCATCGATAGCCGCCGGCACACGCTCAAAGTTCTCGGCACAAAACTCGTACAGCATAGATAGACCCCCAAAGACAGCAGATGTTTTCCGACGGGCATTGTCACACACCCCCATGAAGTTGCGGTGGAATAAGGACTCTTTTGACCTCTGAGGCTCCCATTTAGTCCCTATTCCACCGCAACTTAAAGGGAATAGTCGTTGGCATCTGCCACAACGTCGATGTTTTGGCAACGACAGACACTATGACCCAATCCGAGGGCACTAAAAAGA
>CABJBO010000040.1 GCA_902363875.1 Coriobacteriaceae bacterium | reverse complement strand
GTGGTTTCTGATGCGGCGCGCTGCGCGCCCCGCACAGGCTAAAGCCTTTAACGGAAAGAGGCGGGCAATTGCCCGCCTCTTCTCACATCACCCACTTGAACACGGCACGGAACAGCCAGACGAAAAAGCCCAGCGTGACCTTAAGCGCCGCCATGAGGAACCTACCAAGCCTCTTCATCGACGTCACCCCAATCTTCCTTGACCTTGCGGGCGCCCTCGTCGGCGCCCTCCTCCTTCTCTTGCGCGAGCAGCCTCGCCAGCTCGTCGGGCACGCCCGGGACCTCTGCCCTCCCCAGAGCGCGCTGCAGGTCCCTTATCTGCGATTTCAGCGGTTTTGAGGGAGGGCCCACGTGCTCGCGGTAGCAGGCGCCGATCGCGGCCGCGTCGCACAGGAAGCCCCGCACCCGGGCGAACGCCTCGTCGCCGTCGAGCAGGACGCGGCGGGCTCGCCCCAGCTCGGCCTCCGAGGCCAGCATGAAGCGCCAGCCACGGGACCTGCGCGCGGCCGGTATCCCGTCCGCGGGCGCGTCGGCGCGCCAGTCGTCGCGCACCTGGTGCCAGTTCGCCGTGAGCCAGAGCCCCTTCTCGGGCTCCTCCCGCATCTCGAGCTCGAACTCCGTGAGCATGTTCGCGCCGGAGAACGGCGACCCCTCCGTGAACGAGAGCGTGTCGAACAGCGTCGTCCTGCCGCCCTCGTACTCTATCCTCACCATCATCTCCGGCCCCTCTCCCTGCGCTGGTCCTGCTGGGCCCGCTGCCGCTCGGCGGCGAGGATGCGCTGTTGCTCGTCCGCTCGGTGGCACTGGCGCGAATTGCCGCTGGCATCGTCGCGCCCTTCACCGTCCCCGTAGCGGGTCTTGAGCGGCATGAGCCCGTTCTCGGCCATGTAGGCGCGGGCGGCCTCGAGGCGACGGTATCCCTCGCCGCCCGCCTGGCCGCGCCGCTCGAGCGTCGCCATCCTGAGCCCGAACTCCTCGATGGACTCGACGTCGAACTTCGCGCACGTCTCGAGCGCCGAGGAGAGCCTGCTCAGCTCCGAGAGGTCGTTGAGCTCGAGGGCTCGCTCGGCGGCCTCGCGGATCCGCGCGGCGCTCGCGTCCGTGGGGCGGTAGGCGCCTTCGCGCTCGAAGCGCCGGCGCAGCATCTCCTTGCCGTAGACGAACCCCAGGCGCTCGCCGGTTACCTTCTTGGACGGTTCCTCCGCCAGGCTGAACACCCAGTCGTCCCGCCGCGCCTTGGCCGAGTTGTCGGCGACGTGCACGCCCAGGGCGTCGAGGATGCCGAAGAACTCCGCCTCGTCGCGCGCCGTGGTCTTGGCGAGCGCGACGCGGGCGCGGATGTCGCCGACCCACGAGTAGCCGCCCGAGCGCATGATCTCCTTCTCGGCCCGGCCCAGGTAGACGCTCCTGCGGCTCCTGGGCCCGCCCGCACCTGCCCGCCCGCGCGCCTTCGACGGAGATTCGGGCGCCCGGTCGTTGGAGAGCCCCGACAGCCCGCGCTCGCGCGCCATGTCCTGCAGGTCTCGGTTGAGGTCCTCGGGGTGCTGGGTCTGCATGCGGTAGCCGGTGCGGAGGTTGGCGTTGTTCGCGACGATGTGCGCGTGCGGTATGCCGCGGGCGTTGTCGTCGTGGTAGACGATGGCGATCTCGTGGTCGTCGAAGTGCCTGAGCGCCCACGAGCACGCGAGCTCGCGCAGCGTCGCCAGGTCGATGTCGTCGCCGGGGTCCGGCGAGAGCACGAAGTGCTTGAACGTGCGCGCGGGCTTGCCCCTCCAGGGTGCGTCCGTGCCGAACGCGGCGCGCGTGGCGTCCATCTCGGCGTCCCAGGCGCAGGCCTCCTTGGCGTCTTCCCCCAGCGCGCCGGCGTCGCGCTCGTCGTAGCTCAGGTTGAACAGGTCGCGCGCCAGGGCGCGGCCTCCCTTCTCGAGGTAGCGGCGGATGCCGCCCGTCGAGCCGTGGCCGCTTATCGGCTTCAGGATCGGCATGGCGAGCCCTCCACGAGCGAGTCGGCGCCGATGCGACCGAGCTCCGCCGCCATCTCTCGGGCCGCGGCGTTCACGTCGGCGAGCTCGCGCTCGATCGTCGGGATGCTATCCGCGACGAGGTCGCGGTCGACGTGCCCGTGGCGGGCGTGGAAGTTGATGAGGTTCATCGCGTGCACGGCCTGGTTGTAGTGGTAGCCCCACTTCGTGAGCTCTCGCGACATCGCCCACAGGGCTCTGCGGTCCACGAGTATGCGGTGCTCGTCTCCCGCGTTGGCCTCCGTCGACAGCGGTATGCGAACGAGGTAGCGCAGGTACTCCGACTTGCTGAGGCCGGCACGCTCGCACCGCTCGCAGAGCGCGTCGTAGTCGCCTCCCTCCATGCGGAACGTGACGCGGCGCTCCTTGCCTTTGGCGGCGCCGGCTTCCTCTTCCATGGCGGATTCCTTTCCTCGGGCCCGCCGCGCGGCGGGCGCGTCTCTCTAGGGGTGCGGGGGATCCCCCGCAGGCGGCGGCCCGGCTCGGGCGCCGCCTCTGGGACCGGGCCTCGCGAAAGCGGGCTCCCGAACGGCCCGCGGCATGACGGGTCCGAGGCCGCCCGGTCCCCAAGTGCTATGGACGCCCGACGCGATGTCGGACGCCATAGGCTACTTGCTGGATTTCGGGCCTGAGGCCCTTCTGCGGCGCTTTCGGGCATCGGTGCCCGCATCCGTGTAGGGCGCGGTCATGAGCGCCATCTCCCGCAGCAGCGAGAGGTCGGCCGGGCTCGGGCTCTCGGGCGGGCTCTCCAGGAAGTCGGCGACGAGCCTCGCGGCCTTCGCGATGCGGCCGTCGGGGCCTGCCTGCGTCTTGCCCTCGCTCCTCACGTAGTCGGAGAGCTCGCGCTTGGTGCGCCGCCAGGGCTCCATCGCGGCGTGCATCTCCGCCTGGCGCTCCTTCGGCATGCCCGCGAGCGTGCGCACCGCCTCGGCGCTGAGGTTGCCGCGGTCGGCCTCGGCGGCCCACTCGGGCGAGAGGTCCTCGGCGATGCGGCGGGCAAGCCTCTCCTCGCGCGCGATGGTCTTGCCGGAGACCTTGCGGCCCGTCTGCCGCTCGATGATGGCGGCCTTCACGTCGTCGACGCGCATGCCGGAAAGCGACGGGTCCTCGGAGCGCAGGCGCACGGCGTCGCCCCTGAGCGCCTCGGTCGCTGCGGCGCGCTCGGTCACGGTGAGCGCGCGGGTGAAGTAGTTCGCGGCGTGGAGCAGCGTCACCGCCCGCTCGTCGTCGATGCCCTCTATCACGCGGCAGGGCATCTTCTCGTAGGCGGGGTCGTCCTTGGCGAGCAGCGCGTAGGCGGCCTTGCGCCGGTGCCCGGAGACCATCTGCCACGAGCCGTCGCCGACCTTGCGCACGAGCGGCAGGTCGGTGAGGCCGTCCTCGCGTATGGACTCGGCGAGCTCGGCTATCCCCGTTGGGTCCATGGAGTAGGCGGCGTTCGCCGGGTGGTCGGCGATGTCGGCCACCGCTATCTCGGACACCGGGTAGCGCCCGCGGGTGCGCGACGCGCCGTCGAGAAGCCCCGTGATGGTGAAGCCCGCGGCCACCTGGCTAGGCGAGCTCACGGGACACCTCGTCGGCGAGAGCTTCGTAGTCGCGTGCGGGGCGGCTCCCCGGCTCGAAGGCCGCCACCGGCTTCCATTGCCAGCTGCCCTCGCAGACCTTGCTGCTCGCGTGGATGACCGTCTCGAACTGCTCGCCCGGGAAGAACCCGTCGAGCACGGCCGCGCCCGTGGCCTCGGCGTTGGTCATGCGGCCGGGCACGCAGGTGCGCAGTATCTTCCATCTGGGCGTGGGCATGCGCAGAGCGTCCGCGATGGAGCGCGTCGCCTCCACGGTGAGCGCCGTGCCGCGCATCACGGTGGAGTCGAGCTTCACGGGGATGACGACCATGCCGCCCTCCGTTGCGGCGAGGTAGGCGTTGAAGGCGAGCCTGCGCATCACGGGGCTGCAGTCGATGAGGCAGACGTCGTAGGAGCCCGAGGCGTCGTCGAGGGCGAACTTGAGGCGCTGCTCGCGCAGGAGCATCTCGTTCTGGTCGACGAGGTCGATGGTCGAGGCCACCACGTCGAGGCCCTCCCCGGCGGCGTAAGCGACCTCTTCCACGGGCGCGCCGCCGTAGAGCAGCTCGACCGAGGTGCGGCGCTCGGAGGCGGCGCGGTCGTAGAGGCCGAAGAAGTCGGTGGCAGACGCCTGCGGGTCGAGGTCGACGAGCAGGGTCCGAAGGCCCCTGGCGGCGAAGATGGCCGCCAGGTTGACGGCGGTCGTCGTCTTGCCGACGCCGCCCTTGTAGTTGGAAATGGCTATCGTGCGCATGGGTCGCGTCCTCTCTAGCGTGGGGCGCGCCTCGCCGCATCCGGTCCGGCGCGCCCCGAGTCTCGGAGCGTCGGGACAAAACCGTACGGATTTGTCCGACAAGCGGAGTGTACCACGAAAACGTACGTATATGTACGTTTTCGTGGTACAGGGGCCGGTTTCGGGGGAAAGCCCGGCCCCGGGAGCCCGGGGCCGGGCGCGCCGCCTAGGAGAGCGGCTCCATCTCGCCGAAGCAGTTGATGTGGTGGCGAAGGAGTGCGCGGTTCTCCTTGACGACCATCATCGCCACCTCGTCGAAGCGGACCGGGGTGTCGGCGTAGTCGTCGCCGTTGCCGGCGAGCCACCTCGCCGCCAGCGCCTCGCGCAGCCCGCGCGCCCTGTGGGCCTCGGGGAAGCCGTCCGTCCCGATCCGGACCGTGGCGTCGACGAAGACCAGGGTCCCGTCCTCGTCCACCGCCACGAGGTCGATCCCGCCGATGCCCTCGGGTCCCTGCCAGGCCTCGTCGACGATCTCGTAGCCCTTGCGCTCGAGGAAGGCCTTGACCGCGCCCATCGCCTTTTCCTTCATGTCGTTCATGTCTTGCTCCTTAGACTCTGAGGCCCGCCCCTGTGGCGTGCCTTGCGCCGCGTGAGTCGCATGCAGCGCGGGCGTGCCTGCAAGGGAGGAAGCGAAGTCGGGCATGGAAATAGAAGTCTCCCGACGGCAGTTTTTCGCGTTGTTCGCGCGCGGAGCGCATGGGGCGAAGAACCCGAAAAAGTGTCGCGGCCCTTGCTGGCCGCCTGCCGGCGTGCGACCCTGCGCGTCCAAGGAGCGCCGGGGCGGGTATTCGGATCAAAGGGGCGCAGGCGTGCGGCATGGAATCCGGCGTGGGCGCCGAGACCCTCCGGGCATGGGATGCGGCCCATCGGCGGTTGCTGGGCTCCCGCGGGGATTGACGACGACGTCGTGGCGGGGACGGAGGCGGGTTCCCGAGTCGCGGCGCCGCGGCATGAGTCGGGACGGACGGCTTTCCCGTGCCGCTTGCGGCCGATATGCGCACGGGACCGCGGGCGGCGAGATGGTTCTCCGCATGGAACGGCTACGGTGCTGCGCGACACGTCCGTTGAGAGAAGGAGGCGAGCTGATGTTGAGCCACGAAGAGAAGTTGGAGCGCATCGAGCTCATCGATGCCGTGTGCGATGCCGGGAGGCTGGCGAGGGGCCTGGACCAGCTGCTCGAGTCCCTGGCGCATGCCGACCAGCTGGACCCGCTCGACGTCGAGGGGATTCTGGCCCTGAAGTCGATAAGTGAGAGGTGCGCCGAGCGCATCGGCGACGCCGCGCGAATCTTGGAGGCTCAGAACGAGGTTCTCTACGCCGAGGAATGGGCAAACGCCAAACCTCGCGAAAACGAGAGATGAGGACCCGAACGAAAGCGGCCATCCAAGCCCGATCAGGGCGTCCATCGCCGTCCGCGCTCATATAAAGCCTGGACATCGGCTGTCCTCGCATTCCCAGTGCCGCCGCGTGCCGTCGCGTTATAATGCTGCAAACGCATTTGTATTGCATTTCGAGCGATGGGAGCGCAGATGCCCGACAGCTACAAGGAGCTCATCAAGAGCAATCCCGACGAGACCGAGATCAGAAGCTTCCTGGTGGACGGCGACCAGGTCTCCGTGACCCTGCGCATCCCCGACACCCTGCGCGACGCGGCGAAGGAGGAGGCGGCCCTGCGGGGCATGAGCTTCTCCGCCTTCGTGCGCACCTGCATGATCGAAGAGCTCGCGAAAAAGGGGGCATAGAGGCGTGAAGTCGCTAAGCAACGTCGGCGCGGAGCGCCTGGGAGACGCCCTCGGCGAATCCATCGACGACGGCGCGAAGTTGTCGATAATCAGCTCGTATTTCACCGTGTTCGCCTACGGGGAGCTCAAAGAGGAGCTCTCCAAGGTCGACGAGGTGCGCTTCCTGTTCAGCGAGCCCACCTTCATCAAGCGCATGGCCGACTCGAAGGAGCCGCGCGAGTTCGAGGTAGCCCGCCGCGCGCGCGAGGTCGGCGTCGGCGGCTCGGGGCTCGAGCTCACGCTGCGCAACAACCTAAACCAACGCGCGCTCGCCCGCGAATGCGCCGAGTGGATCCGCGAGAAGGGCGTCTTCAAGTCCGCCAAGACGTCCGGCGCCATTCAGCCGGGCGGCACCTACGTGGTGGAGAACCCATCCGGCGACGACCACGCCTTCATGGGCGCCGCCGCGAACTTCACGCAGGAGGGCCTCGGCTACGAGCGCCGTCCGGGAACCGTGACCTGCGTGAGCCATTTCGAGAACGCGACCGAGGCCGTCGGCCTCAAGATGATGTTCGAGTCGGTCTGGGACAACCCTGCCATGGTCGAGGAGGTCACCGCGCAGGTGGCCGCCCAGGTCGAGACGCTCTACCGCGAGAACCCGCCCGAGTTCATCTATTTCCTGACCCTGTACCACCTGTTCCGCGACTTCATGGAGGACGACGAGGACAACGGCATCCGCCCCGGCCTCAAGTTCGAGGAGTCCGTGGTCTGGAGCAAGCTCTACGACTTCCAGAAGGACGCCGTCGTGGGCGCCATCCGCAAGCTGGAGAAGTACAAGGGCTGCATCATCGCCGACTCGGTGGGCCTGGGCAAGACCTACGAGGCGCTCGCCGTCATGAAGTACTACCAGGAGCGCAACGACCGCATCCTCGTGCTGTGCCCGAAGCGCCTGCGGGACAACTGGACCCTGTGGACGCAGGACAACGACGACCGCAACCCGCTGGCCGACGACCGCTTCAGCTACACGGTGCTCAACCACACCGACCTGTCGCGCTACCACGGCATGAGCGGCGAGGTGGACCTCGAGCACCTGCGCTGGGGCCACTTCGACCTCCTCGTCATCGACGAGAGCCACAACTTCAGGAACAAGAGCACCGACGCGGACAAGACCGACCGCTACACGCGCCTCATCGAGGACGTCATCAAGTCGGGCCAGCGCACGAAGGTGCTCATGCTCTCTGCCACCCCGGTGAACAACCGCCTGCTCGACCTGCGAAACCAGATCGAGCTCATCACCGAGGGAGACGACGCGTACCTCGCCGATACCGATGGCATCCCGTCGATCACCCACGTGACGCGCGTCGCCCAGCAGAGGTTCAACGAGTGGAGCAAGCTCTCCGACTCCGAGCGCACGACCGAGAGCTTCGTGAACGCGGTGAACGCCGACTACTTCAAGCTGCTCGACGTGCTGACCATCGCGCGCAGCCGCAAGCACATCACGAAGTACTACGGCGCCGCGAGCGGTACCTTCCCGGCGCGCCGGCCGCCCCTGTCGTTTCAGACGCCCATTGACCTAGAAGGCGAGCTGCCGCCGATTGCCGTGCTCAACGACATGATCGCCCAGCTCACGTTCGCCCAGTACCAGGTGCTCTCCTACGTGCGCGCCGACCAGCGCCGCAAGTACGAGGACCGCTACGGGGACACGTGGGGCAAGGACTTCGAGAGCCAGGTCCACCGCACGACGGCGGTGGCCAACCTCATGCGCGTCAACGTCCTCAAGCGCATGGAGTCCTCCGTGAACAGCTTCCGCATCACGCTGCGACGAATCCTCGACGGCTGCGTCGACCTGCGCGCGAGGCTCGACGCCGACGCGTCGGGGGTCGCCTACGGCACCGAGGGCCTCGAGGACGGGTTCGACGACGACGATGCCGAGGAGTTCGAGGCCGGCGGCAAGGTGCGAGTCGACCTGCGAGACGTCGACGCCCTGCGCCTGGGCCAGGACCTCGACTTCGACATCCAGGTGCTCCGGGCCCTGCTAACCTATGCCGACGCGGTGACGCCCGAGCGCGACGCCAAGCTCGTGAAGCTGCGCGACTTCATCGCGGGCAAGGTCAGCGAGCCGTACAACCCCGGCAACCGCAAGGTGCTGGTGTTCAGCGCGTTCGCCGACACGACGGCGTACCTTTTCGAGCAGCTGGCGCCCTGGCTGAAGCGCGAGCTCGGAATCGAGTGCGCCGAGGTGGCGGGCAGCTCCAACCGGACCTACTCGCTGAAGCTTCCCAGGACCACCTTCGAGAACATCCTCGCGAGGTTCTCTCCCGTCTCAAAGGAGCTGCCGGAGAGCCAGCGGGAGCTCGGCGAGATCGACGTCGTCTTCGCGACGGACTGCATCTCCGAGGGCCAGAACCTGCAGGACTGCGACTGCCTGGTGAACTACGACATCCACTGGAACCCCGTGCGTATCATCCAGCGCTTCGGCCGCATCGACCGCCTGGGATCGAAGAACTCCCAGATCCAGCTGGTCAACTTCTGGCCGGACATCGCGCTCGACGAGTACATCCAGCTCGAGGGCCGCGTGAAGGGGCGCATGGCGCTGCTCGACGCGTCGGCAACCGGCGAGGAGAACGTGCTGGAGGCCAAGGGCAATGGAGAGATGAACGACCTCAAGTACCGTCGCCGGCAGCTCCAGCAGCTCAAGAGCGAGGTGCTCGACCTCGAGGACATCTCGGGCGGCATCTCGATCACGGATTTCGCCTTCGACGACTTCCGCGTGGAGCTCCAGCGCTACGCCAAGGAGCATCCCGGCGCGTTGGAGAACTCGCCGGCGGGACTGCACGCCGTGGCCCCCATCCCCGACGAGCTTCGCAGCGACGTGAAGCCAGGCGTGGTCTTCTGCCTCAAGCAGAACGACGAGGGCAACGATCCCAGGGACACGAACCCTGTCTTCCCGTACTACGTGGTGTACGTGTCGGCCGACGGCGAGGTCATGACGAAGCACACCCAGCCCAAGCCGGCGCTCGACATCATGCGCGCCGTCTGCTCTGGGCATCCCGAGCCCATCGCTAAGCTGTGCCGCGAGTTCAACCGCGAGACCCGCGACGGGACGAGGATGGACGCCTACACCGACCTGCTTGACGATGTCGTTGCGGCCATCACCGGAACGCAGCAGGACAAAGGCATCGAGAGCCTGTTCAGCCTGGGAGAGGTCGGCAGCGGCACCGTCATGGGCTTCAACGACTACTCGTTGGTATGTTTCGCGGTGCTGCGATGAGCGGCATCGACTGGAACGGAATCCTGCGCCTGCCCGAAGCGGCGCTCGCGGGATGCCGCCGCATTCCCAAGACGGTGCTCGTCAAGCAGGCCATGCTCACCAAGACCGAGCAGAAGAGGCTCGACAAGGTCGCGCGCCTCGAGCACTTCGCCACGGTCCAGAAGTCCACGACGCGCATCCCGCCGTACGAGGACGACGAGCGCAACGTGCAGAGCGTCGTCTTCCTCCGTTGCGAGATGACAGCCGGGACCATGGCGGTGGCCGAGGTGGCGGAGCTCGTGCACAAGTGCTTCCCGAACCCGACGGTGCTCCTGGTCGAGGCGGGCGGCTGCGCGTGCATATCGGTCGCCCTCACGCGGAGGAGCCAGGCCGAGCAGGGCGCGACGGTCGTCGACCGAGTCGAGTCGACGGGCGCGTTCGATCCTGGCCGTTCAGAATACGCGGACTTCCTAGGCGCGCTGGCATTCGGGCGGCTCTCGCAGGGCGACCTCTGGGAGTACCTGGTCGACCTGTCGCGCACCGTAGCGCTGTCCCGCGCGATTGGCGGCCTGGGGTTCTACCCCGTATGCCCCGCTCGAGACCGGGAAAAGCTGATCGCCCTCACGTCGCGCTACGATGAGATGGGAGCCTCCGTCAAGCGGCTGAAGGAGCAGCGGCGGTCGAAGGACATAACGCTCAACGAGTCCGCGAAGCTGAGGATGGAAATGAAGGAAGAGGAGCGACGCCTGAGGGCGGTCGCCGATGAGATAAAGGAGATCTGCAATGGCCGTTCTAGATGAGTATATTTTGCGAGCGGCGCGCCTTTTGAGTGATGCTGCAGATGAGGATGTTGATGCGCTCTGCCGTGAAATCATGCAGGTCTTCGACCTCGACTACACTAACCCCGAGGCTTTAAAATATATCAATTCCTCAAGCTCATTTCGCTACTCGAAAAGCGACCTAGGGATGATTCTCCAGAAGCTGCGCCTAAAGCGGGAAGACTCAGACGACAAAGCGTTCAGTGCCGCATTCTGCGCAACTATAACGCAGCATATCAGGAGACTGGAGCAAGCTCTTGAAGAGGGCGTGAAAGACGACGAGCTCAAAGCCGTATACGACTCAATCGACTACGTCTACGCAAACGCGAGGGGCTACGACTCCTACACGGACGGACTAGCCTCCTATTCCTATGGGTCTTCCAATCGCAATGATTTCAACGATGAACAGACGCAACTACGTATCGACAAACTGAAGCATTTCCGTGATGAGGAGCTCCGTAAGCTGAAAATCGCCGAAGCGCAGGGCGCTAGCGTCAGCCTCACGGCATCCGCCACGAGCAACGTACAGGTCACGTTAGAGGCAACCTTTGAACAGATTGACAAATTGCCAGAGACAACGCTTTCCGATGACGAGAAGACGCTGCTCAAAGGGATGATGGGCGATCTCAACACAAAAGATAAAAGCAAACGGGGCAGCAAGCTTGACAAACTCCTGAGCTGGCTTGCCGGCAAGGGCACCGACGTTTTTATTGCCGCCATGCCCTACATAGTTCAACTAATCAAATCTCAACTTTCCTAGGAGGAGACCTCATGGGCGAGATAGAAAAGATGACTCTTGAATCGGAGAGTCTTATTGACGACCGCCTGAATAAGCTCAAGGAGCTGATGCCCGAAGTGTTCTCCGAGAGCGGAATCGACTTCGACAAACTGCGGCTGGAGCTTGGCGACGAGGTAGACGAGGGCCTGGAGCGCTATGCGTTCACGTGGCCCGGCAAGGCCGATGCCATCCGCCAGTCGCAGATGTCCAGCACTGCTACTTTGCGTCCCCGTATCGAGAAAAGCCGCAGCCGCGATGGAGAGGATGGGTCCTTCGACTCGGACAACATTTATATCGAAGGCGACAATCTCGAGGTGCTGAAGCTCCTACAGCGCGGCTACCACGGCAAGGTCAAGATGATCTACATCGACCCACCCTACAACACGGGTCACGACTTTGTCTACAAGGACAATTTCGGCAACTCTGTCGATAACTATAAGGAGCAGGCGGGACTCGCCGGCCAGTCCAACGCCGACACAAGTGGCCGCTACCATAGCGACTGGTGCTCGATGATGTACCCTAGGTTGAGACTGGCTCGAGAGCTCCTAACCGACGATGGCGTCATTTTCATTTCGATTGACGATAACGAAGACCGCAATTTGCGCATCCTCTGTGACGAGGTGTTCGGAGAGGCAAATTTCGTTTCTCAGCTAATCTGGGAACGAGCTTACTCGCCCAAGAATGACGCCAAATACGTTTCAAATAGCCATGATTATGTTCTCGTATACGCCAAATCCATTGAGCGCTTTGTGATTGGACGCCTGCCGAGAACAGACGAGGCAAACGCCCGCTACAAGAATCCAGACAACGACCCTCGAGGCGTTTGGAAGCCAAGCGACCTCAGTGTAAAGACTTACAGCCCAGATTCCGACTATCCAATCACAACGCCCTCGGGGCGTGTTGTAGAGCCTCCAGCAGGACGCTGCTGGAGGCTCTCGCGAAACGCGTTTCGCGAGAGACTCCAGGATAACCGCATTTGGTTTGGCCCAAACGGCGACAGCGTCCCTTGCATCAAGCGTTTCCTAACAGAGCTCAAATATGATGGAATGGCTCCAACTTCAATCATGTTTTACAAAGAAGTGGGTCACAGCCAGGAAGGCGCCAAGGAGCTCGTATCTCTATTTGACGGAAAGGGCTATTTCGATGGACCGAAACCGACGAAACTACTTCAGCGCCTGATAACCCTTGCGAATCTGCTAATGTGCGATAAAGAAGTAATAGAAGTGTAAAAAATTTTGCCGTTCCTATCCGGCACTTAGGGCTGTGTCGGATAGGTCAGGCGTTAGGCTTCCGGCAAGTCTATCTTGCCGACAAAGCTGTAATAAATCTCAATGTCCTGCCTGCGGGTGCCGTTCTCGTCATAGCTGCACTCATGCACGACGATTTTCTCAATCATTTCCCGCAAGAGGGTGGGGGTCAATTCTTCAAAAGCAAGGTGCTTTCTCACAATCCCCATGAATTTCTCGGCGTTGACGGTGGCGGCCTGCGACTTGGAAAGTTCCTCCTGCAAAGCGGCAGCCCGGTCTTTCAGTTCCCGCTGCTCCTGCTCATAGTCCGCCGACAGCTCCATGAAACGCTCGTCGCTGATTTTGCCGCTTACATTGTCCTCATACAGCCGCTTGATAATGCGGTTCACTTCGGCAATGCGTGTCTGGGCCTGTTCAAGCTGCTTCGTGGCTGCGGCGGTCTTTCTCTTGCCGCCGATTTCGTTCTGCTGGATGAGCAGCTTTACAAAGCGGCTCTCATGCCTGGCGGCGTATTCCGTCACTTGCCGGAGATTGGAAAGCACGTCCGCCGTCAAAAGGTCGGTGCGGATAAAGTGTGCCGTACAGTCACGGGTACGCTTCTTGTAGCTGCCGCAGATATAACAGTCCTGCTTGCGGTTCTATTCGTCTGTTCCTGGTTCAAAATAGTTTCTCCTCTCTGATACTGATTTTATGGTTGATTTTCGTTGTTAGCCGTACACTTGCGGCACAAATGAGGTTTTCGCAGTTAACAGGACGGGCGCGCAAGCGCCCGTCCTGCGTTTTCCCGGGCCGATACGGCTTGGATTGCGGTAAAACGAGATGTTCGGCTGAGTTCGGGGCATGGCTCCGCCGGCCCGCCCGGGTCGGGTTTCGGACTTATCCGGACGGGCTGGAGGGCCCTGCCTATTCGGTTTCGCTGCCGGCCGCTACGGTGCCAGCGGCCCCTCGCCGCGCGCGCGGCGTGCGGCCTCGATGGCCCCGACGGACATGTCGAGCTCGCCGTAGGGCACCTTCTCGACCCCCAGCGCGTCGAGAAGCGCGCGGCCGTCGTCGCCGAGCGCCGCCAGCAGCATGTCGATGGCGCACATGCCGCCCAAAGACGGCCTGGGCTCGGAGTTCAGGTGCGACATCAGCACGGCGCAGTCCCTGCCGGCGAGCCCGTCGAAGCTTATTCCGCGCCCCTTGGGCAGTATCTTGCGCAGCTCGACGTGGTTGCGCTCGCAGCCGCCCTTCTGCTGGGACTGGCGCGCGTCGCAGTAGTAGACCGAGCACCGCCTGGCGGACGGGTCGAGCGCGGAGCGCTCGATTCCCGCGCAGTCGGCGAACTCGGCGCCGTTGTCGGTCAGGAGCAGGGAGAACAGCCTTCGGAACGCTTTCGGCGCCGCCTTCTCCAGCATGTCGAGCGCCGATCCCGTCGACGCCGCCGTCTTGTCGGGCATGGGCAGCGCGATCTGGAACTTGAACGCCCTCAGGTACAATGTGAGCAGGCACCGGCGGTCGGACTTCAGGCCGAGCACCGTGTCCATCTCGCAGGCGGCGGCGCGCTCTTCCCCCGGCAACTCCATGAACGCGGCGAACGAGCGGGCCGCGCCGTGCGACGTCTGCCTTGACGGCTCGGCGTGCGAGCGCGGCTTGTAGCCGCACCTGCGCCGCAGCTCGAGGCTGCTCATCCCCGCGTAGCCGCGCCCTATCCACCTGTATATGGTCGACGCCGACGCCCCGATCTCGGCCGCCCTGGCCAGCGCTATCTGCTCGGGCGACAGCCCCCGCGCGACGTCGGACCTGATCAGCTCCATGGCGCGCTCGAATTCCGCCTCGCCCCGGTCGACGCCCATCCTGGATTCGCGCAGCTCGGCGTCGGCGAGCGCCTGCGCCCTGGCGGCCGAGTACTCGCACCTCCACCTTCTCGAGCAGTGGTACCTGCGGAACCTGCACCCGTTGCAGCAATGCGGCCACGACAGCAGCTTCGGGCAGGCGTCGTCGGGGGCCTCCGCGGCGCGGCCGCCCTTGTTCGGACCGCGGCACACCGTGCGGTTGCGCGCCACCTCGTCGGCGACCGTCGACGGCGACCGGCGCAGCTCCCGGGCGATCTGCCTGCACGACTTGCGCTTGTCCAGGCCCCTCTCGATCGCCGCGCGCTCCGACCTGTCGAGCCTGCGGTACGGCTTGGATGCGTTTTTCCTCATGCTCTCTCCTTTCTCTCGGGAGGGCCCTCGGCCCTCGCCTCCGGAAAGGAATTCTCGAACTCAGCCGGACGCGTCCGGCTGAGTTCGAGAGCAAAACCAAAGCGTTCGGATGAACTTGCAAATCAACTAGAAAATAGAGTGATACGTATAAAAAATATAATAATTGCGTAAACTTGATTTGCCTGAGAGCATATGCTATAATGGCAATAGCTAAGAAAAGATATAATGTGTCACGTAGACACAAAACGAACCCCCAGTAGTGAACTGCCTCCCATTTCTTGGACACAAGAAATGGGAGGCTTTTTTATGGCT
>CABJBO010000039.1 GCA_902363875.1 Coriobacteriaceae bacterium | reverse complement strand
ACCGCCTCGCGGTGACATCGTTTTTATGTCAACCTTGGTCTAACAGAGCCAATAGATTTGCCCCTAATCATACAAAAATTGGCAGATAGCAAAGATTCGCTTAGGTCCCAGAGCCATCGAGCCGGCGCGGTGCCATGCAAAAAGACTGGGGACGCCGCTGATGTTCTCGATTGCCTGGGCGCGCAGGAGCGAGAGGGCGTCGACGGCGTTCATGCAATACCCGACGGTAAAGTTCTATACTGCAAACTCACAGTCGCTTGCCGCAAAGTGAAGCGCGATTGGCTATCCCTTTTGTTGGATGAAAAGCCCCGTGTTATTGCAGGGGTGCATACTTGTCTTGCAAGTGCATAGAATCTCGTATAGTGCGAGTAAATAATTGCAGTGTCCGTTATGTGTTTAGCAAAGATATAGTTTGCATAATCCAGCCTAATCTCTGCTCTAATTAAATAAAGTCGCACGTAGATGACGTAAACATGTGTGAGCTGGGCTTCTTTACGCTGAGCGGGTAAAAACGACCGTTCACCGTTAAACTATTTTCAAAATGAATAAAATGAGCGATAAAGAGAATATAAACCTTAATAAACTCGCGTATTGCACGGACGCGGGTTATTAATGGGTTGTAGGCCTTTTACAGAAAGGATTCCAGCAATGTCTAAGCCTCTTGGCAAGCCCGATCGTATTGTCGTCGCCCTTGGCGGCAACGCCCTCGGCAACAACCCCGTCGAGCAGATCGAGGCCGTGAGCAACACCGCCCACGCTCTCCTCGGTCTTATCGAGCAGGGTAATGAGATCATCATCACCCACGGCAACGGCCCGCAGGTCGGCATGATCCAGAACGCCTTCGCCGCTGCCCACGACGCCATCGGTACCCCCGAGATGCCGCTGCCCGAGTGCGGCGCCATGTCCCAGGGCTACATTGGTTATCACCTGCAGCAGGGCATCGGCCGCGAGATGCACAAGCGCTATAAGCGTTGGCACGCCGCCACCGTCGTCACCCAGATCGAGTGCGATCCCGACGATCCCGCGTTCAAGAACCCGACTAAGCCGATCGGCCCCTTCTACACCGAGGAGCAGGCCAAGGAGTTCATGGCCGAGGATCCCTCCAAGGTCTTCGTCGAGGATTCCGGCCGCGGCTGGCGTCGCGTCGTCGCTTCCCCCGATCCCAAGAAGATCGTCGAGGCTGACTCCATCCTCAACCTGCTCGACAACGAGTTCATTGTCATCGCCTGCGGTGGCGGCGGCATCCCCGTCGTCCGCGACTACGAGAACAAGGGCTGCTACAAGGGCGTTCCCGCCGTCATCGACAAGGACCTGGGCGGCGAGCTGCTGGCCGAGGACTGCGACGCCGACGTTCTGTTCCTGCTGACCGCCGTTGAGCATGTCGCCATCAACTTTGGCAAGCCCAACCAGGAGGAGCTCGAGGACCTCACCGCCGACGAGGCCGAGCGTCTGGCCGACGAGGGCCAGTTCGGCAAGGGTTCCATGGAGCCCAAGGTCCGCGCCGCCATCAAGTTTGCCCGCTCCCGCAAGGGCCGCACCTGCATCATCGGCGCCCTGGACAAGGCCGCCGAGACCATGGCCGGTCTCTCCGGTACCCGCATCCACGAGTAGTCTCTACTCTGTTGCCTCTCCCGTGGGCGCCAGGCAAGACGCCCACAAACTAGCCTCTCTTCATGAGCCCCGCAGTCCGCTCCGGCTGCGGGGCTTTTGCTATTCACCTAGTCATTGGGGACGTTCTTAAACGACTAGTCAAACAAGAACGTCCTCAACGACTATTCATTTAAGTCTGTCCCCAATGACTGCGGAAACCCGGCACTTGGGGACGTTCCTTTCCTGCCGGCAGCTTGGGACAGTCCTTAAAGGCCACTGTCGATCAACTGCGGAAAGTGCATCCCAGGATGAACGTCCAAAACGGGATCTAGTTTCCCTTGAGGTCCTCAACGGGAAAATGCATCCCGGAATTTGGCCGAAAAGCGGGATGTTGTTTCCCAAACGGACCGCTAGCGGAAAGCGCATCTCACCATTGAGTTCCAAAGTGGGATGCGCTTTCCGTACCGGCGGTTCCTGGCAATCTGGGACTACTCATTTAAGTCTGTCCCCAATGAGTGTCCCCAATGACTAGTAGTAGGCCCACATGGCTTCGACTTCGTTGAGGACCTCCACCACGCCCCAGCGGCGGGCGCTGCGGCTGGCCGAGTTGGGGTCGTAGACGCCAATCTGGCTGGCATCGTCGATGCCGTAGAGCACGATGTAGTGGCCTACGTTGGTAAACGTACCGGGGCGCACTGCGGCGATAACGGGCGCACCCGAGCGAAGTGCTTGGGTAATCGATTCGCGATCGTTATAGAGCTGTGTTCCGTTGAGCCCCAGCTGCCACGCACCGCCTGTCATAAACGACCACTCGGTGGCACCGGTGGGGGCGTAGTTGCCGGCTTCGGCCAGTGCGCATATATCGACCGGCGTCTTATCGGTATGGCCGGTCTTAAAGATATAGACCATGGTGAGGCAGGTGGGACCGCAAGCGTTTTCGCGAATAGTGCCACCGGCATAGGGCAGCTCCGACCATGCGGGGTCAATTTGGTAGATGTGGGGCATGGTGCCGGCCTGCCATTGCGAGCGTGGGGTCGAGAACGCAAAGGAGTAACCGGGCGCGACGGGAGCTTTAAGCAGCTTGTCCTCGGCAGTGGGCTCAAGACCGGCTGATCCGTGCGAGATACAGGATCCCAAAAACACAAAGACGAGGCAGGCGGCAATGGAGCAAAGCGCAAGGCGTAGGCGGCGGGCTGGAAGTGCGTGGCTTGTGGTGTGCGACGCGGGGCGAGGGGCGGAATTGCCGCGATTGCGTTGAGGTCGCGAAAAGGAGCGCTTAACGTAGTAGTCGGTCGTACGGCAATCGTAGCGGCGTGGCTGCGATGTGTCGATCTGGCGTTGGCGTGCGCTCGTGCTCACGCGGTCTGACTGCTGCACGGTACGGCTTTGTTGCCGAGAAGAAGCCCCGGGCTGCTCTTGGGGGCGCTGCTGGTTGTCGTTGTCGGAGGTGCTTCTGGGCGTTGGTGTGGTACGGCCGGCAAGGCGCACGCTTTGTGGCCGTTGGTCGCCGTCATTGTATCCATATGCCATTCGAATCACCTTGCCTCATGTGTAACTTGTCTATCCTACATAAAAAGAGGCGCGACACATGGGTATGTGCGCCAAAAGCCTGACAAATGGTATGAACGTTGCCGCGCCGCGCGCCAAGCGTCACGGCAACAGGTATTCAAAAGCAGACAAGATGAAAGCGTCCAAGACGAATGACGTCTTCCGCCGTTCGTCCCAAAAACGGCGCCGCTCGTTTTGCAGTTCTGCCTTCGGTCGAGCCACAAGCGGCGCTGCTGTGCCAAGGCCGTATCTTAAAGCCACGAAATAAAAGCGCGCGGCAAAACAGACCGCGCAAGGGGTGACGCCAAAGAGGCGTCAATAAGGAAAGGAGGGGAACAATGGCGGACAAGAACGCAGAAGTTGCAGTCGAAGGTAACGGCGGCATGAAGAAAACGCTTTCGCTCTGGAACTTCTTCACCATCGGTTTCGGTGCCATCATCGGTACTGGTTGGGTCCTGCAGGTCGGCGACTGGATGGTCGTGGGCGGCGGTCCCGTTCCCGCTATGATCGCATTCCTCTTGGGTGCAATCTTCCTCGTGCCCGTCGGAGCTGTTTTCGGTGAGCTCACGGCTGCTATCCCCATCTCGGGCGGCATCGTCGAGTATGTCGACCGTAGCTTTGGCCGTACGCTGAGCTACATCACCGGTTGGCTCCTGGCCCTGGGCAACGGCATCCTGTGCCCGTGGGAGGCCATCGCCATTTCGACCCTCGTGTCCGAGATGTTCGGCAGCCTGCCCGGTCTTGAGTGGCTGCGCGCCGTCAAGCTCTACACCATCTTGGGCGCCGACGTTTACTTGTTCCCGACGCTAATCGCGCTCGGCTTTGCAGTCTACGTCATCTTCCTCAACTTCCGCGGTGCCAGCTCGGCCGCCAAGCTCCAGGCCTTCCTGACCAAGGCTCTGCTCTGCGGCATGCTGCTCGCCATGGGTGTCTCGCTGTTCACCGGTTCGCCGGAACACGCCATGCCCGTGTTCTCCCAGGTCACCGGTGCTGGCGGCGGCAAGCCCGCTACCGAGGGCACCAGCCTGTTCGCCGGCATCGTGTCGGTCCTGGTTTTGACCCCGTTCTTCTACGCCGGCTTCGATACCATTCCTCAGCAGGCTGAGGAAGCAGCCGAGGGCCTCAACTGGAACAAGTTCGGCAAGATCATCTCCCTGGCCTTGCTGGCCGCCGGCGGCTTCTACATGGTCTGCATCTACTCGTTCGGCACCATCCTCGACTGGCATGAGTTTGTTAAGAGCCCGGTTCCCGCGCTTGCCTGCCTCAAGGGCATCAACATGCTCCTGTACCTGGCCATGCTCGTCATCGCCACGCTTGGACCCATGGGCCCGATGAACTCCTTCTACGGCGCCACGAGCCGCATCATGCTCGCCATGGGCCGCAAAGGCCAGCTGCCCGAGAAGTTCGCCGAGGTCGATCCCAAGTCCGGCGCTCCCAAGCTCGCCTGCGCCGTTCTGGGCGTCATCACCGTCATCGGTCCGTTCCTGGGCAAGAACATGCTCATTCCTCTGACCAACGTGTCGGCTCTCGCCTTCATCTTCTCCTGCGGCATGGTCGCCCTCGCTTGCCTGCGCATGCGCTTCACCGAGCCCGACCTGCCTCGTCCCTACGAGGTGCCCGGCGGCAAGTTTGGCATCGGCCTCGCTGTTGCTGCCTGCGCCGTCATCATCGGCCTGCTCGTGGTCCCGTTCTCTCCCGCCTCCCTCAACATGGTGGAGTGGAGCATCGTGATCGGCTGGCTGGCCGTTGGCCTGGCCCTCATGGCCTTCACCAATTCCCGCAAAAAATAACGCCTAGCCGGGGCGGATCGGGTGCGCGGACCCCTCTCTTCCGCGCACCGAACCCGGCACCACTTGGGTAGCTTTGTGAGGCCATAACCCAACATGGCCTCGCCCACTATATGGATCCATAAGGAGGAACCATGTCCACTAAGTACGCAATCGTTGGCGGCAAGCTCATCGACGGTACCGGTGCCGAGCCGGTCGAGAACTCCCTCGTTCTCGTCGACGACAACGGCAAGATCGAGTATGCCGGTGCTATGCAGGACCTTCCCGAGGGCGTTGAGGTTATCGACGCCGCCGGCAAGACCGTCCTTCCCGGCCTGATCGACACCCACCTGCACTTCTCGGGCAACCTGACCGACGATGACACCGACTGGGTCATGCAGCCGCTCCTCGAGAAGCAGGCCGTCGCCGTCAAGCAGGCCTACGACTGCCTCACCCACGGCCTCACCACCGTCTGCGAGATCGGCCGCTTTGGTATCCAGATTCGCGACTGCATCGACAAGGGCGTCTTCAAGGGCCCGCGCGTTCTGGCCACTGGTCTTGGCTTCTGCCGCGTTGCCGGCCACGGTGACTCCCACCACTGCACCCAGGAGCTCAACAAGGAATCCCATCCCTGGGGCGACCAGGTCGATGGTCCTTGGGATCTGCGCAAGGCCGTCCGTCGTCGCCTGCGCGAGAACCCCGATGCCATCAAGATCTGGGCTACCGGTGGCGGCATCTGGCGTTGGGATTCCGGTCGCGACCAGCACTATTGCTCCGAGGAGATCCAGGCCGTGGTCGAAGAGGCAAAGATGGTCGGCATCCCCGTGTGGAGTCACTGCTACAACAACCACGCCGCCGCCTACGACTCCGTTCGCTTTGGCTGCGAGCAGCTGATTCACGGCTTCGATATCGATGAGCGCACCATGGACCTCATGGCCGAGCAGGGCACCTTCTTCACCCCGACGATCGCCTTCCTGCCCACCTGGTACGCCACCTATCCGCCCGTCTACGTCCCCGAGCTGCACGACAAGTACGAGGGCACCCTGGTCGAGAAGGAGCTGCAGCGCAACTACGACTGCCTGCGCGAGGCCAAGAAGCGCGGCGTCGTCATGACGATCGGCTCCGACTCCTTCTCCTTCGTCACCCCGTACGGCACCTGCTCCATCGAGGAGATGTACGAGTTCGTCGACAAGATCGGCTTCACTCCGGTCGAGACCATCACCTGCGCCACCCTCAACGGTGCCAAGATGTGCCACATCGAGGACGAGACCGGTTCCATCGAGGCCGGCAAGTGCGCCGACCTGCTGGTTGTCAACGGTGACGTCGCCGCCGACATCCACGTGCTCAACACCGACAACATGGACGTCATCATGAAGGATGGCTGGATCGTCGAGGCTGGCACTTTTGGTGAGGCTAACAAATACAGCGCCTAAGATACCGTTTGTCGATGGCTTGATGTAAAACACAGTTTTTGATTGCATAATGCAATGGAGAGGGTCGCTTGCGGCCCTCTTTATTGCTATGGGGTGCGTCAGTAAGAAGGAGATGACGGTGGATCTCAATAGGCTGATTCTGGGCAAGAGCTACAACTCTACCAAGGTCTTTCGTACCGCTCAGCATGTGGTTCAAGCCATCTTGCTCGGTATTGTCGTTCCGCTGCTTATCCTGCTGCTCATCTGGGATCTAACCGATAATCCCAATCCCGTTCCGGCCGTTGTTGTCATTGCCGGCTTGGTCATGCTGTGCTTCTTCTTCTCGTATGTCTTTGTCGTTCCCGACGACCTCACATCGAGCGCAACCGACCGCACGCTCGCCATCGCGTCGAAAATATTCGCCTACACGTCGCGCGGCCTTACGCCCGAAGCTGCCCTGGGCGCCTCTAAGATCATCCTGTCCGAAACTATCGCCTCTGCCATCTGCTTTACCGACGGCAGGCAGGTGTTGGCAAGCTGGGGCGAGGACTCGGCAAAATGCCCCGCGGGCACCCCGGTGGTACTGCGGACTACGCTCAACGTGATCAACAGCGGTGAACAAAGCGTGTTCTCGCGCGATGCCTCGACCGAGACGGGTGGCTATTTTCCCCGCCTGCGCGCCGGTATTGTCGCACCGCTTACCGTGCGCGGGCATTGCGTGGGTACGCTCGAGCTGTACTATCCCCGCCTGAGCAGCATCGATATGCGCCAGACGGCGTTGGCCTCGGGCTTTGCCGATCTCATTTCCACGCAGCTCGCCAGCTTTGAGCTCGAGCGCCAGGACGAGCTTACGGCCCGCGTGGAGCTGCGCGCCCTGCAGTCGCAGGTCGACCCGCATTTTCTGTTCAATACCATCAGCACTATCGTGTCGCTCGTGCGAACCGAGCCCGACAAGGCGCGATCGCTGCTGATCGACTTTTCCAATTACTATCGTCAGACGCTTTCTGACTCCGATACGCTCACCACGCTCGAGCATGAGGTGGAACAGGGCACTCGTTATATCAATCTTATGCAGGCCCGGTATGGCGACGGCCGTCTGCGCGTTTCGGTCGACATCGACTTTGAGGTGCGCGACAGCATGGTGCCGCCGTTTATCTTACAGCCGCTGCTCGAAAACTGCATCAAGCATGCCCAGCGCGAGACCGAGCCGCTTTCTATTCGTGTTGGGGCTTTTGAGACCGATGACGGTCTGGAGATCATCGTCGAAGATGACGGCATCGGTATGAGCGAAGAAGTCTGCGCGCACCTGTTTGAGCAGCATCGCCGAGAGGAGCCCGAGAGCATTACCGCCGACGGCTCCATCAAGCGAGGCTGCGGCCTGGCGCTCTTCAACGTGCTTCAGCGCATCCATTTCTTTTACGGGGAAGATTCTGGCATGCGCGTGAAGTCCCAGGAGGGCGTGGGGACGCAGGTCATCGTCGAGCTGAACGGCGAGCCGCATGAGCCGGCGCCGATGAAGGTGTAGCGCGCGGTTGGATTGAGAGAAAAAAGAGGGGAAGCGCATATGTCCGAGGGATGGAACATCTTGGTGGTTGATGACGAGCCTCCAATTAGGGCTGAGCTACGTTATCTGCTGGAAAAGGATGCACGTGTGGGACAGATTGCCGAGGCGGGCAATGTCACCGAGGCCGTGGAGTCGATTCTGTCGAACAAGCCCGACGTGCTGTTTTTGGATATCACGATGCCCGGCCGCTCGGGAATTGAGCTAGCCGAGACCCTGCAAAACCTAAAGACGCCGCCGGTGGTGGTGTTTGTGACGGCGTTTGCAGAGTTCGCGGCCGACGCGTATAACCTCGATGCTGTCGACTATGTCGTCAAGCCGGTCGAGGACGCGCGCCTGTCGAAGGCGCTCGACAAGATCGAAACCGCCCTGGGTGTTCGCCGTGTCGTCCATGCTCCGCGCCAGCCTTTGCGTCTGACGGTGGATCGCGGGGGCAAAAAGGTGTTCATTCCCGTGGCGGATGTCTGCTACTTTGAGGCGCGTGCCGATTTTTGCAACGCCGTTTGCGCCGAGGGAACATACCTGATCAATGAGTCGATTTCCTCGCTCGAGCGGCGCTTGGCCTCCGAGGGTTTTATTCGTGTCCACCGCAGTTATCTGGTCAATTTGGAAGACGTGCACAATGTTGAGATTGGCTCCACGGGGTTGATGGAGCTCAGGCTCGACCGCGTGAGCTCGACGGTGCCCGTGTCCCGCCGTCGCGCCGCCGAGGTCAAGGCGCACCTGGGGCTTGCGTAGGCGGGCTGCACACCATCGTTTACCGCCGCAGGTTTGGCATGACCGCACGGTGGGCATAATGGGTGACATCGAATGAAATCGAAAGGATCATTATGCCCGCGCTCATTACGCATCATCTGTTTGGCGAGGAAAGCATCGACCGTCTTCCGCAGGGCGTTATCACGTCCGACGAGGAGCGCATCGCCTTTATCCTGGGAAACCAAGGTCCCGACCCGTTTTTCTTCCACATGCTCACGCCGCGTGTTTCCGACTGCACGCTGCTGGCGCAGGTCATGCATCGCTCGCGCATGTCTCGCCAGTTCGCGTGCCTGCGCGACGGCGTGTCGCATCTGCTGCCGCGCGACGCCAGCTTGGGTCGCGCCTTTGCGCTGGGTCTGCTGTCTCATTACGTGCTCGACCGCAACGCCCACCCCTTTGTCTATGAGCAGCAGTTTGGCATCGTGGAGTCCGATTCAGAGCTTGAGGATTCGAGCAGTCAGGTCCATGCCGTGATCGAGAGCGACCTGGATGTACTGATGCTGCAGCTTAAGCGCGATGGCGCTACGGTCGACGATTACCCGCCGGCGGGCGAGATCGTCACCACCGATCGCATCAATCGCGTGGCCGGCGTGCTGATGAGCTATGTTGCCGGACGCGTGTACGGCATTGACATTCCGGCGGGGGAGTACGGTGCTGCCGTTGCCAATATGCAGCGACTTTACCGTGCGATTGAGCCGGCCGGCTCCGTAAAGACGCGCGCGATCTCGCTGGTTGAGGGCTTGGTGCACGACTACTCGCTGCTCGATGGCCTTGCTCACCGCGTGACGACCGAGCCGCCCGAGCGCGCCGGCAATCTGGGCCATCTGACGTGGAAGAATCCCTTTACCGATGAGGTCTCGAACGAGAGCTTCCCCGAGGTCTTTGATCGCGCGCTGGTCGATTACGAGTGCACGGTCGCTCGATTCATCGAAACAGGCGACATGGAGGCCGTGACCGGTCACGTCAACTACAGCGGCCGCGTGCTCGGCGCCGACGAGGAGTTCGACCGCGAGGAATAGGGTCCGTGCCTGTCCCTTTGCCGAATCCTTACCGGTGCCTCTGTGCAATTGGGGTACGATGAACTAACTGCATATCGGGCGAATACGAAGGGTCCCTGTCCATGAAATACACCAAGCTCGAGCGTAACTGGGTCATGTACGATGTGGGAAACTCGGCCCTCGTGCTGCTCAATACCTCGGTGGTGCCCATCTACTTTAACGCCATCAATACCGGCGCTTCCTCGGCAGACCTGGTGGTCGCTTGGGGCAACGCGCAGACGATTGCCTCGCTGGTCATTGCCATGCTCATGCCCATTCTGGGCGCGCTTGCCGATTACGCCGGCAACAAGATCAAGTTCTTCTTGGGCTTCTTCCTCACGGGCCTGGTTCTTTGCCTGGCGCAGGCTATCCCAATGTCCGCCATGGCATTTTTGACTGTGTACGTGCTGTGCACCATCGGCCTCAACTCTTCTATGACGTTCTACGACGCCATGCTGCCCGACATTACCACCGACGAGCGCATGGACGTCGTGTCCAGCTCGGGCTATGCCTGGGGCTACATCGGTTCCACCGTGCCGTTCATCATCTGCCTGGCGCTTATCATGGGCGGTCCCGCTCTTGGTGTCCCCACCATGCTGGCAACGCGTCTGTCGTTTGTCATCACTGGTGCCTGGTGGCTCATCTTTACCCTGCCGCTCATTCGCACCTATAAGCAGAAGTACGGTCGCGAGCGTGGTCCCGAGGACACCATCGGCCACATCGTGGGCGGCGTGTTCTCCGAGGTCGGACACACCATGCGCGAGATTGCCCACAACAAGACCGTGCTGGTCTACATGATCGCGTTCTTCTTCTACATCGACGGTGTGCACACGGTCATTTCCATGGCAACCAGCTATGGATCGGCTTTGGGCATCGACTCGACCCAACTGGTGCTGGCTCTGCTCGTTACGCAGTTTGTGGCCTTTCCGTCCGCCATCATCTACGGCAAGCTTGCCGGTCGCGTGGGCACACTCAATATGATCTTGGTGGCCGTCGCCGCCTATATGGGCATCGTACTCTTTGCCGCGTTCTTCCTCAAGACCGCCTTTGAATTCTGGGTGCTTGCCATTATGGTCGGCCTGTTCCAGGGCGGTGTGCAGGCGCTCAGCCGTAGCTACTTCGGCCGCATTATTCCCAAGGAAAAGTCCAACGAGTACTACGGCTTCTTTGATATCTTTGGCCGCTATGCAAGTGTCATGGGCACCTTCTTGGTGTCGGTCGTCACCTCGCTGACCGGCAACCCCTCGCTGGGCGTCCTGTCTATCGGCGTGCTGCTGGTGGTGGGCTTTGTGCTGCTGGTCCGTCTGTCCCGCATGTCTCAGACGGCAGAGCAGGCCGCATAGGAACTTGCCGGTAATTGCGTCCGCCGCGATACTCTTTTGGGGTTATCCGCAATAAACATTCTGACTTTCGAACAATGATTAGCCCAAGTGGGTATGATGGAGTCAGCTAGGTCGCGGGGCGTCGCCTGTGTTTGGCGGCGTCCCGTTTTTGTGTTGCAGGGAGGGTAAGGCATGAACGCCACGGTCGTGATTCCAACGTATTGGGCGGGCGATGACGCTCGCGCAAACGCCCCTGGCACCTATGACCATTCGACACGACTCAACGCCGACAATCCCGAACTCGACCGCTGCCTGGCCTCGCTTGAGCAGGTGCGCGACATCCCGCGCATCATCCTTTTGGTGGTCTGTCCCGTTTCTGCCACAGCCGATGTGTCGCTGCGCGTGCACGAGATTGTCGACGCGCATCCCACGCTCAAGGTCACCGTTGTCACCAACACCCAGGCCTCGCGCATCGCAGACCGGGTTGCTCAGATCGCGCCCAAGGGTTCGGGCGAGTGCGTGAGCCTGCGAGGTTACGGTGCCATCCGCAACATGGGGCTGGCCTGCGCTGCGGTGCTGGGGCATGACGCGGTTATCTTTTTGGATGACGATGAGGCTGTCATCGACGCCGACTTTATGAAGCGCGCGACCTATGCGTTGGGGCAGCAGACGCGTCAGGGCTTGCCGATCTTGGTCAAGAGCGGCTATTTCTACGATCGCGACGGCTCGCCGTTGGCTCCCACGGACAAGGCGGGCATCTGCCATCGTTGGTGGACCAAGCGCATCGAGTTCAACCGTTGGATGAAAAAGGCGCTCTCGGGCACCCGCATCTCGCGCTCCAACTACGTGTGCGGCGGCCTGATGGCCCTGCACGCCCGCGCCTTTACGCGTGTGGCCTTTGACCCGTTTATCACCCGCGGCGAGGACTTGGATTACCTCTTTAACATGCGCATGTTTGGCTACGACGTGTGGTTCGATAACGAGTGGACCGTGCGCCATCTGCCTCCGGAGTCCGAAAAGCGCTCACCGCGCTTTATGCAGGATGTATACCGTTGGTACTACGAACGGGCCAAGTTGACGTTCGCCGCGCATCAAAAGGAGCTCATTCCCGTTACGGCGGCATCGCTCATGCCCTACCCGGGCCCGTGGATTTCGCGCGAGCTCGACGACCGCGTGCGCAAGACCGCTATGGTCCGCAGCGTGTTTACCCGCGAGCATGAGGGCTACCTGCGCATCTGGCGCCATGGTATCGACGAGGCAAAGGCCTATGCACGCCAAAACGCTGCAAGCTACCTGCGTTTCCAGAGCTTTTGGCCCAAGATCATGGACGGGCTTTGGCGTGACGCACAACTGATCAGTATCCTGGAGGGGGCCGAATGATCGACCGCCGCGCCCAGCGCGATAGTTCAATATCAATCTTTCGCATCATTGCCGTTGCCTGCGCCATTTGCGTGCTGGTGTACTTTATTTTTGCCCTGGCGACCGGAATCGAGCCGATTGCCACGGTGATTGCCTGCGCGCTGCTGTGCATCTTTCTGTGCATCTTTATCTTTTTGACGCTCAATCCCGATTCGGTGCGCTCCCAGTACACCGAGGAGACGCTCTCGGTGGCCTCGGCCATGCTCGAGGACATTAAGGGCGGTTTGACACAGGAGTCGGCGCGTTTGGTGTGCCAGCGCATTTTGCCCGAGACGCGCGCCATGACGGTGGCCATCACCGATGAGGACAACGTGCTTGCCTGCGCGGGCGAGTTTGAGGAAAAACTACTGCCAGATTCTCCCATCCACACGCTTGCCACACGCTACGTTATCGAACATGGCATCGTGCAGTCGTTCAACCGTATGGTGGATGTCGTGGGCTCGGACGGCTCGCACAACCAAGTCCCCGCCGGCATTATCGCCCCCATCAAGGTGGGCGATCGTACCGTCGGCACGCTCAAGTTCTACTACAAGACCCCGCGCGCCGTCGACCGTACCCAGTACGCGCTTGCCTCGGGCTTTGCCGAGATCTTGTCCACGCAGCTCGCCATCCACGAGCTCGAGGTGCAAAAGGAACTCACAGCGCGCGCCGAGGTGCGTGCGCTGCAGGCGCAGATTAACCCGCACTTCCTGTTCAACACGCTGAACACCATTGCATCGTTTACGCGCACCGACCCGCTGAGGGCCCGCGAACTGCTTCGTGAGTTCTCATCGTTCTATCGCGCCACGCTCGACAACTCGGGATCGCTTATTCCGGTCTCGCGCGAGGTCGCACAGACCAAGCGCTACCTTACCTTTGAGAAGGCCCGCTTTGGCGAGGACCGCGTGCTTGCGACGTTCGATGTGTCCGAGGACGTGGAAGATACGCTGGTGCCGGCGTTCGTGATCCAGCCGATTGTCGAGAACGCCGTGCGTCATGGTATGGGCGATGACGACGCCCTGAGGATCGACGTGACCGTTCACCAAGACGGCGAGGATGCAATCTTGATTGCCGTGGCCGATAATGGCGTGGGCATGGATGAGGGTACCGCCGCCAGACTGTTTGACGAGCGCTCTGCCCGTCCCGACGCCAGCTCTCCCCAGGGTGGCGGCGCCGGTGTGGCCATGCACAATATTTCGGAGCGCATCCATCGCTTTTTTGGGCCGCACTCCTATACGCGTGTCGAATCGGCGCCGGGCAAGGGCACCAAAGTGCTTCTTCATCTTGATTTGTCAGAGAGCATCTTTGACATTCAAGAGTAAAATAAAAGGCTACGGGCTCAACGTCATGCGACGGATGCCCGGCGTAGTTAGTTGACGAAAGGTTTTATCCCTATGCTGCGTGCGATGATTGTGGATGATGAGGCGCCGGCTCGCTCGGAGCTTCGCTTCTTGCTCGAGCAAACGGGCAAGATCGGCACGATCACGGAGGCGTCGAGCGTCCGCTCCGCCATCGAGATGCTTATGGAAAGTCGCGTGGATGTCGTGTTTCTCGATATCTCGATGCCCGGTGCCTCGGGCCTGCAACTTGCCGAGGCGCTGCATAAGCTCAAAAATCCGCCGGCGATCGTATTTGTGACTGCGTATAGCGACCATGCGGTCGAGGCATTCGACGTGGATGCCGTCGATTATCTGATGAAGCCGGTCGAGGAAGCTCGCTTGGATCGCGCGATCGAGAAAGTCATGCAACGCGCCAAGCCGGTTACGGACAGCAAGGTGACCATCGAGCGTATCCCGGTGGAAAAGGGCGGCCGCAAGGTGCTCATTCCCGTGGACGACATTCGCTTTATCATGGCCAAGGACGATTACTCCTGCATCTATACCGTCGATGATCGCTTTTTGTCGACGACCTCGCTGGCGCAGTTTGAGGCCAAGCTCTGCGACTTTGGCTTCTTCCGTGTTCACCGCCGCTATATCGTCAACTTGGCGTGCGTTACGGACGTCGAGACGGTGCCCTCGGGCGCCATCCAGCTGGGCATTACGGGCGTCGACGAACGCGTGCCGGTTTCGCGCCGCCGCGTCGTGCCGCTCAAGAAGGCCTTGAGTCTCTAGCACACTGGCCCCGCAGCCCTGTAGACCCATCGTCTGCGGAGCCGTGGGGCCTTTTTTGTATGTATCTGCCGAATCGTTTTTTGCGGAAGGGATCCCATGAACAGTGCAAGCGCCAAGCGTATCGACATCATCTCGGACACCCACGGCTATTTATCGCCTGCGCTCTTGGATGAGCTTGAGGGCGCAGACCTGATCATCCACGCCGGCGACCTCACGTCAGAGATGGACTACGAGCACCTGTGCACCATCGCCCCTGTGCGGGCCGTATTGGGCAACAACGATTACTACCGCGACTACGGCCCCGATGTAGACCGTCTTGCGCTCTTTACCTACGAAGGCCTCAAATTCGCCGTAGCCCATTACCGCGAAGACCTTCCGGTGGGATCCGTAGACGTAGCCATCAACGGCCACACCCACGTAACCAAAGAAGCCCAAGTGGGCCGCTGCCTAGTCCTCAACCCGGGCAGCGCCAGCTACCCCAGAGGCACCCGAGGCCCCACTATGGCCAGAATGCTAGTAAAAGACGGCCATGTCATAAGTACCAAGTTTATTGACCTAGACTAACCGCAACAAAAACGGGGGATGCACAAGGCATCTCCCGTTTTTCTTTGAGCCAAAGTAAGAAGTCCAACCAGAACAATCAGACCAACCC
>CABJBO010000038.1 GCA_902363875.1 Coriobacteriaceae bacterium | reverse complement strand
TACCGCCTCGCGGTGACATCGTTTTTATGTCAACCTTGGTCTAACAGAGCCTAATGATTAGCATGTTGCTGCTCTACATCATCTACCAGGAGCAGCTCATCTCGACCGACCCGTTGACTGGACTTAACAATCGCAACCGTTTTGAGACCTATATGCTGTCGCTCTTCTCAAATGTGGATCAGGCCGAAGATGTATATCTGCTTATGATGGACGCCGACGGCTTTAAGCAGATTAACGATCGCTATGGGCATGTGGAGGGCGACCATGCTCTTCAGGTCATATCCGCTGCGCTCAAAGAAGTCTGCTCGGCGTCTGGCGGCTTTATCGCACGTTATGGTGGCGATGAGTTCGTGGTGCTCCAAAAGGCAGTGGCGGAACAGGATATCATGCATCTGTGCGCGACAATCAACGATGAGCTCGCGCGCGCCGAGGTTCCGTATCTGTTGCGGATGTCCATCGGCTACGCACGGGTCGGTGATGGCGTCGATACCTGGCAAGACTTGTTTCGTGCTGCCGACGCGGAGCTCTACCGCGTAAAGCGCGAGAAGAAGAAAGCCGGCGCCCAGATACGCTAGAAAAAGGGCGCGCGCTGGCGGGCGTGGCGGCCCTCGGCTCTCCGATGTACTCCATTAAGCTAAAGCATGTGAACCCCCTCTGCTAAATAGGGGTAGTTCGTTAGACCTTTTTGGGCCTGTTGACGATGATGATGCCGCCGCAGACCAACAGCAGGGCAACAAGTACGGTAACAGGGCTCGTGCCAGCGCCCTCGCCGAGCAGCAGAGCGCTCAACAGTACGCCAAAGACTGGATTCATAAAGCCAAAGACCGAAACGCGGCTTACGGGGTTGACGGCAAGCAGGCGCGACCACAGCGAGTACGCGACCGCGGAGATAAGCGCCATGTAGATGATGAGCGCGATGGCGGGGGCAATCGCTGTGGGGGAGAGCGTGCCGCCCATCAAAAAGCCGATGGCGGTGAGGACCAGGCCGCCGACCAAGAACTGCCACCCGGCAAGCAAGACGCCGTCGTGCTCGCGCGAGAAGATGCCGATCAGGCAGGTCGAAAGGGCACCCGCGACGGTGGAGGCCAGGATAAAGCCCTCGCCGTCGAGCGTAAAGCCAAAGGTACCGTCCGCGCCCGAAAGGTTGACGAGCGCGACGCCGGCAAAGCCCAGTACGCAGCCGAGCACCTTGGCCGTATTGAGCTTCTCGGTGCGAAACGCCAGGGCGGCAAAGAGGATTGCGAGGAAGTTGGCGCTGGCCTCGATGATGGAACTCGACATGGCGCTGGCGCGCGAGAGTCCCAGGTAGAAAAAGAAGTACTGCCCGATAGTCTGGAAGAGCGACAACGTGAGGATGGACTTGATATCGCGCGCTTGCGGAACGAGCGGACGGCGCTGGGCCACGCTCATGCCGACAATGACCAGCATGCCGGCAAGGGTGAAGCGCAGACCCGCGAAGAGCAGCTGCGAGGCGCTGTCGTGCGCGGAAATGCCAAAGAGGCCGTAGCCGATCTTGATGCAGGGAAAAGCCGACCCCCAGAGCGCGCAGCAGACGAGGCAGCCCAGGATGAGTCCGGGCAGGGTGGCAAGATACGGCTTGCGGCTTTCCATGATGTCCTTCCTGTATGCGCGAAGCAAAAAAGAACCCGCCATCGGGCGTGCCGGTGGCGGGTGTTGTTACCCGAGGGGATTGTACCCGATGGGAAAGGTTTAAGCGAAGTAGGCCACGCCGCTCTCAAAGATCGGCATGAACTTATCGCCGGGGACATGCTCGGGCACGTTGCGGTACAGGTTGTCGCCGCGACGCTCGGCATGGCCCATCTTGCCCAGGACGCGGCCGTCGGGGCTCGTGATGCCCTCGATGGCGAGTGCGGAGCCGTTGGGGTTGACGGAGAGATCCATGCTGGGCTTGCCGTTCTCGCCCACGTACTGCGTGGCGACCTGGCCGTTGGCGATCAGCTGGGCGAGCACTTCGTCATTGGCGACAAAGCGGCCCTCGCCGTGGCTGATGGCGACGGTGTAGGGGTCGTCCAGGCTGCACTGCGACAGCCACGGGGACAAGTTGGACGAGATGCGGGTGCGCACCAGACGGCTCTGGTGGCGACCGATGGTGTTGAACGTCAACGTGGGCGCATCGGGCGTGGCGTCGACGATGTCGCCGTAGGGCACCAGGCCGAGCTTGATCAGGGCCTGGAAGCCGTTGCAGATGCCCAGCATCAGGCCATCGCGGGCCTTGAGCAGGTCGCGGACTGCCTCGGTGACCTCGGGAGCGCGGAAGAACGCCGTGATGAACTTGGCAGAGCCGTCGGGCTCGTCGCCGCCCGAGAAGCCGCCGGGGATCATAACGATCTGGCTTGCACGGATGCGGCGGGCAAGCTCGCGGGTGCTCTCGGCGACGGCCTCGGGCGTGAGGTTGTTGATCACGAAGGTGTCGGCCTCGGCACCGGCGGCACGGAAGGCGCGGGCGCTGTCGTACTCGCAGTTGTTGCCGGGGAACACGGGGATGATCACGCGCGGGCGGGCGATCTTGGCGCCGCCGTACACGTGGATATCCTTGGCGCGGAAGTCGATGGTCTCGACCTCGGGGGTCTTGCCGGCGCTGCGGTAGGCGAAGACGCCCTCGATGCCGCTCTCCCAGGCCTCCTGGAGCTCGGCGAGCTCGATGACCTCGGAGCCGGTGTCGATGACATAGCCCTCGACGGTGGTGCCCAGGGGCTCGACGACAACGCCGTCGGCGACCTCGGGCAGCTCGGCATCCTCGGCGAGCTCGACGATAAAGCTACCGTAGAGCGGGGTGAAGAGGCTCTCCACGTCTACATCCTCGGCAAGCTCGATACCGATCTGGTTACCGACGCACATCTTAAAGAGGCTCTCGGCGCCGCAGCCGTAGCCGGGCGTGGAGATGGCCAGGGCGTTGCCGTTGGCGGTGAGCGCCTCGACGGCGTCAAACGCGGCGAGCAGCTGCTGGGCGTCGGGGCGGTAATCCTCGCCGTAGGTGGCGGGGGCGATGCGGACGACGCGGTGCGTGAGGCCCTTGAACTCGGGCGAGACGGCGCGGGCGGCCTTGCCCACGGCGACGGCGAAGCTGATCAGGGTCGGCGGAACGTTGAGCTCGCCGGTCTCGTCCTCAAACGAACCGCTCATGGAGTCCTTGCCGCCGATGGCACCGGCACCCAGGTCGACCTGGGCCATAAGGGCACCCAGGACGGCAGCCATGGGCTTGCCCCAGCGCTCTGCTTCGGTGCGCAGGCGCTCGAAGTACTCCTGGAAGGAGAGGTAGGCGCGCTTGTGCTCAAAGCCGGCGGCAACGAGCTTGGCGATGGACTCGACCACGGACAGGTAGGCGCCCGCAAACTGGTCGGCCTCCATCAAATAGGGGTTGAAGCCCCATGCCATGGCACTCGCTGTGGTGGTCTCGCCGTCCACGGGGAACTTGGCGACCATGGCCGAGCTCGGGGTGAGCTGCGTCTTGCCGCCAAAAGGCATAAGCACGGTCGCGGCGCCGATGGTGGAGTCGAAGCGCTCGGAAAGGCCCTTGTTGGAAGCGACGTTGAGGTCGGTGACGAGCGAGGTCATGCGCTCGGCGAGCGTGGTACCGGCCCAGCTGGGCTGCCACACACTGCGGGCGCAGACGTGGGCGACCTGGTGCTTGGGCGCACCGTTGGAGTTGAGGAACTCGCGGGACAGATCGACGATGGCGACGCCGTTCCAGGCCATGCGCATGTGCGGCTCGGCGGTAACCTCGGCGATAACGGTCGCCTCCAGGTTCTCCTCGGCGGCGTAGCCCATGAACTCCTCGACGTCACCGTCGGCGACGGCGCAGGCCATGCGCTCCTGGGATTCAGAGATGGCGAGCTCGGTGCCGTCAAGACCGTCGTACTTTTTGGTCACGGTATCAAGGTCGACATACAGGCCGTCGGCAAGCTCGCCTACGGCGACCGAGACACCGCCGGCGCCAAAGTCGTTGCAGCGCTTGATCAGACGGCAGGCATCGCCGCGGCGGAACAGGCGCTGCAGCTTGCGCTCGACCGGGGCGTTGCCCTTCTGGACCTCGGCGCCCGATGTCTCGATGGACTCGGTGTTCTGGGTCTTGGAGGAGCCGGTGGCACCGCCGATGCCGTCACGGCCGGTGCGGCCGCCCAACAGGATGATCTTGTCGGTGGGGGCGGGGCACTCGCGACGCACGTGGTTTGCCGGGGTAGCGCCCACGACGGCGCCGACCTCCATGCGCTTGGCGACGTAGCCGGGGTGATAGAGCTCGTTGACCTGGCCGGTGGCAAGGCCGATCTGGTTGCCGTAGCTGGAGTAGCCGGCGGCGGCGGTGGTTACGAGCTTGCGCTGCGGCAGCTTGCCCTCGAGCGTCTCGGACACGGGGACGGTGGGGTCGCCGGCGCCGGTGACACGCATGGCCTGGTACACGTAGCTGCGGCCCGACAGCGGGTCGCGGATGGCACCGCCCACGCAGGTGGCGGCACCGCCGAAGGGCTCGATCTCGGTCGGGTGGTTGTGGGTCTCGTTCTTAAACAGGAACAGCCAGTCCTGGTCCTCGCCGTCGACATCGACCTTTACCTTGACGGTGCAGGCGTTGATCTCCTCGGACTCATCGACATCGGTCATGACGCCGGTCTTCTTGAGATACTTGGCGCCGATGGTGCCCATGTCCATGAGGCAGACGGGCTTGGCGTCGCGACCGAGTTCGTGGCGCATCTCCATGTAGCGGTCGAAGGCCTGCTGCACCACGGCGTCATCGATCGTCACATCATCCAGGACGGTGCCGAAGGTGGTGTGGCGGCAGTGGTCGGACCAATAGGTGTCGATTACGCGGATCTCGGTGATGGTGGGGTCGCGGTCCTCATCGCGGAAGTACTGCTGGCAGAAGGCGATGTCCGCCTCGTCCATGGCAAGGCCGCGCTCGGAGATAAAGGCGGCAAGGCCGGCTTCGTCGAGCTCGCGGAAACCGTCGAGCACCTCGACGGGCTGGGGCTCGGGGGTCTCCATGTACAGCGTCTCGGGCAGGTCGAGTGAGGCGATGCGCGCCTCGACGGGGTTCACCACGTAGTGCTTGATGGCATCGATGGCGGCCTCGTCCAGAGCGCCCGAGATCATATAGACCTTGGCGGAGCGCACGGCGGGGCGCTCGCCCTGGCTGATGAGCTGCACGCACTCGCTGGCGGAGTCGGCGCGCTGGTCAAACTGGCCAGGCAGGAATTCGACGGCAAAGACGGCGCCATCGCTTGCGGGGAGCTCGTCGTAGGTCACATCGACCTGGGGCTCGCTAAAGACGGTCGGCACGCAGGAGCGGAAAAGCTCTTCGTCGATGCCCTCGACGTCGTAGCGGTTTATGATCCTCAGGGCCTCGATGCCCTTGATGCCGAGAATTTCGGTCAGCTCGCCCTTGAGCTGCTGAGCCTCGACGTCGAACCCGGGTTTCTTCTCCACGTAGATACGAGAGACCATTGGTTCCTGCCTTCCTGATCGGTTGGGCGTACGGTACGGTATGCGGCAGCGGTCGGTTTGCGGGGCCTGCCCTGCGGTCGCCTTGAGCCACATGTTTGTAAACCTCACTATGATACGACAGCTCGCGGCGCGTTGAGGACGGCGAGGGTGCTACAGTGAAGCGCAAACAAGAGAAAGGCATCACATGGCATTCGTTTCACTCGCCATCATCGCACTCGTGGCCTTTGCAAGCCCCTTCATCGCCTCGGCGATTCCCGGAAAACCCGTTCCCGAGACGGTCTTTTTGCTCGTGTTTGGTGCGGTGCTGGGACCTCATATGCTCGGCATTATCCATGTAGATGCCGAGGTCTCGCTCGTGTCCGAGCTCGGCCTGGCCTTTTTGTTCCTGCTTGCCGGCTTTGAGATCGATCCCAAGAACATCACGGGCATCGAGGGGCGTTACGGCATGGCGACGTGGGTCGTCACGTTTGGCATCGCCTGGCTTGCCGTGCGCTTTACCCCGTGGTTTTCGGTCAGTCATTTTGATGGCATCGCCGTGACGCTGGCGTTGACCTCGACGGCGCTTGGGGCGCTCATGCCCATCTTGCGCGAGCGGTCGCTTGCTGGGACGCGCGTCGGCGATTCGATTCTTGCCTATGGTACGTGGGGCGAGCTCGGGCCCGTGCTCGCCATGTCGGTGCTGCTGTCTGCCCGTACGGGTGTCGAGACGCTGTTGATCTTGGGGCTGTTCGCCGTGGTGTGCGCGCTGCTTGCCGTGGTCCCCAGTCGCTCCAAGCGTATTGGCAGCCGCTTCTTTGCCTTTATTCAGGAGCGCGCCGATACGACTTCTCAGACGTTCGTGCGCCTCACAGTGCTCATCCTGGTCACGCTCGTGGCGTTTTCCGCCATTTTTAGCCTCGATATCGTGTTGGGCGCTTTTGCCGCGGGCTTTGTCCTGCGCTATATCATCCCCGAGGGCAACCATACGCTCGAACTTAAACTCGATGGCCTTGCCTATGGCTTTTTGATCCCGGTGTTCTTTACCGTGTCGGGTGCCAAGATCGACCTGACTGCTGTAGCATCGCGCCCCGGCTTGCTCGTGGGCTTTATCGTGGCGTTGCTGGTTATCCGCGCCGTGCCCATTCTTATTTCTATGAGCATTTGTCCTGCGACGCGCGATGTGTCGGCGTATGGCCGCATTACCGTGGCCCTGTACTGCACCACGGCGCTGCCGATTATCGTCGCCGTGACGAGCGTCGCTGTCAACGCCGGCGCATTATCACAGGGCGTCGCTTCGGTTATGGTGGCGGCCGGCGCCATCACGGTGTTCCTGATGCCACTGCTCGCGCAGCTCTTCTACCGCGTGGTCGATGCCGCGCCGGTCGCCGCCGTGGCGGAGGTTGCCGAGCATCCTTCCGATGCGCTCAATATCCTGCGCGCCCATCACGACCTTGCAAGTCTACTCGCCCGCGAGCACGAGCTATTGACGTCGCATGGGCATGGTCGCTCGCTCGACGGTATGCCCACGATTGATTCCATTGCTGACCGCCTTTCGGCCGAAGCGGCGAGCGGCCATATCGATGCCCGTATTGTGGACGCGGCACATCTTCTTGCCGATAAGACCTATGGAGACGAGGTCGACCCGTCTGAGCTGACTCCGCGCGAGCGTCGCCGCCTGGAGCGCGCCAAGCTCGCCGTGCGCGAATACCGTCGCCGCATGCTGGAACTCTATGCGCGCGATGAAGCCCAGGACGACGACGGCAGGTAGCAAGGAATGTCGGGATACGGGTTCCGTCCAAATAATTGAAGGCGCGCTGCCTGCGGTTGATGCAGACAGCGCGCCTTTTGCGTTGGGCTTCGTTGAGACTCGAAGCCGTGGTTCGCGACCTTTAGGAGCGGGCGGCTCCGTCGACGGGGAGCACGGCGCCCGTGACATAGGAGGACATGTCGCTCGCTAGGAAAACAAAGGCGTTGGCGACATCCTCGGGTTCGCCCATACGACCCAGCGGAATGGTGGCGATGATGGGCTTGATGACCTCTTCGGGCAGGTTGGCGACCATGTCGGTCTTGGTCACGCCGGGTGCGACGGCATTGACGCGAATGCCCATGGGGGCGAGCTCGCGCGAGAGCGACTGGACCATGCCGTTGACGGCAAATTTGGACGTTGGGTAGCCGACGCCAGAGGGCTGGCCGTACTTGGCGACCATCGAGCTCGTGGTGGTGATGGTGCCGCCGTGGCCGGCCTCGGTCATGATCTTGGCGGCAGCCTGGTGGCCATTAAAGACGGCGACGACGTTGAGGTCCATGGCCTTTGCGAACTCCTCGGCTGTATAGTCCAAAAGGGGCGAGCGCTGGGAGATTCCGGCGTTGTTGACGACCGTATCGAGACCGCCCATGTCGGCTGCAGCCTGCGTAAAGGCCTCAGTCACGGCCTCGAGCGAGGTGAGATCGCAGGAACGACCCCAGACCTTGGCGTCGGGATAGGCGGCTGTCAGCTTCTCAATGGCCGCATCGGCGGTCTCCTGACGCGAGCCAAAGACGGTGACGGCGGCGCCCTCCTCGATAAAACGGCAGGCGATGGCATAGCCGATACCGCGCGTGCCTCCGGTGATGATTGCTTTCTTGCCCTCGAGCAACATGGTGCCTCCATTCTTCGGGGGTGGACGTACGCAGCACAGGATAGCGGCAGACAAAAACAAACATGCCTGCTTGTCGGTAAGCGGTACCCCTGGTTGACACCGAACGGTCAAATTGCTCAAACGCGGATCGTGTCAATGCACCCCGAGCGTGCAAATGAAAGGGCTCCCGTCCAAGACTAGACGGGAGCCCTTCGAGCAAATGCGTTGTGGGGTGTAAACCGAACTAGTTCGCCATGACGCCTTCGGTCCAAGCCTCGACGTCCTCGATGCGCAGGACGTTGGCGACCTCGGCCACGCAGTCGACGCTGGCAAGCTCGGCGGCGGCAGCCTGGACGTCCTTCTCGAGCGCGCGGTGCGTCAGGAAGATGACCGAGCAGGCATCGCTGACGCCCGACTTGCCGTCCTCGACCTGGTTGATGAGCGAGATCGAGATGTTGTGCTTGGCAAAGATATCGACCGTCTCGGACAGGGCGCCCACGCGGTCGGCGACCTTCAGGCGCACATAGTACTTGGTCTGGAGCTCGTCCATGGGCTTAAAGGCGAGGTTGTGGCCATAGGGCTCAATCTCGGGCAGCGGAGCCACGCCGCGGCTGATCTGCTCGGAGAGCGACAGGATATCGCCCACGACGGCGCTCGCGGTGGGGAAGGAGCCTGCGCCCGCGCCGTAGAACATGGTCTCGCCCACGGCGTCGCCTACCACGTAGACGGCGTTCATGGCGCCGTTGACCTTGGCGAGCATATGGTCTGCGGGGATCAGCGTGGGATGCACGCGAACGTCGACGCCAGCGTCGGTGTTGCGGGCGATGCCGAGCAGTTTGATGGTGTAACCGAGCTCGCGGGCCTGGGCGATGTCCTCGGCACCGATGGTGCGGATGCCCTGCTGGTATACGTCGTCGGTGGTCACGCGGGTGCCAAAGCCGATGGAGGCGAGGATCGCCGTCTTGCTGGCGGCGTCGAAGCCGTCGACGTCGGCGGACGGGTCGGCCTCGGCATAGCCCTTTGCCTGGGCGTCGGCGAGCACGTCAGCGTAATCGGCGCCCTCGGCGTCCATGCGCGACAGGATGTAGTTGGTGGTGCCGTTGAGAATGCCAGCGATGGTCAGGATCTTGTTGCCCACCAGGTCGTGCTCGAGCGTGCTGACAATGGGGATGCCACCGCCGCAGCTGGCCTCGCACTTAATCTGCACGCCGCACGCGCGCGCCTTCTCGGCGAGCGTCTCGACATGACGGCCCAGCAGGGCCTTGTTGGCAGAGACGACGTGCTTGCCGTTCTCGAAGGCGGTAGTGAAGATTTCGGTCGCGGGGTGCTCGCCGCCGATGAGCTCGACGACGATATCGACGGCGGGGTCGGTGACGACGTCGTGCCAGTCGCTCGTAAAGGCCTCGCGCTCAATACCGGCGGCTTCGGCCTGCTCCCAGGCAAGCGCGCAGGCGCGGGTCAGCTTAAGGTCGATGCCGTAGGCGGCCAGGTACTCATCGTGGTGGCTCTTGATCAGACGGGCCACGCCGCCGCCGACGGTTCCCAGACCGATGAGGCCGACGTTCACGGTGCGCAGGGGTTCGCTCATAGATAGCTCCTTCGTGCATCTTATGGATGGATTAACCGCTTAAAGGTTGAGTGCATTCTAGCGTGAACCGAGGGCGCGTGCTCGCCAGGCAACAGGAGTCGCACAAAACGACACCCCCGAAACGCTGCGGAAACATTGGAAACATGCTCGCTACAAACGGAACTCCGTAACAAACTGTCAACGTTTGCACCATAAGGTTTGCCCTGTACCGCAAGAGACGGCATGAACGGTCCGAGGGCTTCGACACCTCTCTTGCCGAGGGTGTGCTGCTCATGTCACCGTTCTCCGCCGACGGCGAGAAGAACGCTGACTTCGGTGATTTAGGACGGCAAGTACATCGCCGCATAGGTGCGTACAAAACGCGGTCGGTGAGGCTGTTTTAATCAGGACAGGGGCGCTTGTAACGGAATGGAAACATTACTTTTACACAATAAAGTGGCTAAACTGCATAAACCAATAGAAATACGCAGAAATATGGATAAATGAACAAATCCAAAGAAAAGTTGAAATAATCGCCACTTTTCCTAACTAAAGCGTCTACTATTTTGCGAACGCCGAACACGGCGAAGGATGGCCTGTCGGGTAACCAAAACCCGACGAGATGTGAGAGGAGAGCCGCATGTCGAGCCTCACCGGTAAGTCATTTAACCCTGTAATGAATCGCAGGAGCGTTATCGCGAGCGCAGCAGGTCTGGGGGCGATGTCCATTCTAGCTGGCTGCTCCTCTAACGGCGGCGACGGCGGTTCCGCTTCGAGCGATGCTTCGTTTAAGATCGGCACCATCGGCCCGCTGACCGGTGCCGCCGCGTCTTACGGCAAGTCCGTTACCCAGGGTGTCGAGCTTGGCTGCAAGGATTTCTCGACCAAGGAGCTGCCGCTTGCCAGCAAGGCCGAGGATGACCAGGCCGACGGCGAGAAGGCCGTTAACGCCTTCAACACCCTGCTCGACTGGGGCATGCAGGCCCTTGTCGGCCCGACCACCACGGGTGCGTCGGTTGCCGTTGCCGCCGAGTGCGGTAACGACCCCAAGACGTTCATGATCACCCCGTCCGCGTCCTCCGAGGACGTCACTGACGGCAAGGATTGCGTCTTCCAGGTTTGCTTTACCGACCCCAACCAGGGCGTCAACGCTGCCAAGTTCCTGGCGCAGAAGTATGCGGACGAGAAGTTCGTGCTGTTCTATAACTCCGGCGACGCCTATTCTTCGGGTGTCGCGGATGCCTTTAAGGTTCAGGCTGCTGAGTCCAAGCTCGAGATTGTCGACGAGGAGACCTTTAAGGACGACTCCGCCACGAGCTTTACCAACCAGCTGACCAAGGCCAAGCAGGCAGGCGCCACCATGATTTTTGCGCCGATCTACTACACGCCGGCGTCCGTCCTGCTCAAGAACGCCAAGGACATGGGCTACGACGTCAAGATGATGGGCTGCGACGGCATGGACGGCATCCTGGGCGTTGAGGGCTTCGACACCTCTCTTGCCGAGGGTCTGCTACTCATGACCCCGTTCTCCGCCGACGACGAGAAGAACGCCGACTTCGTTAACGCTTACAAGGATAAGTACGGCGATACCCCCGACCAGTTTGCCGCTGACGCCTACGACGGCGTGCACGCGGTGGCCGAGGCCCTCAAGGAGGCCGGTCTTGGTGTCGACGCCGACCCGACCGAGGTCGCCGAGAAGCTGTCCAAGGCTATGCTCAAGATTACCGTTGACGGTCTGACCGGCAAGCTCACCTGGAACGATAAGGGTCAGGTCCAGAAGGAGCCCACGGCGTACGTCATCACCGACGGCAAGTACGTACAGGCCTAATAGGCCGCCTTACATAGAGCGGTTTTGATCCCAAGCAGGGGAGGTTTTGGCCTTCCCTGCTTGCTTGGTATCTAGGGACGATGTAACGTCCCTGTTTCATACATCAACTGGAAACCTATTCGAAAGGGGGATGTGGAACATGACAGTCTTTATCCAATACCTGGTCAACGGCCTGTCCATGGGCAGCGTCTACGCCATCATCGCGTTGGGCTACACCATGGTCTACGGTATCGCCAAGATGCTGAACTTCGCTCACGGCGACGTCATCATGGTCGGTGCCTATGTCTCGTTCTGCGCCACGTCGTACCTCGGCCTCCCGGGCTGGGCATCTGTAATTCTCTCTTGTGTGGTCTGCACGGTTCTCGGTGTTCTCATCGAGGGTCTGGCATACAAGCCGCTGCGCCAAGCAGGCCCTCTGGCCGTTCTGATCACGGCCATCGGCGTGTCTTACTTCCTGCAGAACGCCGCGCAGCTTCTGTGGGGCGCCACGCCCAAGAACTTCACTTCGCTCGTCACCTTCCAGGTGCCGGAGTTCTTGGCCAAGTTCAACGTAAGCGCCGTCTCGCTCGTCACCATCGTCGCCTGCCTGGTTATCATGGCCGGCCTGATGTTCTTTACAGGCAAGACCAAGATGGGCAAAGCCATGCGCGCCGTGTCCGAGGACAAGGCCGCCGCTCAGCTCATGGGCATCAACGTCAACCGCACCATCTCGATGACGTTCGCCATCGGCTCCGCCCTTGCCGCCATCGCCGGCGTGCTGCTGTGCTCCTACTCGCCGGTGCTGCAGCCCACGACGGGTGCCATGCCTGGCATCAAGGCCTTCGATGCCGCTGTCTTCGGTGGCATCGGCTCCATCCCCGGTGCCTTTGTCGGTGGCATTCTCATCGGTATCATCGAGGCGATGGCACAGGCTTATATTTCCACGAGCCTTGCCAACTCCATCGTCTTTGGTGTTTTGATCATCGTCCTGCTCGTCAAGCCTGCCGGCCTCTTGGGCAAGTACGTCCCCGAGAAGGTGTAGGTGAGCGTTATGAAGTTTCTTAAAGACAAGCAGACGCGTCACGACTTTGTTACGTACGCCATGTGCCTTGTGGCGTTCGCCATCGTGTTCTTTATGCAGTCTAACCACATGATTCCGCGCATGATCGCCGGTCAGCTGGTTCCCATCACGGCCTATATCGTCATGGCTATCTCCCTTAACCTCGTCGTCGGCATCGCGGGCGACTTGTCGCTGGGCCACGCGGGCTTTATGAGCGTCGGCGCCTATACAGGCATCGTTACCGCGGTCGCCCTCGAGAGCGCCGTTCCCTCCGATCCGATACGTCTTGTCATCAGCATCGTGGTCGGCGCCATCGCTGCCGCCATCCTGGGCTTCTTGATCGGCATCCCGGTCCTTCGCCTGAGCGGCGATTACCTGGCTATCGTGACGCTGGCCTTTGGCGAGATTATCAAAGAGATCGTCACCTGCCTTATCGTGGGCGTCGACTCCCACGGCCTGCATGTGATCTTTAACATCACGGGCAACTCCACGATCGACGACCTGCACCTGCTCGAGGACGGCACCGCCATCATCAAGGGCGCCCAGGGCGCCTCGGGCGTGTCGACGTACTCGACCTTCCTTGCCGGTGCCATCTTGGTCATGGTCGCACTCGTGATCGTGCTCAACCTGGTGCGCAGCCGTACCGGCCGTGCCATCATGGCCGTGCGCGATAACAAGATTGCAGCCGAGTCCGTAGGCATCTCCGTCACCGAGTACCGCATGATCGCCTTCGTGGTTTCCGCCGCCCTCGCCGGTGCTGCCGGAGCCCTCTTCGGCGGTAACTTCTCGCAGCTCTCCGCCACCAAGTTCGACTTCAACACGTCCATCCTCATCCTGGTGTTCGTGGTCCTGGGTGGTCTGGGCAACATGCGCGGTTCCGTCATCGCGGCCGCACTGCTTACGGTGCTCCCCGAGCTGCTCCGTCAGTTCTCGGACTACCGCATGCTCATCTACGCCATCGTGTTGATCCTGGTCATGATCTTTACCAACAACCCGCAGCTCAAGGCGTTCTTCGCACGCATTAAGGACCGCTTTGCTTCCAAGAAGGAGGTGGCAGCCGATGCCCAGTAAGTTTGAGTTCAACAAGGGCAAGATGGTCCCGTATCCTTCTGGCGCCATCGTTCCCGACCGCGACTTGGGCCAGCGCCCGGCGCTCGAGTGCATCCACCTGGGCATTGAGTTCGGTGGCCTTAAGGCAGTCGACGACTTTAGCCTGACTATCGGCAAGACCGAGATCGCCGGTCTGATCGGCCCCAACGGTGCCGGAAAGACCACGGTCTTCAACCTGCTCACCAAGGTGTATCAGCCCACGCACGGCACCATCCTGCTCGACGGTGAGGACACCTCGGGCAAGTCGGTCTACCAGGTCAACCGCATGGGCATTGCCCGTACGTTCCAGAACATCCGCCTGTTCAACACCATGACGGTGGAGGATAACGTTAAGGTCGGCCTGCATAACCAGGAGCGTTACTCCGGCTTTGAGGGCGTGCTGCGCCTGCCGACGTATTGGAAGCACGAGAAGGCCGCCCATGAGCGCGCCATGGAGCTGCTCTCCATCTTTGATATGGAGCATCTGGCAAATGAGCAGGCCGGTTCGCTGCCTTATGGTGCCCAGCGTCGTCTGGAGATTGTCCGCGCGCTTGCCACCAACCCCAAGCTACTGCTGCTTGACGAGCCTGCCGCCGGCATGAACCCGTCCGAGACCGCCGAGCTCATGGAGAACATCGTCAAGATTCGCGACACCTTTGGCATTGCCATCATGCTTATCGAGCATGATATGTCGCTCGTTATGAACATCTGCGAGGGCATCTGCGTGCTCAACTTTGGTAAGGTCATCGCCAAGGGCACGGCCGAGGAAATCCAGAACAACGACGCTGTTATCGAGGCGTATCTGGGCAAGCAGGATAAGGGGGAGAACTAAATGGCAGAGCCGATGCTTTCCGTCTACAACATCAACGTCTGGTACGGCGCCATCCACGCCATCAAGGACATCTCCTTTAACGTTAACGAGGGCGAGATCGTGGCCCTGATCGGTGCGAACGGTGCCGGCAAGTCCACAACGCTCAAGACGGTCTCGGGCCTGCTGCGCTCCAAGACCGGCTCCATCAAGTTTATGGGTGAGGACATTACTCATACGCCCGCCGATAAGCTGGTTGGTAAGGGCCTGGCTCAGGTCCCCGAGGGCCGTCGCGCCTTTTTGCAGATGACGGTCGAGGAGAACCTGGAGATGGGCGCCTACACGCAGCCCAAGTCCACGGTGGCTCCGGGTCTTGAGCGCGTCTACGAGCAGTTCCCGCGCCTTAAGGAGCGCCGTCGCCAGGTCGCCGGCACCCTTTCGGGCGGCGAGCAGCAGATGCTCGTTATGGGCCGCGCTCTTATGAGCAACCCCAAGCTGCTCATGCTCGACGAGCCTTCCATGGGCTTGGCGCCGATTCTGATTGAGCAGATCTTCCAGATTGTCGAGGATCTGCACAAGGCCGGTACCACGGTGCTTCTGGTCGAGCAGAACGCGCAGATGGCGCTCTCGATTGCCACGCGCGGCTACGTGCTCGAGACCGGCAAGATCACCATGACCGGCACGGGGCAAGAGCTTCTGCACGACGATAACGTCCGCAAAGCCTACCTGGGCGGTTAACTAGTTACGCGGTTTTACCAAACCGCGTAACGGCTTGACGCTGCAAGCCCGCCAGAGCGGCAATCTGCCTTTCAACTTCGGCGGCATGA
>CABJBO010000037.1 GCA_902363875.1 Coriobacteriaceae bacterium | reverse complement strand
CCGCCTCGCGGTGACATCGTTTTTATGTCAACCTTGGTCTAACAGAGCCAAAAATAATGTGAGCAGGTATCGAAACAGCCGGCGCGTTCGAGCTGATGCCACCATATCGTCAGCATGCCGCTGCGGCAGCTCATGCCCTACAGTATCACCCTCACCCGCAAACAACGCCACGAGCTCGCGTGAACCCGCAACCGACGCCTTCCCGTATGCTCGGTGAAGCGTTGTTCGCACCGTCGATGGCTTCGTATCCGTCTCCCTGGCAATTTCCGCCGGCGTTTTCCCTTTGAGCAGCAGTCGAACAAACTGCTCTTCTCGAGGCGACAGGGCGGGGGAAAACGCCCCCGCATCGAATGGGTCGGACGTGCGGGGGATATCCGAATCGTTGTCCCGTTTCTTCCTGAGCAATGTGTATACGAAGGCGGCAACAGCAATAGCGGACCCCATCGACAGTGATGCAATGACCGCGGCATCGCTTGCAAAGTATGCCACCTCGACAGCCGGAACAAGGCCAATGGGAACTGCCACGAGCACAGAACAGGCAAACACGTCGCCCTGCCCCCGACCAAAGGCGCGGGGACAGCAAAGCAGCGGGACCGCAGCCAACACGAAATAGACCAGAGGAATTAAAAGCACAAGGCCAATTGATGCGGCCGTTACAGGGGGCATCCCCCATGGCTCGGGAACGACTCTCCATGAAACTCGACAGCAGAACAGCAGACAAGACATGACGGCTATTGTTTCTGTAAAAATCGCGTCCTGCGGATGACGAGTTTCTCTTTCGTCAGCCCGCGTCGCCCCCCGCGTCAAAGGAGAGCCCGCCGTATCCCAAATTACATATGAGAGGAGCAACGACCCAGCAAAGCACGAGGCGCATGAAACGCCGCGCAACAGCCAGATAGGCGCAAACACGAATGGAATAGAATCTCCGCGAGCATAGAAGGCCAGGTCGGCCCATTCGGGAACCGTTGCAATAGCAGCAAGGAAAATACCGAAGACGTCAAGGAACCCCGGCCGCCTTATTTCTCTCCCCTTGCGGAGCGCAACACCGTGACCAAACGCCGCGAGGCATGCGCCCAGGATAACGAGCCAGGTCATTGCACCTGACGCCAGGCCGATTGAAGATGAAAACCGGTGATAAGGGGTGACCGCCATTACGACAAGCGCAATGGCGCAGGCAGACGTAGCAGAACGGCGGGAAAAAAGCATATGGCCTCCATAGCGTGTCATTATATCGCTCGAGCCGCTCGTTTATCTCTGTTCTCACACCAGCCAGCATCAATGATTCAGGCGAACTCCAATCCGCGCCAGATCACGGTCCGGCTTTTGTTCGCAGTCCCCACATCAAAGCGGGATGCGGTTTCCTTTTGGACGCCGGTTCGGAAAGCGCATCCCGTTCCAGGGCAATATTCTGGGATGCAGTTTCCGCAGCCCACCCCATTTGGAAGGCGCATCCCATTATTTGGCTGAAAACTGGGGTGCGCTTTCCGAACGAGCCGAAACGGCCCGAATCGATCGGACCACCTCATCCCCGTTTCCTCGCCATCTGCCCGAGCGTGCTACACTAGCAGCATCTATGCCACCGCGAACGGCTCGGCCCCGCGCCCGCCGCTCGCAAACGAACTTTAAACGCACGAGGGTTGGCCATGCCGCTTTTCTCGCAACATACCGCCCGGTTCTCGCCGGACGTTCCTTTGGAGGGCACCAGCTCTCGCGAGCTGCTCAAGCGGTTCCAGCCGCTCGAAACGCTCGCGACCGGCGGTTTTGGCTCCATCGAGATCTGCCGCGACACGCACCTGCGCCGCCGCGTCGCCATTAAGCGCATCCCCCTTATCAACGGTGCCGGCATGCCCGCCAGCGACATCATGGATGTCCTGCGCGAGGCACATACCGCCGCCATGCTTCAGCATCCCAATATCGTGCAGGTTATCGACTTTACGCACGACACCGCCTATGCCTACCTGGTTATGGAATATGTCGATGGCATGTCGCTCGCCGAGTTTTTGCATCGAGTCGACGGCCATTCGCTCACCTTTGACGAGGCGGCGGCCATTGCCGACGCGCTGGGCCAGGCGCTCACCTTCGCCCATAGCAATGGCGTGCTCCACCTGGACATCAAGCCTGCCAACGTGCTCATCGACCACTCGGGCAACGTTAAGCTCACCGACTTTGGCATGGCACGTCTGTCGTCCGCCGGTGGCTTTGGCGGCTCGCGCGGCGGCACCATCGGCTACATGCCGCCCGAGCAGCTCGATATCGAGACCGGCACGGTCGACGAACGTGCTGATGTCTTCGCCCTTGCCTGTGTGATCTACGAGGGCTTGTGCGGCAGCGCTCCCTTTATGGCGGCCACGCCCGCCGACTCGCTCGACCGCATCATCGGCGGCGCCACCTATCCCAGCGAGCTCATCCCGCACTTTCCCCCGGGAGCCGAGAGCGCGCTCATGAGTGCCCTCTCCCCCATGCCGCAGGACCGCCCCAACAGCATCGAGGCATTTTGCGACCAGCTCCTTGCCGGCCTGGGCAATGTGCGCGAAGGCCGTCGCAGCCTGGAGCAAATGGTGGGCGAGCTTTCGGATGACGAGCGCGCGGCAGACGATATCGAATCGTTGCCCTATGAGGACGACGCCATCGAGGTCGACCCCGCACTCGGCTGGGCCGGCACGCGCTGGGGCCACGCGCGCGACTACACCATGCGCGCTATCTCGGCGCTAACGTGTGGTGCCTTTAGCTTTTTGATCATGCAGACGGCTGGCGTCGCGGCGCTTCCCGGACTCATTGCCGCGGCCATCGCGATTGGAGCGGCCGCCGGCCTGGCCCCGCAGATTGGCTCGGCTATCTCGGCCGTGGGCTTTTTGGTACTTATGGCCAACGCCACCATGCAGGCGCAGGGCATCCTGTCGATGCTGCCCGTCGCGGTGCTCTTTGCCGCCACCATGTCCGGTTGGTGGATCGCCTGGGGCCGCACCGAGGCCGCCGCGAGCGCCGCGCTCACCTGCGCGGTGGCACTTGGCTGCCTAACGGGCGACGCCCTCCTTGCCGCCGGGGTCGCCTCCGGCATCGCGGCCTTTTGGCTCGGCCCGGCAAGCGCCGCGGCCGCCACGGGGATGGGCGCGCTTTTTGGCCGCCTGGCTACGGTTGCACTTTCTGCCGGAGGCGTACTGGGGCTCGGCAATGTTGCCGCGGCGCTGGGAGACATGCTCTCCTGGGCTGCCATCGTACTCGTCGCGGCGACAGCTGCGCTGACATCTCTGCTGCTCAACGCCCATGCCAAGCGTGCCGAGCAGGGCTCGAACCTAACTGCAATCGCTGCCATCGCCGGCTGCGGAATAGGCTCCGCGGCGTCGCTCTGTCTTGCACACCATATGGAAATTGCCAGCCTTGCGGCCGCGGTCGTCGTCAAGGCGGCGGTTGCGGGAACCCTATCCTCTATAATCGTTGGGATATGCCTATATTTGCTCGGATACCAAAGAACCTATACGGAGAGTGATCTTTCGTGAACTTCCTGAACATCTTCGAGGACCACGTGGCCGGCATCTTCGGTGCCACCCGTGCCCCGTTCTCCTTTAAGAAGCTTGCCAAGCAGGCCGCTCGCGACATGGAGGATCAGACTCTGGTGATCAACGGCGTCAACACCGCGCCGGCACTCTATACCATCCTGATCGCCGTCGATGACGATCCCATGCTCGCCCCGTTCTACCCCGAGCTTTCGCGCGAAGTCCGCGAGTTTGTGAAGGCACAGGCCGAAAAGCGCCGCTATGTGTTTGTCGGCGAACCCCTCGTTCGCTTTATGATCGACCCGCAGCTGCGTGCCGGTAAGTTCTCGGTCTTTGCCGAGAACGTCGACGCCCCCACGCTCGGTCGCCTGTACGAGGAAGAGCGCGCCTACCAGAATGGCCTGGGCCAGAACAACTCGGCCGCAAGCCGCGCCGTCAGCGCTCCCCGCGCCGGCAAGCAGCAATTCGCTGCTCCGCAGCAACAGCACCCCGCCGCCATGCCCCAGCAGCCGGCGCCCCGTGCCGCCGCTCCCGACCCGCTCGCCGTGGCCGATCCCTTTGCGCCCAACGTCCCCGACCCCGCCGCCGCACCCATTCCCGTGCCACAAACCGTCTCGCGCGACGCGCTTGCCGGCATGGGCGGAGCCGCCGCGACCGGCGCCGCCGTGGGCCTGGGCGCCGCAGCCAGCATCGCCTCCAACATGGCAAGCTCTCGCGCCCCGCAGCGCCCGCTTGCCCAGCTCGTCGACGTCGTGAGCGGCGAGAGCCACAGCATCACTTCCGCGCAGGTGACCATAGGTCGCGAGCGCTCGGTTTCGGACATTGCCCTGCGCGACCCCAACGTGTCGCGCCGTCACGCCCAGCTCACCTTTACCGGTTCGGACTGGTCGATCGAGGACCTCAATTCCACCAACGGCACGCTCGTCAACAACCGCCGCATCACGCGCTGTCCGCTGCGCAACGGCGACCTGCTGACGTTTGGCCTAAGCACCTTTGAATTTAGGGGATAGTCGCTTATGAACATCGATATCGTCCTTTTTGCAGGCCGCATCGTCCTGGTCGCCCTGCTCTACATCTTCCTGTTCGCTGTCATGAAAACCGGCGTGGGACTCGTACGCGGCCAGCGCCGCGACTCCGCTATCTGGACGATCGATGTGGACAAGGGTCCGCGCGGCATCCGTGGCATCCATGTAGACATGCTCGGCCCCGTCATCGTGGGCCGCTCGCCGTCCTCGGACATCTGCATCAACGAACCGTTTGTCTCGGCCTCGCACGCACGCTTTTCGCTGCAGGGCCCGGCACTCATCATCGAAGACCTCAACTCGCTGAACGGCACACTCGTTAACGGCCGCCAGCTGGTGGAGCCCGCAACGCTTCGCGAGGGTGACGAGGTCCAGATTGGCGACGTGGTCATGAAGGTGAACCGTCGATGATCGACGAGGAGAACAAGTCCGCAACCATGCCCGAGACGCCGACTGCCCCCGCAGCTGCGCCGGCTCATGCCGCTCCGGCGCGCCCTGCGACCGTGGAGCCCGAGGACACCGTGTTCTCCCTGCCCCTTTCGCATGTAACTCAAGAATATCCGGCACTCGCCGATGACGAGGACGCCGACACCGAGCGGCTCGATGCCCCCATCGGCGCGCACACCGCCGAGCAGCCCGCGGAACCGGAGACAACGCCCGCACCGGCTCACTTTGCCGAGCCCGTCGCCGAGGCGATTAACGAGAGCGCTGCCGTGTTTGCAGCCCCCGAGCCTGCCGCGCCGGTATTCCCCGTCGCCCCGACAAGCGAGGCGGTACCCGCATCCGCAACGCCTGCCGAAGTCGAGCAGCCCGTTGCCGCGCCCGCCGCAGCTCCCGAGCCCTCCGCTCAACCCCAGAGCATGCCCGCGCCGTCGCACTTTTCGACGCCCGAGCCGACGGCTGTCGAGCCGCAGCAGGACGGCGATCCCGCCGACCGTGTAACCGAAGATCTCAACCTTCCGGACATCTCCGACGCCGAGTCGGGCAACGATGCCGACACCGTCTCCCCCGGCGACACCGCCGAGATCGATGTCGCCGCCGTGGAGGCAAAGCTCAAAGATCCCGGCTCGACCATGAGCTTTGAGCCGCTGACCGACGAGCGCATCGAAACCGACTCGACCTACGACGCCGGCACCACCACGCAGCTTATGTGGGGCGCCCGCTCCGACGTCGGATGTGTACGCCCGCACAATGAGGACTCCTATCTGGTGCAGTCGCCGCTCTTTTGCGTGTGCGACGGCATGGGAGGACACGCCGCCGGCGAGGTGGCATCCTCCATCGCCGTCGAGACCATCGCCAAGACGGCGCCGCAGTCCGTCGACGCCGCGCGCCTGGCCGCAGCCGTTGAGGCCGCCAACGCCGCCGTGATCGAAGCCGCCCTCAACGGCCTGGGCAAACCCGGCATGGGATGCACGGCCACCTGTGCCTACATCGAAAACGACACGCTCGCCATCGCCCACGTGGGCGACTCGCGCGCCTACCTGCTCCACGAGGGCACGCTCATCCGTGTGACCCGCGACCACTCCTACGTGGAGGAGCTCGTGGATGCCGGCGAGATTACGGCCGACGAGGCCCGCGTCCACCCCAACCGCTCGGTCATCACCCGCGCGCTGGGCTCGGATCCCGCCATGTATGCCGACCACTTTACCCTGCACATCGAGGAAGGCGACCGCCTGATTCTGTGCTCCGACGGTCTTTCGAGCATGATTCCCGATAGCGATATCGAGAACATTGCTACGCAGTCCTCGACCGCACAGATCTGTGTCGACAACCTGGTGGACGCGGCGCTCGCCGCCGGCGGCCACGACAATGTGACCGTGGTGGTCGTCGACCTGGTCGACGACGGCGTCATGCGCGAGGCAAAACGCCTCCGACGACGCAATGTCACCATCGCCGCCATCTTGGCCCTTGTCTTTGTGCTGGTAGCTGGCATCTGGGCATACACGGGCGTCACCGGCTCCTATTACTTGGGAACCTACCACGGCAATGTCGCCGTCTGGCGCGGCCTGCCCGGCAAGACGCTCGGGGTCGAGCTCCACTGGCTCGAGAGCGAAACCAGCATCAAGCTGTCCGACCTGCCCGAAGACACGCAAAACCGCCTTAAGGCAGGCATTCCGCAAACGAATGTCGACGATGCGCAGGACACCATTTCCAAATACCGCCATCAGATTGACGAGGAGCAGACCCGTCAGGTGATTGACGCGCAAACGATTCGTGACAACACCGATCAGAAATCCACCTCCGAGTCAGATTCCGAGAAAACCGCCGAACAGTCAGCCGAGGCCGAAGCCTCCGATAAGAATTAGAAAGGGAGTGCCGCTTATGAGTCGCCGCAACACCGAACTGCTCTTGCTCATCGCCTCGGCGTTCCCCGTCATCCTGCTCTATGCGATGTACGTGCTCACCGCGGGTGCCACGATTTCCTTTGAGACGCTCGCCGTGCCGATCGGCCTGTTCGCCGCCTTCGCCGCGGCGCATATCGCCGTGCGCATCCTGGCGCCCGGCGCTGACCCCGCCATCCTGCCCATCGTCTTTGTGCTCTCGGGCATCGGCATCACATTCGTGACGCGCCTGGCCCCCGACCTCGCCATCTCGCAGCTCATCATCTTGTTTGTCTCGGTGGCGCTCATGGTGGGAACGCTCGCACTGGTCAAGAACCTCGACGTGGTCATGCGCTACAAGTACACCTTTGGCATTATCGGCATCATCCTGCTGATGCTGCCGATCTTTATCGGCACCACGATCTCGGGCTCCAAGCTGTGGATTCGCATCGCGGGCTTCACCATCCAGCCCGGCGAGTTCGCCAAGGTCTTCATCGTCCTGTTCCTGGCAGGCTATCTGGCCGAGAACCGCGAGCTGCTCTCCATCTCCAACCGCAAGGTCCTGGGCCTCAAGATTCCGCGCTTCCGCCTGCTGCTGCCGCTGTTTGCCGTGTGGGGCGTGTGCCTGCTCATTGTCGTCTTCGAACGCGACCTGGGCTCGGCCGTCCTGTTCTACACCATCTTTTTGCTGATGCTCTATGTTGCCACGGGACGCTTTTCGTACGTCATCATCGGCCTTGCGCTGCTGGCCGTTGGAGCCGTGGGCGCCTACAAGTTCCTGTCGCACGTGCAGGTGCGCTTTCAGGTCTGGGTCGATCCGTTTAAGGACGCCCAGGGCCAGGGCTACCAGATCGTACAGTCACTTTACTCGCTGGCTGACGGCGGTCTGGCCGGCGTCGGCATCGGCAATGGCATGGCAAACAACATCCCCGTCGTCGAGTCCGACTTTATCTTTTCGGCCATCGGCGAGGAAATGGGCCTTTTGGGCGGCGGCGCCGTGCTCATCCTGTTTATGCTTTTTGCCGTGCGTGGCCTCACCACGGCAGCCCGCGCCAAGTCCGACCTTGCCGCCTTTAGCGCGACCGGCCTTACGGCGGCCATCAGCTTCCAGGCCTTCTTGATTGTTGGCGGCGTGACCCGCCTGATTCCGCTGACCGGCGTCACCCTGCCCTTTATGAGCCAGGGCGGCTCCTCGCTGCTGGCAAGCTTTATCATCGTCGCGCTGCTACTGCGTGCCGGCGACGAGGCAACCGGACGCGAGGCCGAGCTCACCGGCACCGGCACCATGGCCGCCATCACCGACGACCAGGTCGCATCTGCCGCCGCCCCGACCGGCACGCGGTTTGCCACCTCGTCGTCCTACGGCCGCGGTAGCCACTCCGCCGGCTCTCGCATGCGCCGTCGCCTGCTCGATACGCCTGAGTCCGGCGTGCTTGGCCGCGTGGCACTTGCCAACCGCCTGACTCGCGCCGTGTTTGCCTTCACGGCGCTGTTCGCCATCCTTATCGGCAACCTCACCTATGTCCAGGTCATCAAGGCGAAGGACTACCAGGACATGCCGATCAACAACCACACCATCGCCCGCTCCAAGTACATCCAGCGTGGCTCCATCATCACGTCCGACGGCGTGACGCTAGCCGAGTCGCTGCAGCAGGAGGACGGCACCTACGCCCGTTCCTACCCCAACGGCAACATGGCCGCGCACGTGGTGGGCTACGTGAGCCAGCAATACGGCACCGCCGGCATCGAGAGCGTCATGAACGATACGCTCACCGGCTCCAAGGATTACTCCAGCTGGAACAACGCCATCGCGTCGCTCGCGGGGCAGACCCAGCCGGGCAATACCGCCAAGCTCACCATCGACTCGCGCATCCAGACGGCTGCCGAGCAGGCGCTCAAGGGCTTTAAGGGCGCTGTGGTGGTCATGGATCCGCGCACCGGTGCGGTCCTTGCGTGCGCGAGCTCGCCCACCTACGACAACACCAACATCGATGCGCTGCTCCAGTCGGGCGGCGGCGAGGACGGCTCCATGTACGACCGCGCCATGGACGCGCTGTACACCCCGGGCTCGACCTTTAAGGTCGTCACACTCTCCGCGGCACTCGAAACCGGCACCGCCAGCCTTACCAGCACGTACCAGGCGCCCGGCTCCATGGATATTGGCAACGCGCCGGTCACCAACTCTGGCAACGAAAGCTACGGCACCATCAGCCTGCAGCAGGCCTTCGCCGTGTCGTCCAACGTCGTCTTTGGCCAGGTGGCAAACGAGGTCGGCGCCAGCTCGCTCGTCCAGTTTGCCAACGCCTTTGGCTACGGCCAAAAGCTCGGTCAGGATCTGACCACCGCGGCTTCCATCATGGCCGACCCGTCGCTTATGACCGAGTGGGAGACCGCTTGGGCAGGCGCCGGCCAGCCCGTCGGCATGGACCACACGCCTGGCCCGCAGACCACCGTTATGCAGAATTGCGTGATCGCTGCCGCTATCGCCAACAGCGGCGTGGTCATGGACCCGTTCTTTGTATCCCAGATACTCGCCCCGGACGGAACCGTGGTCAAGACTACGCAGTCCCGCTCGCTGGGCCAGGCTGTCAGCTCTGCCACGGCCGATCAGGTCAAACAGGCCATGCTCGCCGTCGTCCAGTCCGGTACCGGCACCGATGCCCAGATTCCGGGCGTCAAGGTTGCCGGCAAGACGGGTTCGGCCGAGACCGGCGGCACCAACGTCAACTCTATGTTTGTTGGCTTTGCACCTTACGATTCACCCACGGTTGCCATCTCGGTGGCCCTGGAGGATTTCGACAAACACGACGTCGAGGCGGCCAAGATTGCCGGCATCGTCCTGACCGCGGCGCTCGCCGCACAGGGAGCGTGATGCCCGTGATCAAAGCGGATACTTGGGGCGCGCCGCGGCCGATGAGCTAGCGGCAACGCGCCACACGGCCCCAGTGGCCACACATTTGGTACTACACACATCGTTGAGCGAAAAGTTATGTTAGGAGCAGGAATGGAACAGAGGGTCCTCGGGGGAAGATACCTCCTCAAGGATAAGGTGGGGACGGGCGGTATGGCGACCGTCTACCGCGCACAGGATCAGGTCCTCGACCGCACGGTTGCCGTCAAGATCATGCTGCCGCAGTATGCCGGCGACGCCACCTTCGCCGCCCGCTTTAAGCAGGAAGCCCAGGCAGCTGCCGGCCTGTCCTCCCCCTATATCGTGGGCGTCTACGACTGGGGCAAGGACGGCGACACCTATTACATCGTCATGGAGTACCTGCGCGGTACCGACCTTAAGAGCGGCATCAAGAGCCACGGCGCCCTCGATCCCAAGAAGGTCGCGCAGATCGGCTCGCAGATCAGCTCCGCGCTTTCGGTCGCACACAAGCACGAGATCATCCACCGCGACATTAAGCCGCAAAACATCATGGTGCTGCCCGACGGCAACATCAAGGTAATGGATTTTGGCATCGCACGCGCCAAGAACAGTCATCTCACGCAGGATAACAACGTGCTGGGCACCGCCCACTATGTAAGCCCCGAGCAGACCCGCGGCCAGGACCTCGGCCCCACCTCGGATATCTACTCGCTGGGTGTCGTCATGTACGAGTGCGCCACCGGCCGCGTACCCTTTGACGGCGATGACGCCATCTCGGTCGCGCTCAAGCAGGTCAACGAGCTCCCCATCCCGCCGAGCCAGATCAACTCCGGCGTCGATGCCGACCTGGAGCGCATCATCCTCAAGTGCATGGAGAAGGACCCGGCAAACCGCTTCCAGACGGCCGACGAGCTGCGTCAGGTGCTCAACAGCTACCTGTCCGGCCGTGCTGTCAACGTCTCGGAGCCCACGCGCGTCATCGGTGCCGCCGGCGACCTGGGTGCCACCAAGACCCGCGAGCTTTCCGACTCAACGCGCGCTATGGTTCGTCCCGTCTCGGGCGTGAGCGGTCAGAATACCGCCCGCAGCGCTGTCTCGGGCTCCACGGGCTCCTACGAGGCCGAGAAGCCTAAGTCCAACAAGAACAAGATCATCGCCGTCGTGGTGGCAGCTGTTGCCGTCATCGGCATCGTGGTGGCCTTTGCCACGGGACTCTTTGGCGGCGAGCAGGTCCCCGTGCCCGACGTGCTGGGCAAGGACCAGCAGACTGCCGTCGAGCTGATCAAGGAAGCCGGCCTCGAGGTCGGCACCATCGACCAAAGCTACAACGACGATGTCGACGAGGGCAAGGTCGCCGAGCAGACGCCCAACGGCCACACCAAGAAGGCCAAGGGCACCAAGGTGAACCTGGTGATCTCCAAGGGCCCCAAGCCCTCCGAGAAGGTTGAGGTTCCCCAGCTTGTCGGTCTAACCAAGGACCAGGCAGAGGCGGCACTGGCAAGCGTTGGTCTGAAGGGCAACGCCACCGAGGAGGCCAACGAGGCCGATGAGGGCCAGGTCTTTGAGCAGGGCACCGACGCCGGTAAGGAAGTCGAGAAGGGCACGACCATCTCGTACAAGGTCTCGAGCGGCCCGGATACCACGTCCGTCCCCGACCTGACCGACATGACCGAGGCCCAGGCGCGCAACGCCCTCGATATGGCAGGCTTTGGCGTCGACGTGAGCTACCAGGAGAACGACTCGGTTACCGAGGGCACCGTAATCAGCTGGAACCCCAGCGGCAAGCAGAAGCCCGGTGCCACGATTACCGTCGTCATTGCCAAGAAGTCCGGCAAGGCCAGCGTTCCGGGTAACCTGTACGGCAAGAGCATCTCCGCCGCCGTCACCGCGCTCAACAACGCCGGGTTCTACAACATCGCGTTCTGCGACCAGAACGGCAACCCCGTGAGCGGCAACGAAAACGCCACCGTTACGGGCGTCTCCCCCACCGGCAAGCAGTCCACCGACAACACGATCACGTTGACGGTTTCGATTTCTGGCTCTGGTACTGATTCAGGCGACGATTCCGGTACGACCAACTAGTCATCAAGACGTTGCCCACAGCGGCTGCTGACGCAAATACATTCGCTCAATTGCACCCGTTTGCTCCCCCTGCAAACGGGTGCTTTCTTCATCTGAAGTAGCGAAAACCACGGCATACCTTTAGACCAGAAGAGCCCGGCACTGTGGTGGTACCGGGCTCGGCAAATCTCTGGTGCCCCCGGGCGGATTCGAAAACTCCCCCCCCGCGGGGAAATTGGTGACGCGGGTGTCGACGGTCCGAATCCTGCCCTTAGACCAGAAGAGCCCGGCACCATAGCGGTACCGGGCTCGATATTCCTCTGGTGCCCCCGGGCGGATTCGAACCGTCGACACCCGCTTTAGGAGAGCGGTGCTCTATCCCCTGAGCTACGGAGGCATGTTGTATTAGTGTAGCAGATTTACGCCGCTGTAATGCAGCGTATACCCACTCTTCGAAGTTGCGGTGGAACAGCCCTCCGGAAAGTGCGTCCCACTATCCAGGCAAATTCTGAGTCAGACTTTCCCCATGAGACCTCGCTGGGAAACTGTGACCCAGAATTTCGGCTCGAAACGGGACACGGTTTCCCAAACGACCCCGTTCCGGAAACTACATCCCGGAATCGACGCTCGAACTGGGATGCACTTTCCCGATCGAGCCACATGGGAGACTGCGCCCCACTTTGAGGGGGCGCTCTTTAATGACTAGTTGCCTTTGTGGAAAAGGTTTTTGATAACGGAGGGGATGCTCTTGGCGCCCTTGGCCGTCACATCGATAAAGTCGGGCGAACGCACGAGCTTATCCTCGTCGACGTACTTACGGACCGCGCGAAGCGTCTCTTTATCGTCGCGCGTCGAAAACGTAAAGTGGCCGTTGTCCTTGGTGAAGATGGCAAAACGCGTAATCTTCTTGGTGCCGCGCAAAACCTCGGCGGCAATATAGTCGACCTCGTCCCACGGGATTTGGATATAATCCTCGGGATTACGCTCGTTATAGTACTCAAACGCCTTATTGCCCACCATCACGTTACCGTGACTGGTAAGCCCCATCAGGCAGGTTGCCGGCGTTGCCAGATCGACCGTGCTGTTCTGTGATTGCGCCATGCGCGCCTCGCCCTCCAAATAAAACAATCGGACCGCATCCAGTGTACCCACCGGGTGCGGTCCGTTTCAATGGCTCAAAAGCCCTTGCCTAGCAACTCTCGGTCTTAAGCCGAAGCGTGCTTACATGAAGCCGCAGACGCGACCGATGATGCCGACGGCGAAGAGAGCCAGGATGATGACGATCGGGCTGACCTTCTTCTTGAGGAGCTTGCAGACCAGAAGGGTCAGGCACACGGCGGCAAGGCCGGGGATGAGCTGATCGAGGTTGGCCTGAAGCGTGGTGACCTTCACCGGGTCGAGTGCGTTGGCACCGACAGAGCTGTACATCGTCAATGCCTGCTTGATGCCCTCAGAACCGGCGGGCAGGTTGGCCCAGTCGATATAGGCGCCAGCGGACTGCGTGACCTTGGAGACGACCGGAGTGAAGGAGATGGACACCCAGCGCTCGACCAGGGCGCCGATGATGAACATACCCAGGATGGAAGCACCCTCGGTGACCTTGCCCATCAGACCGCCGGAGAGATCCTTGGCGATGGAGGAGCCGACCTTGTAGCCAAACTCCTGCGTGTACCACAGGAAGGCGTAACGGATGATGTTCCACGCGAAGAAGAACAGCAGCGGACCGGCGATGCTGCCGGACAGGGCCAGGGAAGCGCCCAGTGCGCCCAGAATCGGGCGAAGGGTGAACCAGAAGGCGGGGTCGCCGACGCCGGCGAGCGGGCCCATCATACCGACCTTGACGCCCTGAATGGCGACGTCGTCAATCGGAGCACCGTTGGCGCGCTCCTCCTCGAGGGCGAGGGTAACGCCAATGACGGGGGCGGAAACATAGGGGTGGGTGTTATAGAACTCCAGGTGGCGCTTAAGAGCGGCAATCTGGTCATCCTTGCTGGTGTAGAGCTTCTTGATCGCAGGGATCATTGCGAAGCACCAGCCGCCGTTCTGCATACGCTCGTAGTTCCACGAGCCCTGAAGGAACTGATGACGGAAGCAAACCTTCTTACGGTCAGCCTTGGTGAGCTGAATCTTGTTCTCTGCCATATGTATCACTCCCCTCCTACTCGTAATCGTTCAGAATGTCGCCGAGCGGGTCACCGGAGCCACCGCCCATGCCGCCACCCTGCTTGGCCAGATCCTTAAGGCCAAGGTAGATGAGGGCAAGGGAGATACCGATGAGGCCAAGGGCGATCAGCGTGAGCTGAGGGATGGCAGCAAGGACAAAGCCGAGGATGAAGAACGGCCAGGTCTCCTTGGTGGCCATCATGTTGATGACCATGGCGTAACCGACGGAAGCGACCATGCCGCCGCCGACAGCCATGCCGCCGGACAGCCAATCGGGCATAGCGTTAAGCGCGTTAGTAACGGCCTCGGCCGGGATGATGCACAGAAGTACTGCCGGGATGGCGATACGAACACCCTGCATGAGGATGCCGGCGTACTGCCAACGCTCGATGCCGGCGAAGTCGCCCTTCTCGGCGCAGGCGTCCATGCCGTGAACCATAGCGGTAGCCAGGGTACGGCAGATCATGGTCAGGAACAGGCCAGCGACCGACAGCGGGACGGCGACGGCGATAGCGGCGGTAACGGCCTTGGCCGAATCAGTGGCGCCACCGTTGAGGGCGAGCACCATGATGATCGAAGAAGCGACCGAGGCCAGAGCGGCGTCAGGCGCGACGGCGGCGCCGACGTTAGCCCAGCCAAGGGCCATCATCTGGAGCGAACCGCCCAGGAGGATGCCCTCCTGAAGGTGACCGGTTACGAGACCGATAAGCGTGCATGCCACGAGCGGCTGATGGAACTGGAACTCATCCAGAATGCCTTCCATACCGGCAAGCAACGCGACAATCGCAACAAGCAGAATAGTGATTGCAGACATGTATCGGACCCTCCTTTACTATGCTTGAGCGGCCAGTTCGGCCTTTGCTTTCTTCAACATGGCGTCGAGATCCTCGGAGGAATCCGAAGGAACCTTGCGGACCTCGAACTTGACGCCCTTGGCCTTGAGAGCCTCGATGGTCTTGACATCGTCATCGCCCATAGCGACAGCGTTGGTGACGACGACCTTGCCCTTGGAGTGGGCCATGGAACCGATGTTGGCTTCCTTGATGTCGACGCCGGCCTCGATGGCCCTGAGCAGATCCTGCGGGTTCTCGAACAGCAGCATCGCCTTGGTGTCGCCAAAGCGCGTGTCCTTGACGACCTCGGCCATCTTCTTGATAGGCACGACGTTGGCGTGGACTCCCGGAGGGGCAGCCTGCTCGATCATGGTCTTGCGGAGCTCGTCGTGAGCAACGCCGTCGGAGACCACGATGATGCGGTTGGGGTTGATCTGCTTGGTCCACGTGGTGGCCACCTGACCATGCAGCAGACGCGTGTCGATACGGACGTGGGCGATCTTGATGTGCCCGTCGCCGATCACCGTTCCCGGAGGAATGGCACCCGCAGGAGCAGCGGCGGCCGCAGCCGGCTTCTTCTCCTCGGGCTCCAGAGACTCGGGCTTGACGCGCACGCCGGCCTTAGCCTCAGTCACGAGATGTTTTGCGATCGCATGTGCAGTGTTCTTTGCGTCAAAGCGCTGCGAATATGCCTCGATGAGCATAGGCAGGTTGACACCGGTGACGATAGCCCAGGAATCATGGCCCTCGATGAGACCGCTGATCTGGTTGAAGGGCGTGCCGCCCCACAGATCAACGAGGAAGAGCACCTGCTCCTGGTCCTCGAAGGAAGCGACTGCTTCCTCGACCTTGGCTCGGAAGTCGTCGGGGCCCATGCTCGGCTCGAGCGAGACCACGGCTACAGACGGCTGATCGCCAAAGACCATCGAGCCCGTCTGCTTGATTCCAGCCGCCAAGTCACCATGGCTAGCAAGAACAATACTTACCATCACATAACCTCCTTTTTGTCTACGTAATTCCTACACGACAGTTATGGAGTATAGCTGCAAATACAGCAGAATTGTTTGAAAAACTGCAAAAGGTAGCATTATTTGTTTAAACGTCTTAATTTGTTACAAGTTGATTACATTCCGGCATCATTGGCTGATCTGCCGCTGATAACTGATACCCAACCAATACTTACACGACGGATATGCGCATGCTGTCATTATTACCGCTTTTAAACAGATGCAAACGTGCTGAGACTGAGGCTATTTCGTTTAAACAGCTATGCCTTGACTAATGGCGAGCGATATGCTCTAGCAAAGTAGTTATTGGGGACGTTCTTAAATGGCTAGTCATTGGGGACGTTCTTTTTCGACTAGTCGTTTAAGAACGTCCATTACAGTCGAAATTGTCAGCCCGGGCCCGTCTCGAGCTA
>CABJBO010000036.1:16161-16438 GCA_902363875.1 Coriobacteriaceae bacterium | reverse complement strand
CGGCTTCGCGACGCCCGCCCGCGCCTTCCGGGCGATGCTCGGCGCCGACGCGGAGGCGCTGCTGGATGCGTACGGCGTGGAGGACGTGCCCGCCGGCGGGCTCGACCTGACGCCGGGGCTCATCGCGCGGGCGCGCGAGGAAAGGGGCCATGCCCCGCTGGCCTAGCCTGAAAGGGAAAAACGGAATAGGCGGACCGACCGTTCGGCTGAGTCTGGGAAGAGGTGCCGGGCGGCGGGCGGAGCATGGCCACCGGACCCATCGAAACACATCTCCACC
>CABJBO010000036.1:0-16151 GCA_902363875.1 Coriobacteriaceae bacterium | reverse complement strand
TGGCCACCGGACCCATCGAAACACATCTCCACCGCTCCTTCAACTGGGAAAACGGCGCCCCCGGGCCCCGGGAGGGGCCGCGGGGGCGTTCGGCTAGGTGCGGGAACGGCCTATTTGCTCAATGTGTTCGGCTGAGATCGGAAATCAACCGGGTTTATCCGCGCCGGCCTACCAAAAGGGACGGGTTTCTCATGGTCGGTTTTATCAGGCAAAACAGCGAAGGAGGTCGGCCTTGCGCATAGGTGAGGCCGACCTCCTTTGGAGCGTTGCATATGTATGGCGGCACAGGGTTTATTGCGCCGCGGCCGCTGGGGCGTTTCCGCAGGTAAAACATGCCAAAATAAACCTGCCCCTAAATGATAGGCTTTAGTGCTTGCCGTTGGCGGAAGCGGCACCGTTTACGTGATCGCGGGCGTAGATTACGCCGTGGACGATGGCCAAACCAGCGGCATCTGCGGCGCGGGCGCAGGTGTCCTGGAAGTCCTCGGCCTCGCGGGCGCGCAGCTGCTTGAGCACATAGTCTGCCACGGCCATCTTGCCGGGAGGGTTGCCGATGCCGGTGCGGATGCGACTAAAGTCGCGGCTGCCCATCTTGTCGATGATGGAGCGCAGGCCGTTGTGGCCGGCGTGGCCACCGCCCACCTTGACGCGCACGTCACCGGCGGGGATGTCGAGCTCGTCGTGGATGACGAGCAGCTCCTCGGCCTTGATCTTGTACTCGCGGCAGAGCTTGGAGATGGGTCCGCCCGAGGTGTTCATGTACGACTGCGGCTTGACCAGTACAATCTGGCGCTTACCGCCTTCTTCCTCGGGATCGTTGATGTTGATGAGCGCGACCTCGGCGCCGGCCTGGTTTTTCCAGTACGTGACGCCGGCCTGACGGGCCAGCTCGTCAATCGCCTTAAAGCCGGCGTTGTGGCGGGTCTCGGCATATTCCTCGCCAGGGTTGCCAAGTCCGGCAACCATGCGAATCTTAAGCGGCTGTGCAGCTGCCATATTTGTCCTTCCGTTACACATAAAAGTTTAATCAACGACAAAGGCTACCACGCCCGCCGAAGGCGAGACTTCGTTTCAGCGAAATCCCACCAGACAAAAGCGCGGCCGCGGCAGAGCGAGCCGTCGGAACAGAAGAAACCCCCGCGCGACCTTTGCGAAGCAAGGGGGAGCGCGGGGGTTTCTTCTGTCCCGACGGCGATGCGCCGGGTTGCAAGGACGATGCGATTACAGCGCGAAGTCGCCGCCGACGAGCGTGGAGACGGGCTCCTCGTGGTAAACGGCGGAGATGGCCTGAGCGAACTCCTCGGCGACCGAGATGGTCTTGATTTTGCCGCCGACCTCGACGGGGATGGCGTCGGTGACGACGCACTCGACGATGGGGGCGTCGTTCAGACGCTCGATGGCCGGACCGGAGAAGATGCCGTGGGTGGCGCAGACGTAGATGTCGCCGGCGCCCATAGCCTTGAGCTCCTTGACGTTGGCGCACAGGGTGCCAGCGGTGTCGATCATGTCGTCGTTGATGATGCAGGTCTTGCCCTTGATGTCACCGATGATGCCCATGACCTCGGCGGCGTTGTGGCGCGGACGGCCCTTGTGGGCGATGGCCAGGTCGCAGCCGAGCATGTCGGACAGCTTCTTGGCGGCCTTGGCGCGACCCACGTCGGGGGAGACGACAACCAGGTTGTCGGTGTCGAAGTGCATGTCGTTGTAGTACTGGCCAAACAGCGGCAGTGCGGACAGGTGGTTAACCGGGATATCGAAGAAGCCCTGGATCTGGCCCTGGTGCAGGTCGAGGGTGATGATGCGGTTGACGCCGGCACGCTCGAGCAGGTTGGCGACGAGGCGGGCGGTGATGGGCTCGCGCGGGCCGGCCTTGCGGTCCTGGCGGGCATAGCCGTAGTGGGTGATAACGGCGGTGATGGAGCGGGCGGATGCGCGCTTGGCAGCGTCGGTGGCGATGAGCAGCTCCATGAGCATGTCGTTGACGTTGCCGCCGGCCACGGACTGAATCAGGAAGACGTCGGCGCCGCGGACGGTCTCGTCGTAGCGGGCGTAAATCTCACCATTGGCGAACTGCTTTAGCGTAAGGCCCGAAAGCTCGACCCCAAGGTACTCAGCAATCTTCTGAGCGAGGGGACGGTTGGAGGAACCGGAATACACGCGGATGGACTTGCGCATATTCTCCGACTTCTCGGGATCATTAATCGGCATTACCCTTCTCCTTTATACATCGAATGCCATATAGATGCCTTGTTGCATTGTAACCGCGCGGCGGGGTTTATCGGGTCCTGATAACGTCTTTACCGCCAACGGACACGAACCGACCACTCATCCGGTTGCGCAGGTCACGATAGAAAAAGGAGCCGCCCCCATGGAGCAGCTCCTTTTGTGCTTGGTAAAACGTTATACCTCGTCGTCCTCGTGCAGACGGCGGCGATAATCGGCGGCCCAGCCCTCAATATTTACCTGACGGGCGCGGCCCAGGCCGAGTGCGTCAGCCGGGACCGGATCGGTGATGACGGAGCCGGCGGCCACGAGCGCGCCGTCGCCGATCTGGGCGGGCGCGACCATCATGGTGTCGGAGCCAATGAAGGCGTCCTTGCCGATGACGGTCTTGTGCTTGTGGACGCCGTCGTAGTTGCAGGTGATGGAGCCCGCGCCCACGTTGACGCCGGGGCCCATGGTGGTGTCGCCGATGTAGGACAGGTGCGGCACCTTGGAACCCTCGCCGATCGTGGACTTCTTGATCTCCACGTGCGTGCCGGCCTTGGATCCGTCGAGCATGTGGGTGCCCGGGCGCAGGTAGGCGCGCGGGCCGCAGTCGACGCCATTCTCGATGACGGCCTCGATGGCGATGGTCTCATCGATGGTGCAGCCGCTGCCGACGGTGGTGTCGGTGAGGCGGCTGTTGGGGCCGAGCTGGCACTCCTCGCCCACGGTGACGTGGCCGATCAGGTGCGTCTGCGGCCACACGACGGTGTCGCGGCCGATGGTGGCGTCGGGGCCGATCCAAGCCTGCGTGGGGTCGATGAACGTGACGCCCTCGGCCATCCAGTGCTCGTTGATGCGGTCGCGCGCGATGGCGGTAAGCTGCGCGAGCTGGATGCGGCTGTTGACGCCCGGGCCGTCGCGGTAGTCGTCGCAGTGGAAGATGGAGACTGCCTGGCCGTGACCCTTGAGGATTTCGAGCATGTCGGGCAGGTAGTACTCGGACTGCGCGTTGTCGTTGCCGATCTCGTTAATGTGGGCGGCGAGCTGCGCGCCGTCGAAGGCGTAGCAGCCGGCGTTGCACTCGAGTAGCTCGGCGGCCTGCTCGGGCGTGCAGTCCTTCTGCTCGATGATGCGCTCGATCTGACCATCGGCGCCCAGCTTGATGCGGCCGTAGCCAAAAGGATCGGGCGGGGTCATGGTCATGACGGTGCAGGCGAGCTCGCCGGTGGCGACGGTCTGTGCGAACTTGGCGACGGTGTCGGCGGTGATGAGCGGCAGGTCGCCGTTGAGCACGACGACGGGGCCTTGCGTGATGCCGCAGGCCTCGAGCGCGACCTTTACGGCGTGGCCGGTGCCCAGGCGCTCGGTCTGCTCGACGCACTCGACTTTGGTGGCGCTGTTGGCGTAGGCGCCGTCGATGAGGGCGCGCATCTCGTCGGCGTGGCTGCCGATGACGACCACGACGCGGCTGCAGCCGGCCTTGATGGTGGCGTCGACGATCCACTGGACCATGGGCTTACCCAGGATCTTGTGCGAAACCTTGCAGTGGTTCGACTTCATGCGGGTGCCCTCGCCGGCAGCGAGGATAATTGCGGTTGCGTCCATGTGATCTCCTGTTACGTTATAGAGACGTGTGTTTGGAAACGATACACGGCGCAATATGATACCGCAGGCATATGACGAGCGCGTAACGTTTGGGCCGCGGCGGCTGGGTTTGTGGTTCCGGCGCGGCGGTTGCGCTGCTTGTGCGGTGTTTGCGGCGCTGCGGCATTGGTATTTGGGTGAGAGGGCGGGTGCCCGTGGACAATATGCGAGAGAGGTCGGCCATCGAGCCCGTCGCGGCATTCTCGATGTCGCACCCGGCGGTGCCTGCGCTCTACATGGCGCTAACGCTGGGACTCACCATGTTCTCGATGCAACCGGTGCTGATCGCGCTGTCGCTCGCAGGCGGGCTGGCATACGGCTTTGCGACCCGCGGGGCTGCTCGCACACTGAACGCGCTTCGCTGGCAGCTGCCGGTGATTTTGATCATTGCGCTGGTCAACCCGCTGTTTAGCGCCTCGGGCTCGACGGAGTTGTTCCGCATCGGCATGCGCGCAGTGTATTTGGAGAGCATGGTATACGGCCTGTGTATGGGCGGGCTGTTTGTGGCGAGCGTGCTGTGGTTTGAGGCTGCGGCGTCGATGCTCGAATACGAAAAGGTGCTCGCGTTGCTGGGCAACGCCGCGCCGGTGCTCGCGCTCATGATCTCGATGTGCATGCGGCTTATCCCGCAGTTTTTGCGCCGCGGCCGCACGGTGCTGGCGGTGCAGGACGCGATCGATGTGCCGGGCCGCGCGCCGGCCGACCCCGTGCGTTCGCGTTTGCGGGCATCGAGTGTGTTGATGGGCTGGGGCATGGAAGATTCGCTGGAGCGCGCGGACGCCATGCGCTCCCGTGGGTGGGGCGCCGCGACGCGTCGAACGACGTATGCGCGGTATCGACTGGGGCGCAGCGACGTTGTCGCGCTGGTTGGGCTTGCGTTGTTTGGCGTGGCCACGGCGGCAGTGGCGTGGACCGCGACGACGCAGTATTCGTTTTATCCGCAGCTCTCGGTGCCGGCGCCGTGGCCGGGCTATGTCGTGTACGCTGCCTGGATGGTGCTGCCTTGCGCGTTGCATGCGATTGATGAGAAGAGGTTTGGCTGATGGCTCGGTTTGATAGGAGCTCGGCGGCGGGTGTGGCATATGGCTCGGCCGCGCCGGCGATTGAGGTGCGAGGCCTTAGTTTTGCCTATCCCGGGGCCGAGGCACCGGTGCTCGAGGGACTTGATTGGCGTGTTTCCCAAGGTGCGTTTGCGCTGCTTGTTGGCGGTACCGGGTCGGGCAAATCGACGCTGCTGTCGCTGCTCAAGCCCGAGATCGCTCCGGCGGGTACGCGCTCCGGCGAGCTGCGCGTGCTGGGCGAGCCCGTCGCCGACATGGACGTGCGGGCATCGGCGGAGCGCGTGGGTTATGTGTTCCAGGATCCCGAGAACCAGATCGTGTGCGAAACCGTGTGGCACGAGATGGCGTTTGGCCTAGAGAATCTGGGTGTGTCGCGCGACGAGATGCGCCGTCGCGTAGCTGAGACCAGCTATTTCTTTGGACTGGAAGATTGGCTTCACCGCGATACCGATGCGCTTTCGGGCGGACGCAAGCAGCTGCTGTCGTTGGCGGCCGTGCTGGCCTTGCGCCCGCGCGTGCTGCTGCTCGACGAGCCCACGTCCCAGCTCGATCCTGTTGCCGAGAAAAATTTTCTGCACGCGCTGTTTCGCGTGAACCGCGAGCTGGGTTGCACGGTTGTTGTGGCAACGCACCAGCCGCGCCCGATGCTCGAATATGCGACGTGTGCGTACCGGATTGAGGACGGTCGCGTGCGCGAGGTGGCGGATATGGCTTCTTTGGGACGCCGAGAATCGCTGTTTTCCGACGACATGTTGGGGTGGGGTGCCGTCCGATGTGCAAAAAACGGAGTATTCAGCAGGCGTGAGGACAATTTGGGCTCTCTGGAGCCGCCCGGGGACGTATCGAGCGCGAAAAAAAGTTCGAAATTGGACAAATCGTCCGAATTTGTGGCGCAAACGTCGCTCGAGAACGGCTCGGAAGCCTTCCCGCGCACGGATGGGAGCAGAATACTCCAAAAAATGCACGGCGGGTCGGCTACCACCCTGGCAGGGAGCTGGTTTCGCTACGATCGCGCGGGCGGCTGGGTGCTGCGCGGGCTCGACGTGGCGTTTTCGGCCGGTGCGGTGCATGCGATCGTGGGCGGCAACGGATGCGGTAAGTCGACGATGCTCTCGGTACTGGCCAAAACGGTCAAGTTGCAGCGTGGTCGCATGGTGCGTGGGGCGGCATCGGCGGCGCTGCTGCCCCAGAATCCCAAGGCGTTGTTGGTTGCCGAGACGGTGCGCGACGAGCTGATGGAATGGGCTTCGGCCTGCGGGTACGACGAGGCTATGGCGCGGGAGCGCGCGGCGAGTCTGGGGCTCGCGGACTTGGGGGAGCGCCACCCCTATGACCTTTCGGGCGGACAGCGTCAGCTGCTTGCGTTGGCAAAGCTGCTGTTGATCGGCCCCGAACTGCTATTGCTCGATGAGCCCACCAAGGGTTTGGACCTGGCCAGCCGCCGCATCATCGCCCGCGCCCTGCGCGACCATGCGCAGGCTGGCGGCACCGTCGTCATGGCGACGCACGACCTGGACTTTGCCGAGCAGGTTGCCGATGACATTTCCATGATGTTTGATGGCGAGATCGCCTGCATGGAGCCGCCGACCGACTTCTTTGCCGACAACGTGTTTTATAGGGCGTGATGGAATGGTGGATTATCGCGTCTCGCGCCTACTTGCAAAACTGGAGATTCCGCTGTTGTTGGCGGTGCCGGCGGTAATGGCCGCAGCATTGCTGACGGGCATTGAGCAGACAGCGCTTGCCATGCTGGTTGTGGTGGCGCTGGTGCTTGCGCTGTTCTTTGCGGGTTACGAGGCGTCGCGCCCGGGCCTGCGCCAGATTATGCCCACGCTGGTGTTGGCGGCGTTGGCCGCGGCGGGGCGCATCTTGTTTGGCCCCATTCCCGACTTTAAACCCGTGAGCGCCATCGCCATTATCGCCGGTGCGACACTCGGCCGTCGTAATGGCTTTATGGTCGGTGCGCTGGCAGCGCTGACCAGCAATTTCTTTTTTGGGCAGGGCATGTGGACGCCGTGGCAGATGTATGCCTGGGGTCTGGTGGGCTATATCGGTGGCGCACTGGCGCATGCGGGCGCGTTTGACCGCGCCGATGGAACCGTGCGAATGCCGGCACTGTTGGCGTATGGCTTTGCGTCGGGCTTGCTGTATGGCGTCGTGATCAACGCGTATGACATCATTGGTTTTGTACAGCCGCTTACTTGGGCGGGTGCCGTGGCGCGTCTTGCCACGGCAGTGCCGTTCGATATTACGCACGGCCTTGCGACCTGCGTGTTTTTGGCCGCCTTGTACAAGCCTTGGTGCCGTCGCATTAACCGTGTCGTCGTGAAATACGGGCTGTAGGGCTGGTTGCGCCGGGGCGGGAATCAATACTGCCGAAGTGCCATTCCAAAACTATGCCGGTTTACGGGGCTAGATTGGCGCGGGCCGACTATACCAGCATTTTTCGAAATAGGGCACACCGTCTACCTGCGGTTTTATTATCTCGGAATTGCATATGGTTGGGGGTTCGCGATTCAGCCCCGTAAACCGGCATAGTTTTGGAATGGCCGGCTGATATGACGGGCATCGTGGCCCTCAGAGATCCAAATTGATCCATTTTCTTCCGTCCCCAGATGTCCCCAGGGAATCAGTTGACGGCGCTTGCCACGAAACTGGCCCATCTACTACGTTTAGCTTGATACTCCCGACCATGACCGCGTTTTATGAAAAACCGCAGGCTTTCTACCTGCGGTTTTCTTTTTGCGTTGTTCGCTGTGGTTGAGGGTGGTGGCTTAAACGTAGTAGATGGGCCAGTTTCGTGGCAAGCGAGCTGCGTGGATGATCTCGCGAAGTGAAAATGATTCGTTTTCCTCCGTCCCCAGGGGATCAGCTGGGGCTAGAGCTCTAGCGTGAGGGTGACGGGGCAGTGGTCGCTGCCAAAGATGTCGCCGCGGATGCCCGTGTCGCGCACGTTGCCGGCGATTGCGTCGCTTACCAGGAAGTAGTCGATGCGCCAACCGGCGTTGTTCTTGCGGGCATTAAAGCGGTAGCTCCACCAGCTGTAGACGCCCTCGACGTCGGGGTTTGCCGCGCGCCAGGTATCGGTAAAGCCGGCGTTGAGCAGCTCGGTAAACTTGCCGCGCTCCTCGTCCGAAAAGCCGGCGTTGCCGCGGTTGGACTTGGGGTTCTTAAGGTCGATCTCCTCGTGCGCCACGTTAAAGTCGCCGCAGGTCACGACGGGTTTGCCGGTCTCGCGCTCGAGCGCGTTCAAAAAGCCGCGGTAAGCATCGTCCCAGGCCATGCGCACGTCGATGCGGGCGAGTTCATTTTGGGCGTTGGGTGTATAGACGTCGACAAACCAGAACTTGTCGAACTCCAGCGCGCAGACGCGGCCCTCGGTTGCGGCTTGGGCGACGAGTACGGCCGCCTCGCCCTCGCCGGCGTGGGGTAACAGCGCGTCGGCATGCAGCACGCACAGCGGTTCCTGGCGGCTAAAGACCGCAGTGCCCGAATAGCCTTTACGCTCGGCGTGGCTCCAGGTTTGGTGATAGCCGGCCAGGTCAATATCGACCTGGCCTTCTTGCAACTTGGTCTCTTGCAGCGCCAGGATATCGACGTCGAGTTCTTGCGCGATCTGGATAAAGCTCGGGTCCTTTTTGAGCACGGCGCGCAGGCCGTTGACGTTCCACGAGGCGAAAGTGTAAGTCTGAGGCATGGTGTCCTTTCGACGGGGTTTGCAGGCTTAAGATTAGCGCAACAGGGGCGGGGTGGGCTCCGTGGGCGACGGCGCAATCGCAGCCGCCCCGACCAACATGGACGGAGGACAAACATGACGCAAGCGATAACAGATCCCAAGCAGGCCTCCGCGGCGTTGGCGGAGCTGTTCGACACCCACGAGCGCGTGGTTTTCTTTGGCGGCGCGGGCGTTTCCACGGCGAGCGGCATTCCCGATTTTCGCAGCGTGGACGGCCTGTATCATCAGCAGTTTGCCTATCCGCCCGAGACTATGCTCTCGCATAGCTTTTATGAGGCGCATCCGGCCGAGTTCTTCGACTTCTACCGCACCAAGATGATTGCGCTTGGCGCCAAGCCCAACCGCTGCCACACCAAGCTGGCCGAGCTGGAGCGCGCCGGCAAGCTAAATGCCGTGGTGACGCAAAATATCGACGGCCTGCATCAGATGGCCGGCTCACAGCGCGTGTTCGAGCTGCACGGATCGGTCCATCGCAACATTTGCCAGTCGTGCGGCGCGGTCTATAGCGCCGAGTGGATTTGCTCGCGCGAGCACGAGGACGCCGCGGGCGTACCCGTGTGTCCTGCGTGCGGTGGGCGCATCAAGCCCGATGTGGTGCTCTACGAGGAGCCGCTCGACGAGCACGTGCTGACCGGCGCCGTTGCCGCCATCGCCGCGGCCGATGCCCTCATTGTGGGCGGGACCTCGCTCGTGGTGTATCCGGCGGCGGGTCTTACGCGTTACTTTACCGGCGATACGCTGGCCATTTGCAATCTTGCTCCCACCGATCAGGATGCAAATGCCGACCTGCTGATTTCTTGCGACATCGCGGCCGCGTTTGCGTTCCAGCCCGTGTGCGCGGATACAATAGAAAGACTGATTGCAAAGCGACCCCGCCGCCTGCGCCCGAGCGCGGCGGCGCGGGCATTTGAGGAGGATGTTCATGGCGAACGATAGCAAGACATGGCGGTGCGGAAAGTATGAGCTCAGCTTTGACCGTCCGCGCATCATGGGCGTCCTCAACGTGACGCCCGATTCGTTTAGCGATGGCGGGGAGCATTTCGACCCGGATGCCGCCATCGAGTACGGCCTGGCGATGCTCGACGCCGGCGCCGACATCATCGACGTGGGCGGCGAGTCCACGCGCCCCGGATTTACCCCGGTCAATCCCGATGAGGAGGCTCGCCGCGTGCTGCCCGTGGTGCGCGCGCTGGCCAAAGAGGGCGCCATCGTCTCGATCGACACGCGCCACGTGGCGGTTGCTAAGGCGGCCGTGCGCTGCGGCGCCTCGATCGTCAACGACGTGACCGGCTTCACCGACTCCAAGATGGTCGAGTTTGTTAAGACGAGCACCTGCGGCGTCATTGTGATGCATGCCGGCGAGGTCGCCGCTCCCGCTCGTACGCACGCGACGGTGCAGCTCGATACCTCGGCCGCGGCGTTTGTTGCCGAGAAGGCGCGCGAGGCGGCTGCCGAGGCCGCGCGTGAGGCCGAGAAGCCGGCTCGCCGCCGTCGCGGCAAGTTGCTGGGCGAGCCTAAGCCGGAGACCAAGCTTCCGGGCGGCGTGGTGCAGCCCTCGTTGCCGTTTGGCGAACCTGAGCCCGCGACCGAGCCTGCAAGCGAGCAGGAGACGCCGGCCGCCGAGCAGGCTGCTGCCGCCGAGACCGTCGCGCCCGCGCCCGAGGCCACCGAGGCCGCATCGGAGTCCAATGACCGCCTGGCCGCCATGATGCGCCGCAGTGCCCGCCGTGAGGAAGCCTATGTGCCCACCTCGCAGCTCCGCCGCTTTACCCTGCCCGATTCTGCGCCCATCATGCGCCGCGTCATGGGCTTTCTATCCGACCAGGCCCGCGCGCTCATCCACGCCGGCGTGTCGCGCGACCGCATCTGCATCGATCCCGGTCCGGGCTTTGGCAAGACGGCCAACGAGGACATCGTCATCCAGCGCGAGACTGCCAAGATGGCGTCACTGGGCTATCCGCTCATGTGCGCCGTATCGCGCAAGCGCTTTGTGGGCGCCGTCTCGGGCGTGACCGAGGCCGCCGAGCGCGATGCCGCTACGTTTGGCGTGTGCCTGGGCGCCATCCAGGCCGGTGCCAACATCGTGCGCGTGCACGACGCCGCGGGTTTTGCGCAGTTCCTGAACGGCTACTGGGCGGTTGCCAAGCCGCAGCCGCGCCGCGCGTTTGTGGCCGTGGGCTCCAACCTGGGGCATCGCTGTGACAACATCCGCGCCGCACGCGACATGATCGCCGAGATTCCACTCACCTGCGTGTCCAACTCCTCCAAGATCTACGAGAGCGAGCCGGCCTACGAGACGCGTCAGGACGCGTTTGCCAACGCCGTCATCGAGATCAAGACCGAGCTGGCGCCGTTGGTGCTGCTCGACGAGCTCATGAAGATCGAGGCCGAGCTGGGCCGCGACCGCTCCAAAAAGGCCAAGGCCAACGGCCCGCGCACCATCGACCTGGACCTGCTGTGGATGGACGGCGAGACTCACGGCGGCAAAAAGCTGCGCCTGCCGCATCCGCTCATTGGCGAGCGCGACTTTGTGCTGGTGCCGCTCGAGGACCTGATGCACGACCCGGCGCGGTTCTTCCGCTACAACGGCGTCGAGGTCAAGGAGCCCGAGGACCGCGTGGGCCATATCGTGGGCGAATTGGGGCGTATGTAGATGATTGAGATGAATGCTGTAGCCGTCGGTACCGAGCTTGACGCCGCGCGCGACGCGGGCCGCGAGGGCGCGTCTGCGGGCTGGTGCGCTTGGAGCGCGGGCGAGGCGTCGTTGACGTTTTCGCTGGTCGTGCGCCCGGACGTGAACATGCATGCCTTCCACGGCCTGCCGTTTGTGGCGGCGATGGGCATGATGGACGCGCTCGTGGGCACGGCGTCGACGCCGGGCCTGGGCCTTGCCGGCAAGGTGAGCATTGAGTGGCCGAGCAATATCGTGTGCGGCGCGCCCGCGTTTGAGACGTCGTTCGCGCGCGTTGCCGTCAACGGCGGTGCCGGTGCCGCGGGCATGTTTGCCGCGGTGACGGTTGATATTGAGCGTGCGGCGCTGGGTGAGCTTGGCGTGGATATGGCAGATGAGGCGCTGATCGAGGCATTGGCCGCCGCCGTGCTGGTCCGCGTGGACACCTGGGCGGTTGTTGCTAACACGCCGCAGGGCGCTGCCGGTCCGCTGGCTCCCGTGCTGGGCGAGTACTTCGATATGGTGCCACTGCTGGGTCGTCAGGTCGCGGCGGTGTCGCCCAGCGGCTTGCCGCTTGCGGTCGGTGTGTTTGCGGGCCTGGACATCTGGGGCCGCGCGACCATCAAGACCGATGCCGGCGAGCAGGAGTTTCCGCCCGAGGCCGTACGGATTCGCGGACTGTAACGCGAGGCGCCCGCGCTCAAAGATAGCGATGACAACAAGACCCTCCTCGGCTGTGCCGGGGAGGGTTTCGCTTGTTTGGGGAATGGGTTGCCGGCGCCCTATTCCTCAAAACCGAAAAATTTTCGTTTTTGAGGAATAGGACCGATGCGTTGCCTAGTTCGCCGCTCGCGCTCGACTTAAACCCCGCCTTACCCCAGCTTCTGCATGCGGCGGTAGATTTCGCAGATGCCTTTGATGGTGAGCTGCCCGTCGACCACGTCGAAGGCATCGGTCGAATCGGCGACGATGCCGGCGAGACCGCCTGTGGCGATAACGGTGGCGTCCTCGCGGCCCAGCTCGCGCTTCATGCGAGCGACCAGGCCTTCGGCCATGGAGGCGGCGCCCATCACGGCGCCGACCTTGATGCATTCCTCGGTGTCGCGGCCGATGGCGTGCTCGGGCGCCTCGAGCGGCACGCTGGCGAGCTTGGCGGCACGGGCGGCAAGTGCGTCCATGGAGATGCGGATGCCCGGCGCGATCGCTCCGCCAATGTAATAGCCGTCCTCATCGATGACGTCGATATTGGTCGCGGTGCCAAAGTCCACCACGATTGCCGGCGCGCCGTAGAAAGTCTCGGCCGCAACGGCGTTGGCGACGCGGTCGGCACCTACGGCCTGGGGGCGCGCCGCGCGCAGTTTGGTCACCGCGGCCGTCTGCGGCCCGATAACGATGGCGTCTGCCGCGATACGGTCGGCCACAGTGTGCCACTCGCGCGAGAGCTGCGGCACCACGCCGGCGAAGGCGATCGCGTCGACCGCGTCGAGCGAGAGGTCGTGCATCTTAAAGAAGCCCATCAGGCGCACATGGATCTCGTCGGCGGTATAGGAGCGGTCGGTGGGCATGCGCCACGACTGCACCAGCTCGTCTCCGTCAAACAGGCCCATGGCCGTCTGCGTGTTTCCCATATCGATAGCGAGCAGCATGTCTACTCCCGGTGTCGGCGTAAAAGGACGCGCACCATTGTATACGTGCCGTCGGCGGCGCTCGGCTGCGATTCGTTCACGGCGATATGGGCTGAGGGGTTTTAAATATGAAGGAATTATGCTCTACGAGATTTTCCTTGCCGTTTACCGAACTCCCACGTAATATTCTTTCTTGCGCACATGAGGCGCCCAGACATTGCGGGGTGGAGCAGTCTGGTAGCTCGCCGGGCTCATAACCCGGAGGTCGTAGGTTCAAATCCTGCCCCCGCGACCAAGTATGTTGAACTACCTGCGGAAACGCAGGTAGTTTTTCTTTTATAGAAGCAATCAATAGATAATTGTCCCCACTATTGTCCCCACTTTCAAATGTGCAGAATACCGCATCGCCTTGGATACGGTGGGAAATCTGAGGTAATATGGGGACAATTGCATACGGAGCCGTGAAAGAAAATTAGTGCTCGCAGGGCTGCGCGAACGTCGTGATATGCGCATAAGATGAGCTATTGGCGAAAAGTCACCGCTAGGCATACCACCCCGAGAGAAGACGGCGGCTTGGTAACCGTTGCTTCGAGGCGAGCGATCCCACACTACAGATGGGGACAAACAGCTTCCAGCATCCTATTATGTGAGCGAAAGGCAGCGACGGTCGGAAAAGTCGTTCACGGGATGTGCCGGTCCAGGTAGAGGCACGGAGCGACGGCAGGGAACGGGTAGGGTGCCTGTCTCTGTGTCGCTTTGTTTATATCGACTCTCCGTTACTAGGTGGACGGAGGGCCGTTATGAAGCACAAAGACAAAGACAATCCAATTCCAGCTTTCATCCCGATGGCGCTTTCAAGTGAGGACGCCGCCCGTGCGCTCGGCGTTTCCCCGAAGACGCTCGCCAACTGGCGCTGTGCGGGTAGGGGGCCTGCCTATGTTCATATCGGCGATTCCCCTCGCTCTCCAGTTCTGTATCTGATGGAGGACTTGGAGGATTGGCTTCGCTCCCGCCGCCGTTGCGTGGGAGGTGAGTAATGCATGGCTGATGTGAACGGTCGGCTTGAGCCGGACTACGCCAAGATGGAGCGTGAATGTCGCGACAGCATGAGAAGGGTGCTGCCGGAGGTCCAATGCGGCAAACTCGCTTGGGCGATCTGGAACTACTACCTTGATAAGGAGGAGCCGAAGCTGCCCAAGCCGGCGATGCTCGTATTCGAAGCCTATAGGTCCCAGCTCGATTTCAGGCGAGAGAAGTCAATCGAACAGCTGGCGCGCAATCAGTTGGGCAAGGCCCCTTCAATCGCCGGTGATTCAGGAGAAACCTGCGAAGTTTTGCCAGAAACCTGTAGAAATCTAAGCGGTTCTGAAAAGGGTTTCTTTAAAAACTCTGAAGAGGAAGGGAAATCTACCTGCGATTGTGGCGCAATCCACTGTGCGGTGACCGCGCGGTTGCCGGACGGCGACTGCGAACATATAGATAAAGAAAGAGCTACATTAAGCTCTAGAACTAGGGATGGGGCAGGGTTTGGTTTCGAGGAAAGCGGAAGAGCCCGCGCTCCGACTCTCGATGAAGTGAGGGCCTACTGCGAGCAATGTGGTCTGATTGTCTCTCCCGAAAGGTATTTCGACTACTACAACTCCAGCGGGTGGCGCGACAAGAACGGCAGTCCTATTCGCGACTGGCGGTCTAAGCTTCGCGCCTGGAACGAGCGGGAGGGGCATTACCCCGAAAAGGCGCAAGCCGTAGATTCCGGAAACGGCACGAATGGACGCAAGGGCCTCAGGATTGGTCTCATCACAAGTTCTGACAAGAAGGAGGGCGAGTGGTTCGTGCAGTCACCTGCTGAGCACGCTGGCCCCATCTCGGGAAGTAGGGGAATGAGCCGGGATGAGGCCGAGCGCCTGGCAATCGAATTGTATCCGGATTTGCGGTCCTATGTTTAGGGGAAGGTATCAAGGTCACTCTAGGGGGTGGTTCTGGGTGTCGAGGGAATCGAGGTTTCCGTGCGGGCTTCGTTTGATTCGGGAGTGCGTCTGCGATGTCCCTATGCTTGTGATGACCGATTTCGAGGACCGAGGTGTTTTGCCGTCAGATGATGCCCAGCATCGTTGCCGGCGATGCCGGCCCGCCGTCCACACCGCTCGCTTGATTGCCCTGCAAGTCTCGGGAGGCCCGCCTTCCCGGGTTGAAAATAGGGGCGGCGGCACTCCTATTTTCAACCCGGGAAGGCTCTCGCGCTGCTTAACAGCAGTGCTCACCGGCTAGAGCCGCTCTCCGAGTTGCAAGATTTGGGAAGTGTACGGACAAAGTCCACTGTTGTGGACTTTTCCTTCATTTCCATCTTGCTCCCGAGCGGCCTTAGTGGCCTTGACGGGAGGGTTCTCGCGCTTTGAAAAACTGGCAATTTCGGATTGCCTGTTTTCGGCAGCCGGCATGACCGCCGTCTGATTTTACGCTACCAGCAAACGCGGCGGCGCCATGCGCTAGTAGCTTGTTTTTGGAAAACGGGAGGAGTCGAAATCGGCATGCGAAGAAAAGGGGCGCGCGTCGAGGTGCGCATGACGGAGCGCGAGAAGGAAATCCTCAAGCGAAAAGCCGACAAAAACGGCATGACAGTTTCCGAGTACGCCCGAAAACTCCTCGCCAATTCCGACGATGAGACAATCAAGGTCATTGACACGGGCCCTTTGAGAATGGCGGCACACGAACTCGCGAAGCAGGGGACGAACCTGAATCAGTTCATGAGATTCCTGAACTCCAAAGGCGCGAGGGCATTCAACCAAGATGAAGCCAAGGCGGTTTTGGAGAAAGAGGTCTCGGCGTTCTCTGAAATCATGGAAGCGCTCGCAGCGCTCCGTATGGAGGCCGACCGAAACGGCGTCCATCTGCAAATCGAGGGTTTCGACAGTATCGAGAATGAGTGACGCGGGCAAGGAAAGGGTCGATGACACGATACGCCATCGACCCTTATCCAAGTCTGGTCTTCGGTTTTGGCGGTCGTGTCAATTCCGCAGTCCGTGAACGAGTCGGCTTGGATCCGCGCGGGCGCGGAAGACGCCGCCTCATGGTCACTGAGTGTCGCATTGGCCCGGCTACCTATTTCGTTTGAGTGCCTTTATCCTGTTTGCGATTAGAAAAAGCCCCGGCCATTGAACTGCCTCCCATTTCTTGGACACAAGAAATGGGAGGCTTTTTTATGGCTG
>CABJBO010000035.1 GCA_902363875.1 Coriobacteriaceae bacterium | reverse complement strand
ATACGGGTGCATCATCGACGTCTTCAATACAGAAGATATCAGTGCGGAATGTTTTTAAGGGGATGCCCCTGGGTGGCCCTATGGTAACGTGACTAGCGATGTCTACAGGGACCCACGCTTTGAAGGGGCGCCGGGCTGAAATTATGGCCTTTTATTGGTAGGGGCTCTTGCTAGGCTGGAGCCCTTACTAGAGGCAGGCCTCTGCGATGCGCTTTTTGAGTTCGTCGATACCGGTACCGGTCTGGGAGCTTGTGATGATTACGTTCTCGGCCGGGACGTTGAGCTGCTTTTTGATGGCTGCTGCCTGGCGGGCCTGCTGGGTGCGGCTGAGCTTGTCGGCTTTGGTGAGGCAAACGATAAAGTTGAACTCGTTGCCCTGCAGGTAGTCGATCATGTCATGGTCGAGCTTGCTGGGGTCGTGACGAATGTCAACCAGCGATACGACCAGGTTAAAGCTGCGCTCGGAGTCAAAGAAGTCGCCAATAAGCTCGGCCCAGCGGTCGCGCTCGGCCTTGGAGCGACGGGCGAAACCGTAACCCGGCAGGTCCACGAAATGCACGTCGTCGACCTCAAAGAAGTTGATGTTGCTCGTCTTGCCCGGCGTACTGGAAACCTTGACCAGGTTCTTGCGGCCAAAGAGCTTGTTCATAATCGACGACTTGCCCACGTTGGAGCGGCCGACAAAGCTCACCTCGGGGCAGGTGGACTCGGGAATCTGCGAAACCTTGCCGTAGCTGGCGACGAACTTGGCAAGCTGGTAGTTAATGGAATCGGCCATGGACACTCCTTGGTCGTAGGTTCTTACAAAAGAGCGCGCTATTGCGCAGCAGCAATGCGGCGGACGATATCGAGCGTGATGTCACTTGCGACACGCGCGTACTCGAACAGATCGAACTCTCGGTCGCAAATTGCATCGTACGCCTCGTCACAATTATCGCTGATAGCGCGCAACACCAGGCAATCGACACCATTTTTGGTTGCGACATGGGCAATTGCCGCGCCCTCCATGCCGACACAATCGGCATGCGTCGCCTCGATAGCGTCGTTGCGCATGGCGGTGCCCGTCACAAAGCGGTTACCCGTGGCAATCGTGCCGACCAGGAATTGTTTGGCTCCCTCGTTCGAAGCGGCTGCATTTGTCGAAGCATCAACAAACCCACGCTCAGCAAGCACGTCGACGGCAATATCGACCAGCGCGGGTGTCGAGCCAAACTCCTCGAGCCCCGGTGCGGACTCGGCGATAAGCGCGGTATCGGTATCCAGATAGCGTAGGCGTTTGCCAATGACCACGTCGTCGATATGGAGCTTGGGGTTCAAACCGCCCGCAATGCCCGAAAACACAACAGCCTGCGGAGCATACTTGCTAATGAGGTGCTGTGTTGCAGCGGCGGCGTTCACCGTGCCCATGCCCGCCGTTGTGGCGACAACTGTCAGACCGTCGAGCTCACCGCTCACAACGGTCAAGCCTGCCTCCCGCGCCTCGCAAACGTCGCTCAGCTCTTCCTTAATCTGCATGATCTCTTTTTCGAGCGCACCGATAATCGCGATGGTAGCCATACCATTCCCCAAACCTATACGAAATTCTCAACCACGGTATGGTACCAGCATTTTGTTTGACCTCGCCAAACGAACACGCTAAGCCAGTGCAGCTCGCGTATCAAACAGAGCCTTTGCAATCGCGGCCGTAACCTCGCTCGAGCGGTCGCTCCACGGCATCGATGTCATGACGCTCATGACATAGGTACGGCCATCGATGTCGATAAGGCCCGCATCGCATGTCGAATAGTAACCATCCTCGCTGACCCAACCCACCTTGTTGCACATCTTAAAGGGTAGTCAATTTGGGACGGGCTTGTTAGCCAATGGCCGACCTGAGCTCCGCACGGCGCTTTTTCATGCCGGCCATGACGGCGTTGCGCAGCTCGGGCATGCGCGCGGTATCCATCTGGGGCACGCCCTCGAGCTTATAGGGAATACCCAGCTGCTCGTACTTGACGACACCCATCGTGTGATACGGCAGCATTTCCAGGCCCACCACGTTGTGCCATGGAGCGATCAGGCGACCGAGCTTCTCGCATTCCTCCGCCGTATCGGTGATACCCGGCACCACCACGTGGCGAATAACAACCTTAATCTTGCGACGGGCAAGCTCATCGCCAAACGCCAGGATGCGCGCAGGATCGCAACCGGTCAGCTTTTTATGCTCAACCGGATCGGCATGCTTGATGTCGAGCAGCACCATATCGGTCTCGTTGAGAACAGCATCGAACTTCTCCGGATGCTTGGGATCAAATGCATAGCCACAGCTGTCTAGGCAGGTGTGTACGCGGCCATCGGGGTTGTTGTGCATTGCACGGAACAGGTCGGCCAAAAACTCGGGCTGCAGGAGCGGTTCGCCGCCCGAAACGGTAATGCCGCCGCTACGGTAGAACTCATGGTTGCTCTGGAACTCGTCCATGAGATGCTCGACGGTCACCATCGTGCCGCCGTTAACAGACCAGGTATCGGGATTGTGGCAATACGCGCAGCGCATGGGACAGCCCTGAACAAACACCACAAAGCGGATGCCGGGTCCGTCGACCGTTCCCATCGTCTCGATCGAATGCACGCGACCCAGGGCATACGCAGAGTCCTCGGGATGAGCATCCACACCCTCAAGCGTCATTTCTGCCATTCGCGCTACCTTGCCTCTCCTTGGATGCAACCAATTAAAATGCCAGAGCCATTCTAGCCCATGCGTTTGCGTTTAAACGTCTCGGACTAGAACGGCACGTTTTAATCTATCCCCCATCACCATGGCTGGGGGGCTACGTCGAGATGTCAGGCTGGAGAACGCTCGCCTGCGGCCTTTACGCCTTAAGCGTGAGCACCGCGCCGAAGGCGGTCGGGCCGCAATGGCTCGAGATGACGCCGCCAACCTGCGTCCAGGTAACGTCCTCAAAGCCCAGGTCGTGCGCATAGACTTCCATGTCGTCGCGCAGCTCCTGGGAAAGGCCCACCGAATACGCCAAGCCAATGTGCGAGTAATCAATATCGCCCTTGGCAACCATGTGGTCAATAAAGGCACGGGCGCATTTGAGCATGGAGCCGCGGAGCTTCTTGGTCGCCACGAACTTGCCACCCGTCACCTCAATGCAGGGCTTAATCTTGAGCAGATGAGCGCCCAGGAACGCGGCGTTAGACAAGCGACCGCCCGCCTTAAGGAAGGCAAGGTCGGTAGGAACAAAGCCCAGCAGCACGCGGTCCATGACGGAGTTCGTAAAAGCAAAAATCTCATCGACGGTGGCATCGGGGTGAGCCTCGATGTATTTGGCGGTCTCGACGGCAACGAGCGACTGGCCAACCGAAACAAAACGCGTGTCCATAGAGAAGACGTAGTCGCGGCCCTTAGCTGCAATCTTGGAGGACTGATGCGAGCAGGTCGTGGCCTCGGAATATGCGAGATGCAAAATGGTCGCGTCGGGCTGCTCGGCATGGATGCGGTCGTACACGTGAGCAAAATCCGCAGGCGCGCAGCCACTGGTCTTGGGCATCACGCCAAACTCGTTGCAGCGCGAATAAATCTCAAGCGGATCGATCGAGCCGTCTTCGACGGTCTCGTCACCAATCGTGACATGCATGGGCACGCGCACGATGCCATAGCGCTCGCAGAGCTCCGGCGTCACATCCGAACCAGACTCAACCACGATTACGTACTTGCCCATTATCATCACGACCCATCTCGACGTTGGTTATTTATTACGCGCGCACGCCCGTCGCCCAATTGAACAACGACTCCCAAGCACCAGAGAGACGCCGCCCTTCGCCACAACAAAGGACAGCGTCTCCCTGAAATACTCCGTGCTTGCATGAGATTCTACACGGTTTGGTAATGAGTGTTACTTACTCCGCAAACGGTAGCTATATGCGATAAACGGTAGCCACCAAGAAAGCCTGTGTATCCAAAACGCCATGGTCACTCACAATGCGGCTAGCGAGCCAGACGGTAAAACTCCATCGAGGCGTCGCCCTCGGCGCGCAACTGCATCGCCGGCGCCGCAGACGAATAGGTGCGGCTCGTAAGCGCAACCTCGCCGTCGTTGACAAATACCTCGAGCATCGTGGCATCCGAAAGGACTCGCAGGCAGTAAAGCTCGTCGAGCTCAACCGACCTCTTGTCGCGTCCATAGCCCTCATCGCCCATATCAAGTGTGAGCATTCCGTTGGCAAAGCACACGACAACGCCCTCACGAACTTCCAGCTCAATGGACTTCGTCCCCCGGCACGACACGACGGCATCAAACAGTCGACCAGGAGAGCCGACGGTCTCTCCGGCGGTCACCGAAACACGCTCCTTGCGCAGTTGCTCAACCTCGCGCGCGGGCCACTGACAGAGCTTACCGTCGCGCATATTCAGCACCCTCGGCACGGTAAGCGCGCACTGCCATCCGCGTTCCACCGTCGGGTTTTGAGCCGTTGCATCGGGGCAGCCGGCCCAACCGATCATAATCCGTCGACCGTCGGCATCTGCAAATGATTGAGGGGCATAGAAGTCAAGACCCGCATCGACCATCGGGGGCATACCCTGCCCGGCGATTTTAAAGCTAGGCGCCTCCCAATCGGCCTCAATACGAAACCACACGCACTGATGCGGGTTTTGGTAACGCCAACCATCGGCGGGCACGCCCTGCGGACAGCAAACGAGAATAAGCTCGCCATCAAGCTCAAACAGATCGGGGCACTCCCACATAAAACCGAACTTCTCGCCGAGCTCAATACGCGTCGCATATTTCCAGCACTCAAGATCGTGCGAGGTATAGACGAGCACGCAACCGCGGTCGTCTTTCGTACGAGCACCAAGAACCATATAGTAGATACCGTCGTGCTCCAGGATCTTGGGGTCGCGCACGTGCGTACTAATATCGTCGGGGTAATCGACCGGACCAACAGCTATGTGCTTCTCCCCCAATTTATCGGGGTTCTCGGTAACCATGTGAATCTGATTTTGGTCGCGCCCTGTCAGCACATAGTCATAATCATCGCGGTCAAAATGCTTGACGTTACCGGTATAGAAGTAGTGAATCTTGCCGTCGTGCATAAATGCAGACCCCGAATACGCACCGCTCGAGTCTAGATCTGAATCGGGGAATAGCGCGGGACCGCGGTTCTCGTACGTCACAAAGTCCTTCGTCGTCAGATGATTCCACAGCACCGGTCCGCCGTGCGCGGCATCAAACGGATCGTATTGGTGATAGATGTGGTATGTATCACCAACCTGCACCAAACCGTTGGGATCATTGAGCCAGCCAAGCTCGGGCTCCGCATGGAACAGAAGTCTATCGGAGTCAGCCGCGATGCGAGCCGCAGTCTCATCCTGCCCGGCACGCCACAGCTCGTAGTCCGAGCGCGTCACCTTATGTTTTTGATCGAACATTCAATCGTCCTTCTTGTAGAGGAGAAGGACGCCCGGCCCATGCGAGCCAAACGCCCTTCTCCAACAGGTCGACCCGTACATTACCTTGACGGATCTGGATTAGAAGCTGACATCAAAGCCGGCGCCTGCACCCTCTTCATCGGTGGTCGGAACGCCCTTTGCCTTGTTGTAGGCAAAGATCAGGATGATCGGGACGAAGAAAGCGATCAGATTGCCAGCCACATACCACACGAGGGTCTCGGGCGTGACGATGAGCAGGCCAAGTACGCCGGTCAGACCCTGGCCGATAGCGCGCACCTCAAAGAGCTTCACGAAGGCACCGCCGCAGCCTGCACCGATGCAAGCGCAGATGAACGGAATGATCGAGTAGCGCATGTTTGCAGCAAAGATAGCGGGCTCGGAGATTCCGACCAGCGTCGGGATAAAGGACGACATGCAGATGTTGCGCTCTTTGGAATGCTTCTTGTGAATGAGATACATGCCGATGGCGCCGCCGCCCTGGGCGATGATGGAAACGGACCAGATGGCCTGGATGTAGTTGAAGCCGGTCGTGGCAACGAGATTAGCCTCGATACCCTGAATGAACTGGTGCGTACCGGTAACGACGAGCGGCTGCAGGAACGCGGCAAAGACGAAGGCACCAAAGACGCCCATCCTGTTGTACAGGACATCGATTACGCCGGCAAGGACGTCGCCAATCAGGTTGCCGAGCGGGCCGAACACGGTGAACAGGGCGACGTTGGCAAGAATCAGGGTAACGGTCGGGACAAAGACGAACGAGACGACCTCGGGGATGTACTTCTGGGCAATCTTCTCGACCTTGGCCATGAACCAGGCGGTCAGGATTGCGGGGAACACGCCGCCCTGGAAAGCAACCATGGGAATGGAGAGCGGACCAAAGTTCCAATACTCAGCACCCGTCGGGTCCATAACGAACGCGTTGCGGTTCATAAGGCTCGGATGAACCATGACGATGCCGACGAGGATACCTAGGATCGGGTTGCCGCCAAAACGCTTGACCGCGCTGTACATCACCAGGACAGGCAGGTAATCGAAGGTGGTAGCGATAATGGCAAAGAAGCTTGCGAGGTTCTTGAGGAACTCGCTGTGGTCGGCAAGGCTGCCCTCCATGCCAAAGAGGCCGTTGGCAACGATCAGCGACTTAAGGCCGATGATGATAGCAGCGCCGACGAAAGCGGGAATGATGGGGATAAAGATGTCCGAGAATACCTTGAGGACCGAGAAGAACTTGCCCTTCTTGTCCGCCTCGGCGCCCTTGACCTCGGAAGCACTGATCTCCTTAACGCCCGTCAGAGCCATAAACTCATCATAGACCTTGTTTACGGTACCGGTACCGAAGATGATCATGAGCTGGCCGCTGTTGTACAGCACGCCCTTGACGCCATCGATGTTCTCGAGCTCGGCCTTGTTGTACTTGCTCGTATCCTTGAGCACCAGACGCAGACGCGTAACGCAATGCGTGGCACCCTCGATGTTATCCAGACCGCCGACGTTATCGACGACTTGCTGAGACACTACTTTGTAGTCCATGTTCCTCTCCATTCCCTTACGAAATCATAAGACGTTTTGTGGCCATTACAGAGATGCGATCGTTGCATTTGCGCACTTGACCGTACCGTCGGTGACCGTCAGCGCCACACCCTGGCCCTGCTTATTGCAGAAGCGAGCGTTAAGCGCAACATCATCGACAAAGATGGTCGCGATATCGTCGTCAACGACCAGGCGCACATGATGAGTGCCCTCGCCCTTAAAGAACAACGGACGCTCGAGGCCCATGTTGTTGACCTGGAACCACGGATACTGGGGGGCCGCCGTAAACTCGAGCTTGCCCACACGCAGGTTAGCGCGGAACTCATAGGCAAGACCAGACTCGGCGTCCTCGGCGAGCTTCACCGAGAAGCCGGCAGCGTCACCGGCGAGCTCGATGTCGGCGTCGAGCATATAGGTGGAACCGGCATCCGCAGCGAGCACCTGCTCGACCTTGCCCGACTCGCAGGAAAGCTCAAAGGCCTCGACTGCCTTAGCCTCGCCAAAGGCGCCAAGCATGCTGTCGGGGAGTTTGGTGCCAAGCGTTCCGTCGGCACGCTGAACGATCTCGAGGGGCATAAAGGTGCCACCCCACAGGTAAGAGCTGGGGTCGCCGCCCTCGTCACGCGTAGGAACCCAACCAAAGAGAACGCGGCGCTCGCCATCAAATGCGGTACGTGCGGCATAGTACGCGCGGCCATCGAAGGAATCGTCCGCAGGAGTAATCCAGGGACCGTTGATAGAGCGAGACATGCGGTAACGGGTCTTGTTGCCATCGCTGTACTCAGAGAACACCAGATACCACCAGTCGCCCATCTTAAAGAGATCAGGCATCTCAAACATGGTGTACAGGCCCGGATTCCACCAGTCGCCCTGGAACTCCCAGGTATCCAGGTCCTTGGAGGTGAACTTGACCAGACGACCGGTCATCAGACGCTTGTCCTCGCCCACACGCGTGCCGAGGATGAGCATGTACTCTTCGTTCTCCTCATCCCAAAGCACAAAGGGATCGCGCCAGTTGCGGTCATCGTAACCCTCTTGGGGCGGAAGCAGCGTCTCGGCGATGTTCTTCTCCCACTTGACGGCGTCGTCACTCGTTGCGTGAAGAAGAACCTGCTTCATCAAACGTGCGCGGACCTTATCGCGATTGCAACCAGTGTAGAGCGCATGGTACTTGTCGCCCACCTTAAACACCGTGCCGGCATAAACATACTGGTCGACTTCCTCGTCGCCGCCACGCTCAAGGCTCTCGCCAAAGTCTTTGTAATTGACGAAGTCCTTGGTCGTAGCGAGCGCCCAGCCAAACGGCTCTCCGAAAGGTCCGGGGTTACGCGTGTCACGCTGGTGATAGAGATAGAACGTGCCGTCCTCGCCGTACGGCATGATGTCGCCTACCCAAATTCCCTCAGGCTGGTAATACACCTTGTGCATCCGAGACTTCCTTTCCCGCAAGATACTAACTCGGTACAACTGCAAGATATGTCAATCGTTTTCATATGTCAAACGTTTTCACACCAATACGTCTTTTCGCAGTTCCAGTCGTCGGCAAACGGTTGACATATGCCGGCGAACGGTCATCAGAGGCGTTTGAGGAATTCTTTTGGCACGGGATGAACTACGCGGTTTTGCCCTCAATGAGTTCAACGGGGAGTTTGATATTCGATCCGGGCTTATCGCCGTTAATAAGAGCGATGATGGATTGCGCCGCGAGCTCTCCGATGCGATCGATATCTTGGCGTACGGTTGTTAAGTCAGGCATAAACGTCATGGTGCGGCGGGCACCATCCGCGCCCACGACCTTAATATCGTCCGGAGCGCTCAAGCCGCGTTGCTTCATCACGTTGAGACAGATGGCCGCCATCGTGTCGTCTCCCGCAAAGATGCCGTCAATATCGGGGTTCTCATCGAGGATCTTCGCAACGACCGCGCTCTTTTCGTCGTCGGACTTAACGAACTCGACCTCACGGACAAGCGCGGGCAAACCGGCCTGCTCCACAACATCGTGGTAGGCATCGGTACGCTTATTGGCAGGCATACGCATGCGGCTATTGTTGCGCAGGCACAAGATGCGCGAACACCCGTCATCGATCAGGCGACGCGTGGCAAGTTCGCCGATGCTATAGCTGTCGCTCGCAATCTGAACAGAGGCCTCGCCAAGGTCGCAGTCGATACCAACCAGACTCAAGCCCATCTCGGCATACGCCTCGGCACCGATATTAAGCGAGTTGACGATGACGCCATCAACCATATTGCGCCGAAGCATATCGATATAAGAACGCTCAAGATCAGGTCGATTGGCGCTATTGCACAGCAACATCTTAAAACCGTTTTCGGCCAGGGTACGCTCAACGGCTTGGACCGCTTGTGCATGAAACGGGCTGCTGACATAGGGAACGATCATACCGATTAGATTCAGGCGACCGTTGAGCATGGCACGGGCGATATCGTTGGGCGTATAGTTGATACGCTCCATCGCGGCATGGACCTTATCGCGGGTCTCTTGGCTAATATAGCCGCGATTATTAAGCACGCGAGATACCGTAGTAGGCGAAACCCCCGCCACCGCTGCAACTTCCTTGATGCCAGGCTTAGCAGAATCCTTAGAACGAGCACCCTCGCGAGCCATAGCACCCTCCCCTCATCAACATGTCATACGTTTACATACGAACAAAGCATACCCCAACAACAGTGGGAAGACGGTAACAGTACAAGTAAGTAAACGACTCATCCAAATAATTAGGAGAGTTCCGCCTAAAGGGTGACTACACAGGACCCCGCCGGGGCTGTTTGGGCTACCTCCCAAAATATTCCGCAGGACGCAAGAAGCCCTCGCCGCACGAAGTGCGCAGCGAGGGCTTCTTGCATGTCCGAGGACGTTTTGGGAGGTAGCCCAAACAGCCCCGGCGATCCTGCGGGAGTTAAACCCCTTTAGAACTTGTTGTGGAAGGTGCGCGAAATGACCTCGTCCTGCTGCTCCTTGGTAAGCGTGTGGAAGTTCACGGCGTAGCCGGAAACGCGAATGGTCAGCTGCGGGTACTTCTCGGGGTGAGCCTGAGCGTCGAGCAGCGTCTCACGGTTGAAGACGTTGATGTTCAGGTGGTGGCCACCCTTCTCGGCGTAAGCGTCGAGCATGTGGACCAGGTTATCGGCCTGAGTCTCGGAAACTTCAGAAACCTTCATAATGTGTCTCCTTCGATTGATAGGCGCCGGCCGAAACCGGCGCGCTAATCAGTAATCGTTATTGTTAGTATAGCACTAACAATAGTTACTCGCCCAGCTGATCAAGGTCGATATCGCCAAAGAACACCTGGTCCTCCTTGCCGAGCGCACCCGGGATGATGGAGAAGGTGTTGGAGATGCCGTCCTGAGCATCGCGGAACGGGAGCTTGGAAACCGAAGACAGCGAAGCGATGGCGCCGTGGCTATCGCGCTTGTGCATGGGGTTAGCACCCGGGGCGAACGGCTGGCCAGCCTTGCGGCCGTCGGGGGTGGAGCCGGTCTTCTTGCCGTACACGACGTTGGAGGTGATGGTCAGAACCGAGGTCGTGGGCACGGAGTTGCGGTAGGTGTCGTTCATGCGGATGTACTCCATGAACTGGTGCACAACGTCGTGAGCGATCTGGTCGACGCGGTCGTCGTCGTTACCGTACTTGGGGAACTCGCCCTCGGTCTCGAAGTCGACAATGATGCCGTTCTCGTCGCGGACGGGGTGGACCTTGGCGTACTTGATGGCGGACAGGGAGTCAGCCACGACGGAAAGGCCAGCAATGCCCGTAGCGAACCAGCGGTGCACATGCTTGTCGTGTAGAGCCATCTGGATGCGCTCGTAGCAATACTTGTCGTGCATGTAGTGAATGATGTTCAGCGAGTTGACGTACACGCCAGCGAGCCACTTCATCATGTCGTTGTACTTGGCCACGACGTCGTCGTAATCGAGCGTATCGCCCTCGACGGCGCGATACTTGGGGCCGACCTGCTTCTTGGAGACCTCGTCAACACCGCCGTTGAGTGCGTACAGCAGGCACTTGGCCAGGTTGGCGCGGGCGCCGAAGAACTGCATCTCCTTGCCGATGCGCATGGAGGACACGCAGCAGGCAATGCCGTAGTCGTCGCCGTGGTAGACGCGCATGAGGTCGTCGTTCTCGTACTGGATCGAGGAGCTGGCGACAGAAGTCTTGGCGCAGAACTTCTTGAAGTTCTCGGGCAGACGGGTCGACCACAGAACGGTCATGTTGGGCTCGGGGCTGGTGCCCATGTTCTCGAGCGTGTGCAGGTAGCGGTAGCTCATCTTGGTAACGAGCGTACGGCCGTCAACACCCATGCCGCCGATGGACTCGGTGACCCACTGCGGATCGCCGGTAAACAGGGCCTGGTACTCGGGGGTACGGGCAAACTTGACCATGCGGAGCTTCATGATGAAGTGATCCACGAACTCCTGGATCTGCTCCTCGGTGAAGGTACCGTTGGCAAGGTCGCGCTCAGCGTAGATGTCGATGAACGTGGAGGTACGGCCGATGGACATAGCGGCGCCGTTCTGCTCCTTGACGGAAGCGAGGTAGGCGAAGTACATCCACTGGATGGCCTCCTGCGTGTTGGTAGCAGGGTTGGAAATGTCGAAACCATAGGTCTCGGCCATCATCTTGAGCTCGCCGAGGGCGCGGATCTGCTCCTGCAGCTCCTCACGATCGCGGATGTTGTCGGCGGTCATGACCGTCGGGGTGGAAGCCTTCTGGGCCTCCTTGTCCTTGATCAGGTAGTCGACACCGTACAGGGCGACACGACGGTAGTCGCCGATGATGCGGCCGCGGCCATAGCCATCGGGCAGACCGGTGATGATGTGGGCCGAGCGGCAGGCGCGCATCTCGGGGGTGTAGACATCGAAGACGCCGGCGTTGTGAGTCTTGCGCTCGAAGGTGTAGCGCTCGACAACGTTCTCGTCGATCTTGTAGCCGTGCTGGCTGGCAGCCTGGCAAGCGATGCGGATACCGCCGTTGACGTGCAGCGCGCGCTTGAGCGGCTTGTCGGTCTGGAGGCCGACGATGGTCTCCATCTCGCGGTGGGCGTTATCGATGTAGCCAGCGGGGTGGCTCACGATACCTGTGACGGTCTTGGTGTCCATATCGAGGACGCCGCCCTGCTCGCGCTCCTTGAGCAGCAGGTCGAGAACCTCGCCCCACAGCTCCTTGGTACGCTCGGTCGGGCCGGCGAGGAACGACTCGTCGCCCTCGTAGGGGGTGTAGTTCTTCTGGATGAAGTCTCGGACGTCAACCTCTCCCGTCCAGATGCCTTCCTTGAAGCCTTCCCATGCCTCCTGCATTGTGTAACCACGCTCCTAGTTACGTGTAATGCGGCGCTCTCTCACACCGCTGCTTATTGAATTCTTGAATTATCGGCTTGCACTACCGGCTTCTTCCGTTCTTCACCACACGTTGGTACAGGGAAAAACGTTTGTCCACCTTGGAACTGCAACCCAAAACCCAAGATTTCACCCGTTTGAGAAGGATAACATAGCCACCCCCTTCATCAGGGCTGTTATATGTTTCTTTTTTTATACCATAAGGTTGTTTTTAACAAATCCGCAGGAAACGCTCCCACCATCAGCTACCGTTCACCGATTCGCTTGATATTTCCCCTTGCCTTTATACGTCCTTCACTCTAGCTGTTATGCCAGCTTTAGCAGAGTAAAGTGCCTCTGAGTAGGCTTTAGGACATGTCTAACGATCTGCCCCCAACTTTGCTGGTACCGACGGTGTACGGAGAGTTTTCTAGGCATGTCCCAAAATCTACCGCATAAGGTGTGCATACAGGGGTATCATCTTTCACCAAAAATAGTTTCTAGTGTTAGGGGTTTTCGGTGGAAGATACCGATTTCCATGAGCTTGGGCGTCAGCTCTTAACTGAGTTTGGCAGCATGCATCAGCGCATTTCGCGCTTTGCGGACAAAGCTCTCGGCGGCGAGATGGCTGTCATGCGCGCTCTCATGCTCGCCGGCGGTTCGCTTACGCCGAGCGAACTCGCCGATCGCGCTTGGGTCTCGAGCGCCCGCATCGCCAACATCCTGCGCGCCCTCGAGGGCAAGGGCTGGATCGAGCGCGAGCACTCAAAAACCGACCGTCGTCGCGTACACGTCACGGTGACCGACAAAGGCCGACAAGACCTCGAAATCAAACGTCGGGAATTCGAGGACCGCACCGCGGCCTTTCTCGAGCAGCTCGGCGAAACGGATACCCAAGAGATGGTGCGCCTTCTAAGGCGAGCCAACGAAATTATCGATCGCAATCACGAAAGGAGAGATGCCGAGTGAGGATTCTCAAGCTCTTTAAAAAGCATGTCCTGGCGCTGCTCACGGCTATCGTACTTATCGTAATCAGCTGCAACGCCGACCTAGCGCTGCCTACGTATATGAGTGACATCGTCGATGTGGGCGTGCAGCAAGGCGGCATCGCCTCGCCCGTGCCCGACACCATTCGCGCCGAATCGCTCGATGACCTCGAGCTCTTTATGGGCGCCAAGGACGCCAAAGCTGTGGATGCCGTGTTTAGCAAGGCGGACAACAACGGCATTCGAACGTACAAGGGCACCGAGGAGGAGCGCGCCGACGGCGGCAAGATTGCCGACATCATGAGCCTGCCCGAGACCGTCGTCCTTTCGCTCAGCCAGGGCATCGACGCCAGCTCCATGGGCGACATGATGGGCACGTCCAACGAAAAAGGCAACAGCGCCGCCCAGGCCATGCCCACCCCCGAGCAGATGGCGGCGATGACGCCCGAGCAACTCGCCGATATGCAGCAGAAAGCCGCAGCGGCGCAGAACATGCAAAAGCAGATTGATGCCGACGGCGGCAAGATCACCATGAAGAGCCTGCGTCTTGGCATTGAAGGTGGCCTGATTGATCAGGGCAAGCTCGTCGAAGGTGCCAACGAGATGGCGGACAAAATGGGCTCCATGTCGGGTTCCATCGTTACACAGCGCGCCGTGACCTACGTGCAGGACGAGTACAAGGCGCAGGGCATCGACCCCGCCGACGTACAGAACGCCTACCTGGGCCGCATGGCCACCACGATGTTTGGCCTGTGCCTGGTGTCGCTCGTCGCCACCATCCTGACCGGCGCCGTGGCTTCGCGCACCGCCTGTTCCATCGCCCGCGACCTGCGCCGCGAGACCTTCAACAAGGTCATGCACTTTTCGCCGGCCGAGGTGGGCAAGTTTAGCCAGGCCTCGCTCATCACCCGCTGCACCAACGACATTCAGCAGATCCAGATGGCAGCAACTCTGTTTATCCGCATGTGCCTCATGGCGCCTGTCATGGGTGTTGTCGCGGTCATGCGCGTCCTGGCCAACCACACCGGCCTGGAGTGGACCATCGCCGTGGCCATCATCGCGGTCTCGGCCGTCGTCGGCGTGCTCATGGGCCTTACCATGCCCAAGTTCAAAAAGATGCAGAGCTTTGTGGACCGCGTGAACCTCACCGCCCGCGAGCTGCTCGACGGTCTTATGCCCATCCGCTCGTTCAACCGCGAGGAGCATGAGCTCGAGCGTTTTGACAAGGCATCGCTCGATCTGATGACCACGCAGCTCTACACCAACCGAGCTATGAGCTTTATGATGCCGCTCATGATGCTCGTCATGAACTGCATCACCGTGCTTATCGTCTGGTTTGGCGCACAGGGTGTGTCCGACGGCGTGATGCAGGTCGGCAACATGATGGCGTTTATCTCCTATACCATGCAGATCGTCATGGCGTTTATGATCCTCACCATGGTTTCGGTTATCCTGCCCCGTGCCGAGGTCGCAGCCGAGCGCGTGGAAGAGGTCATCACTTGCCCCACGAGCATCAACGACCCCGCCTCGCCCAAACTGCCCGCGGCCAGCGCGCCGCACGGTGAGCTCACTTTCCGCGACGTGAGCTTCCAGTATCCCGATGCCCGCGCCGATGTCATTAGCGGCGTGAACTTCACCACGCACGCCGGTCAGATGCTCGGCATCATCGGCTCCACGGGCTCGGGCAAGTCCACGCTCGTGCAGCTGATTCCGCGCCTGTACGACGTCACGGGCGGCAGCATTTCGCTCGACGGCATCGACGTGCGTGACATGACCCTTTCCGAGCTGCGCCGCCGCATTGGTTACATCCCGCAGCAGGGTCGTCTATTCTCGGGCACCGTTGAGAGCAACCTCAAGTTTGCCGGCGACATGGTGAGCGACGAGGACATGCACCGGGCCGCGCGCATCGCCCAAGCCGAGGACTTTATCGCCGAGCGCGAGGACGGCTACGACTCCCCCATCAGCCAGGGCGGCTCCAATGTCTCGGGCGGTCAGCGCCAGCGCTTGGCCATCGCCCGCGCATTGGCCAAAAAGCCCGAGGTTGTGGTGTTCGATGACTCGTTTAGCGCCCTCGACTACAAGACCGACGCGCGCCTGCGCGAGGAACTGGCCAAAAACGTCACCGACGCGGCGCTCGTGGTCGTGGCCCAGCGCATCGCGACCATCATGCATGCCGACCAGATCATCGTGCTCGACGACGGCCACGTGGTGGGCACCGGCACGCACGAGGAGCTGCTGCACAACTGCCCGGCGTACCTGGAGATCGCACAGTCGCAGCTTTCCGCCGAGGAGCTGGGGCTTACCCAAGAAGAAATTGCAGCCGTCATGGAAGGAGGCGAGCGCTAATGGCAGACGAGACCAAGACTCAGATTCCCAAGCCCACCCGCCAGCGTGGTCCCATGGGCCGCATGGGCGGCATGCGTCGCGGCGAAAAGGCCAAGGACTTTAAGGGCACCATGAGGCAGCTGCTCGGCTATATCGGCCAGCACAAGATTGCCGTGTTTGCCGCCGTCGCTTTTGCCGTGTGCTCGGTCATCTTTAACATTGTGGGGCCAAAGGTACTTGGCCAGGTTACGACCAAGCTGTTCGAGGGCCTGGTTGCCAAGGTCAACGGTACCGGCGATGTCGACTTTGCCTGGATCGCCAAGACGCTCGGCTTTTTGCTCTGCCTGTATCTGGCAAGCTCTGTCTGCAGCCTCATCCAAGGCTGGCTTATGACCGGCGTCACGCAAAAGATTTGTTACCGTATGCGCAAGGAAATCGCCGCCAAGATCGCCGTCGTGCCGATGAGCTACTTCAACGGCCACAGCAAGGGCGACGTGCTCAGCCGCATCACCAACGACGTCGATACGCTGGGTCAGAGCCTCAACCAGTCCGTGACGCAGCTCATCACGTCAGTGACGCAGATTATCGGCGTGCTCGTCATGATGCTATCGATCAGCCTGCCACTTACCGGCGTCACCGTGCTCACGCTGCCGGCAGCCGCGATTATCTTGATGGTGATGATTCGCTTCTCACAGCCGTACTTCCGCGAGCAGCAGCAGGTTCTGGGCACCGTCAACGGCATTATCGAGGAGGATTTTGCCGGCCAGAACGTCATTCAGGTGTTCGACCGCGCCGAGGCCTCGATCGAGGAGTTCGACCGCCAAAACGACCGCCTCTTTATTAGCGGTTGGCGCTCGCAGTTCCTGTCGGGCCTGATGATGCCGCTTATGAGCTTGGTGGGCAACATGGGCTACGTGGGCGTCGTCGTGGTGGGCGCGCAGCTCGCGCTGACCGGCAATGCCACGCCTGGCGATATTCAGAGCTTTATCCAGTACGTTCGCAACTTTACGCAGCCCGTGCAGCAGCTGGGCAACGTGAGCAACACGATGCAGTCGATGGCCGCCGCCACCGAGCGCGTGTTTGAGTTCCTGGCCGCGCCCGAGGAGGAGCAGAAGGCCGACGCGCAGATCCCCGAGAAGCGCCCCGGCCACGTGGAGTTTGAGCATGTCAAGTTTGGCTACACGCCGGACAAGACCATCATCCACGACTTTAGCTGCGAGGCCGAGCCCGGTCAGACCATCGCCATCGTCGGCCCTACCGGCGCCGGCAAGACCACGCTCATCAAGCTGCTTCAGCGCTTCTATGACGTGGACGGCGGTTCGCTGCGTGTCGAGGGCATCGACGTGCGCGACTGGGACCGCGCGGCACTTCGCGGCGAGTTTGCCATGGTGCTGCAGGATACCTGGCTGTTTAACGGCACCATCCGCGAGAACATCCGCTACGGACGCCCCGATGCAAGCGATGCCGAGGTCGAGGCCGCTGCACGCGCCGCACGCTGCGATCACTTTATCCATACGCTCGCAGGCGGCTACGACTTTATGATCAACGAGGAAGGCACTAACCTGTCGCAGGGCCAACGCCAGCTCGTGACTATTGCCCGCGCCATTTTGGCCGACCGCCCGGCGCTGATTCTGGACGAGGCGACCTCTAACGTGGACACCCGAACCGAGGAGCTCATCCAACGCGCCATGGATGCGCTGATGCAGGGCCGCACGAGCTTTGTCATCGCGCATCGCCTGTCCACGATCCGCAACGCCGACGTAATCTTGGTGATTCGCGACGGCGACATCGTCGAGAAGGGCACACACGACGAGTTGCTCGCCCAGGGCGGCTTCTACGCCGACCTGTACAACTCGCAGTTCGACGAAGCGGCGTAAATTCGGCGGCAAACAACCGCAATACCCAAAAACGGGGGCGCAGGTTCATCCTGTGCCCCCGTTTTTCGTTCTGTGGCCTCGAACCGAGGTGGCGCGCGCAGACGTGGTGTAAGAGCGTCCCGAGGTCCGTCGCTGCAAGT
>CABJBO010000034.1 GCA_902363875.1 Coriobacteriaceae bacterium | reverse complement strand
CTTGCAGCGACGGACCTCGGGACGCTCTTACACCACGTCTGCGCGCGCCACCCTAATTTTTGAACAGATGTAGACTTCCGACACCCATGCGTAGCAAAATTGCTGTTACTAAATTGGTGACAGTACTCATATTTGGCATTTTTTGACCACAGGGGTTGCCAGCGCCGTGGTTTCGCCCTTTCTGCGCCGAAGCGATACACTGTTATCGTTTGATTTCTTCGCTCAAGGAGGATGCGCATGCCGTGCACAACGATTCTGGTTGGTAAGAATGCGAGCTACGACGGGTCGACGCTTGTCGCCCGCAACGAGGACTCGTCCAACGGGGTGTTTGAGCCCAAGCGTATGCGCGTGGTGCATCCCGACGAGCAGCCGCGCGTCTATACGAGCGTCCTGAGTCACCTGACCGTTGAACTGCCCGATAACCCCATGCGCTACACGAGCGTCCCCGATGTTGTCCCGGGCCACGGCATCTGGGCCGAGGCCGGTTTCAACGAGCTCAATGTGGGCATGTCCGCAACCGAGACGCTCACCACCAACGAGCGCGTTCGCGGCGCCGACCCGCTCGTCGACTACGTGCCCGCCAAGGGCAACGAGGACGAGGACGGCTATGTTCCGGCGCAGCCCGGCGGTCTGGGCGAGGAGGACATGGTGACCCTGGTGCTGCCATATGCCAAATCCGCCCGCGACGGCGTACGCATTCTGGGTGACCTGCTCGAGCGCTATGGCACCTACGAGAACAACGGCATCGCCTTTAGCGACGTGGACGAGATCTGGTGGCTCGAGACCATCGGCGGCCACCACTGGATCGCCAAGCGCGTGCCCGATGACGCCTATGTGACCATGCCCAACCAGCTGGGTATCGACAGCTTTGACCTGGATGACGCCGAGGGCGCCCAGGCCGACCACATGTGCTCCGCCGACCTGCGTGCCTGGATGGCCGAGTGGCATCTGGACCTGACGCTGGGCGTCGATGGCGACGGCCCGGCGACGGTCTTTAACCCGCGCGAGGCCTTTGGCTCGCACAGCGACAGCGACCATGTCTACAACACGCCGCGCGCGTGGTACATGCAGCGCTGCCTTAACCCCAGCGATGTGTGGGACGGCCCCGACGCCGACTACACGCCCGAGAGCGATGACATCCCCTGGAGCCGCGTGCCCGAGCGTAAGGTGACCATCGAGGACATCAAGTACGTACTCTCGAGCCACTACCAGGGCACGGAGTACGACTGCTACGGCAGCAAGGGCACGCCCGCCACGCGTGGCGCCTATCGCCCCATCGGCATCAACCGCAACAGCCAGCTCGCTGTGCTGCAGCTGCGCCCCTATGCGCATCCGGCCTACCGCGCCGTGCAGTGGATGGCCTTTGGCTCCAACTCGTTTAACGCGCTGGTTCCGCTGTACGCCAACGTCGAGACCATGCCCGAGTACTTTGCCGACACGCAGGCTCGCGTGACGTCCGAGAATTTCTATTGGGCCAACCGCCTGATCGGCGCGCTGGCCGACGTCCGCTTCCATGAGTGCGGCCGCGCAGTCGAGGATTATCAGGAGAAGGTCGGCGGCATGGGCCACAAGCAGATTCATGACGTCGACGCTGCCGTAGCCGTTCTGCCCGAGGCCGAGGTGCCTGCCGAGCTTGCACGCGCCAACGAGGAGTTTGCCGAGCTCGTGCGCGTGGAGACCGATGCCCTGTTGGGCAAGGTGCTCTACACCACGAGCTGCGCCATGAAGAACTCTTTCGCGATGAACGACAACGTGAGATAGGGATTTCCCGTCGATCGAATAGCGCTAAAACGCTTTGTCGCTTTCACTCAATCTTGGGTACAAGAACGCCAATGCAGTTGTTTGTGATTGGAGACAACCATGGTTATGAAACTCGATCAGCTTGTTAACGGCGCCATCAACGTGGGCTTTGGCGCTGCCGCCGTTGCTGTCGAAGGCGGCAAGAAGGTCCTCGACGACCTTAACACCAAAGGCGAGCAGGTCCGCAAGGACACCGCCACCCCCGATATCGCCCGCAGCGTGTCCGACATGTTCGAGCAGGCCGGCGGTACCATCTCCGATCTGACCGAGCGCTTGGGCATGCAGGGCGAGACCGCGGCCCAACGCGTGCTCGACGAGCTCATTCTGGCTCGCGTCCGCGTTATGACCGCGCCCGAGCGTACGGCCTTCCTGGCCCATGTGCGCGACATCGTCGATTCGGTCGAGGACAACGTGACCTCGGTGCCCGTCGAGTCCGTTGAGCCCGACGATGCGAAGGATACCGAAGAGGCCGAGTAGCAGCGCAGATGGCAGATTCCACCACCGATTACAACAATCTAGATCCCTTGGGTGACGAGGCGGCGGTTGTCGATGAGGTCGACGCCGCCGTCTCGGGCGCTCGCAAGAAGCCGCGCGCTGTCGATATGGTGCCAGAGGAGCCCGACGCGATGGCGCCGGACGAGGAATACCAGCTCACGCCGGCGGGTCGTCGCGAACGCATCGGGCAGATTGTTCGCCTGGTCAAAAAGTACCGTGTGTGGGATAACCTCACGCCGGTTCGTTTGCGCCGCCTGCTCGAGGAACTCGGCCCCATGTTCGTCAAGATGGGGCAGATTCTGGCCAACCGGTCCGAGATTCTGCCGCAACGCTTTTGCGACGAGCTGCGTCGTCTGCGCTCCGACGTGGAGCCGGTGCCGTACGAGGTCGTACTCAGTTGTCTGGAAGAAGAATACGGCCTGCGCCTGGGGGAGATGTTCGATGCGATCGACCCCAATCCGCTTGGTAGCGCATCGCTCGCGCAGGTGCACCGCGCTCGTCTGGTGACGGGCGAGGACGTGGCCGTCAAGGTGCAGCGCCCCGGTGCGCAGCAGGTTATGGCACAGGACATCGATATCATCCGCTCGGTGGTGCGTATCGTTTCCAAGTTCGTCAACACCGATCAATTTGTTGACCTGCACGGCGTAGTCGAGGAGTTGTGGACCTCGTTTCGCGAGGAGACCAACTTTTTGGCCGAGGCCAAAAACCTCAACGACTTCTACGAGTTCCATAAGAGCGTTCATGGCGTGACGTGTCCTAAATCCTATCTGGACCTGTGCACCGAGCACGTTGTGGTTATGGACTACGTCGACGGCATTTCGATCGCCGATCCTGAACGCTTGGTGGCCGAGGGCTATGACTTGGAAAAGATCGGTGCCGCAATCGTCGAGGACTACTCGACGCAGGTGCTCGACGACGGCTTTTTCCATGCCGACCCGCATGCGGGAAACATTATCCTCAAGGACGGCATTGTCTACTTTATTGACCTGGGCATGGTCGGGCGCATGTCGAGCCATGACCGCGGCATCGTCAAGGATATGATCTTTGCCGTGGCCGAGGGCGACGTGTCCAAGCTCAAGGATTCGCTCATGCGCTTTGCCGTGACGCGCGGCGACTCGGCCGAGCTCGACCATTCGGCCTTTTTGTCCGACTTGGACTTTATCGTCGCCGACTTTGCGGGTCTTGATCTTAAGGACCTGGATATCGGCGAGTTTTTGACCTCGCTGCTCAATCTGGCACGCAAAAATGACGTTGAGCTGCCGAGTGTGGTGACGATGTTCGCCCGTGGCATGGTGACGCTCGAGGGCCTGCTGACCGAGTACATGCCCAACGTCAACATGATCCAGATCATCCAGACGCACATCAAAAACGAGAAGAGCACCTATGTGCGCGTCCGCGAAATGGGGCGCGATCTTGCCGCGAGCAGCTATCGCGCAGCAAAAGGCTCGCTCGAGGCGGCCGAGTATCTGGGCCTGGCTTCGCGCATGCTCACGCGCGGCCAGCTTAAGGTGAACACGCAGATCATGAGCAGCGATAAGGCGCTGCGACAGCTGGGCGGAATTATCGACCGCATGTCGATGGCAATTGTGATCGCTGGTCTGTTTATCGGTTCGTCGGTGGTGTACTACGCGCGCATCGAGCCGGTTGTGTTTGGTATCCCGGTCATTGGCTTTATGGGCTACGTGAGCGCGCTGGTGCTGGCGCTTATGCTGGGCCGCAATATCTGGCTCAACAGTCACGGCGGCAAGCACTAGAGGCCGCGACCGTCACCGCATTTTCCTATCGCAAACAATAGCTTTTACCTTGGGCTTCGCCTGCGTGCGAGGCCCTTTTGCGTGATAACATTTTGACGGTAATAATCGATGGCCTAGATGGTGGTGCGGAGACGCACGAATGCGCGGTTTTCCTGCGCGTTTGGGAGAATCGGGGTGCAAGTCCCCGGCTGTACCAGTAACCGTAATTCCTCTTGGCTCGGGATGTTCGCGTCGCAGATCGGACGACGTGCCTGAGTCGTTAAGGTTAAGTCGGATCGCCTCCCATCTTGCATGCGGCTGCGGCGTATGCCGCCGGTGTGCATAGGGCTCTGGAGGGAAGGGGGACCCCGATGGGGGAACTCGGGCGCAACATGCGCGATGACGTGGGGCAGCCTCAAGGCAACGATCCAAGTACAGACAATGGGGGACAAATGGATATGTTTGAGGACGAGCGTGAGCGCGCCTCGTTGCATCGCCGTGGCGCGATTGCACGCGGTGTCGCTAAGCGCGGCCTGGTGGCATTCCTGGCCTTCGCGATGGCCTTTGGCACCACGCCGGCTCAGCTGTGGGCCGAGGGCGCCGAGGGCATTGCCGAGGCTGTGGCTCAGGCTGCGACGCCGGGCGAGGACGCAGCGCTTGCGGGCGGTGCTGCCGACGGTGTCGTTTCTGAAACCGGCTCTAACGCGAGCGATGCGTCGGTTAACGATGGCGCTTCGACGAATGCCGCAGATAGCAACGGCGTAGCGTCGGACGATTCTGTTGCAGCCGAGGCTTCTACTGCTTCGCCGGATTCATCCGAACAGAACGTCAAAAGTGTTGTAGCCGCTTCCGATGAGGCTGAATCTCAGCCTACCGAAGCCGCAGGCCAAGAGGTCGCGGCCACGTGCTCCGTCGTCGGCACCGACGCCGGGGGCGCCCAGCAGACCTGGGCCGCCGCGCAGCAGATCGCTCTGAAGGAGGGCTCGACCGCGGCCGACCTCTCCGAGCAGCTCTTCAAGCAGGCCGGCCTCAAAGCCGACTACGACCCCAACGGCTCCTGGGGCTGGGCGCTCAACTCGATCACGTCGCCCTTCGACGCGGGCCGCACGCTCGCCTACGACCCGGCGACCGGCGCGTACTGGCAGCTGTTCGTCAACGGCAGCGCCTCCGCGGTCGGCGCGGGCGGCTACACGCTCAAGGACGGCGACTCCGTCGTCTGGTGCTACTCGAAGTACGGCGACCCCGCACCCGCCAATCAGATTTCCGTTAGCTGCACCGTTATCGGCCAGGACACCTCGGGTGCTCAGCAGACATGGGCGCAGCCCACGACAGCTTTGGTGGAAGAGGGCGCGACCGCTGCTGATCTTTCCGAGCAGGCCTTTAAAAAGGCTGGCATTGGCGCCAAAACGGGGAAAGGCACGTACGGCTGGTATCTCGAGTCGCTGACTTCACCGTTCAACAAGACCGTGACGCTTTCGAGCGAGAAAGTTAACGAAAACACTTGGAAATGCTGGCAGTTCTTCGTTAACGGTCAGGCGGCCAATGTCGGCGCAGGCAATTACACACTCAAGGCCGGGGACAAGGTTACCTGGGTCTATGGCTTTGATGGAACCATGCCCGGCCAGGTTTCCGTTTCAATGGAGATCATCGGTAAGAAGGATGAGAAGGCGCAGCGCTGGACCGATCCTTCGACGCAGGTGTTTGTCGAGGGCACGACGATCAAGGACGCTTCCGCTGCCTACTTCGATGCCATTGGCATTGAGTCCAAGATGTACGACCAATTTGGTTATTGGGGTGTTCATAGTCTTGTCTCCCCGCTTGATGGCACCGAGCTGTCGGGTGCATGGTCGTTCTTTGTCAACGGCGTTCCCGGGCCTCAGCTCGATAGCGATTACGTGCTCAAGTCGGGCGACAAAATCGTCTGGGCTTACGCCCCTGGCGACACCGTTCCTAATCCCGATGAAGTCGTAGTCGATCCGAGCGCTTCGCGCCCGACCGATTGGAAAGCCGACTGGAGTGGCAATTCCAATGCGGTGGTCAAGAACGTGTCCACACCTACGGGCGCGCTGGTAAGCTCTTGGACGTTCGATTGGAGGGCCTACTCGGGCGCCACGTATCCCAATGCGAGCGAGCCTATTGTCGTGAACGGCAACGTTTACCTTGCCGTGAACAAGCGTTTGCTTAAGATCGACGCCGAGTCGGGCAAGGTGCTTGCCGAGTCGAACCTTCAGACTGCGATTGGCTACACCACGCGTCCGATTTATACGAAAGGCTTGGTCATCGTCCCGCTCGACGGCGGTGCGGTCCAGGCTCTGACGGCCGATACGCTGACGACGGTTTGGGTCACTGACTCTGTGAGCAAATCTGCCCAGTCAAATTCCCAGTTGACGGTCGATGGCAACTATCTCTACGTTGGCACCGTTGATGTCGACTATGGAACGAGTACGTACAATAACGGTCATCTGACGCGTATTAATATACTGACCGGCGCTGTTTCTTGGCAGCATGTTAATGCTGATGAGGGCTACTACTGGACGAGCGCTACAGTGGGCGACGGCTATATTCTGGTTCCGACGAGTGCAGGTACCGTTGAGATGCTGAGCAAGTCGACGGGTGATGTGCTCGGCAGCGTTTCGGTTGGTGCCATCGTCAACTCCAGCTGTGTACTGTCCAAAGACGGCAAGCATGCCTATGTGATCTCGCGTGACGGCAAGCTCCACGTGCTGGCACTGTCGGACGCAAACGCAAGGGCCTCTTCGCGCATTTCCGAAGAACGCGTCATCGATCTTGGTCTTACGGGTTGTGCCTGCATGCCCACGCTGTATGGCAATAAGCTGATTGTCGGTGGCGAGGTTTCTGGCGGTTCGGCGCTGGCGATTGTCGACCTTGATAATGACTTTGCTACGACGTTGGTTTCGTCTGCCGATGGCTCCGTGCTTCCTGCCGGTGGCATTAAGGGCGCACCGCTCGTGAGTGTCCAGGCGGATGACACGTACGTTTATTTCACTGTCAACTATGGTGCGACTTCCGACTATGTGAACTACACCTCGGGCGGTGGCGTGTATCGCTACAAGATGGGTGACGCACAGGCGACCGGTGCGTTTAGCGCAGCGGGACACAACAATTACTGTGACTCGCCGATTGCCTGCGATGCCAAGGGTAACCTCTACTACATCAACGATTCCGGCACGCTTTTCAAGCTGAGTGGTGGCGTTAAGGTCTCGTTTGAGACTGGCGAGGGTTCTAAGGTCGACTTCCAGACTACGGCCGACGGCAAGCTGGTCAAGCCGGCCGATCCGACGCGCGATGGCTACACTTTCGGCGGTTGGTTCACCGATGAGGCTTGCACGCAGGCGTATGACTTCAGTATGCCGGTGACGGCCGATCTGACGCTGTATGCCAAGTGGACCAAGAATGCTGTTAACCCTGGCGGCAATGGTGGTTCTGGCACTAATGGTGGCAACGGTGGCGCTGGCAACGGTTCCGGTGCTGGCACGGGCACGGGTTCCGGCTCCGGCACGAAGGGCCAGCAGGCCGGCGGCGCTATCGCCCCGGGTCATAAGCCGACGACCAAGACGACGGTGTCGACCAAGACCGAGACCAAGGACAACAAGTCCGACAAGAAGGACACCGATAAGTCCGATAAGAAGGACGAGAAGAAGTCTGACAAGAAGGACAACAAGTCCGACAAGAAGTCCGATTCCAAGTCCGATACGGGTGCTGCTTCCACGACCACTGCTAAGAAGTCCTCTGGTGCTTCCGAGCAGGAGACTGGCACCAACCCGCTCGCCATTGTTGGCGTTGCCGCCGGCGTCATCGGTCTCGCCATCGTCGGCGTGTTCGTGTTCACCAAACGTCGGTAGGTGAGGGCTGTGTCCAATAAATCCAAGGACGCTGACCCCAAGCAACCAGATTCCTCGTTCATTCAGTTCGACGAAGCAAAGCAACAGGGCGCCGCTTCGGCGGCGTCCGCCCCTCGTCGCAAGACGCTCCTCGGCGTCCTGACTGCCGCGTGCACCATTCTGATCGTCGTCTCGCTGGGTTTCGTCCATCCTTCCGAGAGCGGTGCCTGGTCCATCGACTGGATCATTCAGACCGTGACGGGGGAGAGCGTCGTCACCAAGGACACCAAGGTGTCTGGCTCGACTACGACTTCGGACGAGGCCAGTTCCAAGGATTCCAAGTCATCGAATGACGCAAAAGATGAGTCCAAGCATTCTGATGAGTCCAAGTCCAAGGACGATTCCGAGTCTTCAAACAAGGAATCGGACAAGAACTCGGATAACAAGAAGTCCGAGGACCAGGACGGCAAGAAGTCTGGCGATAAATCCGCTGCCCAAAATACGGGAGCCGGTGATACTTCCAATGCGTCTGGCGGTGGCCAGTCGTCTGATGGAGCCTCATCCTCTAATGGTGGAAACGCCTCCTCGGGCGGCCAGAGCGGCTCGCAGGAGTCCAGCTACGTAACAGTGACGGTTTCGGTCACATCGAGCGCTGTGGGCAATCCTGTGTCTTCTGGTGGCACCTTTACCTTTAACGAAGGCGCTACCGTCTATGATGCCCTGTGCGCGCTGGGCCTTTCCGTTAACGCACATGGCTCGTCGTACGGCACGTATGTCTCCGCGATTGGTGGTTTGGCCGAGAAGCAGTACGGTGGCACGAGCGGCTGGATGTACTCCGTCAACGGCACAACGCCCATGACGGCCTGCAGTAACTACGTTCTCTCCAATGGCGACAACGTGGTCTGGTATTACGTTACAGGCTAGAGGCCTCGACATAGCGTGCCAGACGGGCGGTTCGGACAAACATCCGGGCCGCTCGTTTTTCATGCGAATGGGATTGGGTCGCCGGGTCTCTCGGCAAACAAAAAACCGGTTGGAATGGGAATTCCAACCGGTTATACATTCAAGCAAATAGCGAATCGACTACGACCGTGCGCCCTCGAGGAAGAAGCGGCGGCTGAAGTAGTTGTACCAGGTGACGAGGAACGTGGCGATGGCCTTCATGGCCTGGTAGCCGATGCTCAAAAACGTGACGCCCACAAACATGTACAGGTCGTTGAGGCCCAGGCCGATCACCGACAGGATAGTGAAGATCGTGAACTCGCGCTTGCGGCTCATGCCCTCGCGATGGTCGAACACGTACTTCATGCTGAGCCAGTAGTTGACCACAACGGAGGTGGTAAACGAGACCGTGGTGCTCATCAAAAAGTCGAGGTGAAACAGCTCGACGAGCGCAATGAGCATACCCCAGTCGATGCCAAAGGAGATAAGGCCCACGACAGCGAACTTGAGGAACTGCTTGGTATGAGGTTGTGCCAGTGCCTTGCGCACGTAATCACATCCAATGCGTTGATAAATCGAGCAGAGGATACTTTAGAGCTTTTGCAAGGGAAACGTAAGGTCTTTGCCAAGAACTATACGAACTCGCCAAATTTTCAAGAGCTAATCCGCAAACGTTGAAAATTTGCCCGTAAACGAGCAAAACCCACGAACAACACAGCGCTCGACGCGCGTCATCCGTGGGCATCGTAAAGCTGTAAGGTTGCGAGTTACTTGGTCTCATCGCCTTCCAGGAAGATCTTTCGGGTCACAAAGTTGTAGACCATGACAAGCGCGGTGGCGCAGATCTTGGCGATATTGGCCTCGAGGCCCAGGCCGGCGTTGAGTGTCAACACGATACCGTCGTTGAGTGCCAGGCCGATCACGGACAGCACGACAAAGGTAATGAACTCGCGGCGGCGGCTTATGCCTTCCTTGTGCGCAAACACGTACTTCATGCTGGCGACGTAATTAAAGATGAGTGAGACGATAAAGCCGCTGGTGTTGGCGATTAGGATGTTGAGGCCCAGACCGTAGTGGAGCAGATTCATAATGCCAAAGTCGATGACCGTGGCAATGACGCCGACGACGCCAAACTTCATAATCTGCGCAAGGAGCTTTTGCATGGTACCTGCCTTAGGGTGGCGCTGGGGCGCCGTGGGGATGACAAACCCAGCAAGTTTAGCCAATCCCCGCGGGTGGAGCTAGGCGCGCTCCTCGATAGCACCGTTTCTATATGCATCGAGCAGTTGGCGTAGGTCCTGGATCTGGCTGCGGATCTTGGCGCCGGTATCGGTGTCGCTCACCATGCGGCGGCGGTCGGCCTCGTCAAAGCGGTTGGTCTCGCTTTCGATATCGATGTTGCGGGTGAGCGCCTCGGCAACGGTGGTAAAGGCCTGGTGCGACTTGAGGCGGCACCCTCGCGAGCTCGAGATAAGCGTGTAGCCGGCGATGCCCGTCTTGGGATGGTAAACGCGGCAGAATCCGCCATCGATGACCAGCAGCTTGCCCTCGGCGCGGATGGGCTGCTCGCCCTTGGTGGTTTTAACGGGCGTGTGGCCGTTGATGATGTGACCGGTCGGTGAGCATGCCATGGGCACGACGCCAAACTCGCGCATGATGTCATCGCAGACCGAGGGCGACTTGGTAAGCGTAAAGTACGGGTCCATCGGCTCGACCCAGGTGCTCTTATCGGCGATATAGGCGCGCTCAAAGGTACGCACCAGGCGTCCGCTGGCGGGTGAGTTAAAGCCAATCCACAGGTACCACATCCAGTCGAGGGCGTCGCGGTCGCCCACGCGCCAGGCGCGGCGGGCGATGTGGTCGCAAAAATCGAGATAATCGCGGCCAGCGTGCCAGGTGCCCAGGCAGTTCATGCTGCTAAAGGTGCCGTCTTCGTTGAGCGGCACGCAGCCATGGAACAGCAGGTTGCCGTTGGCGACCTTGTACATCGAGCCGTGGGAATAGAGGAAATCGATATGGCGATGCAGGTGATCGGCGGTGACAAACTCGGACACGAGCTTGTCGATGATGTGCTGCTCCTGAGACGTGAGCGTATAGGGGTCCGTCGGGTCGACGGTGGGGAAGTCGTTGGTCGTGAGCGGCCACACGCTGCCGTCGGCGAGCGTGACCGTGCCGGCGTCGTGATCGATCTTGTCGAGCAGCAGGCGGTCGGTCATATCGAACTCGGGGTGGCGCTGGATAATCTGGCCCTCGAGCTTAAAGAGCAGCACGTTGATGGCCTTGATCAGCGGGGTGATGGGCTCACCGGCGGTGTAGGTGGCATCGGCAAAGGCAACAAGCTCGCGCAGCGAGATGCCGTAGTCGTTCTCGAGGATCTCGTAATTGTCGTAGCGTAGGTTGTTGCGCAGCACCGTGGCGATGCAGGCGGGCTCACCGGCCGCAGCGCCCATCCACAGCAGGTCGTGGTTGCCCCACTGGATGTCGAGCGAATGGTAGGTGAGCAGGCGGTCCATAATCTTGGCCGCGCCGCCGCCGCGGTCGAAGATGTCGCCCACCAAGTGCAGGTGGTCGACGGCCAGGCGCTTGATGAGCGAGGCAAGCGACTCGATAAAGTCGTCAGCGCTGGCGGTCTCCAGTATGGACTCCACGATGCGCTCGTGATAGCGCACGCGATAGTTGTTCTCGTCCGGATGCGTGTGTAGCAGCTCGTCGATGATGTAGGCGTAATCGCGTGGGATGGCCTTACGCACCTTGGAGCGCGTATAGCGGCTCGAAAGCGAGCGGGCAACCATGATGAGCTGATCAAGCATCGTCTTGTACCAGGTGGGCGAGTCTTCGCGCTGGCTGCGGACCAGGTCGATCTTCTCGCGCGGATAGTAGATGAGCGTGCACAGCTCGCCCTTTTCGTCAAAGGTGAGCGTGTCGCCAAAGATCTCGTCGACATGCTCGCGCACGACGCCCGAGCAGTTGTTGAGGATGTGCATAAAGGCTTCGTACTCGCCATGCACGTCGCTCATAAAATGTTCGGTGCCCTTGGGCAGGTTGAGAATGGCCGAGAGATTGATGATCTCGGTAAACGCGGATTGCTCGGTGGGAAATTGTTTCGACAGCAGACGCAGATACTTGAAGTCTTGCGGATTGCGATCGAATGCGACCATGAAACACCTTCCGATGGGGTTGGTAAAACTGATAAACAGCGTCAAACGTTTATCAGTATGCGCCGCTTTTGTTTCGATTTTGCGCCGGCGGCTGAATTGTCGGCTGAACGGTTTGGTAAATCGATTTAGTTGAGGTAGATATGGCGGTTGAGTGGAGACGACAGAAGGTGTTTTCTCAGATGTTTATGCGTGGGGCCGGTGGAGACGATGGTGGTAAAGATGTTCGCTATTTTTGGTTCGATTTGGTAAATAGTGGACATATGTACCGTATGTAGGCTCACTGTGCGATAATTTGCGCAGCAATGAGTAAGGAGCCTCATATGAGTGATTTTGTCCTGACCTGTGAATCCGCCGCCGACCGAACCCGTGAGTTCTTTGCGTCGCGCAATATCCCTGTCGTGTGTTTTCATTACGAGATCGACGATGTTGTCTATACGGACGATCTGTATCAGTCGATTACGCCGGACGAGTTTTTTGCCCAGATTGCCGCAGGCGCCATGCCCAAGACGTCTCAGGTGAGCGTGGGCGAGTACGAGGAGTTTTGGGAGCCGTTTGTTGCCGAGGGTAAAGACGTGCTGCACCTGACGTTGTCGTCGGGTATTTCGGGCACGTATGGATCGGCCTGCGTTGCGGCGCAGATGCTCGCGGATCGCTATCCCCAGGGCGGCAAGGTGCGCGTCATCGATTCGCTGGCAGCGTCTTCGGGCTTTGGCCTGCTGGCGGAATGTGCCGCCGACGTGCGCGATAGCGGGGCTTCACTCGACGAGACGGCCGCCTGGATCGAGGAGCACAAACTCAACCTGCACCACTGGTTCTTCTCGACCGATCTGTCGAGCTACCTGCGCGGCGGTCGCATTTCGGCTGCGAGCGCAATCATCGGCACGGCGCTTAAGATTTGCCCACTTATGACGGTCGATTGCGAAGGTAAGCTGTCGCCACGTGAGAAGATTCGCACTAAGAAGCGCGCGATTTCCGAGATGGCTAAGACTATGATGGCACACGTGCAGGACGGTGCGGATTATTCGGGTAAGTGCATCATGTCGCACTCGGCGTGCCGCGAGGATGCCGAGGCAGTTGCGGCGCTGATTGAGGAACAGGTTCCGCAGCTTAAAGGCAAGATTGAGATTAATAACATCGGTACTCTGATTGGCTCGCATACCGGACCTGGTACGGTGGCGCTCTTCTTTATGGGCGACAAGCGCGTGGATTAATTTGCCCCATCACATCGCCGCATGATTGCTCAAACGAAAACGGCCCGCCTCACGTTTGTGGGGCGGGCCAAGATGTTTTGCTAGCGTTTCTTTCCGCGGAAGAAGAAGCCGTGCAGCGAGGGCTTGAGTCCACGGTTGGCGCGACGCTCCTCGATATGATCGTGGATCGAAGCAACGCGCTCGATGACTTCGTCGGGAATCGGCACGTCGGGATTCATGTTCTCGACCTGACTGACCTCGGCGGCGGCAACCTGGTCGATAATGGGTATATCGTCGTGCGAGATGACGGGCGTGGCGTCTTCCTTCATCTTGCGGTAGCGCTGCATCATGTCGGTCTGCAGCTGCTGGGCCGAAGGCGGCGTCCAAATGATGGCGTTGGCACCGGCGGCGATGGTTTCACGGATGCTCTCGGGCGTCTTGCCGCCCGGTGCGATGAGCGGCAGGTTGGGATAGTGCTCGCGCAGCTCGCGCAGGACCTGTGGCGTGTTCTTGCCGGCCGCGATGTTAAGAATCTTGGCGCCCGCGCGCACCTTTGCGTGAGCATCGTCGTCGCAACGTACGACCGTGGCGATGACGGGGATGTCGGCGATGTTGGTGATGTGCTCGACCATCTCGGCGGTGGCGGGGGAGTTGACCACACAGCCCGCCGCGCCCTGCATCTCGGAGACGGCTGCCATCTGAACGGAGCGCTTGCCGGTGGTGGTGCCACCGCCCACGCCTACGAAGACCGGGCACTCGGCGACGGTCAGCAGCGCCTGTGTAATGGCCGGCTGCGGCGTGAAGGGGTAAACGGCAAAGACGGCATCGGCATTGGAGTTGCGGATGACCGCGACGTCGGTGGTGTAGATGAGCGATTTGATACGACGGCCGAAGAGCGTGAAGCCGCTGGCCTCCTCAATCTCGTCAGGCATGCGAAGGGCCGCCTTGCGCAGGCGCCCGTCGATGGGCAGCGGCTCCATGGGAAGCAGTCCGTTGGGGGTCACGGCTACCTGGGGTTCGGTGAACTCGTCTGCGAGCTCGACCTCGGAGAAATCGACCGAGGCGACAATGTCCTCGTGAACCTCGGCGGGCACATCGATGGGGGCTTGGTCGTTTGCCGCGGCAGGCGTGTCGAAGGAGCTGGTGCCGACGAAGGCGTCGACGCGCTCATTTAGATCGTTGAGGGTATCCATGGAGGCTCGATTCTATGTGATGACGGCCGGCAGGGTGCCGGCAGCGTTGTGCTTGCTAAATCGTTTGATGAGTTGATTTTTCCCCGCCGCGTCCTCCGTTAGACCGAAGGGCGGCGAACGTGAAGGAGCTGTGGTGGCGGGGATCGAGGTGCTATCTTGAAAGTCCCGTTTAAAAGAGAGGTGACGCGGTATGGAATTTTCGGCAATGTTGGGCTCGATTGGCCTATGCGTGGGCGCAATCGTTGCCGCCGCGGTCATCTACTTTGTGGTCACGGCCATTAAGGGCAAAAGGGCCGAACGCAAGGAGCGCGCGATGCTTAAACAGCATCGCGACCAGCAGGACAAACGCGCACGGAGATAGCTTGTTGAGTTTTGGATCCGTACGCTAGCTGCGTTTTCGGATCAGGGCAATGTAGAAGCCCTCAAATTCGCGGCTGGGCGGAATGGTGAGCGTGCCGGGCAGGCCGTTGGCGATGGCCGATACCTGACCCGCGGCAATGGCCTCGGTCAGGGCGTTGGACTCGATGCGCGGCTTCTCGCCAGCTTCCTGGGCGCGGCGTGCCTCACTTTCGCTTGGCGTGCCGTCGAGGGGGATGAGCTCGCAGTCCATATGCTTGTCGAGGGCCTCTTGCAGGGCGTCCTCGTTTTCCTGCGGCAAGATCGAACAAGTCGAATAGACGAGCGTGCCGCCCGGTTTGAGGGCTCCCATGGCGCGGTCCAGAAGTGCTCGCTGCGAGCGGGCGCACTTGCTCAGCAACTGCTCGGTGAGGCCGCGCAGGCTCTTCTCGTTGCCGCTGACGACGGTGCCCGTGCCGGTGCAGGGAGCGTCGAGCAGGATACGGTCAAAGCGGAAGAACTCGTCGAGCTCGCGTGCGTCGATGCGCATGACGGGCACGTTTTTTGCGCCTTGGCGGTGGAGGTTGGCTTCGAGCTTCTCGGCGCGGGGAATGCTCATCTCGCAGGCGGTAAGGTGCGCCTGCCCCTGCGTGAGGGCGGCGATCTGCGTCGTCTTGCCGCCGGGGGCCGCGCACATGTCCAGGATGTCCTCGCCGGCCTGGGCGCCCAAGACCAACGGCGGCATCATGGACGACAGACTTTGCAAGTAGATCTTGCCGTCGCGGTAGATGTCGAGGTCCCACAGGTCGGAAACCTGGGCGTCGGGCAGGATGAAGGCATCTGGGTACCAAGCGACGGTTTGGTGGGCGATGCCGGCTGCGTCGAGCGCGGCGGCGATGTCCTCGGCGGTCGCCTTGAGCGTGTTGGTGCGCAGCGTGACCGGGCGTGTGGCCGCGGCGCCGAAGCCCCCGATCATGAGCTCGGCATCGGCAGGCGTATAGGCGCCGGCAACCGTGTCGACCATAAAGCGCGGCAGGTCGGCAGCGCAGGGGAGGGCGGCAAGCTGGTCGGAAAGCTCGGTGGCGGCAAACTGCCTGAGCTTGAGCTCGGCCTTGACCTGCTTTTTCTGCTTACGACGACGCGGCTTGGACATCCGTCTTTCCTTCCACCTAAATGATTATTCTGGGACGGGGATTAAAAAATCATTTAATGATCCCCGTCTCAAAAAGACTACTTTGCGTCGCCCGGGAATGATTTTTTAATCCCCGTCCCAGAATAATCATTCCCGGGCGCGTTGCTGTTGCCTAGTACTGGCTCTCGTGCTTGCTGAAGAAGTCGAAGCGCGGGGGTAGCGGCTTCACGCGGTGCTCGCCGGGCTTCTCGCCCAGGCTCTCCACAAACTCATCCGTGGAGGCGAAGATGTTATCCCAGCTAAAGAAGGCGACCGGGTCAACGTCGAAGTACTCGCAGATGAGCTCGCAGCCGGCAGGGACGATGCCGTGCATGAGCACGGTCGCCACGCGCAGCTCGGTAAAGGCGTCGACGAGGGCCTGCGTCATTGCGGCGTTTGCCGGCTCGCCCTCGAGCTTGTTGGCGGCCTTAGAGGCGTCGCTCCAGCGCTTGTTGGCGGCACGCAGGTAGTCGTCGCACACGGCGAGCGCGCGGTGCGTCTCGAACTTGTACATGGCTTGCTCAAAGGCGAGAGCTGCCTGCTCGGCGGCTTCGACCACGGTGTCAGAAGCGGCACCGGCGGGGATGCAGCCGTTGCGGTAGGGGCTCTCGTCGCCCTCCTTGATGGCGACGCCGTAGAAGCAGCTGCGGGCCAGGCGGTTGAAGACGCCGGTCAGCAGCGCGCTCTCCTTAAGGGCCGGATCGATAACGCGCTTGTCGTCGCAGGCACGCACCTCGTTGCCGTCCTTGTCCTTGCCGGTCACACGCGTGTCGTATGCCTTGGGGCTAAAGCTCACCGGCTTCTCGGACAGGCCGAGCGACAGCCAGTGCGCGCGCATCTGCTCGCAGGTGTAGTGGTTGAGCAGGTCGTCTGCCGGCGGGGGAGGGGTCTGCGAGGACGAGCTGGCCTTTTTGCCCATGTAGAGCAGGTGATAGCAGGCGCTGACGGTGCTCTGCGTAAGGTCCCAACCCAGGGCCTCCCACATGGCGGTTTGCGCGATGCAGTAGAAATAGATGTTGTCCTGACCGATGAACTGGTAGATCTGCGCGTCGTCCGAGCACCACCAGTCGCGCCAGTCGAGCGAGCTGTGCTGGTAGGTGGGCGCGGGGACCTGCGTGGAATCGGCGGCGGGCTCGCCCATGAGGGCGGCATCCTGGGCGGCGACGCCCTCGGTCACGCCGGCGGCCTTGGCATCGCGTGCGAGCACGGTGCGAGTGTAGCTGATGGGCGCCCACAGGCTCTCGGGCCAGCACCAGCAGGTGATGTCGGAGACGCCATCGACCTCGGGCACCGGAACGCCCCAGTCGATGTTGCCGGTGATGCGGAAGGGCACGAGTGCCTTGCCGCTGCGGAAGCGCACGCCACCGTTGGCGAGCACCGCGTGGGCGTCGTCGCGCTCCTTCCAGCTGGGGAAGGTGACGGTAAAGCTGCTCTTGTTGCCCTCGGGCTCCAACACGGTGTGCTCGGGAAGCTGGTCCTCGACGGCATCGAAGGCCTCGCGGAACTTGTTCTGGATGTAGAGCTGAGCCGGCAGCAGCCACTCCTCCATGGTCTTGGAGACCACGGAGCGAACCTGCGGGTTCTGGGCGAGCTTGGCGGTATAGGTCTTCATAAAGTCGAGGTAGGCCGGCAGATCAAAGTAGAGATTGTCGACCGGGCGCAGCTCGGGCACCTCGCCGGTGAGCTGGCTCTTGGGCGCGATGAGCTCCTCGGGCTCAAACTGGTGGCCCAGATCGCACTCGTCGGCATAAGCCTTCTCGGACTTGCAGCCCTGGATGGGGCAGCGGCCGATGACCTGGCGGCCGTTGAGGAACGTGCCGGCCTTGGCATCGTAGAACTGCAGCGTGGAGCGCTTGGAGATGGTGCCCTGCTCGTGCAGACGCTCGATAATCTCCGCGGTCACCTCGTTGTGAATCTGCGCAGCCGGCTCAAGGCCCGAGCCGCCGTAGATGTCACAGCTGATGTTGTAGTTGTTGAGGGTCGCGGCCTGGCGGGAGTGATTGGACTCGACATACTCGCCGATGGACTTATCGTAGCCTTCATTCTCCTTGAGCTTGCGGTAGCTCTCCATGATGGGGGAGCCGTAGCAGTCGGTGCCAGAGGTGAAGATGACATTCTCGCGGCCCAGGCGGTCGCGCAGGAAGCGGGCGAAGAAGTCGGCCGGGACAAAGACGCCGCCGACGTGGCCAAAGTGCAGACCCTTGTTGCCGTAGGGCTCGCCGGCGGTAACGATGGCGCGGCGCGGCCAGCTGGGACGGTCGTTCATGGAGTATTTGGATGCCATGGGACTCCTTCGCATATAGGTAAGAGCGCGGCCGGGCACGGGGTTCGGCGGCGCGGTGGTCAATTCGTGCATATCGTTCGACATTATCGCACATGCGGGCGGGTGCGTGGCAGGGGCGCTATCCTAAGATGCTATGAATGAGATTTCCAACATACATGCGTTTGAGGACGAGGATTTTCTACACGCTTGCTTCGTGTGGGGGATGGCCGTGATCGCGGTGTTTGCCGTGTGCCTGGTGCCGGTGTTTATGCTGCTGGGCGGGCCTGCGGACTTGGACGCGGCTGAGGCGGGCGGCTGGACCACCGTCGTGGGCTGGATGGTCGGTGTGGCTGCGGTTTCTGCAGCGTCGTTTGCCGTGCACGAGCTGGTGCATGCGGTGTTTTTTAAGCTGCTGGCGCCTGCGGGCGCGCATGTGACCTTTGGCGCGAATCGTGAGACGGCGATGATCTATGCCTGCGCCGAGGGCGTTGTGTATTCGCGTCGGCGGTACATGGCCATTTGCCTGGCGCCCACGGTTGTTTTGACGGTGGCGTTTGCCCTGGGGTTTGCGTTCTCGGGCTATCCGCTGCTGTGCTACCTGGCGGCTGGTCTGCACTTGTCGGGCTGCGTGGGCGATTGGTATTACGTGCGGACCATCCTGCGCGACCGCCGCATTGTCGCCTGCGAGGATACGTCCTTTGGCGTGCGATTTTTCGCAAGGTAGTCTTTTTGGGATGATTTTTCTGGGACGTGTCTCTATGGTTTTGTCAACCGCGTGCTTCGCGCCATTTCGG
>CABJBO010000033.1 GCA_902363875.1 Coriobacteriaceae bacterium | reverse complement strand
ACCGCCTCGCGGTGACATCGTTTTTATGTCAACCTTGGTCTAACAGAGCCAATTATTTAGAGGTAACGAATCTTTCAAAATCTTTTGATTCTTTTCAGCTTCACAATATCAGCTTTACTTTGCCAAAGGGATATATTATGGGCTTGATTGGCCCGAATGGTTCTGGCAAAACAACGACAATCAAACTGATTTTGAATATGCTCAAGCGCACCGGTGGCACAGTCAAAGTGATGGGGCTGGATAATATCGCAGAAGAACAAAAAGTAAAATCAGAGCTGGGCGTTGTTTTCGATACAAATTATTTCAGTGATGATTGGAAAGTGTCGCAGGTTGAAAAATCCATTTCGGTATTTTATCCAAATTGGGACAGCCAGAAATTTGCGGATATGTTACGGAAATTTCACATTGCACCAACCAAAAAGGTAAAAGAACTTTCCAAAGGTATGCAGATGAAGTTAATGCTTGCCTGTGCGTTTTCATACGACGCCAAGCTGCTGATCCTCGACGAGCCGACCAGTGGACTTGATCCGGTTTCCAGAGATGAACTTTTGAAAATTCTTTCAGAGTATATTGAAGATGGCGAGCATAGTGTTTTGTTCTCCACCCATATCACAGGCGATTTGGAGCGTGCAGCCGATTATATTACCTACATCAGTTATGGCGAGCTGTACTTTACTGGCAGCAAAGATGATTTTGTAGATATGTTCCGCATTGTAAAAGGTGGAATTGAGGAACTGTCCGATGATCTGAAAAATAAGGCGGCTGGTATTCGTACATTCCCTACGGGATTTGAGGCTCTGATGAAAACCGAAGATATTAGCGGTTTCCCTAACCTGACCGTTGATCCTGCCACCATTGATGAAATTGTAGTGTTTACAAGCAAGAAAGGTGACGATTATGAGTAATATTTTGAAATCCACAAAATTAGATATTGCATTGGTAAAACCATATTTTAAGACGATTTGCTTTACCCTGCTCCTGCCGATTGTGTTTGCCGCAATCAATCGTTCTTTGCTGACAGGGGTATCATTTGCTATGTGCTTTATTGCCATGACGACGGGATATACCTTTTCCATCACAGAAAAAAACAGCATGGATCGTCTGTTTGGTATTTTACCTGTTCGTAAAAGCGAGCTTGTGATCGGACGCTATGTTTTTGTCCTTGCAATGGGGCTTCTTTCCTTGATTATTTCTTTGATTGCACAGCCGCTTGTCTTGAAAGTGCTGGGTGAAACAGTTGGCGTATTTGATATTGTAACTGCCGCTATTGCAGGAGTATTCTTATTTGCACTCTATACCGTGTTCCAGATTCCGGGATATTACAAGTACGGCTCAATCAAAGGACGGGTATTTATGTATATTCCAGTGGCCGGTTTTTTGGTGACTTTACTTCTTCTCTCTAAAATGCCAGCTATCGGGAACTCAATTATTTCAGTCGTTGAATCTTCTCCGATACTTCTCGTTTTCCTTGCGGTTTTTGCTATTGTCGTGATGTATGCGGTTTCAATCTTCTTGTCCATTCGGGTTATGAAGAATAAGGAAATGTGAGGTGATTGTATGGATTTCACAATTTTGGCAGTTGTGCTTTTGATTGGTGTTGGCGTTCCTATCCGTAATAAACTCATACGGAAATATCGGGATAAGAAAAAGAATGATCGCAATTCGGAGTGAACAATATGGAGAAAACAGAGTTCATCCGCTGCCCAGTCTGCGGGAATAAAACACGCGACAAAATTCGGGAAGATACCGTACTTAAAAATTTTCCTCTCTTTTGTCCAAAATGTAAAAGTGAATGTCTAATCGACATTGAACAATTAGACTTACGATTAGCATTATGGGAATACCGTCGTTACTAATGACAGTATTCTGTTTGCTTTATGAGAAAATGCTCAATGCTGGAATGGGCAATAAATTTGAATTTGACAAGGAGATAATAATGATACCAATTTCTGATATTCTCATCCGCTCAATTAGTGGGTATGTGTTTATGGTTCCAGTCTTCGTACTGTATTTCTTGTGGCTCAAAAAATTGGGGAGAACACAAAGTTTTCTCCATACCGCTGCAGTGTTTGTTTTTGGTTATTATTTATTCGGACTTTTGACCGTCACAGGCATCGGCTTTACAAGCACAATGACCTTTCGCCCGAACATTTCTTGGACTCCATTTATCGGTATGATAACTGGGCCAATTGATACCATTCTGAATATTATTCTGTTTGTCCCGTTGGGATTTTTCCTGCCGCTGCTGTACAAGAAATATCATCACATGAAGACGGTTGCATTGACTGGCTTTCTGTTTTCTTTGGCTGTTGAAATTGTCCAGATGTTTGGCTGGGGTTCTTCCGACATCAATGACTTGATGACAAATACCGCTGGAGCCTGTATTGGATTTTTAGTTTATTGTCTGCTGTCAAGAATCTTGCCTGCCAATCTGAAAAAGCAACTTCAATCCAGCCGTGTCAATGCTGTGGCTGAAGTACTTCTCTTTGCTATTTGCACATTTGCCATTATGGTCACGGCTCAGACTTGGTTTGTCCATGATGTGCTGAATGTTCCATAAATTGTATCGGAAACAATCGGTCTCAGATATAAAAAAATAGTGTCTTCTGTTTGACACACCTGCAGACCGATTTTTCCGTATTGAACTTAGTCGCGTCAACGAAGCCACTACCTATGGAATTTCAATCTTTTCCTTCCTGTTATGCTTGGACAGATTGAATAATTCTCTTTGTGTTATATCTATTATTTTTAGGTAATAGTCCACAACGGCTTCTAACATGAAGGTACAAAAAATAAAAGTTGATCCTCAATCAACCCTATTATTGTACTCTTCAATTCATACTTTTCGATCTCAATGGTAGTATGGTTAGATAGACATCTGTTGCCGCTATCCCTTGGTAAGTTACCCGTTCAGCTTACCTACAAATTTAGAATACAATAAATGGCATCATTTGAACAGACTATATTTTTGGGATGAACTGTTCTACTATGAGAGCTTCGGTCTGTTTGCTGTGCTGATTCTGGTACAGTTGGCGGCCACCGGCGCAGCAGCGTTCCGCTTTTACTACAAACAAAGAAAAGGCTGAATAGAAAATAGGTATCATCAATCAAAAATATCATTGGAGGTATAACTTATGGAAAAAGAAACAATGGGAACTGTAATTTCAGTTATAAAACAATGGTGGTTAAAAGTGAATCGTAAACCTGCCCGCGTTCATGCGATGGATGGCGCAGCCTTTCCGCATACTATCAAGGTCAAATATACGATAGACGGCAAAGATTACATCTGCCGAAAATGGATTGGCGCAGGAAACAAAGTCCCTGACAAGGGAACAACGATTAAAGTTATCTATTGTGAAGATAAGCCATCGAAAGCAAGAATTGAACTCTAATTCAAATTGAATGACTAACATGGTATGTTTTGTGGCCTTTGCGGCATGAAACATACCTGCATATTCAAACATCTGCCTCCACAGCGGGGAAAAGAAAAAAACCGCTGACGGGCAGAGGATTTCGTGCGCTTTCCTGTATCACTGACGGATACGGCGGTTTTGAGTAGATCAAGGCCGCCGTTTCTTTTTGCTTCGACGACCCCTGCACCGTGTTCTGGCATGGCGGCTTTAGGAGGGAGCCGCCATGCAACGAAAACTACTTCGACAAATTCCGACAGGGGTTAGCCTGTCAAAAAAAGCCGTCCCCCGGCAGCGGGGACAAGCGGCTGTGCGTATGTACTATACTATGTAGGAAAAGAACATATTGCTTTTTGTTTCGCCCAGCGGGTCTTTGATCTGCCGGGCGAATTTTGTTATTTCCTGCGGTCTGCTATCCGGCGCAAAAAGAAATTTCAAAAAAGTGAAAAAAGGAGGCGTTTAGCGGGCAGCCAGAGAGATTCCATTCGCTCTATTGGCGGAAAGGGAGAGAACCACCACATCCCCCATAGAAAGGGGGTGAGAAGATGGAAGCGATCCCCCGCAAATACGGTGAATGGGGCCAGTTTGACCGCTACTGCAAGCTGGTTCTGTACCATGAGGCGATAGATTATCTGCGGGAAATGAAGTGCCGCCGCGACCGTGAAGTGTCGCTGGACGCTCTTTCCCCGGCTGATTGGGACAAGCTCTCGACCGTAGATCGGTATTCCTGCGACAGCTTTACATTCAGTTCGCATGGCTATGACCTACATATCGACAACGAGCTTGTGGCCGAAGCGTTTGCCAGCCTGCCAAAAGACGAGCAGAGTATTTTGATTCTCCGCTTTGTTCTGGATTTGACTGACGAAGAAATTGGCCGCCTGATGGGAATGTCCCGCAGCGCAGTACAGCGCCACAGGACAAGCACCTTAAAAGACCTGCGTGTAAAATTGATGGCGTTCATGCCGGAGGGAGGTTAAACGCGGATGAAGCAATCCAGTTACAAGGGCAAAAGCCCTCTGCCTGATTTTGTGATCGACGCGGCCTGCGCCGGTAACGCCGAAGCCGTGGAGCGTGTCTTGCAGCATTATGACGGCTATATCAATAAGCTGTGTACCCGGACGCTCTATGACGGCAGCGGTCAGCCTCATATCTGCATTGACGAGTATATGAAGCGCCGATTGCAAATCAAGCTGATCCATTCCATCGTTAGTCCCATTGGCGACTGACGGTTAAGGCCCCGGCCATAGACAGGCGGCTTTCCCTTTCCCCGCCTGCCTGTTTTCCCGGCGGCCCCTTTGCTCCTTGACAAATACGCCCGCAGGACAATGGCGGCGCGTCATAGGGCAGACGGATACATTCTGTCTGCGCCGAGCCGGGCGGCAGGTGCGCCAAGAGGTTTTCCCTCATTGGGATAAGCGGAGCGATTTTACCGGGCCGTAAAGCAGGTGTGGCAGCCTGCGGGCGACGACGCGCAGACAGGACAATGATACTCCCTTGCCGTCGTAGTCCGAGCGTTTGAAGCGTCGCAGGCAACGAGCAGGGCCGCGTGAGAACCACGCAGGGGTGAGATTCCCGTGGAGCTGTGCCAGCAGCCGTCCGTTACTTTCTGCCCACTTTCACAACAATAACCTTTGTTTTGAAAAGAAAGGGGGCCATGTTATGAGTAATAACGATGTGCCTATTTGGGAAAAATACACGCTCACCATTGAGGAAGCGTCTAAATATTTTCGGATCGGGGAAAACAAACTGCGTCGGCTTGCCGAGGAAAACCCCACCGCTGGCTGGGTGATCCTGAACGGCAACCGCATCCAGATCAAACGGAAGCAGTTTGAAAAAATTATTGATTCCCTTGACACAATATAGTGAAAAAGGGCCTTGCTCGTGTTATAATAGGTTATAAGCGTGTCAAGGCTCTTTCCGTCATGGAAAGGAGCATGACGAAATGCCAAGAAAAGAACGAGATGAAAAAAGACGGGACAACAAAGGCCGCCTTTTGAAGTCTGGAGAGAGCCAGCGATCAGATGGAAGATACGCTTACAAATACATTGACACCTTTGGAGAAACCCAGTTTGTTTACTCATGGAAGTTAGTACCTACCGACAAAGTACCTGCCGGGAAACGGCCCTGTCTTTCCCTGCGCGAGAAGATCAAGCAGATACAGAAAGACCTTGACGACGGGATAGACACCATCGGCAAGAAAATGACCGTGTGCCAGCTTTATGAAAAGTACACCCGGCAGCGCGGGAATGTGCGGAAAGGAACCCAAAAGAGCCGCCAGCAGTTAATGAAACTTCTGTCCGAAGATAAGCTGGGCGCGGCCAGCATTGACAGCGTGAAGCTGTCCGACGCAAAAGAATGGGCCTTGCGTATGCAGGAAAAGGGCGTTGCCTACAACACCATCTGCAACAGCAAGCGTTCCTTAAAAGCCATCTTTTATATGGCCGTACAGGACGATTGCCTCCGCAAGAATCCTTTTGACTTCCAGATCAATGAGGTTATCAACGACGATACCGTACCAAAGGTGCCGCTTACCCCTACACAGGAAAACGAGCTTTTGGACTTCATGCAGAACGATCCTGTCTATGCCAAGTATTATGACGAGGTGGTGATCCTGCTGGAAACCGGGCTTCGTATTTCCGAACTCTGCGGCCTGACGCCAGCCGACCTGAATTTTGAGAAGCGCTTTGTGAATGTAGACCACCAGCTTTTGAGAAGCACCGAGGACGGCTACTATATCGAAGCGCCAAAAACAGAAAGCGGATTCCGTCAAGTGCCGATGAGCGCAGCCGCCTATGAAGCGTTTGAGCGCGTGTTGAAGAAGCGCAGGGACGGCAGGTGCATTAAGGTTGATGGTTATAAGGACTTCCTGTTCCTGAACCGGGATGGCCTGCCCAAAACCGCCGTCAACTATGACGCCATGTTCAAGTGCCTTGCCAAGAAGTACAACAAGTGCCACAAGGAGCCGCTGCCCGATGTGATGACGCCGCACACCATGCGGCATACATTCTGTACCAGAATGGCAAACGCGGGCATGAACCCCAAAGCATTGCAGTACATCATGGGACACGCCAACATTGTAATGACGCTGAACTATTACGCCCACGCTACTTTCCATTCCGCACAGGAGGAAATGGAACGGCTGCAAGCCAAGGCAAAAACCACCACAGAGGCCAAGCCGGAAACTGCGGCGGAAAACGCCGAGGAAACCAAGGCGGCATAAGTAGTACGCAGAATTTACTACTACTTTTACTACTTTTGAGAGTGAAAACATGAGGGGTAATAAAAAGATTTGTGAAGTTCTTCCGATATGAAAAGTGCCGGAAAAGCCCGAAGTAACGGGCTATACCGGCATATAAGAACATCTAAAGAGATAATTAGAAATCTATTAAATTATTATCTTTATTAACAAAATCGACCAGGACGGGATTGACCTGCCAGGTGTGTATCAGTCTATCCGAGATAAGCTCTCCGCAAATATGATTATTAAGCAGAACGTGCAGCTTTCCCCGGATATATCCATCATGGAAAACATGGGGCTGGAGAATTGGGATACCGTGATTGCGGACTGTGATGAATTGTTGGAGAAATATATTGCCGGAGAACCAATGGACAAAGAAGAACTTCTGCGGGAGGAAAACAGGAGAATCCAAAGCGTCTCTCTGTTTCCGGTCTATCATGGCAGTGCCAAGGTAAACTTGGGAATCCGACAACTCATTGAAGCGGTCACAGATACATTCCAATCACCCACCGGGCAGAACAGCTCTGAATTGTGCGGAACTGTGTTCAAAGTTGAGTACGCAAACCAGAGCCAACGCCTTGCCTATCTGCGGTTGTATAGCGGTACGCTTCATTTGCGGGATTCCGTAGCCTTGGCAGGGAAAGAAAAACTGAAAATTACGGAAATGCGTATCCCCTCAAAGGGTGAGATTGTCCGAACAGAGATTGCCCATGCGGGCGAGATCGTCATTGTACCCTGCGACAGTTTGCGGCTGAATGATGTGCTGGGAAACAAACTGCTGCTGCCCCGTGAAACGTGGAGCGACAATCCTCTCCCTTTGCTGCGGATAACAATTGCACCAGAGAAACCAGAACAGAGGGAACGCTTGTTAAACGCCTTGACAGAAATTGCGGATACCGACCCGCTTCTGCGCTATGAAGTAGACGCTGTGACCCATGAGATCATTCTCTCCTTTTTGGGCCGGGTACAATTGGAAATTATCTCTGATCTTCTGGTGGAAAAATATCAGCTCAACACAACTGCAAAAGAACCTACCGTCATCTATATGGAGAGGCCATTGAAAGCGGTAAGTCACACCATTCATATCGAAGTGCCGCCCAATCCATTCTGGGCGTCCATCGGGCTGTCCGTCACCCCTCTCCCCCTTGGCACCGGAGTGCAGTATGAGAGCAAAGTTTCCGTTGGATACTTGAATCAGAGTTTTCAAAACGCTGTATTGGATGGTATCCGCTACGGTCTGGAACAAGGCGTGTATGGATGGAAGGTAACGGACTGTAAAATCTGTTTTGAGTATGGGCTTTATTATAGTCCGGTCAGCACTCCCGCAGACTTTCGGTCATTGGCACCTATTGTATTGGAGCAGGTGTTGAAAAAGGCGGGGACGCAGCTATTGGAACCATATCTTTCTTTTACACTCTATGCGCCGCAGGAATATCTCTCCAGAGCTTATCATGACGCACCAAAATATTGCGCGAGTATTGAAACGACCCAGGTTAAAAACAGCGAGGTGATTTTTACTGGCGAAATCCCTGCCCGCTGTGTGCAAGAGTACCGCAATGACCTCACCTTTTATACAAACGGGAGAAGCGTTTGTTTAACAGAATTGAAGGGGTATCAAATCGCCAGCGGCGAACCAGTTTTTCAGCCACGCCGCCCAAACACCCGGATTGATAAGGTGCGCCATATGTTCAACAAAATTCTCCCATCAATGATGGACTTATAAAATCCCTTTGGAACAAAGGGCGCACTTCTATACATGGTCTGCGACCATGTATCGTGCGCTCTGCGAGGCTACGGCCCGGACTTCCGAAAGTCCGGGCCGTTTGCGTCGCTCCGCTCCGTACAAGGGGCTGCGCCCCTTGCGCCGCTTTGCGGCTATCCCTGCGCCCTCGCTGGAAAGGTACATCCGCTCTGCGTCTGCACCTTTCCAGCGAGGCTAAAACCGAATACCGTTACCCTTGACCGTTTACCCGACACAGCAGGTAGACGGTCTTTTGTTTTGCCAAGAAGGAGGTCAAACACGATGGACAAGTCACGCGAAGAATTAGAGAAAGAGTATGCTGAGGCCACCGCTAAGTTGGAGCAGTACCAGCACAGAGGCCAGCGGTATGAGAACCGCATCCGCTACTACACCCAAGGCGAAAGGAAGAAGCGAAACCACCGACTTATCACCCGTGGCGGAGCGGTGGAGAGTATCGCCCCGGAGGTGCGCGGCATGAGCGAAAGGGCCTTTTTTCTTTTGATGGAAAAGGTCTTTTCCCTGCCGGAAGTTGCCGCCCTGGTGAGCCAAGCCACTGACCAGCAGGAAAGCGGATAATTGGCCCTGTTCCATCTCCACGTTACCCAGGTCAAACGGAGCGCGGGACAGTCTGTTGTCACGTCCGCCGCCTACCGAGCCGGGGAGAAATTGTATAGCGAATACTATGGCGAGGTCAGCGACTACACCCACAAGGGCGGCGTGGTCTGCACAGACATTCTCCTGCCGCCCCAGGCCCCCAACCAGTACCAAGACCGCGCCACCCTCTGGAACGCCGTGGAGAAGGCCGAGCGCGGCAAGAAAGCCCAGCTTGCATATAGCTTTGACATTGCCTTGCAGAACGAGTTTTCATTGGAGGAAAACATCGCTCTTGCAAGGCAATTTGTTTCGGAGCAGCTTGTGGGCCGGGGCATGATTGCCGACTTTGCCATCCACCAGCCGGACAAGGAGGACGGCGGTATTCCTAACCCGCACTTTCATGTTCTCTATTCCATGCTCAAACATTCTCGCTTCGCTTCGCTCGCTGCGAAACTGCGCGTGGAACGATATGTGTGAGAGACGGGCGGGCGGATACTCGCTTGAATAAAAAATCAATCTTTCTGCTAAGCCGATGCGACAAAGGAATAGCCCCTTTATCGCATCGGCTTACTCTAATTAATATTTTTATTATATGGCCTTAATCCAATCCGTCAGGCCGGCGATTTTCTTCCGAATATCCCGCAGAATGTTGTTGGCCTTTTTTATCCAGCGGTTCAGATCGCCCTTGTCGGTGGGGATGCCCTTGGCCTCCATCTGGCGGACGGCCACGCCCTCATGGACGGTGGGCAGCAGGTCAAGGCCCTGACGCTCATAGGAGCGGTGGTCGATGCGGCAGGTCAGCCCCTTTTCCTCAAACTTGGCGTTCACCATAGCGGCCCACGCCTCCCGCCAATGTTCCAGTGTTTCCGGGCTTCCCCAGTCGGTAGTGGGAACAGCGTCAAAGAGGGGCTTGCCGTCCTCTCCCATAATGCGGTTCCCGTCCTCGTCCAGACGGTAGCGGCGGCGCTGCTTGCACCCCCATTTGCCGTCTGGCTCAATGGGCCGGATGGAATGATATGTGTGAGAGGCGGGCGGGAGGGATACGAGCGCCCCGCGAGAATGTTTGAGCATGGGATGATATATAGGGGCCTCCCACAGGAAAGCGGGCATTAAGACGCTAGCGGATATGCGCGGGTTTTCCGCCCCAGTAGAAGCGGCAGAAGGCTCTTTTGCGCTTTTGGGGTTTTCCTACGAGTTCCATGGTAGCGATGGCGATGTCTTCGGCTGCGTGGGGGCGGCGTAGTACTTCGCCGTTGATGAGTAGGGCTTTGAGTGATTCGGGATGGTCGTGCAGGTGACGAAGCGTTACGATGAGCTCTCGTGCTGTGGTGACGTGCATGCTGGCGCCCATGCCGGTGAGCATCGTGGTGTTGGCCTTTTCCTGGCCATAGGACTTGCCCAGCAGGATCATCGGCAGATGTGCGCATAGGCACTCGGTGACCGTGAGTCCGCCCGATTTGAGGATTGCCAAGTCGCAGCCATGCATGAGGGCCGCCATGTCGTCGACATAGTCCAACACCGTGACGTTCTCGAGCTTCATGGCATCGAAGAGCGTCTTCAGCCGGGCCGCATACTCCACGTCTTTGCCAGGTAAAAAGACAAAGTGCATGTCTGCGAAGCTGCGCAGGAAGGGGAGTGTGTGGTCCATCGCCGCGCGAAAGCGGACGTAAGGCTGAGGCAAGCTGGCACCGGCCATTACCAGAACGACGGTCTTGTCGGTGGGGAGGTTGAACTTGGCTAGCTCTTCCTCGCGATCGTAATCCGTGTCGAATCCGGCGCGAATAGGAATGCCGGTAATGCGAATCTTTGCCTCGGGCACCTTGCGCGGACGCAGCGTTTCGGCCATAAATTCGTTGGCAACACAGAATAGATCGGTGTCCTTGTGGGGCCACCAGCCCTCGACTTCGTAGTCGGTCGGCACGCAGGTGACCGGATAATCGATACCCGTAATGACGCGGGCGCCCACGGCAACATTGGCTGCTGTGATGTGCGTTGCGACCACGGCTATGGGCCTGCGGCTACGAATATATTCGTTGAAGGCGGGGAACATAATTCGCGACCATGCCGTGCCGCCACCCCAGAGAAGATGTCCCGTAAGCGTATATCGCCAGGTCAGGTCATAAATGGGGCGCGTGGCTCCCGTGAAAGAAGCCGCGGTCTTATTGCCGTCGAATTTAATACGTCCAAAATCAAGAATATCGAGCACTTCAATCTCAACATCCTCGGGGATGCCATTGGTGCCGCGGATGAGGTCGAATGCCTGCGCAATCGCATTTGCGGCGGCCTTGTGGCCCGAGCCGACCGAGGCGTGCACGATGGTCACGAGAGGTTTTTGTTGAGCCAGGAGCGTGGTTTGCTCCAATTGGGGAGTGCTGAGCTTGTGCAGGGGAGCGTCATCGCTCGTCTGCGTCTGATCCATCGATAACTCCCCTTCGACGTTGTAACACGGGTTTATCATTGTAGTGCATGAGTGTCACGTTCACGTAAATTTGGGTATGAGCGCAAGGAATGACAACGTTTCGACGAGAGGATTCTTCATGGCTACCGATCATACGATCGACGTTGCGATTATCGGCGGCGGTCCCGCGGGCTATGCTGCCGCCATTTATGCGGCGCGCGCCAACCTGACGACGACTGTCCTTGAGCAGGGCATGTCGGGCGGACAGATCACCACGACCAACGAGATTGAGAATTATCCTGGCATTCCGCTGCTGAGCGGTGCTGAACTTGGTGAGCGGTTCCAACAGCATGCTGAAGGCCTGGGGGCTCAGGTTGAATGGAGTATGGTGACAGGCGTCGATTACGATGCCGATGCGGCTCAATTTACCATCCATCACGATATGGGCGACACAGCGGCCAAGAGCGTCATTGCGTGCATGGGCGCCACGCCGCGTCCTGCAGGTTTTGTTGGCGAGGACACGTATCGCGGTCGAGGCGTTTCGTATTGCGCGACGTGTGACGGCATGTTCTTCCGTGGCAAGCAGGTCTTTGTTATCGGAGGCGGCAATTCGGCATGCGAAGAGGCGTTGTTCCTTTCCGACATTGCCAGCAGCGTGACCATCGTGCTGCGTCGCGATCAGTTCCGTGCACCCGAAGGCGTTGTGAATAAGGTGCTTACTAAGGACAATATTTCAGTTAGGTACCAAACTAGTATTGTTGAGCTTTCCGGTGAGGCGATGCCCACGACAATTACCTTCAAGGACAATGCAAGCGGCAAGACGCATACTGAGACCTTTGAACCTGGCTCGTTTGGCATTTTTGTCTTTGCCGGCACGCAACCTCATACCGAACTTGTCGAGCATCTGGTCGATCTGGGGCCCGATGGCGGCATCCTTACCGATGAGTCCATGGCCACCCGTACACCCGGCTTATTCGCAGCCGGCGATATCCGTTCCAAGCGTTTACGGCAGGTTGTGACCGCTGTTTCGGACGGGGCTATAGCGGCAACCAGCGCATACACTTTCTTACGCGCATAAGTACGATAATATATCTTATGTAAGGTTGCTATCTTTACACAAAGTGGTTAGACGGTGCATCAATGTGCTGTCCAACCACTTTTACTTGGCGACTATGTGTTATGCAAAACTATATAACCTAGAATACAATATAGAAAACGAACGGAGGCCTCTTATGAACCACGTTAAACATGTTATCCCGATGTCCGATACGTCGGTCAGCATTAAGCCTGAGGATATTCAGCCGACGGTTCTGCCGGATGCATTTATTCAGTCCGATATGGTGGGTAAACTCAACGCGTTGAGCCTGCCACGCTATGACCAGCTGCCCAACGTAACGCTCTATCGCGATCAGGTTATTGAATATGTTGCACTGTGGATGGAGCCGCTTTCGATTTGCGTAGAGCAGCCCGTTATTACGCCATCGATGATCAATAACTACGTGAAGGTCGGCCTCGTTCCTGCTCCAGTTAAAAAGCAGTATGGCCGTGAGCAGATTGCGCGTCTCATCGCCATTTGTATCTTTAAGCAGGTGCTGCCCATCGCTGCGGTTCAGGCGCTCTTTAATATTCAGCGCTTGAGCTACGACGCTCCGACGGCTTTCGATTATGTTGTCGATCAGCTCGAGGCATCGATTCGTGCGGCGTTTTCTGTTGAGCAGACTCCCGTGCCCGATACCGCACATCAGGTTACGCGCGAATCGCTGCTCGTGCGCAGTGCGGTATCGTCCTTCGTTTCGAAGGCGTATCTGATGAGCTATCTCAAGTTCAATGGGTTTAATAGCTAACCGAGGTATAAGACGGGCGGGATAAAGAGCCAATGGCTCCTTATCCCGCCCGTACGTTTGTCTAGTTGGATTTTATCGGCCCGACGCCACGCCCATACCGTAGCCGATAATGAGGCCGTGCATCTCGGCATAGTATGAATCTAGCCCGTTACAGGGCATGATAATCGTCTTGGAGCCGGGCCAATGCTCCACAATGCGGCTGGCAAGCGCCTGGGCGCCCGCCTCATTCTCGACATGGTCGATAACGACCTCGCCGCCGGTAAAGCCTTCGGCCTCCATGGTGTCGACAATCTTGGTGAGCATCTTCTTTTCGCCGCGGGTGTGCCCAACGAGTTCAATTTTGCCCGCTTCGCTCGCCGTGCCCAAAATGCGGATATTGAGCTTGTTAGCAATAACGCCGGCCGCCTTAGGGATACGTCCGGCCTTCGCAAGGTTTTCGTAATTGCACAAACTAAAGAGGATCTTGCTCTGCTGCTCCAAGCTATCGAAGTAGGCGCAGGCGTCCTCAAAGGAGGTATCCGGGTTGCTTGCAAGATAGCGGTCGAACAGCAGGAAGATCAGGTCCATTTTGCCGCCGGCTCCGCGTGAATTGACCAGATGAATCTGTCGGTCCGGCTCTTCGGCAAGCACCATGTCACGTGCGGTGGCCGCGGCATTGTAGCTTCCCGAGACGCCCTCCGAGATGGGCATACAAATCGTCTTGTCGGCAAGCCTAAAGAGTTCGGCCCACTCACCTACGCTTGGACAGGCGCTCGAAGAAGCGCTCGACTCCGCCTGCACGGCGCAATTGAGCTCGTGAACGTCGAGCGTGAGGTCATCGACAAACTCACGCTCCCCCACTCGGATCTTAAGGGGTGCAAATGCAAAGGTGGTATGAGGTGCGGTTGGCTGCCAATCGCGAAGATTGCAGCTCGAATCGGAGATAAGCGCCCAGCTCATTGAGGGTCCTTTCTATTTGTTCCTCAACAATTATAGCCATCTTTTTGATTGATTGGATGGCTATCTAGTTTTGAATACTAGATAGCCATCCTGATTTTATGGCAAACGGTAGGGGCAAAAAGAATGGGCCTCGTGACTCAAGATCGCGAGGCCCATGTTCGTTCGCTGTAGTAATAAATTAGTAGCGTACGAAGATGTAGTTGTTGTTCATACCGGCTGCGACGGAGCTGATGATAACGCCCGTGCTGTAGTCGGAAGCATGGATCATCTGGCCGTTACCGATGTAGATGCCGGTGTGATAAGAGTTAACTACGACGTCGCCGGGCTGTGGATCAGACACACGAGTCCAGCCCATAAAGTCACCAGTGGTACCCAGACGGCAGTAACGACCCGTGAGGCAGTAGCTCACAAAGCCGGAGCAGTCGAAGCTGTTCGGTCCAATACCGCCCCAGGAATAAGCGCAACCAAGCTTGCTGTAGGCACGCGAAACAACGGAGCCGCCGTCAACGGACTGGCTCGGCGCCGAAGGGGCCGGAGCCGGAGCGGGAGCGGGCTGCGGCGTAGGAGCAGGAGCGGGCGTGGGTGCAGGCGTGTCGCCGCCTCCATTGTTGGTGTTCTCGGTCGTACCGGCGGTGTCGTTGCTCACCGTGGCCTTCTCGGCGGTGCTGGCGTTGATGCCGGCCTGCAGCGCGGCATTGGCCTCGGCCTCGGCGGCAAGCTCGGCCTGCAGCTGCGAATCCAGGGAATTTACGACGTTCTGGGCTTCAGCCTGCTGGGCGTTAAGCTCGTCGACCTTCTTTTGCGTGGTGGCGACGTTCTTCTCCTGCTCGGCCTGCTTATCGGTGAGCTGCTGCTTAAGCTCCTTTACCTCTTGGATGGTCTTGGCCTGCTTGTCGGACACCTTGCCGTAGTAGAACAGACGGTTGAGCATATCGCTCAGATCATCGACACCCGTCAAAACCTGAAGCAGGCTCAGACCGCCGGTTTTGTACTCGCCGGCGACATAGGTCGAGAGCTTGGCCTGACCGTCAGCGATCTCCTGCTGCTTTTGCGTGATCTCGCCAGCAGTCTGATCGAGCGCCTGCGTCTGCGTGGCGAGCTCATCGTAAATCTGCTGGGTTTGGGTACCGATCTGCTCGAGCTTCGTTCGAGCAGCGGCAAGGTCGGATGCGGTATCGGCGTAGGCAGGAGCCGCGAGGCCCAAGCCCAAAACACAAGCGAGGGTTGCCGTAGCAGCGCAGCGTGCCATGTTTTTGTGCGTGTTTGCTGTGCGCATGTAGCTTCCTTTCCAGTAACTAAGGGTAACGGCTAGTCTACCGTCACCAGGCTAAAGAGCTCCACATCGTCATCAGACGGCGTGAGCTTCTCGCGCGGGTTGAGAAACGCAAGCTCAAGTATACAACCGTAACCGATAAGCTTTGCGCCCATATCTCGCACCAGTTTACCTGTTGCCTCGACGGTTCCGCCCGTCGCGACCAAGTCGTCCAGAATCAACACGGTATCTTTAGAGCTGATAGCGTCGGCATGGATCTCAATGGAATCCGTTCCGTATTCGAGCTCATAGCTTTGGCTCACGGTCTCGCGCGGCAGCTTGCCCGGTTTACGTGCGGGAACAAAGCCGGCGCCAAGGGCTACAGCCACCGGTACGCCAACCATAAAGCCTCGAGCCTCTGGGCCCACGACCTTGGTGATTCCCATGCCGGCAAAGTGCTCGGCGAGGGCATCGGTCATGGCTTTGAGCGCCTCGGGATTGCCAAAGAGCGGCGTGATGTCTTTAAAGATGACTCCGGGCTCGGGATAGTCGGGGATGTCGACGATTTGAGATTCGAAGTCGTACATTGCATGACCTTTCAATGGGTTGCCGGATAAGCGGCAGCTGTTATTTGCCCGCGGTGGCGGTGCCGGTTTGCGAAGGGGCGACGACCTTGAGCGGCTTTACGAGAGAATCCTCGTGCGAAGCCGGCGCGACAGTTTCTTCGTTTTTTGCTTTGGTGAACTCGGAGCGAGTGATTTCCTCATCGAGTGCATCGATGTCGGCGTCCTCGACCACGGCGTTGAGCGACTCAAAAACGCGGTTCTTGAGCAGCGCAGTGTGCACACCCTCCGTCAGGTCGTGAAGCTTCTTAAACGCACGCTCGAGCTTGGCGTCGCGCTCGTCATCGGAGGTGTCCATGCCGAGCATGCTTACGAGCACTTGCTCAAACATCGAGGATTCGCGGTTGGCGGAAGACACGTACTGACGCAGGTTGCGCGGCTCGATATGGAAGCGTGACAGCTCGGAGCAGTAGCGGATGATCGGAAAATCGCGACCATCGACGAGCTCACGGTTCTGCGGACTCTTGATGATGCGAATGAGGTCGTTCTCGGCGAGCGAGCGGATAAACGAGATCTCGACGCCCAGCATATCGGGAATGGTCTCGATGGGATGCAGCTTTTGTTTGGTCTCCTTGGGCTCCGTCTTAAGCGGAACATCGGACAGCAAGCCCACCTCGTAGGCGAGCGTTGACAGGTCCGTGGCGTTTTCCAAGCGCTGCTTAATCACGTTGAGCGGCATGTAGCGGGTCTTCTGCAAGTGCAGAATGACCTCCAGGCGATCAACGTCCTCCTTGGAGTACTGACGGTATCCCTTAGGCGTACGATGAGGGGTAATGAGCCCCTCATCTTCTAGAAATCTAATTTTTGAGTTCGAAAGATCGGGGTATGCGCCTCGAAGAAGGTTGACGACTTGGCCGATACTCAGATAGTTGCGTTCGGCCATGCCCTACTCACCGGTTTCGATGCGCTCCGGCGTGCTCTCGTGGTAGATGAGCGTAAACGTACCGATCTGGACGGAAGAACCATCGTGCAGCGGGGCCGCATTGACAATGGCGCCGTCGACCCAGGTGCCATTGAGCGAGCCCAGGTCCTCAATGCGAGCGCCGAGGCCCTCGCGAATAATGCGCGCGTGGCTACGCGAAACGGTCATGTCATTGAGGAAGATGCCGTTCGCAGGATCGCGGCCGATGGTGGTCACGTCGTCCTCGAGCTCAAAGGCGGCACCAGTCTGCGGACCCTTGACGATGGACAGAACGGGGGCGGTGATGCGCACGTTGGCCATGAGGTCGGGAACGGTGACGTCGCTTGAAGGCACGCGGAATACGCAGGTAGCGTCAGCAGTCTTATCATTGTGAGGCATATTGTTAACCATGTTGTCCATGACAACCCCTAACTTATCGCGGACGTGCCGCAAATAATGAACCGTACGTAATCATACCCCAACGAATCAGTCTTCGATTTCAGGGTTCAGAAAGTCGATGTCCTCGTCCTCGGGATGCGTGAGAGCTTGTTTAATGGCCGCTCCGCCCTTAATGGAGTAGATGACAGCCGTGAGCATGGAGAAGATCACGCCGCCGTACACAAAGAAGATGCCGAGGGGCACCGAGCTTCCGTTGAGGCCCGGGAAGGCCGTAAGGGTTGAAGGTAAAAGATGCAGGCCGTCAATAACGGGGAACCCGAGCAGCATGAGCGAGAAGCCAGTCATGAGCAGTGCAGTGGCAATCTTTCCGGGAAAGACGACATCGATGGGGCGACGGTGATAATGACGCACGATAAGCGTGCCGATGCCCAGATAGATGTCGCGGCCAATAATGAGCACGCAGACCCAGATGGGCAGCTCTCCGCGGACCACCAGCCCAAGTACGCCGGTGAACAGCAGCGCACGGTCGCAGATGGGATCCATGACCTTGCCGAGCCACGAGACCGTCTTGGTCATGCGGGCGATCTGACCGTCCATCCAGTCGGTAGAGGCGGCAACGGCGTAGATAACGATGGCGATGACGCGGTTGTTATCCGTCACAAACAGGTACAGAAATACCAGGGTGAGGATCAGGCGCGTAAAGGTGATGAAATTGGAGATCGTAAAGATCTTATTCGACGGGTAATCGGAAGTGCCGATAAGCTCCTTTTTGATCTTCTTTTTGATGCCCACAGGACTCCCCCGCTGGTTAACGACAAAACTTTCGCTACTATACCCGTTCCGGCGATGTCTATCCAGCGTAAGCATAGAGAGTCCAGACATATGGAGGATGCTACTGGGTTGTGCGGGATTCTGCATTTGTGTACATCAGCCTCCAAATATGACATTTTTCGGCATCTTTGATGGCTGACGTACACGTTTTGATTCGGTGATTACATCGATCGGGAAAGTTGTTGCTTTAAGCAAATTAATCATGATGTGCGGGTCGAGAAGGGTTGGCGCCAAAAGAACCCAACGGCCGTTACGGCTTCGTTAGAAACGCGCCCCACCATGGATGGTGAACCCGAAAGGTGAGGCGCGCGGGCACGGCGACTCGGCCCGCGCGCCCGGAAGAGAAAGGACGAACCCATGGGTTACATGCTCGAGACGCGCGGGCTCACCAAGCGCTTCGGCCGCGGCGACCAGGCGCAGGACGCCGTGGCCGACGTGAGCCTTCATATCCGCGAGGGCGAGGTGTACGGGCTGCTTGGCCCCAACGGTGCCGGCAAGTCGACAACGCTCAAGATGATCTGCGGGATGCTGCGGCCGACGGCCGGGGAGATCCTCTTTGCCGGGCACGCCTGGCGCCGCGAGGACCTCTACGCAATCGGCAGCCTCATCGAGGAGGCGCCGCTCTACCCCAACCTCACCGCGCGCGAGAACCTGCGCGTGCGCACCACGCTGCTGGGCCTTCCCGAGAGCCGCATAGATGAGGTGCTCGCCGCCGTGGACCTCGCGGACACCGGGAAGAAGCGCGCCGGGCGCTTCTCGATGGGTATGCGGCAGCGCCTGGGGCTCGCGCTGGCGCTGATCGCCCGGCCACGCCTGCTCGTGCTCGACGAGCCCACCAACGGCCTCGACCCCATCGGCATCGAGGAGCTGCGCGACCAGATCCGCGGCTTCGCGGCGGCGGGTACGACGGTGATCGTCTCGAGCCACATCCTTTCCGAGGTGCAGCAGATGGCGGACACCATCGGCATCATCTGCGGGGGGCGCCTCGCCTACGAGGATGCGCTTCGTCCCGGGCAGGACCTCGAGGAACTCTTCATGAGCTTCTGCCGGGAAGGGCGACGAGCGCGCGGGGAGGTGGCGGCATGACGGGCGAGAAAGGCGGCCTGCTTGCGGCCCTGCGCGCCGAGGCCCTGAAGTCGCGCCACGCGGCACCGGTTCGCCTGGCCGTGCTCATGGCGCTGCCGATGCCGCTGCTCGGCGCGATGCCCTACCGGGGCGTGCAGATCTTCAGCGCGTGGAACTACTGGTACGCGCTCTTCCTGCCCGTGTCTCTCTCGCTCGTGGTGGCGTGCGTCGCGCGGGCGGACGCGCGCACGCGGATGCGGGGGCTTCTGGGCCTGGGCTTCCCGCTCGGGCGCGCCTGGTGGGCCAAGGCGCTCTGGTGCCTCGCGCTCTGCACGCTCTCGAACCTCGTGGTCTTCGGCATCTACCTCGCGGGATCGGCGTTCTCCTCGCAGGGTCTCACGGCCGCGGGCACGCTCACGATGCTCCTCTGCGCGCTCGCCAACACGGTGACCGCGGCGTGGATGATCCCCGCAGGGCTCTTCCTCACGGCGAGGCTCGGCATGCTCGCGGGCATCTTCTGCCCGCTCGCCGCGCAGCTCGTGGGTGGGTTCGCCTGGTCGCTGATGCCGCTGCCGCAGCTCTTTCCGCCGTCGGCGAGCATGGTCATCCCCACGAGCTTCATCCCCGTGCTGCCGAGCGGCGAGCCGCTCGCGGCGGACATGGCGCTCGGCGGGGCGCTCACGGCGGACGGCGTGCTCACGCTGGCGGGTCTTGCGGTCTGTGCGCTCGCGTTCGCCGCGCTCACGGCGGCGGGCGCGGCCTGGTTCGCGCGCTCCGAGGAGAGGTGATGGCCATGACACGACTCTCCGACCCGACGCCGCGCATGACTCTCCCGCGGGCCCTGCTCTCCGAGGCCCTGCGCCTGGCGCGCTCCCCGCTCTCGGCGGTGCACCTCGCCTGCGGCCTGGCAGCCGGTCTTGCCTGCGGCGAGTACTTCTCCGTAACCCGATGGGACCCGGCGCTGGGCGCGGACGCCTACGCCCAGTTCCTCGGCGCCCTCATGCCGCTCATGTCCGCCATCGTCTGCGGGCTCGCCGTGGACGAGGAGCGCGCTGCCGGGCGCCTCGCCAACCTCACGGCGGTCCCCTCGCGCGGGCGCGCCGTCGCGGCGAAGTTGCTCGCCCTTGCGGCGCTCGGCGCGGGCGCGCTGGCCGTGGCGCTCGGCGTGTT
>CABJBO010000032.1:484-20981 GCA_902363875.1 Coriobacteriaceae bacterium | reverse complement strand
CTGGCCGTGGCGCTCGGCGTGTTCGGGGCCGTGCTCGCCGTCGCCGGGCGCCTGCCGCTCGGGCCCGCTCCGCTTGCGGCCGCCTGGGCGGGCATCGTGCTGGGCAGCCTGCCCCTCTACGCGCTGGGGCTCGGCGTGGCCCTGCGCCTCGGCCGCAACGCCGCCATCGGCGGCGGCGCTGCGGGTATGCTCCTCGCGTTCTTCTCAGTGGGCGGGCTTGCGCACGGCCTCATGACCGGCGAGCTCACCGGTGCCCTGGCGACGCCCCTGGGCTGGGTGCCGCTCGCCTGGCCCGCGCGCCTGGGGTCGCTCGGGGTGGAGGCCTTCATCGACGCCGCACGCGCGGCGGGCCCTCTCCTTACGACTGCGCTCGCTGGCCTCGCCCTCACCCTAGCAGCCGCCGCCGTCCTTCTCGCCTGGTTCTGCCGCTTCGAGGACGGGAGGGCAGATGCGTAGGAGGCCGCTCGCCGCCATGCTCGCCCTCCTCTCCGCAGCGCTCCTTCTGGGCGGGAATGCCCTGCTCGACGCCGGCTGGGGGGGGTCGGCGCTGCGCTCGATCGCCGACCGCGTGCTGCCCAACCCTGAGATCGTCATGTTGACGCCCGCGGCTGCGCGCAGGGCTCTGGACCGCTGAGCGCGGCGCTAGTACAATTCCGACGAGAGTTTCAGGAGGTCTAACATGGCGAGGATACTGGCAGTGGATGATGAACGGGCGATCCTCGACGCTCTCGCGCGCGTCCTCGGCCGCGACGGCCATGAGGTCGTCAGGGAGGCGGACCCGACGGCGGTCCCGGGGATGGACCTCTCGCGCTTCGACCTCGTGCTCTGCGACGTCATGATGCCGGGGCTCGATGGCTTCGAGCTCGTGCGGCAGATCCGCCCGGACTTCGACGGGCCCATCGTCTTCCTGACCGCTCGCGTGGCCGAGGAGGATGCTGTGGCCGGCTACGGCCTGGGCGCCGACGACTACGTCCGCAAGCCCTTCGGGGCCGCGGAGCTGCGCGCCAAGGTCGCGGCCCATCTACGCCGTGAGTGCCGGCCGCGCTCGCACGCCCTCTCCTTCGGGGAGGTGCGGATCGACCTCGGGGCGCGCGGCCTCGCCGTGGGTGGCGAGGCCGTGCCGCTCACGCCCACCGAGTACGCCATCTGCGAGTACCTCGCTCGTCACCCCGGGCAGGTCATGAGCCGCGCGCAGATACGCGAGGCGGTGCTCGGCTGGGAGAGCGACGCCGACGATGCGGCCATATCCATGCAGGTCAGCCGCGCCCGGAGGAAACTCTCCGAGGCCGGCGCCGATCCGATCGCGACCGTCTGGGGGATGGGGTACAAGTGGCAGCTCTGAGGATCGGGGCGCGAGGTCGCGGGGGCATGCCGCTCTCCTTCGTCATCGCGCGCTACTTCGCCTACGCGTTCGCGGCGGTCGCCACGGCGTGGCTTGCCTCGTTCATGGTGCTCTCCGTGGCGATCAACGCGGGCTATGTCTACGAGGCAAGCTGGGGGCCGGCCAATGCGCGCGATGTCGCGGAGGGCCTGGCACGCGACGGCGTCTGCGGGCAGCAGGACGTGCCGACGGCCTACCGCTACCTCATCCTGAACAAGGACGGAAACGTGATGATGACAGACCTCGAGGGTACGCGGCTCGAGGATGCGACGGAATTGGCCAGTACGGCACTCGCCGCGGATCCGGGCACAGTGGAGATCGAGGGCGGGGGCTCGGGCCTCACCTACGCTGCGTTCCCGCTCAAGGGCGGCGGGGCCTGCGCACTCGTCAGCGAGTACCTGCCGCAGTGGGTCTCGCGCGATCTCGCCAGCCTGCTTCCCAACCCGCAGAACCTCATGCTCGTCGGCGCCGCTGTGGGAAGCGCGCTCGCGCTCGCGCTCGTGGCGCGCCGTGCGAGCCGCGTGATCTCGCGCAAGATGGCGCCGCTCGCGGAGGCGGCGGGGCGCGTTGGCGCGGGGGAGCTCGACTTCGCGGTCGGCAGCACCAACGTGCGTGAGGTGAACGACGTCCTCGCCGCGATGGACGCCATGCGGGCCTCCCTCGCCGAGTCGCTCGAGGCCCGCTGGGCCGCGGAGCGGGGGCAGCGCGAGCAGATGGCGTCGCTCGCCCACGATCTCAAGACGCCGCTTACCGTGCTGCGCGCCAACGCCGACTTCGTGGCGGAGGAGCTGGAAGACGAGAATGACAGCGACCTCTCGGCCGCCGCGCGCGACATAGCCGGCGGTGTCGAAAGGCTCGACGGCTACGTGCGCTTGCTCATCGAGGCCTCGCGCGGGTCCGGCGGGGCGGAGAGGGCCCCCATGCGGCCGGCCGAGCTCTGCGAACAGGTCCTCGCCGAGGCCGCCCAGATCGCCCGGGCGCGAGGCGTGACGCTCGACGCGGCCACGGGCCCCGCTGTCGCGGACGCGCCCGAGGCCCCGCTCGACCGAACCGCCCTGGCGCGAGCCGCCGCGAACCTCGTGGCCAACGCCGCCGAGCACGCGCGCTCGCGTGTGGCGGTCTCCTGCGACGTCGCGGGCGGACACCTCGTCATTGAGGTGGCCGATGACGGACCGGGCTTTTCGCCCGCCGCCCTCGAACGCGGCTGCGAGCGCCTCTTCACAGACGACTCGTCCCGCTCCTCGCGCGACGGAGGCCGCCACTACGGGCTCGGCCTCCACGTCGCCTCCGAGGCCGCGAGCGCCCACGGGGGCTCCGTCTCGCTCGCCAACAGCCCCTCGGGCGGCGCGGTGGTCACCATCGCGGTCCCCCTGTGCGGGATCTGACGACTTCCTCGTCGTCTACCTCGACTGCGATATGTCGCTCGCCGAGGCCGCGACGAGATGGTGTTGCGTCTGCTCCGCTTGGTGCTTCTAGCTCAAATTTGATCTGATGTAAGGCCCGTGCAATCCTGCATGGGCCGTTCTTTTGGCAATTGCTCGACCGATTCGTGGCTTGAAACACAAATTATCGAGTTAAGGAGACATGGGGTCACACAGCGGCTCTCAGAGCGCCCGCCGCACTCCCCCGCCATTGCCCTGCGGCGTCCTCGTATAGAGCCCATCCTGCTTGGCGTTTCGTTGCAACAGCCCACTTGTCCACCGATCAAGTGAACTACTGGAATAAATACAGCGACACGCTTGTCCGTTATAGTCGCTATATCTGTGTTAATCGCCGCGATAAATACAGTCTGTACTCGGCTGCATACCAGCTACGCGTATGTAGATTCATATCGCGTTAATAAATCGGCTTAAGCGCGTGTAAAACGCGCAAGTAGCCGCAAAAGGCGATTATCACGTAGGTAGATTTTTGGCACCCTGTTGATTAATCAAAATAAAGCAATTGCTTAAAACAAAAAAGGTCAGGCACTAGGTGCCTGACCTGCAAACTTCTGGTCGGGACGACTGGATTCGAACCAGCGACCCCTTGACCCCCAGTCAAGTGCGCTACCAAGCTGCGCCACGTCCCGAAGCTTTTGTTTGTTGCTCTGCTCTCGCTCGCAACAGGGAGTATATTAACCCGAAACTTTAGACTTGTGCAAGAACTTTTTTACAAATTTTGAAGCAAGTCCAAAATTGTATCTGCGAGCTGGAGTTTTGTTAGTACGGGAAGTTCCTGCGTACCCGCTGTACTCACAATCCAGGCCTTGTTCGTGTCGGTTCCAAAGCCCGAATCGGCGCGCGAGACATCGTTGGCGACGATCGCATCGCATCCCTTGCGGGCCAATTTACGCTCGGCGTACTCGACGACGTTATCAGTCTCGGCTGCAAAGCCGATTACGAGGCGATCGCCCTTTTGGCGTGAAAGTTCGGCCAAGATGTCAACGGTCTCGACGAGCTCGATTCGATCCAGGCGCTCGTTGGCCTTTTTGAGCTTATGGTCCGCCGGGGCCGCCGGCGTGTAGTCGGCGACGGCGGCGGCGCAAATGGCCGCGTCGGCCGTCTGGAAGGCGCTCAGCGCTGCCTTGAGCATTTCTGAGGCGGTCTGTACGTGCACGCACTCCACACCGCGGGGAACGTCGAGCGATGCCGGTCCCCGCACGAGCGTGACGGCGGCACCGCGGCGAGCAGCCTCCCCTGCCAGGGCGATACCCATCTTGCCCGAAGAGCGGTTGCCAATGAAGCGTACGGGGTCAATCGGCTCGTGCGTGGGGCCGGCGGTAATCACGATGCGCTTACCCGCTAAGTCCTGCGGCACGGGATTAAGCACCTCGTAGACGGCCTCGACGATGTCCTCGGGCTCGGTCATGCGCCCCGTGTCCACATCGCCGCAGGCAAGGTAGCCGCTGCCCGGACCCACCACGTGCACGCCGCGGTCGCGCAGCGTGGCCATGTTGGCCTGCGTCGCCGGCGCCTTCCACATGCCGTTGTTCATTGCGGGTGCGATCACGATGGGCCGCGGCGTTGCCAACAGCGTGGTGGAGATGAGGTCGTCGGCGATGCCGTTGGCCATCTTGGCGATGATATTGGCCGTCGCGGGCGCCACGACCACCAAGTCGGGTTCCTGCGCCAGCGAGATATGGTGGATGGGGTCGGAGGGGTCGTCGAATAGGCCCACAGCGACCGGCTCACCCGTGAGCGCGCGGAAGGTGAGCGGCCCCACGAACTCCGTGGCATGCTCGCTCATAACGACCTTGACGCGCGCGCCGCGCTTTTGCAGCAGGCGCACGATATTGCACGACTTATAGGCGGCGATCCCGCCGGTAATGCCCAGCAGGATCGTTTTTCCCTCAAGTTGCATTGAATTGTTGGATGCCGCCGTCATCGCTAGGCTTCCTTGCTCGGGAGTACCAAGAGGCGGTGGCAGTACGGGCAGTGCGTAATCTCGCTACCGTCGTGGTTGAGGTCGCTCATGGACGATGCCTGCAGCGCGGTGTGGCAGACCGTGGGGATGTTGCCCTGGATGGTCTCGACGGCCAGCCCGCGGAACTGCTTGAGCAGGCGCTCGTAGTCGGTGAGCACGTCGGCCGGTAGCGTAGCGGCAAGCGCGGTGCGCTCCTTCGTGGCGGCGTCGATCTGAGCCTGCAGGTCGGCAGCCTTGGCGCGGGCGGCCTTGGTATCGGCCTTCACGCCCTCCTCGAACTTGGCGATGATCGCCTGCGCGCGGGCCTCGCGGTCGAGCGCCTCCTTATGGGCGACAACGACGTCCTTGCGGGTGTGCTCGATCTTGTCCAGACGCTTGGCCAGGGTGGCGAGCTCATTCTCCAGGTCCTGAACCTCGCGGTAGTCGGAGCCGTCGACGTGACGCTTCTTGGCGGCCTCGATGGCGTTGTTGGTCTGAATCTCGGTGGTGTTGAGATCGTCGAGCTCAATGTCCAGGTCCTTGCGCAGGGCGTAGAGCTTGGTCATCTCGGACTTGAGCTTCACATAGGTCTTGCGCTTGGAAGCGAGCTCCTTGAGCTCCGGCATATTGGCAAGTTCGCTCTTGTTGCGGGCGAGCTCCAAATCGATCTGTTGCAGCTTGAGTAGCGTAGCGCCGGCGCTCATAAGTTCTCTCCTTTTGTCACAGTCCACCATTGGCAAGGGTTCAGTATTTTAATCGCATGACGGGGGTCGACCCCGGCGTCAACTGCAGAGTTCATCAATATATCAACGAACGGCTCCTCAGAGCGGTCGTGGCCGAGCAAGATCACCGGCAGCCCGCGCAAGGCAAGATCCTGGGCCACGTGGTAGCCGGCCTCACCGGTCACGATGACATCTGCACCGGCGGCAATGGCAAGCTCACCAAAGTCGCCCAGGGAGCCGCCCAGAATGGCGACGGTGCGGCACGGGCGCTCGGCTTCGCCCCATACGCGCGGGTCGCTGCCATAGGCTGTGGCGGCACGGTTGGCGAGATCGCGCAGGCTGCAGACGTCGTGGAGGGTCGCGAGTGCGCCCAGTCCGGTGAGCTCAGGCGCGTCCATATGTTCCAGCGAGCTCATGGGCTCAGCGCCCAGCAACTCACTCAGGCGAATGCGCGCTTCGTGCGAGCGGTCCAGGTTGGTGTGGAGCGATATGATGCTCACGCCGCAACGGGCCGCCTCATAGAGCGCCGCGCTGCACTGGGGGCGTGCGGAATCCGACGGACAAAACGCCTCAGGCGCCTTGATGTAGATAGGATGATGCGTCAGCAGCACGTTGGCACCGGCATCTTGTGCACGGCGAACATTAGCTTCGGTCGCATCGAGCGCGCAGGCCACGCCGGTAATCTCGGCGGCAGGGTCGCCCACGGAGAGCCCTACATGATCCCAGCCCTCGGCGTCCGTCTTGGGATAGCGCGTCAGCAGAGCGCGCTCAAGGTCGGCGACGATCATGCCGCACCCACGATCGACAGCAGCGCTTGGGCAAAGTCGTCCAGGTCAGCTGGGTTCACGCGGTCATCGAAGGAGATGCGCAGGGCACCCAGCGCCTGCTCGCGACCGATGCCCATCGCGCTCAAAACGTGGCTGGGATCCATGCTGCCGCTCGAGCAGGCCGATCCGGCCGAAACCTCAAAGCCGGCGGCGTCGAGCTTGATGATGAGCTCCTCGGAGTCCATTCCGTCAATGTAGATCGAAACCATACCCGGCAGACGGTCGGCATGCACATAGTCGCCCATCGTGGCGTGAATGCGAGGATGGGCCGTAAGCGTAGCGTAGAGCTTATCGGATAAGGCCTGCAGCGTTGTGCGCTCCTGGGCAACATTCGGCAACAGCGCGGAAGCGGCAGCGGCAAAAGCCAGCTGCGTGCGCAGGTCCTGCGTTCCGGCACGACGGCCGGCCTCCTGTCCGCCGCCAAAGATGCGCGGGCGCAGCGGCGTGCGGCTCTTAAGGTAGAGCGCGCCGGATGCCACGGGGCCGCCAATCTTGTGCGCTGCAACGGTCATAGCGTCAACTCCCAGCTCGGTGACATCGAGCGGAATATGTAAGTAGCCCTGGATGGCATCGGTATGAAACAAGGCGCCGGCAGCATGTGTGGCGGCGGCAAGCTCGCGGATGGGCTGCACCACGCCGGTCTCGTTGTTGGCAACCATGATGCTCACGAGCGCCACGTCGTCTGCGAGCAACTCGGTGAGCGCGGCAGGCTCAATGTAGCCCGCACGGCAGGGCTGCACCAGGTCGACGGAAAAGCCGGCGGCGCGCAGCAGCGGCAGGTTGTCCAGAATCGAATCGTGCTCGATGGCCGAAACGATGACACGGTCGCGCTTGCGATCGTGCTGACGAGCGCCCTCGGCAAGACCGAGGAGCGCCAGCTGGTTTGCCTCGGTGCCGCCGTTGGTCAAAATGATCTCGGACGGGCGGACGCGCGCACCAAAGCTGCGGGCAATCTCGCGACGTGCCACTTCTAGGCGCGCAGCGGCCTTGCGGCCAAGCGAATGCAGCGAGTTGGGGTTGACGCCGGCAAGCTCGCTGTCATCGTACTCGCGCTGCGCAAGGAGCGCCTCGGCGCGCATGGGCGTCGAGGCGGCATAGTCAAGATTCACGGGTATGCGGTTTTGACCTGCGGTCATAAGGGTTTATGCCTCCTGTGCGGCCTCGTTGCCCAGCTTCTGCAGCAGCGCAACCTCGGCAGCGGGATCTTCGGACTTAAATACGGCGGAGCCGGCCACGAGCACGTTGGCGCCGGCCTTGACGACCTCGGCGATGTTCTTGGAAGAGATACCGCCGTCGACCTCGATCAGGGGCGACACGCCGTGGCGCTCGCACATGGCCTTGAGCTCGTGAAGCTTTGCGATGGTGCCCGGGATAAAGCTCTGGCCGCCAAAGCCGGGGTTCACGCTCATCAGCAGCACCATATCGACGACGTCGATGATGCTCTCGAGCACGCACACGGGGGTGGCGGGGTTGAGCACCACGCCGGCCTTGACGCCGAGCTGCTGCAGATGCGTGAGCGTGCGGTGCAGGTGCGTGGAAGCCTCGTAGTGCACGGTGATCATGTCGGCACCGGCGTCGGCGTACCAATCGACCGTCTCGTCGGGGTTCGTCACCATGAGGTGCGCGTCGACCGGTACATCGGTGGAGCGCTTGACGGCCTTAAGGATGTCAACGCCAAAGGTGAGGTTGCCGGTAAAGTGACCGTCCATAACGTCGAAGTGCACGTAGTCGGCACCGGCGATCTTGTCGAGTTCGCCCTTGAGGTTGGCCATGTCGGCCGAAAGGACAGACGGAGCGATTTTAATGGAACCCATGGTAGAAGCCTTTCTGCGCTAGTCGGTGAGTCCGTAGAACTCTTGAGAAGGGACGCGATCGGTGAGAATCTCGAGCGCCCTATCCAAAGTAACACCGTTGTAGAGCGTTTGCTCCACGGCAAAGGTGAGCGGAATGTCTACGCCCAGTGAACGGGCAAGCTCACTGACGCTGCGGGCCGCGACGGCGCCCTCGACCACCATATGCGTACGTGCCTGGTACTCGTCGAGCGAGACGCCGTGGGCAAACTCGTAGCCAAAGGTGCGGTTGCGCGAATGCTCGGAGGTGCAGGTGGCAATGAGGTCACCCATGCCGGCAAGACCCATGCAGGTCATGGCTTGACCGCCGCGGGCGTGAACCAGACGGCTGATCTCGGCCAGGCCGCGCGTCATGATGAGGGCGAGCGTGTTGTCGCCCGCGCCGGTACCGGCGGAGATACCGCACACGATGGCGATGACGTTTTTCATGGCACCGCAGACCTCGACACCGGTCATGTCCTGCGACAGGTAGATGCGGAAGGCGGTTGACAGGAGCAGGTCCTTAAAGGTCTCCCCTACCTGCGGATCTTTGCTGGCGATGACGGCGGCGGAAAGCCCACCGCGGCAGATCTCCTCGGCATGGTTGGGGCCCGAGAGCGCCGCCACGCGCGTCTCGTTGCCGATCTCGCTGGCGATGACCTCGCTCATGAGCAGGCCGGACTCGGGCTCAATGCCCTTGGTGAGGCAGAGCACCGGGGTGTCGGCGGCGATAAAGGGTGCTGCATCGTGGCATACGCTTCGCAGGTGCGTGGAGGGCACGGCAAAGATAATGGCGTCGGCGCCGTCGAGCGCCTGGGCCAGGCCCGTCGTGGCGACAACGTTTTCCGGCAGCACGTAGTCCAATAGATAGCGGGGATTACGATGATCGCCGTTAATGCCGGCGGCCGTCTGCTCGCTGTGGGCCCACATGGTCACGCGCTCGGCTCGCGCGGCGGCAAGGCCGGCGACGGCGGTTCCCCAGGAGCCGGAGCCAATCAGCGCAACATTCATGACTCTCTCCTACTTATCGTCGGGCTCGGTGACGCGCTTGGTAAACGAGAGCTTGGACTCCTTACCGCACGTGAGCTTTTTGATATTCGAGCGATGGGCCCACACCACGGTGATGCCGATCATCGCCATGCAAAACTTAAGACCCAGGCTGCTGTACGGAAAGACCGCGCAGGCAGCGATAGGAAGACCGATGGCGGCGGCAAGCGAGCCCACCGACACATACTTGGTGATGGCGACGGCCACGATAAACATGCCCAACAGCGACAGGCCAATGGGCCAGTACCAGGCAAGAATCACACCCAAGCCCACGGCGATACCCTTGCCGCCATGGAAGTTGAGATAGGGAGAAAAGATGTGTCCCCACACGGCAGCGAGGCAAATGACGCCGAGCATCCAGTCGCCGGGGGCTCCAGGCGCCATGATGTTCTGCGGAAAACCATAGCCCAGATCGGCGATAAGCGGACGGGCGATAATGACACAGATGGCGCCCTTAAGGCAGTCGAGCAGCAGCGTGAGCGCGGCCACCTTGGGGCCGGCCACGCGCAGCGCGTTGGTGGTGCCGATGTTTCCGGAGCCCGCCTTGCGAATGTCGGTGTGGTTGAACACGCGGCCCAGGATCAGGCCAAACGGAATCGCTCCGATAAAGAACGAGACCACGGCGCAGATGGCGGTCAGCAGAATCGGATTATGCATCCTTTTGCTCCTTCTTCCTAAAGAAGAGTCGGATGGGCGTGCCGGCAAAGTCGAAGGTCGAGCGCATGCGGTTTTCGACATAGCGCTGGTAGGTGTCGTTGACCAGGTCGCCGTGGTTGACGAAGAACGTGAACGTGGGCGGGTTGATGCCCGTCTGGGTCACGTAGTGCATGCGCAGGCGGCGCTTGCCGTCCACCACGGTGTGGCCAAACTCGCGCAGGTCGGTGAGGAACGTGTTGAGGCGCGAGGTGGAGATCTTTTGCGAACGCGTCTTCTCGGCAGCGTCGACCATGGCCCAGATCTTCTCGACGCTGCGGCCGGTCAGGGCCGAGATGCGCAGGTACTGAGCCCAGGGAGCCATGACACCCAGACGGCGGTCGACGGTCTCCATGCAGGCCTCGCGCTTGCGGTCATCGTCGAGCAGGTCCCACTTGTTGAGCAGCACCACGATGGCGCAGCCGCGCTCGATGGCCAAGCCCATGACCTTCTGGTCCTGCTCGGTGACGCCCACGGAGGCGTCGACGACGAGCAGTGCCACGTCGGCGCGGTCGATGGCGCGCAGGCCGCGGACCATGGAGTAGTACTCGATGTTCTCGTACACGGTGCTCTTCTTGCGAATGCCCGCGGTGTCTACCATGCGGTAGTGCTTTCCGTCACGCTCGACGACGGTGTCGATGGCATCGCGCGTGGTGCCGGCGATGTTGGACACGATGGAGCGGTCGGCGCCCAGGATGCGGTTGAACAGCGAGGACTTACCGGCGTTGGGGCGGCCGATGATGGCCACGTTGAGCGCATCGGGGAACTCGTCGGCGACCTCATCCTCTTCCTCGGGGAGCAGGGCCACGATGTCGTCGAGCAGGTCACCCGTGCCATGGCCGTGCAGGGCCGAGAGCGGCGTGGGCTCACCGATGCCGAGCGAATAGAACTCCCAGATGTTGTCGTTCTCGCGATCGGGGTTATCGAGCTTGTTCACCAGCAGAAAGACCGGCTTGTCCGAGCGCTTGAGCATGCGGGCGACCGACTCATCCTCCTCGGTGACACCGGTGCGGCCGTCGACCACAAACAGGATGACGGCGGCTTCCTCGGCGGCGGCGAGAGCCTGGTCGCGGATGGACGTGGCAAAGACGTCGTCGCTCTTGAGCGGCTCGATGCCGCCCGTGTCGACGATGGTGAACTCGCGGCCGTTCCAATCGGCCGTGTGATACGAGCGGTCGCGCGTGACGCCGCGGGACTCGTGGACGATGGCGTCCGAGGTCTGGGCCAGGCGGTTAACGAGCGTGGACTTGCCCACGTTGGGGCGACCGACGACGGCGACGATAGGTTTCATCTGCTCTCCTTTAATGGGTAGGGTCAGCGGAATTAGTAGAGTCGGCAGGCACAATGCCAAGGATATGCTCCAGGGTATCGAGCAGCTCATGCGGCATGGTCGACACCACATGAACCTCGGCGCCGCGACTGGTAAGGCTTGCGAGTAAATCGTCACGATGATACTCGTCAAGCGTCATGCCGTCAGCGTTGAACATGAGCTTAGGCACAAAGAGCATAACCCCCGACAGGTCCTGCGGCAGTTGCTCCAAGATGTCGCAGGCGACGATGAGGCCGGTCACGTCCACGTTGCCGCCAAAGTAGCGGTTTTTGATGGCTGTGACGGTGCCGGCGAGGCCGTGCGGCGATTCCACAAAGCGCGCGACCGTATCGCGCGCGCTGGCGCCCGAGAGGCACAGCAAGCGCTGGCCACGGGCGGCGATTCCCTCGCGAACGCGGGTCAGGCGATCGGCATCGGCGGCGAGCACGTTGTCGGTCTCGTCCAGATAGGAGCGGATCATGCCGATGCCGTCATAGTACTGCGGGTAACCGTCGTAAAAGTCTGCCTCAGGCGGCTCGATGCCGGCGTCCAGATAGAACTCGTCGCTCATCTGGAAGGTGTGGCGGCCAAAGCGCACGAAGGCACGGTCCTGGAAGGGCCGGATCATGGCAATGGTTTCGCGCGCGAGCTCGGGCTGATCGCTGTAGGACCAGCTAAAACGGTTCTGATGCTTGGTAAAACCGAGCGGCACAATTCCCAGGCTCGTGATCTGTTCGTGATCCTCGCAAAAGCGAAGCGTCTTTAGCAGTTCTTCGCCGTCGTTCATGCCGGGGCACAACACGATCTGCGCGTGAATCTCGATGCCGGCTGCCATGATGGCCTCGAGCACGTCCATACCGCGCTGGGCGTTGCGGCCCATCATGCGGCGGCGAATATCGGGGCTCACGGCGTGGACCGACACGTTCATCGGACTCATGTTGCGGTCGATGACGTTTTGCACGTCCTCGTCGGAAAGGTTCGTGAGCGTGACAAAGTTGCCCTGCAAAAAGCTTAGGCGGTAGTCATCATCGCGAATGTAGAGCGTGGAGCGGCCGCCCTTGGGCAGCATCGTCATAAAGCAGAACACGCAGGCGTTGACGCAGGTACGCATGCCGTCAAAGATGGGTCCATCGAACTCAAGGCCCCAATCCTCGCCGGGAAAGCGATCGAGCTCCACGGGGGTGACGGTGCCGTCGCGCGGGTCGAAAACCTCCAACTCGACGGTGTCTTCGTCGGCCTCCCAGAGCCACACGATCATGTCGGTGAGCCGCTCACCGTTGACCGTGAGCACGCGCATGCCCGGCTCGATACCCACATCCCATGCGGGCGATTCGGGACGCACGTTCTTAACGAGCGCGCCCTCACCCGGCTCGGGGTCGCGGCTGCGCCCGTAATCGGCCACCTCGGTGGCGTATGCGGGTACGGTCTGGTCCATGATTAGCGGCAAAGCTCCTTGATGCGCTCAACGGCGCGTTCGATGTGTTCTTGCGGGGTGGAGGCTCCGGCGGTGATGCCGATGTGGCGCGCGTCGGCAAACCATGCGGCCTCGAGCTCGGAAGCTTCCTCGATGTGATGCGTGTGCTCACAGGCATCAGCGCAGATCTGTGCCAGGCGACGCGTGTTGCCCGAGTTCTTTCCGCCCACAACGACCATGCAATCACAGCGGTTGGCGAGGGTTGCGGCTGCCTGCTGGCGCTCGCTCGTGGCTGCGCAAATGGTGTTGATCACGCGCAGTTCCTGCACGCGTGGGGTGATGGAGGCCACAACCTCGGCCAGGTTCTGCGCGGTCTGGGTGGTCTGCACAACCAGACCCACCTTGCCCTTGAGTGGCAGCGCGTCCGCATCGGCAGCACAACTCACGACTTGAGCGTCATCGCCAGCGTGGCCAAGAATGCCCTCGACCTCGGGGTGACCCGGCTCGCCCACGACGATCACACGGTAGCCCTCGCGCACTAAGCGCTCGGCAGCCAAATGGACCTTCTTCACGTAGGGGCAGGTGGCGTCGACCACGTCGAGGGCACGCTCGCGAGCGGCCTCGATTACCTGCGGCACCACGCCGTGAGCGCGGATGATCACGGTGCCCGATGCGGCGTCGTCCAGGGTCTCGGCCAGACCGACGCCCGCCTCGGCGAGCTCGCGTACCACGATGGGGTTATGAATGAGCGGACCCAGTGTGTGGACCTGAGTGCTCTCGTCTGCCTGCGGCGCGGCGGCCAGCGCCATGTCGAGCGCGCGCTGTACGCCGTAGCAGGTGCCCGCGTGGGCAGCGATCTCGATGGTGGGGACGACCTCCTCAGCGGCGGCCGCAGCGGTATTCATGACGTTCTCACCCATGGCTAGAACCTGCCCGGGTGCTCGGCGCACAGGTCGTCGCGCATGGCGTAGACGCGGCCCATGGCCTCGGACTCAAACCAAGACAGGCGCTCCTTGCGCTTGAGCTCGGCCGGAGCATCGGATAGCGAGATGGCCTTGCCGGCGCGGATCCAGCACTTTTTGGGGCGCATGAGCTTTTTGCCCTTAGGCGTAATGTCGGACCAGCCACAAATGGCGAGTGGGTTGACGGGCGCCTTGCCCATCTGGGCGATAAGCGCAAAGCCGCCGTGGACCTCGGGCTTGATCTCGCGCGAGCGGATGCGCGTGCCCTCGGGGAAGATCAGGACGTCCTCACCGCGCTGCAGTGCATGCTGTGCGGCGCGCAGGCACTTCATGTCGGCGGTGCCACGCTCGACGGGAATGCCGCCCACGCGGCTAAAGGCCCAGCGCACAATCTTGCTCTTGGCGAACTCGGACTTAAAAATGGGGCGCACACGGCGGCCGCCAAAGAACAGTGCCGTCTCCACGGCCAGCAACTCGGCCATCGAGGTGTGGTTGCAGATGACCACGCTGCCGCGGCCTTCCTGGCGCTCAAACAGCAGGTCGACGTCTTCGACCTTCCAGCGCCACATGAGCTTGGAGAAGACCCACAGAATAGCCATGACCACGACGACGGTGCCGCGGATGAGCGCCGGGAACTCGGCGTAGGGGGCGTTGTAGTAATCCTCGGGCGTCTGCTTAAACAGGCGCATGGGCTACCTCCTTTGGTTGATGAGGCCCACGATTATCGAGACGACCTCGTCGATGGTGTGGGCGGTGGAGTCGACGTGCACGGCGTCCTCGGCGGGCACGAGCGGTGCGACCGCGCGGCTGCTGTCGAGTTTGTCGCGCTGCTTGAGGGCGTCGAGGGTTTCGTCGACCTCGGTCTCGAGCTGCTCGGTGCTGAGCGGCTGAGCGTCGTTTTGGTGGCGTTGCAGCACGCGACGACGGGCGCGCTCGCGCGGGTCGGCGGTCAGGAAGACCTTGACCTGCGCGTTGGGGAACACGACGGTGCCGATGTCGCGACCCTCGGCCACGATATCGCGGTCCTCGGCGGCGCGTCGCTGATGGATGAGCATGGCGGCGCGTACGCCCGGGTAGGCCGAGACCTTGGAGACATTGGCGTCTACCTGCGGGGTGCGGATGGCAGCCGATGCGTCCGCACCGTCGATGGTCAGGCGCGTGTCCTCGCCGGTGCCGTTGGTAAAGCGGATCTCGATCTGTTCGGCGAGGGCATCGATGGCCGCCTCGTCGTCCAGGTCGATGCCGCGGTCGAGCGCGGCGAAGGTGACGGCGCGATACATGGCGCCCGTGTCGAGCTTGTTAAAGCCCAGCTGGCGGGCGATCTCCTTGGCGATGGTAGACTTGCCGGAACCGGCGGGGCCGTCGATGGCGACGATCATGCAATGCTTCCTTTCGGTGGTTGACGTGCTGGTATGATGCGCGAGCGCTGGGGCTTGGCGGACTGACTAGCCCGTGTAGCGCTCGCGGTAGGTGTTGCGCTTGGGCGCGGAGCCGTGGCTGCCGTGGTGGCGCGTGTGGCTTGCGGGGGTTTCTTGGGGCTTGCCACCGCGCTTGGCGCTGGCCTGCTTGGGCGGGATGCCGCCGGCCTTGAGGATCTGCACCTCGCGATCGGTGAGCTCGCGCCACGAGCCCTTGGCCACGTCCTTGAGCTCCAGGCCGGCAAAGTTACAACGGTGCAGACGGATCACCGGATGGTGGATCTTGCTCAGCATGCGCTTGACCTGGTTTTTGCGGCCCTCGCGGATGATGACCTCCACGGCGGTGGTGCCGGGCTTTACGCCTTGCGGAGCCACGGCCTCGGCCTCGCGTGCGGTAATCACGCGGCAGATCGCCGGCTGGCATAGGCCGTCGTCGAGCTCGATGCCGCGACGCAAAGGCGCCAGATCGGGGTCGGTCAGGTGTCCGTCAACGAGCGCCTGGTAGGTCTTGTAGACGTGCTTGCTAGGGTGCAGCAGGTCCTGCGACAGGTTGCCGTCGGTGGTAAAGAGCAAAAGCCCCGTGGTGTCGCGGTCAAGGCGACCCACCGGGAAGAGCCCCGGAAAGCGGTCGCGCGGGACCAGGTCGGCCACGCAGGGGCGCTCCTGCGGATCGCTCATGGTGGTGAGGTAGCCGGTCGGCTTGTAGACCATCAGGTACACGGCGCCCTGGTTGAGCTTGACAGGCATGCCGTCGACCTCGATATGGTCGCGATCGACGTCGACCTTGGTGCCCAGTTCGGTCGCGACCTGGCCGTTGACGGTCACGCGGCCGGCGGTCATCAGGTCCTCCGAGCCGCGGCGGCTCGCCACGCCCGCGCGCGCCAAAAAGCGCTGTAGGCGCATCGTGTGTGGGTAGACGGGCTGGGCATCGGTCGCGGGCGCGCCCGCGACGCCGGCGGTGCGCGTCTCCCCTACTTCGTTAGTCCTCGTCATGCAAATCCTCCGAGGTCTCGTCGACGACCAGGGTCTCCAAGTCCTCGACTGCCTCAACATCTTCAACATCGGTATCGATCAGTTCGCGCTCTTCGTCCAGGTCTTCGGCCTGCTCCTCAAGCGTGGACTGAATGCTGCGGCCGCTCAGGCGCTCGCGGATAAACTGGCGAGATTGCTCGTCGGGGGCAAATTGCTCCAGATCGGGCAGGTCGCGGGTGGAGCGCAGGCCGAACTTTTCCAAGAAGGCATTGGTCGTGCCGTAGATGATGGCCTGACCGCGCTCGGGGTCGCGACCGAGCTCGCGCACCAGACCCTTGTCCACGAGCGACGCGATGACGCCGTCGGAGTTGACGCCGCGAATGCCCTTTACCACCTCGCGCGTGACGGGCTGGTGGTAGGCGATGACGGCTAGGGTCTCGAGCGCCGCCTGTGAAAGCTTTTGCGTGTCCCAGCTCAGCACATAGGCCTCGACCACATCGTGGTAGGCGGGGTGGGTAAACAGGCGCCAGCCACCAGCGACCTCGCGCAGCTGAAAGCCGCGATTGGCCTCCTCGTACTCAACCTTAAGCTCGGCCAACAGCGACGCGCACTCGCCGGGGGCGATATCCAGCGCACCTGCCAGCGCGGGCGCGCTGACGGGGTCGCTCGACACCAGCAGCAGCGCCTCGAGGGCGCCTTTGAGGCTGTTTGCCTCCAGCGTTGAAAGGGTTGACATGGTTGCCGCTCCTATTCGGTGAGCTCGGGGCCCTCGCCGGGCACGTATGCCTCGGCGCCCTCGACTCGGTTGATGCAGATGGTTCCAAAGATCTCGTCCTGGCTCAGCGTGAGCGAACCGCGTTTGGCGAGCTCGAGCATGGCCAGGAAGGTGACGACGAGCTGCTCGGTGGTGGCGTCGCCGTCCAGCAGCTCGCGGAAGGTGCAGGTTTGGTGCGCCATGGTAAAGCGGTCGACCGAGGCCACCGTCAGGTCGAGCGGCACGCGATGCGGCGCCACGTGCTCGGCCTCCAGTAGGAAGGTCTGGCGCTTGCCGTCCAGGTCTGCGCAGATGACGGCCAGGCCGCGCAGGGTGATGCCGGCCAAGTAGTCGGGCATAAGGCCCAAAAACTCGGGGTCGGGGCCGGCCACGCGCGGATGCATGCGGCTCTCGGCCTGCATGCGCGCGCCAAGGGCCGCCGCCGCGCCTTTAAACTGCTTGTAGGCGATCAAGCGCTGGATCAGGACCTCGCGCAGGGCATCACCGTCGAGAGCACTGAGTTCCTCGAGGTCTTCGTCGTCCTCGTAATCGTCGTCGGTGTTGCGCGGTGCCTCCTGGGGCACCAGCGAGGCGGCCTTAATGTCCAGAAGGGTTGCCGCGACCAGCAAGAAGTCGCTCGCCACGTCTAGGTCCAGCGCCTCGATGCGCTCGGCTTCGGCCAGGTATTGCTCGGCCACCTCGCTAATGGAGATGGCGCCGATATCAACTTTTTGGCGGGTTACCAGCTGCAGCAGCAGGTCGAACGGTCCGCTGTAGACCTGCGTCGACACGCGATACGACATCTTCGACCTCCTTTGACGGCGCCTTCGCGGCGCGGTTTGGGTGCATGTTGCGACCGTTTTGCACGGTCGACCTGTAAGTTTACCCTAGATGCCGGCGATTGCGAAGTCGAGCAGCCGCTCAGCCAGCGGATACACGGTAACGTCGAAATAGCGGCCGATCACATCGATGCCGGTCCACATAGGCAGCAGATACAGCACGATGATGAGTATGGGCATGGCGTATTGCTGCAGATGGTAGTAGTTGGTGAGCGCCTTGCCTTTGAGGAATGGGACGATGATCGACGAGCCATCGAGCGGCGGGATAGGGATGAGGTTAAAGAACGCGAGCGACAGGTTGACCACGATAAACGTGGCACCGAAGTTCATGATTTGGGACGCCACGGCAAAGGACATGCTTGCGTAGAGGTTGCCATACGCTGCGTGCATGAGGGCGGCCGCGAGGCACGCGAGCGCGATGTTCGATGCGGGACCGGCCGCGCTCACCAGGACCTCGTCGCGCTTGGGGTGCTTGAGGTTGTTGAGGTAGACGGGCACGGGCTTGGCGAAGGCGAATACCGGGCCGCCGGCCGCGAGCAAAAGCAGCGGCAGGAGGATGGTGCCAAACGGGTCGATGTGGTTAAGCGGGTTGAGCGAGACACGGCCGCGCGAGCGGGCCGTCTTGTCGCCGAGCGCCCAGGCCGCGGCGGCGTGCGCGCTCTCGTGGATGACAATACCCACGATGACGGCGACAGCGCTTGCAAGCAGGTTCATCAGGTAGCTGTTGGACATGGCGCTCCCCTAGCGGACGCGGCGCGAGGCGCGCGTGAGCAGGTAGTCGGCCACAAACAGGATGACAGCGACGATGGCGTAATCCAGGCGGAAGACGCCGCCAAAGGGCGACGTGATGACGCCGTAGCCGGCGATGGCGCTCGGCAGCGCGCGTGAAAGCTCAACGACAAAGCCTACGATCTGCAGCTTGGCGGTGAGGCCGCTAAAGCACAGCAGCACGGTCATCGCGCTCATAAAGATGCCGCAGATGCGACAGGCGATGGCGATGATGCTCATCGCCACGGCAGCGGCCTTACGAGAGTTCACGCGCGGTCTCCTCTTCGATCTGGGTGGAAAGCTCCAGCCATTCGTCCTCGAGCTTGGGCAGCTCTTGCTTAAGGCCGTTATATTCCCCCAGCGCGGCGTTGAACTTGTCTTGATCGGCATAAAGCTCTTCGCTTGCCATCAATTCCATAAGCTCGTCATAGCGGGCACGCTTTTTGTCGAGCTCCGTCTCGATCTTCTTGAGCTGGTTGCGCACGCCCTTGAGCTTTTTATTGAGCGCGGCGCGGGCTTGGGCCTCGGCGCGCTTTTGCTCCTTGGTCTTTTTGCCCTCGGCAGGCTTGAGGGCGGCGACGGGGGTGTCGGCCTGGGCGGCGCTGGCTTTGGTGGACTTGGCCGTGGCCGGCACACTCTCCGTGGACGCCTCGGCAGCGGCTCGGGCTGCGAGGTCCTCGCGCTTGTAGAGGTAGTAGTCGTAGTCGCCGTCATAGACTGTAACCTTGCCATCGCGGATGTCGATCACGCGGTTGGCCACGGCGCGCACCAGGTGCTCGTCGTGGCTGATCAGCACGATGGTTCCGGGGAAGTTTTGCAGGGCGTTCTCGAGCATATCCACCGAGTCGATGTCCAGGTGGTTGGTGGGCTCGTCCAGGCAAAGGAGCGCCTCGGGGGCCACGAGCATCTTTGCCAGGGCCAGACGCGCCTTTTCACCGCCGGAGAGGACGCGTACCTGCTTTTCGATTGCGTCGTTGTCGCTAAACAGGAAGGCACCCAGCAGGCTGCGCTGCTGCGGCACGGTCCACTTGGGCGTGACGCTGTCGATCTCTTGCAGGACGGTGTTGGACTCGGTCATGCCCTCGAGCGCGTGCTGGGCATAGTAGGCGACGCCGACGTTGGTGCCCAGATCGCGGGTGCCGGTGGTGGGCGGCTCCAGGCCGGCGAGGATCTTCATGAGCGTGGACTTGCCGGCGCCGTTGGGGCCGACGAGCGCCACGTGCTCGCCGCGGTAGAGCTTGAGGTCGATGTCGCTGTAGATGTGCTTGTTGCCGTAGGACTTGGAGACGCCCTCCAGGCCCACGACCATGTCGCCCGAGCGCGGCGGGTCGGGGAACTTAAAGTCGATGTGCTTGTGGCCCTCGGGTAGGATGACAAGCTCCTTTTTGATCTGCTCGATCTTGCGGATGCGCTCCTGGGCCTGGGCTGCCTTGGTGGGCTTGTAGCGGAACTTGTCGACGAAGACCTGCATGTGGGCGATGTCGCGCTCCTGGGCGGCACGCTTTGCGCGCATCTGCTCCAGGTTGTCCTCGCGCTGCTTGAGGTAGCTGCTGTAGTTGCCGGTGTAGGTGGTTACGCGGCGGTTCTCGAGGGCGGCGACGTGGTCGACGCAGGCGTCCATGAAGGCGCGGTCGTGGCTGACGATGAGGACGGCGCCGTCGTAGTTGGCGATAAAGCCGCGCAGCCACTGGACGCTTTCGAGGTCCAGGTGGTTGGTGGGCTCGTCCAGCAGCAGCAGGTCGGGGTGGCGCAGGAAGAGCTTGGCGAGCGCGATGCGCATCTGCCAGCCGCCCGAGAACTCGGAGCATGGGCGCTCAAAGTCAGTGACCTTAAAGCCCAGGCCGGAAAGGATTTTGCGGGCGTTGCTCTCGAGCTCGTAGCCGCCCAGGTGCTCAAAGCGGTCCTGGACCTGGCCGTACTCGTTAAGGAGTGCGTCGACGTCCTTGCCCTGCTCGGAGAGCTCGGTGATTTGGGCCTGCAGTTCGTTGGCGCGCTCGCCCATGCGGCGGATTTCCTTGGCGGCGGCCATGACCTCGGCAAGGATGGTGGTGTCCTTGTGCTCCAGATTAGTTTCCTGCTCTAGGTAGCCCACCTGGCAGTCTTTGGCATACTGGACCTGGCCGGCGTCGGGGCTGTCGATGCCCATGATGATTTTGAGCATGGTGGTTTTGCCGGCGCCGT
>CABJBO010000032.1:0-474 GCA_902363875.1 Coriobacteriaceae bacterium | reverse complement strand
GTGGTTTTGCCGGCGCCGTTAGGGCCCACGAGCGCGAAGCGCTCGCCGGGGTTGATCTGGAAGGACGCGCCGCTAAAGAGGACGCGCGCGCCGAAGCTTTTTTCGATCTTGTCGACCAGGAGGATCATGCTGCCGCCTTTGACCTTGTGTGCCTATATGAAAAAAGGCCCCAACTTGCGTTGGAGCCTCATTCAATGCTCGGGTGGAGACGAGGGGGATCGAACCCCTGACCTCTTGACTGCCAGTCAAGCGCTCTCCCAGCTGAGCTACGCCCCCGTGCGAAGAAGTACTATACGGGAACTCGGACGGCGATGCAAGGACAATTTCGGAAAAACTTTCCGGGGGCGCGGGCGCCGGAGCCCCGTGGGGTCGCGACGGCGGAGACCAGCGCCCGCGGGGCCGATGCGGGCGGGCAGCGCTGCCGCCGCCCGCCTATCAGGCTCCACTCCGGTCGCCCCCGGGACCCCCCCCCCC
>CABJBO010000031.1 GCA_902363875.1 Coriobacteriaceae bacterium | reverse complement strand
AGGAGGCCACTTAATGTGGCCTCCGTCGTGAGCAGGACTGTAGAGCAGGAAACTTCATCAGTGCCCGCCCCACGGGAAACCGGCGGGATAGACCGGTTTGGATGGGGCTTTGATGCATGGGTGGTCTGTTGGTGGGCAAATGGGTATCATACTGAGGTTATTGCATCGACTCTGCGATGCATGTTTGTACGTTCCCGGCGGTCGGTTTGCCAGAAGCGCCCCGTCGGTTGTTCCAGACCCGTTTCGAAGAAAGGAAACCACACTAACCTATGGCAGCTAAAAAATCATCTCCCTTGAAGATCATCCCGCTTGGCGGCCTTGACGGCATCGGCAAGAATATGACGGTCTTCGAGTGCGGCGACGACATGGTGCTCGTCGACGCCGGCCTCATGTTCCCGGATGACTCCCAGCCTGGTATCGACCTGGTGCTTCCCGACTACACCTATGTTCTGGAGAACGAGGAGAAGCTCCGCGGTATCGTCGTCACTCACGGCCACGAGGACCACACCGGTTCGCTTCCGTATCTGCTGCAGGACCTCAACAATAAGGTGCCCATCTTCTCGAGCAAGCTGACGCTTGGCTTTATCGAGGGCAAGCTTTCTGAGTTCCGCATCCGCGCACCCAAGTTCCGCGAGGTCAAGGGCGGCAGCCATGTCAACCTCGGCGGCATCTCGCTCGACTTCTTCTCGATGACGCACTCCATCCCCGGCGCTCTGGGCGTGTTCATCCGCACCAATCAGGGCACCGTTATGCACACCGGCGACTTTAAGCTCGACCAGACGCCCATCGATGGCGTTACGCCCGACTATGCCGCTATCAGCCGCTTTGCCAAGCAGGGCATCGACCTGCTGCTTTCCGACTCCACTAATGCCACGGTTCCCGGCTTTACCAAGTCCGAGGCCGAGGTTGGTCCCAACCTGCTGCACGCCATCAAGAACGCCCCGGGTCGCGTGTTCGTCGCATCGTTCTCGAGCCACATCCATCGTTTGCAGCAGATCTGCGATGCCGCCCGCAAGTGCGGCCGTAAGGTCGTTGTGACCGGTCGCTCCATGCTCACGAACACCCGCGTGGCGCGCGAGCTCGGTTATCTCAACATCGATGATGCCGATATCATCGATGCCTTCGATATTGATAACCTGCCTGACGACAAGATCGTCGTCATGTGCACTGGTTCGCAGGGCGAGCCGCTGTCGGCCCTGTCCCGCATGGCCAATGGCGAGCACAAGACGCTCTCCATCCACGAGGGCGATACCGTTATCCTCTCGGCAACTCCCGTTCCCGGCAACGAGAAGGCCGTCCAGCAGGTCGTCAACAGCCTGGCCAAGCTCGGCTGCGACGTGTGGGATAAGAACCGCGCTCTCGTCCACGTCTCGGGTCACGGTAGCCAGGAGGAGCTCAAGCTTCTGATGGCCATGGCCAAGCCTACGTACTTTATGCCGGTCCACGGCGAGGCCGTGCATCTGCGCGCCCATGCCCAGCTGGCCCGCAAGATGGGTCTCAAGGACGATCATATCTTTATCCTCGATAACGGCGACACGCTCGAGATGCGCGGTGGTATCGTCAAGCGCGGTACGCCCGTCGAGTCCGGTGTCGTTTACGTCGACGGCCTGCGTATCGGCGATACCGACCCCATCGTCCTGCGCGATCGCCAGAAGCTCGCCAACGACGGTATGGTCACGGCCGTTGCCATCGTCTCCCTCAAACATAAGAAGATCGAGGCCATCGAGTTCTCGGGCCGCGGCGTCTCGTTTGCCATCGACGACCAGTTCTCCGAGGATGCCTCCGCGTCCATTATGAAGACGATCGAGAAGGGTAAGTTCAGCTTTACCAGCAGCGGTTCCGATGCCATTCGCAAGGCCGTGCGCGATTCGCTCTCTAACTTTATCTGGAGCCGTACGCGCACCCGTCCGATGATCATCCCGGTCGTCATGGAGGTTTAGTTTGGCGCGCGGATCTGCACAAAACGCCAAAGGCAATAAGGCCAATAACCAACCGGCATCTGCTAAGGGTGCCGGTTCCCATCTGCGTGCCAATAAGGGCCACGAGTCCGAGTTCGATGAGTTTGAGCCCTTGGTCGAGCCTTCGGCCAATCGCGATATCGCCGGTGTGGTCATCGCCGTTTTGGCGATCGCGTCCTTCATTGCCGTGATCTCTCCGGCAACAGCGCCCGTGACGGCTGCGGTTGCCGGTTTCTACCACCTGGGCTTTGGTCTGGGCGCCTACGTGCTGCCGATCGTCATCTTGCTGTTTGCCGCCACGCTCTTTTTGGGTGAGGACTCGCCGCTCAACGTGCGCTCTGTTGCGGGCGGCGCCTTGGTCTTTATCGCCGTCGTCTCCATTCTTTCGCTGATGGTGCCGGGCACGAGCGATTCGTGCGACCTTATGTTTACGCCGCAGAACCTTTCCGTGTCGGGTGGCTACATTGGTGCGTTTATTGCGAGTGCGCTGCAGAATGCCCTGGGTAAGCCTGTCGCGATGGTGGTCCTGTTGGGTCTGGCCGTCGTTGGTTTTGTCATCATTGGCTTTTCGGTGGGCGGTGTGCTGCGCTCTGCCCGCGATCGTGCGGCAGATTTTGCCGAACGCCGTCGTGCCGATGTCAACGCCAGCCCGTGGGGCGATGAAGAGGCCCTGTCTGTTCCCGGCGTCGCTCGTCCGCACCTGAGCATTCTACGCCAGAAGGGGACTGACGCCGCGGTGACCACGGTCATGGGTGGCGATGTCGACCCGGTTTTGGATGACGACGAGGACGATGACCCATTTGTCGTCGTATCCGAGTCGGTTGAAGCCGAGCGCGCCAAGACCACGCTGCTGCCGCGCCGCCATGCCAAGAAGGGCAAGGCTGCGCCCAAGCTCAACACAAGCGAGCCCGACCCGTCTTGGTCCGATAGCGAGATTGAGCTCACCGAGGGTGACGACGAGGCTCCGCTCGAGACCGCCAAGACAACCTTGCTGCCGCGTCGCCACGCCAAGCGCGGTCAGGTCACTGGACAGCTTTCGATGGAGGACGATCCGGACAAGGTTGACGAGTCCGAGCCGCCGTTTGCCGTGAACCCTGTTTCGGCCGCACCTCAGATTCCCGACTTCTTAAAGCATCCCAAGGTTGCCGATGCGCCTGCCACGAGTGCTGTCGAATCGGCTGCGGCTCGTGATGGGGGAGCGGACGGCGGCGCCGCAGATAACGAGGGCGAAGAAGAGGACGGCCTCAAGCTTCCGCCGCTCGAAATCCTACATGCCAACCCGCAGTCGGCTTCTGCCGCGTCTTCGGATAAGGAGCTGGAGCAGACCGCTGAGTCACTGCAATCCACCTTGCTTGAGTTTGGCCGCAGTGCCCGCGTGGTCGGCTGGATCGCCGGCCCCACGGTGACGACCTTTAAGCTGCAACCCGGCGAGGGCGAGCGCGTGAGCAAGATTTCGAGCCTTGAGGACGACATCGCGCTGTCGCTTGCTGCTCAGTCCGTGCGTATCTTTGCGCCGATTCCCGGCACCTCGCTCGTGGGTATCGAGATTCCCAATCGCAAGCGTCAGAACGTCAACTTGGGTGATGTTCTGCCCTATGTTAAGGGCGGTCCGCTTGAGCTTGCCATCGGCCGCGATGCAGAGGGCACGCCGGTCGTCGCCGACCTCGCCAAGATGCCCCATCTGCTGATCGCCGGTACCACGGGTTCCGGTAAGTCGGTCATGATCAACTCCATCATCACGACTCTGCTTATGCGCGCCCTTCCCGAGGACGTTCGCTTGATCATGGTCGACCCCAAGCGTGTCGAGCTCGCAGGCTATAACGGCCTTCCGCATCTTTACGTGCCCGTAGTGACCGAGCCCAAGCAGGCCGCGAGTGCCTTGCAGTGGGCGGTGTCCGAGATGGAGCGCCGCCTGAAGGTCTTCGAGCGCCTTAACGTGCGCAAGATCTCGACCTATAACGAAAAGCAGGCCGCCGGCGAGTTTGAGCATTACGATAACCCGCCGCAAAAGATGCCCTACCTGGTCATCATTATCGACGAGCTTTCGGACCTGATGATGGTTGCCGGCAAGGACGTCGAGGCGTCGATTGTGCGAATCGCCCAGCTGGGCCGTGCCGCCGGTATCCACCTTATCGTGGCGACTCAGCGTCCGAGCTCCAACGTGGTGACGGGTCTCATCAAGGCAAACATTACCAACCGTATCGCCTTTAACGTCGCAACGGGCATCGACTCCCGCGTCATCATCGACCAGATGGGTGCCGAAAAGCTCACCGGCTTGGGTGACATGCTGTTCTCAAAGGTCGACTGGGGCAAGCCCCGCCGTATCCAGGGCTGCTTTGTTTCGGATGACGAGATCAACGAGATTGTCGAGTTCGTCAAGTCGCAAAGCGAGCCTGACTACCATGAGGAGATCCTATCGGCCGTGGCACCTGCCTCCATGTCCATGGCGGGTGGCGGCGGCATCGTGCGCACCGGCGTCGCCGAGCCCCAGGACGACGATCCGCTTATCTGGGAAGCCGCTCATATTGTGGTGGAATCGCAGCTGGGCTCCACATCTGGCCTGCAGCGCCGCCTGAAGGTTGGCTATGCGCGCGCCGGGCGTATTATGGACATGCTGGAAGAAAAGGGTGTCGTCGGACCGCCCGACGGTTCCAAGCCGCGCGAGGTCCTGCTGGATGAAGAAGGCCTTGCCGCGCTGGAATCCGTCGACGCCGAGATGGCACGTGAAGATCGTGAGTTTGGAGGATTCTGATGGCTGCACGCTTTGGTGACATGCTGCTCGAGCAGCGTCGCCGAATGGGCCTTTCCATTCAGCAGGTCGCCAACACCATCAAAATCAGGCCGCAGATCATCGAGTTTTTCGAAACCGGTAATTTTGCATCGATGCCCCCGCGCGGTTATGCCCAGGGCATGATTTCGAGCTACGCACGCTTTTTGGGCCTCAATCCGCGCGAGGTCGTCAACGCTTATTTTGATGAACTCATGGCATATGAACGCGAGACGTCGCAGCAGGGCGGTCGTTTTCAGGACGCCGCCGGCTACGTCAATTCGCGTTCCTCGGTCGACAACGGCCGTTTCCTGATGGTTCAGGGCGGGCGTTCGACGCGTTATGGCCAGCGCCCTCAGCAGGCTGGCTATATTACCGAGTCTGGCTCGAGCGAGGAGATTCGTTCTCAGCGCGATCGTTTTCGCAGCACGCCGGCGCCCGAGGAGCGCGCACTCCCCGCTGCCCGCGGTGTCGCTCGTGACCCTCGTGCCGGCTACGGCGATGGCGGTTATTCCGATCGCGGGTACCGTGGCGTTTCTTCCGGTCGTCCGCGCGGCGGCTATGCAGACGCCGATACTACGCAGGTGACGCCTCGCCTTCGATCTCAGTCGCAGCCCTATAGCCAGCGTTCCTCAGCGGCTCGTTCGGGCCAGCGCAACTACCAGGGTCGTGGCGAGCTCGCCCCCCGCTCGGGTCAGCGCAATATGCAGCGCCAAGGTAGCTATCGCGGACGTTCCGACAATAACCGCGGTCGTATGCCCCAAGGCACTGGTCGCGGTGGCTCCAATCGTGGGCGCGGCGGTGGGCGTGCTCTCCAGAACAACGGTCTCGATCCTCGTATCGTTTACGCCGGTATCGGCGCCGTGGCGTTGCTGCTGATCGTGCTCATCGTGGTGCTTTTGCGTGGCTGTGGCTCCTCGGCGCCCGAGTCGACGCCCGAGACGCCCGTTGCCACCAAGACAGCGACTAAGAAGTCTTCCAAGAAGACCGAATCCGTCGATGAGGACGAAGATACCGATGAGACGACGGACGAGTCGACCGATTCGGACGCCGCCAAGACGACGGCCAAGAAGGAAGAGAACGAGGTCACAAAGGTCAAGATCTCCGTTGCCAAGGGCAAGACTGCTTGGATTGAGGTCAAAGTTGATGGCAAGTCGGTCTATGGCGCCCAGGCGACCGGCCCCTTTGAGCAGGAATATACGCCCGAGTCCTCGATCGAGATCACCACGTCCAAGCCTTCCGATGTCACCGTTACCAAGAACGGTGAAAAGGTCCGCTACGACACTAAGACGTCGGGCGTGGCACGCGTGACGATCACCGTTCCCAAGAAGGAGACGACCGACTCCGAGGACGGCGAGAGCACTGACGGCACCGATGATGCCAACAGCGCGGATGGAACCGAGGCCCAGTCCACGGAGGGCACCAATACCGCTACCGACGGTCAAACGACGACCGTTTCTACCGATTATTCGTACGACAGCTACTAAGCCGCTCGTAAGCGAAAGGATTAACCATGGCTAAAGATTCCAGCTTCGACGTCGTGTCCGAGGTTAATATGCAGGAGGTCGACAACGCCTTCCAGCAGACCACGCGCGAGATTTCCCAACGCTATGACCTGAAGGACTCCGGCGCCACCATCGAGCTTTCGAAGGGAGACAAACTCTTTACGGTCAACGCCCCGGCCGACTTTGTCTCCAAGCAGATCATCGATGTCCTGAGCTCCAAGCTCATCAAGCGCGGCATCGATCTTAAGGCCGTGTCCTGGGATGCGCCTCAGGCTGCATCGGGCTGTACCGTGCGCGTGCTCGGTCACATCGTCGAGGGCATTGACCAAGCGACTGCCAAGAAGATCAATAAGGACATTAAGGATCAGAAGCTCAAGGTCAAGGTGACGATCGAGGCCGACAAACTGCGCGTCTCCTCTGCTTCCAAGGATGCGCTGCAGACCGTGATCCAGTTCCTGCGCGACCAGGACTACGGTCAGCCGTTGCAGTTCACCAACTACCGCTAATTCATTCGAAAGGACCGCTCTCCAACATGGATACACCGTTGGGCTCCGTGCTCTATATCACCCTCGGGTGCGCCAAGAACGAGGTCGATACCGACCGTATGCGTTCGCTGCTGACCGCCGCGGGCTACGAGGAGGCATTCGATCCGCAGGATGCCGATATCGCCATCGTCAATACGTGCTCGTTCCTTGCCTCGGCGACGTCCGAGAGCATCGAGACCACGTTCGAGCTTGCCAACGAGGTTCAGGACGGCGTTCGTTCCTGCCCGATCGTCATGTGCGGCTGCGTGCCGTCACGCTACGGCGACGACCTGCCCGACGAGCTGCCCGAGGTCGCGGCCTTTGTGAAGGCCGACGAGGAAGACGGCATCGTGGCGGTCATCGATGACGTGCTGGGTGTTGAGCGCGAGATTGCCGCCTATATTCCGCAGGTCAAGCGTACCGTCGAGGGCGCTGTCGCCTACGTCAAAATCTCCGATGGCTGCAACCGCTTCTGCAGCTTCTGCATGATCCCGTATATCCGCGGTCATTATCACTCGCGCAATGCCGAGAGCATTATCTCCGAGGTGCGCGACCTGGTCGCCGGTGGTGTGCGCGAGATCGTTCTGATCGGTCAGGACACGGGCATTTGGGGCACTGACTTTGCCGACGAGGACCTCGCCGAGGGCTCGCCGCGCAATCTGGCTCAGCTGCTGCAGGCCGTTGCCGAGGCGGTGCGTCCTCATAACGTTTGGGTCCGCGTACTCTACCTGCAGCCCGAGGGCATGACCGACGAGCTTATCGAGACCATTCGCGATACGCCCGAGGTGCTGCCCTATATCGATATTCCCGTCCAGCACTGCGACGCGCGCATCCTCAAGGCCATGCGCCGCTCCGGTTCGCGTCAGGAGCTCGAGGACCTGTTCCGCGACCTGCGCGAGCGTATTCCCGGTATCGTGATCCGCTCCACGGCTATGGTCGGCTTCCCGACTGAGACCGACGACGAGTTCCGCGATCTTATCGACTTTATGGACACCGTCGGCTTTGACTACACGAGCGTCTTTGCCTACTCGCGTGAGGAGGGCAGCCTAGCCGCCAAGATGGATGGTCAGGTCGATGAAGAGGTTAAGCTCGAGCGCGCCCAGGAGGCTATGGATCTGGCCGAGTCGCTCGGCTTTGCCGCCACGGCGGCCCATGTGGGCGAACGCGCCCAGGTGATCGTCGACGGTATCGAGGAGACCGAGGACGGTGCCGAGCTCATCGGACATGCCTGGTTCCAGGCTCCCGATTCCGATGGTGCGGTGCATCTGGATGCCAGCGAGGCATCCGTGGGCGATATTCTGACGGTCGAGTTTACCGATAGCTTCTGCTACGAGCTTATCGGTCATGTTGTGGAGTAGGAGAGCGTCGTGGCTAACGAGAGCAATAAGGAACTGACGAGTGTTTGGACGCCCGCCAACATCGTGACGTGCGTGCGCATCGTCTTTATTCCGGTGTTCATGATCGTGTCGGCGCTGTCTCACACGAGCGTTGCCGGTACGGATTGGAGCACCTTCGACGGCCCGCTCGCCGCCGCCGCATTTATTCTGTACGTCATCCTGTCGTGCACCGATAAGGTTGATGGCTACCTGGCTCGTTCGCGCAACGAGATCACCGATTTCGGCAAGTTCTTGGACCCCATCGCCGATAAGTTGCTCGTGTTCTCGGCCCTGCTGCTGTTCTTGGACTTTGGTGCCGTAACCGTGTGGTCGGTGTTCATCATCCTGTTCCGCGAGCTGCTGGTGAGCGCCCTGCGCATGGTCGCGAGTGCGGCCGGTGTGGTCGTTGCGGCCGATAAGCTCGGAAAGTACAAGACGGCGACTACGATGGTTTCCATCTGCGGTTATCTGTGCGTCTTTGCGATGGCCGGCTTGCATCTTGGCCCGGTGGCGCTGACGCTCGGCATTTACTCGGTGTCGCGCTTCCTGTACGCCGTGGCCGTTATCTTGACCGTTATCTCGGGCGCTCAGTACTTCTGGAACTGCCGCAAGATCGTCTTTTCGGTCTAGGTCCTGGTAGGCATGACGGAATCATTTGAGCAGATTGCCACGCACAATGAAGAGCTCGCACGCGATATTGTCGAGCGTGCAACCGTTCGTGGTGTGACGGTTTCGACGGCTGAATCTCTGACAGCGGGTATGATTGCCTCGACGATCGCCGATATCCCGGGTGCCTCAGCGGTGCTGCGCGGCGGTGCGGTGACGTACTGCGACGAGATTAAGCATCGCGTACTCGGCGTTGAGCAAGAGACGCTTGACCGCTATACCGCGGTGTCGTATCAGGCGGCGCGCGAGATGGCTGCCGGTTCGCTGGAGCTGTATCAGAGCGATATTGCCGTGAGCGCGACGGGCTATGCCGGCCCCGGTGGAGGCACCGAGGACGATCCGGCTGGAACCTTTTATATTGGCTGGGCGTATCGCTCTGCCGATGGGGGAGTGCCGGTCGTGGACTCCATTCGTTGTCACTATGAGGGCAATCGTTCGTGTGTTCGTGCCCATGCGGTCGCGGAGGCACTGGGTCGCATTGTGTGCGTGCTTCATTCTATGGAATAGACGTGTTTTAAGGGGCCTCCGGGCCCCTTAATTGTGAAGATAGGGACCTCGGCCGAATTTACTCTTCGTGCAGGTCGTTGGCGTATTCTTCCTCGTCATGTCTTTCTTGGTTTGCCTGCGGTCAAGTTTTTGGTCAGTGTTTGGTCGGCGTTTGGTTGGGTTTTGGAAAGGTCGGCTGCATATGATTTATCTGAACGGTTGACCACGAACAGCCGTTCGTCTATTATCGATGCAGGTTGTTAAGAGGAGGGCTATTCATGGCCAAGAATTCAGGTCCCGTACGTACCGTTCATGCTCGCACGACGGGTAAAGAGCGCGATGAGATGATCGCCACCACCAAGGCCGAGATCGAGAAGAAATTCGGCCAGGGTTCCATCATGAGGTACGGCGACGGTGGTCCCGAGCTCGAGGTCGAGGCCATTCCCACAGGCGCCCTGGCCCTCGATGCCGCGCTGGGCATCGGCGGCGTGCCACGCGGCCGTATCGTCGAGATTTACGGTCCCGAGTCCTCCGGTAAGACAACGCTTTCGCTCGAGATTTTGGCAGAGGCCCAGGCTATGGGCGGCGTCGTGGCATTTATTGATGCCGAGCACGCGCTCGATCCCACGTATGCCGCTCGTATCGGCGTGGACATCGATGAGGTCCTCATTTCCCAGCCCGATACGGGCGAGCAGGCGCTCGAGATCGTCGACATGCTCGTGCGCTCTGGCGCCATCGATGCCATCGTCGTCGACTCTGTCGCCGCTTTGACCCCGCGTGCCGAGATCGAGGGCGAGATCGGCGATACTACGGTCGGCCTTCAAGCCCGTCTGATGAGCCAGGCGCTCCGTAAGCTCGCCGGCTCACTCGCCAAATCTAAAACGACCTGTATCTTCATTAATCAGTTGCGCGAGAAGATCGGCGTCATGTTCGGCAACCCCGAGACTACGACGGGCGGCCGCGCCCTCAAGTTCTTCTCGTCGGTGCGTATCGATATTCGCCGCATCGACAGCATCAAGCTCAAGGACGAGGTCATCGGCAATCGTGTGCGTGCCAAGGTCGTTAAGAACAAGGTGGCGGCACCGTTCCGCTCGGCCGAGTTCGACATCATGTACGGCACGGGCATCTCTAAGGAGGGCTCGATTCTGGACATGGCCGTCGAGTGCGGTATCTGCAAAAAGATGGGCTCTTGGTTTGCTTACGGTGAGGACAAGCTCGGTAATGGTCGCGAGGCCGCTAAGGCGTTCCTGCGCGAACACCCCGATTGTGCTGACGAGATCGAGCATAAGGTCCGCCTTGCCTGCGGTCTTGAGTTTGATGACGATGCTCCGTCCGAGGTTGAACTGACCGATCAGCCCGAAACTGAGGAGTTCGATGAGCTTTACGCCATCGATGGCTCCGCGATGCTCGATGATGATGACGAGTAGCGGATGCCCTCATGTCGTATACGGTGACCGAGGCAACGGTCGTCTTTCCCGATAAGAAGGCGGCCTCCTCGTTTTCGAGTGGGTATGCATCAAAAAAGCCTTGTGCACATATCGACTGTGAGCTCGAGGGCGGTTTTGAACGATCCGTCTGGATTCCTGTTCGTGTCGCGCGCCTGTTCCTTAAAAATCGCCCCGATCTTCCCTGCGATTGGGATGAGTTTCGCGATGCGGTGCAGCTCATTGAGCGTAAATGCGCGCTTACCATGGTGACTGAGATGCTGTCGCGCCGCGACCATGCCACGGGTGAGGTCCGTGACAAGCTGGCTCGTTACGGATTTCGCCAGCCCGCAATTGATTTCGCCGTCCAGCGTGCCACTGAGTATCGCTTTTTAGATGAGAACCGCTTTTGTTCTTACTTTATCGAGGAACGCAAACGACGCGGCTGGGGACAGCGCAAGATTGAGACCGAGCTCAAGCGCCGCCATGTCGTACTCGATGATATCCCTGGCTATCCCGAGGATTATTATGCCGTGGAGGACGACTTGGCTCGCGCATCGGCTTTACTCACGAAGCGTCGCATTCCCGAGACGCGTGGATTCGAAAAGCTCGTCCGATTTTTGATGGGCAAGGGTTTTTCGTACCGCATCGCCGCCGATGCCGTTAAGGCGCGTCTCGATGCCGAACGTGAAGAATGCGCAGTTTAGACACATTCTAGACACATGCGTTTTGCGTACCTGCCGTTCACCGCGTTTTAGCCGCCGTGCTCCGTGCATTTATTTGACAGTTGTTGCGGTTCAACGTACGATAAACACTGTCATTTGCTTTGTGATATGCGCTCATCTTTGATGAGTTTGTTTATATGTTTATCTGTATCCGACCCGCATAAGCTGCGCCCATATTACTCAAATGTCGCGAGCCGTTCGTAAGGACGGTTCGCTTTGTTGTGTAACGAATCCATAAAAAGGAGTGAGCATGCCTATCATCGCAGCGCTCGTTGGCATCGTTTTGGGTGCCATCGCCGCCATTGCCTACATGCGCACCGCCAAGCAGGGTAGTCTTCACGAGGCCGACGAAAAGATCCAGTCGGCACATGCACAGGCTGAGTCCCTAATCGGCGATGCAAAGCGCCAGGCCGAGACCCTCAAAAAAGAGGCTCTGCTCGAGGCTAAAGAGGAGATCATCAAGAACAAGCAGGCTGCCGAGGCCGAGGACAAGCAGCGTAAGAACGAGATTCGTTCGCTCGAGAACCGTGTGATGCAGCGCGAGGAGTCCCTCGATCGCCGCAACGATGCCCTCGACAAGCGTGAGCACCAGCTGTCCAGCCAGGCCGGTCAGGTCGAGAAGCGCTCTCGCGAGCTTGAGGAGCTCTGCGCCAAGCAGACCTCGGAGCTCGAGCGTATCGCCGACCTGACCCGCGAGGACGCTCACAAGGAGCTCCTCGACAAGGTTCGTGGCGAGGTTACCCACGAGGCCGCCACGATCATCCGCGAGTCCGAGCAGCAAGTTCGCGCCGAGTGCCACAAGACCGCTCAGGAGATCTTGTCCCTGGCTATTCAACGCTGTGCCGCCGACCACACCGCCGAGGTTACCGTTACCTCCGTGCACATTCCTTCCGATGACCTCAAGGGTCGCATCATCGGCCGCGAGGGTCGCAACATCCGTACCTTCGAGCAGGTTTCCGGCGTCAACCTCGTTATCGATGATACGCCCGAGACCGTCGTGCTTTCGAGCTTCGATCCGGTCCGTCGCGAGACCGCCCGCGTCGCCCTCGAGAACCTTATTGCTGACGGCCGCATTCACCCTGCCCGCATCGAGGAGATGTATCACAAGGCCGCCGACTTGGTTCAGCAACGCGTGCGCGAGGCTGGCGAACAGGCTGCCTTCGATACCGGTATCCACGATCTGCACCCCGAGATCGTTAAGACCCTGGGTGCTCTGCGCTACCGCACCTCGTTTGGTCAGAACGTGCTCCAGCATTCCCTCGAGGTTTCCGACCTGTGCGGCGTAATGGCTTCCGAGCTTGGCCTTGACGTTATGACCGCTAAGCGTGCCGGCCTGCTGCACGATCTTGGCAAGGCTATCGACCATGACGTCGAGGGTCCGCATGCCGTTATCGGTGCCGAGCTCGCCCGTCGCTATGGCGAGAAGCCCATTATCGTTCACGCTATCGAGGCTCACCACGCCGACGTCGACCCCAACACGGTGCTCGATGTTCTGGTCCAGGCTGCCGATGCCGTTTCTGCCTCTCGCCCCGGTGCCCGTCGTGAATCGGCCGAGAACTACATCAAGCGCCTTGAGAAACTCGAGGAGATTGCCAACTCCCATGACGGCGTCGTGCGTACCTATGCCATGCAGGCTGGTCGCGAGGTCCACGTCATGGTTCAGCCGGACAAGATTTCCGATGCCCAGTCCACGGTCTTGGCTCATGACATCGCCCATCAGATCGAGGAAGAGATGGAGTATCCCGGTCAGGTGCGCGTCGTCGTGATTCGCGAGAGCCGTGCTGTCGATATCGCTAAATAACATGAACGACGCGAACGGGCTCATCTCATTTATCGCGTCGATGTCGGGGGAGGGCAACCTTCGCGTCGAGGAAAACCTTGGCGAGGGGTATGTCCGCCTCCGCGTTTCGGAGGCCGAGCGGCGCCAGGCAAAGCATGACATCCAGCATGTCGAGGATATCGTCATCGAAATGCTGCGCAACGCCCGTGATGCCGGCGCCGACAAGGTTTATCTCGCCACGACCAAGGAAGATGGCGTCCGTACGCTCGTCTTTCTGGACAATGGTTCGGGCGTGCCGCAGGATATGCAGAAGCGCATCTTCGATGCCCGCGTTACCTCCAAGCTCGAGAGCATGAAGATGGATCGTTGGGGCGTTCACGGTCGAGGCATGGCATTGTTCTCGATTAAGCAGAACACCGACGAGGCACGGGTTGTCGCGTCGGATGTTGACCTTGGCTCGGTCTTTAAGGTGAGCGTCGCTACCGACCGCCTTGGCGAGCGCGCCGATCAGTCCAGCTGGCCTCAGGCCGTGAAGGACGAGGACGGTCACTATGTCTGCGCCCGCGGCCCTCACAACATCATTCGCGCCGCCTGTGAGTTTGCCCTCGAGGAGCTGCGTGCCTGTGATGTCTATCTGGGGTCTCCGTCCGAGATCGCCGCGACGCTGCATGCGCAGGCCTCCAGTCGTCTCGATGCTTCTCGTCTTTTGTTTATCGATGACGAAGCCGAGCTTCCCGTGGTCGATCGTCTGGGTCTTGCTTCGGATGCGGAAGACTTTATCCGTATCTGTTCGGGTTTGGGCCTTGAGATGTCCGAGCGTACGGCGCATCGGATCTTGGCGGGCCAGATTAAGCCCGTTCGCGGTGTGACCGCACGCCTGCTACGCGAGCGCGATTCGTCCTCGCATGCGTCTGCTCCGGTTGATCTCGCCAAAGATCGTCGTGGGCTGCGTATCGCCAAGGACGACATGGCGCAGTTCTCGCGAGCCGTCGAGCGCGACTTTAACGATCTTGCATCGCGGTACTATCTCAACCTTTGCGGCGACCCCAAGATTCGTGTTTCGCGTGATCGTATTACCGTGACGTTCGATCTTGCCAAAGAGGAATAGCATCTTTACCGAGTCCGTTCGCTACGTTACAGTTATTGCAGTTAAAACGTACTTTTAAACGCAGGAGTTTCTTCATGGATTGCCTGAAGGTATCAAGCAAATCATCACCCGCGTCCGTTGCCGGCGCCATTGCCGGCATGGTCAAAGATGGTGTTCCCGTCAATATTCAGTGTGTCGGCGCGGGTGCCGTCAACCAGGCCATTAAGGCTGTGGCTATCGCGCGCGGTTTTTTGATTCCGACCGGGTTTGATATTTCCTGCGCGCCGGTGTTCTCCGACATCCTCATCAACGGGGAGTCGCGCACGGCCATCCGTCTTTCTATTTACGTTCATCAGATTAATCGAGCCGCTATGGGTAACGTTGTGATGGACGACGTTAAGCCTGTTGCATAGAGTGTTTACTCTTTGTCCGCCCTCTTTGATTCCGCCTATTCCACTTCGTTAGGACTTATACACATGGACCAGGGTTCCGTACGCGATATTCTTGCCGGTAAAACCTACTTTATCCGCACCTTTGGCTGCCAGATGAATCAGCACGACTCCGAGCGCGTGAGTGGCCTGCTCGACTCGTATGGCTGCCTCCTGGCGCTCGATCCGGAGCATGCTGACATCGTCGTGTTCATGACGTGCTGCGTTCGTGAGGCTGCTGACACCCGTCTGTACGGTCAGTGCAACTCTTGTAAGAGCCTCCCGCCCTCGCCTTCTGGCAAGCGCGTGGTCGCCGTGGGCGGCTGCATCGCGCAGCGCGACGGCGAGGGTCTGCTCACCAATGTCGATAACGTCAATGTCATCTTTGGCACGCATTCCATCGCACATATGGCCGAGCTCATTGCCGAGGCATTCTTGGACGGCAAGCGTCATATCCGCACCAATGAGCATGAGGATTCAGATGCCATGAGCATGCCGTGGCATCGCGAGACCCAGTATCACGCCTGGGTGCCCATTATGACGGGCTGTAATAACTTCTGTACCTATTGCATCGTGCCGTATGTGCGCGGTCGCGAAAAGAGCCGCCCTTTCGAGGAGATTGTCGACGAGGTGACCGGTCTAGTGCGCCAGGGCGTGCGTGAGGTCACGCTTCTGGGTCAAAACGTCAACTCCTATGGTCGCGATCTGTTTGGCAAGCCGCGCTTTGCCGACCTGTTGCGTGCCGTGGGCGATACGGGTGTGGAGCGCATCTTCTTTACTTCCTCGCACCCCAAAGACCTGCTGCCCGAGACCATCGACGCTATGGCCGAAACGCCTGCCGTCATGCCGCAGCTGCACCTGGCCGTCCAGTCAGGTTCGACGCGCATCCTCAAAGAGATGAATCGCCGGTATACACGCGAGGATTATCTGGGGCTCGTTGATCGCGTTCGCAACCGCATGCCTAATATCGCGCTTTCGACCGATATCATTGTGGGCTTCCCCGGCGAGACCGAGGAAGACTTTGAGCAGACGCTTTCGCTTGCCGAGACGGTCCGCTATGCTCAGGCCTATACGTTTATCTATTCCAAGCGCGCCGGAACTCCGGCCGCCGAGATTGACGATCCCACGACGCATGAGGTGATTCTTGAGCGTTTCAACCGTCTGGTGAAGGTTATCGAGACCACAGTACACGAGTATAACCAAGGTGAGCTCCATACTGTTGTGCCGGCGCTTATTGAGGGTACGAGCAAAAAGAATGATGCGGTGCTGCTGGGCAAGAGTCCCAAGAATCAGACCGTTCATGCACCGATTCCCGAGGGTTACAGCATCGATCAGTTGATTGGCAAGATTGTCGATGTTGACGTCGACGTTGCCAAGACGTGGTATCTGTCCGGATCCGTTGTGGGTGAGCCGCGCTAATGATTGCTCCCGGGGCAGGCCTTTCCGCTGTTGCGATTGTCGGTCCGACCGCGGTTGGCAAAAGTGATGTCGCAGATCGTTTGGCGGCTCGCCTTTCGTCCGAAGTGCTGTCGTGTGACGCGATGCAAATCTATCGAGGCATGGATATCGGTACTGCCAAGATGGCACCCGAGGAATGCACGGCGCCGCTACGCCTGGTCGATATTGTTGAACCAGGCGTTGCATATTCTGCGGCGCTGTATCAGGCAGACGCCCGTGTACATGTTGAGCGCTTGCTGGGCGAGGGCCGCCTACCGGTGTTTTGCGGGGGCACGGGTTTGTATCTCAAGGCCGCCTTAGATGAGATGGATTTTCCCTCGGGCGAACTTGAGGACGATCGCCGCACGGGGTATCAGGAGCTTGCCGAGCGCATGGGCGAGGAAGCGCTGCACGCGCTGCTTGCCGAGCGTGACCCCGAGTCCGCTGCGGTCATCCACCCCCATAATGTTCGCCGCGTGATTCGCGCGCTCGAGATGCACGATGATGGTGTTTCCTACGCGCAGCAAAAGTCGCAGTTTAGTGTTCCGCGCGAGCATTATCACGCTCTGTGGTTTGGATTGACGCGTAATCGCGAGGCGCTTTACGAGCGTATTAACCTACGCGTCGATCTGATGTTTGAGCAGGGTCTTGTTGATGAGGTTCGCGGTCTTATGGACCAGGGGCTGGGAGATGCCCTGACTTCGATGCAGGCGATTGGCTATAAAGAGATTATCGATGCCCTTGACGGCGTCATTTCTATGGATGAGGCTCGCGAACTCATCAAGATGCGTTCGCGTCGCTATGCCAAACGTCAGCTTTCGTGGTTTAAACGCGATGACCGCATCGTGTGGTTCGATATGGACGAGTTTACGATCGATGAGGTTGTTGAGGATATCCTTCACCGTATCGAGGCGGCCTAATGGCTCGGTTTCCCCTCGTTCCTACGGCCCCTGAGCCCGAACGTGCCGTTCTTGTCGGAGTTGAGTGGCGCGATAACGCCTGGCCGCTCGATCGTTCGCTTGACGAGCTTGAGCGCCTGGCCCATACGGCTGGCGCCCAGTGCGTGGCGCGTCTGTCACAGCGTCTGGTTAAGCCGTATCCAAAATCGTTTATTGGCTCCGGTAAGGTTGAGGAGCTTTGCGGGCTCGTTCATCGTATGGATGCCGATGTCGTTATCTTCGACGACGATTTAACGCCCTCGCAGCAGTCTTATCTGGAGAAAGCCGTGGGCGAACCGGTTAAGATTATCGACCGTACGGCGTTGATTCTCGATATCTTTGGTCTGCACGCTCAGACCCGTGAGGGCCGCCTGCAGGTGCAGCTGGCGCAGCTGCAGTATCTGTTGCCCCGCTTGCGCGGTATGTGGACCCATCTTGCTAAAGAGCAGACACGTGGTGGCATTGGTTCGCGCTTTGGCCAGGGCGAAAGTCAGCTCGAGGTTGACCGACGTTTGATTCGTAACAAGATTGCCGCGCTTCGTCGCGAGCTTAAGCAGGTTGAACAGCGCCGCGATGTCCAGTCAAAGAGTCGTATCGAGTCGCCGGCGTTTCGCGTTGCCTTAGCCGGTTATACCAATGCCGGTAAGTCGACGTTGCTCAATCGTCTGACCGGGTCTACGGTGCTTTCACAAGACAAATTGTTTGCCACACTCGATCCGACGACGCGCTCGTATCGCTTGCCCGGCGGTCGTGGTATGACCATTACCGATACCGTTGGCTTTATTCAGAAGTTACCGCATGGTCTCGTTGATGCCTTTAAGTCCACCCTGTCTGAGGTCCTTGGTGCCGACCTGATCCTTAAAGTTGTGGATGCCTCTGACGAGGACTACGAGCGTCAGCTCGAGGCAGTCGATCGCGTTCTTGACGAAATCGGTGCCGGCGAGCGTTTGACGCTTACGGTGTTCAATAAAATCGACCTACTCGATAGCGTCGATCGATTGAGTTTCCATCGTCGCTATCCCGAGGCCGTGCTGTTCTCGGCCCAGACGGGCGAGGGGCTTGACGATCTCGTCGACCGTATTGCCCGTGAGGCAGCTGCCACCGATGTGTTGCTCTCCGCTGATATCCCGTATCGTGAGGGCGCCCTCATCACGCTGGTGCATGAGCAGGGAACCCTTCTGCATGAGGAATATCTTGAGGACGGAGTTCGTATTGTGGCGAAGTTGCCGGCCCGAATCGCCCCGCGTCTTGAGCGCTATCGTACGGAATAAACGAGTTCTAGTATGCCTAGAATGACAGGCTGATGGAGCAGGTAGAACGGTAAGGCGTGCCGACCGAGGACTGCGAGCGCCGGGATGGGATTGGCGTATGCCCATGCTGGCGCTTCGAGGCTTGGTGCTTGTGCTGCCTGGGCAGAAAAAAAGCCGGTAAGGTACATAAAGACAAACGGAATGAGCGGATAGTAGTCTCCCGAAACAAAACCCGGGCTCGGGAATCCAAGCCATGCCAGGTAGGGGAGTGGGTAGACCGCTTTTGGAATGTTCCAGGTTAGGGCAAATAGAACAAGGCACGCTGCTATGCCCCACGAGCCCGGTATTTTTTGGAGTGCCGGACGGGTGAGTGCAACCACCGCAGTGCACGCTGCCATGCAATAAATGATGCCAAAGTTTACCGAATCGTCGACTGATACCAGTGTAGTTGCAATCCATACAATCGAGGCTGCGGCGGCGTATTTGAGGGCGCGCTTAACGTTATTGCGCGAGAGCGTGCACATCCAACCGGCGATAAACAAAAATACCCAGCTGATGCTAGCGCGCCAAATATCCTGGAAAACCGTTTCGGTAAACCATGGCATATCCCATCCATATAGGTAGGCCAAATCGTAGCAGGCGTGAAAACCTGCCATCGATAGCATCGTAAACCCGCGGACGGTATCAAATATGGTGATGCGTTTTTGCATTACGAGAACCGGCGCATTAAACCGACAACCTTACCCAAAATAACGGGGTTCGTCGCATAGATGGGCTCCATAGTGTCGTTCTCGGGCTGCAAGCGCACGCGCCCCTGCTCCTTGTAGAACGTCTTGACGGTCGCCGAGCCATCGATCATGGCCACGACGATTTCGCCGTTCATGGCGCTCTTTTGCTCGCGAACGATAATGTAGTCACCGTTGTAGATTCCGACATTGATCATTGAGCTGCCGTGCACTTCAAGGATAAAGGAGCCCTGGTCTGTGGCGATTTCGGTCGGGATGGTAAAGGTATCCTCGATGTTTTGCTCGGCCAGAATGGGAATCCCAGCCGCGACGCGACCGACGAGCGGCAGCGAGACCGTTCCGCGGGGTGCTGTGGGTTCATCGGATTTGGAAATCGAGACGGAGGATCCGTCCTCATCAAAGAGCTCTAGGGCGCGAGGCTTGGTGGAATCGCGCTTGAGCAGCCCTCGAGCCTCTAGGGCAGAGAGATGAGCATGCACCGTGCTGGGGGAGGAGAGTCCTACGGCCGACGCCATCTCGCGCACACTGGGCGGATAGCCCTTCTCTTGCTGATATTCCTTGATGAAGTCGTAAATCTGCTGCTGACGCTTGGTAATTTTGCGAGCCATCAGGGGATCCTCTCTACCAATGTCAAACAAATGTTCGATTATTGCTTGACAGGAACAACTGTTCGCAGATAATAATAACCGAACATTCGTTCTCGCGCTAGACATTTTTGTCCGCGCGGCTTGATAAAACTGTTCTCAGCAAAACACGCGAGAGGAGAACATGATGAACGCCACGGATATGGTCCAGGGAAACCTCGCCCTTAAGCTCGAGACGCCTGCGGCGCCGGCTTTCACGGTTGTCAAAGGCGGCCGATCTGGTTTCCAGACATTGCCTAGTAAGCCCGTCCGCAGCCGGTGCGTCGCCACGACTTCGGCCCCCGTTGCCTTGAAGGTCTCGACGATTGTCGCTCTCGCCGTTGCGCTCACGCTCTTCTTTGTACTTGCTACCTCGATCTTCAGCGCTCGTCACGCCGCATATGCCGAGTCGGTATCCAACGTTACCTACGAGACCGTTCGTGTTCAGTCTGGCGATTCCTTGTGGTCGCTTGCCCAGGAACATCCTATTGAGGGTCTTTCCACACAGGAGACCTCTGATATGATCCGCGACGTCAATCATCTGGAGCATGGCTCGCTCGATGCCGGTGCGCATCTTAAAGTTCCCGCACGTTCCTAAGATTTAAGTACCGTCGCATGGTACCCTTGTAATCGTTTTAGAGGAGGTACCATGCGCTGTCCCAAATGCGGCAAGGCACATACCCGCGTCGTTGATTCCCGCATGCAGGAATCTAATAACACCATCAAGCGCCGTCGCGAATGCTGCTCGTGCAATTATCGCTTTACGACATTTGAGCGTTGTGAAGACCCAATCGAGGTCATTAAGTCAGACGGAACCAAGCAACGGTTCGATCGCAATAAGCTGCTGGTCGGTTTGATGCGCGCCACGATCAAGCGTGATATCGACACTAAAAAGCTCAACGAGATCATTGACGATATAGAGGTCGAGCTTCGCTCTCGTACACTCACGGCCGTTACGTCTCATGAGCTGGGCGATATGGTTCTTAAGCGGTTGGCCAAGATCGATAAAGTGGCCTACATCCGCTTTGCCTCGGTCTATCGCGATTTCAAAGACGTCGATGAGTTTCTGCAAGAGCTCGACAAGCTAAGGTGATTTCATGTCCAACATTACCGTTAACATTAAGCGTCTCGACCCAGCCGTCGAGCTTCCCAAATACGCCCATCCTTCGGATGCCGGTCTTGACCTCCGCGCCAACGAAGACTGCACCCTCAAACCCTTTGAGCGACGTCTGGTCTCCACGGGCCTAGCTATCGCCCTGCCCGACGGCTACGCCGGCTTCGTCCAGCCCCGCAGCGGCCTGGCCATTAAGCAGGGCCTGTCTATAGTCAACACGCCCGGTCTCATCGATGCTCACTACCGAGGAGAGCTCAAAGTCATCCTCATTAACCTAGACCCCACGAACGACATCCAAATCAACAAAGGCGACCGCATCGCCCAGCTTGTCATCCAAGAAGTCCCCACGGTTAACCTCGTAGAAGTAGAAGAACTAGACGAAACCGACCGAGGCAACGGAGGCTTCGGCTCCAGCGGCGTCGCCTAGCCGCTTCCGTCCGCCCTCCCACGGGAGAGCTTCGTTTACGTTCTGGCAGCCACATCGGATCCCCCATAAAAATCTACAAAAGTTAGACTAAACAGCATAACAGTTAAAACACACGGAGGATGCAGCAATGAAACTGATTATTTCAAATGTATCTGGCATCCCCATATACGAGCAGATTAAACAGCAGATCAAGGCGGCTATTTTATCTGGCGAGCTTCAAGCCGAAGAAACTTTGCCCTCCCTTAGAACACTTGCCAAAGACTTAAAGATCAGCGTCTTAACAGTGACAAAGGCATACACAGAATTAGAGCAAGAGGGCTTTGTTAAAAATGTGCAGGGGCGTGGATGTTTCGTAATGGGGTCTGGTTCAGAACTGATTAAGGAGCAGCTTATTTGCAAAGTAGAAAACAATCTCACCGAAGCAATAAAAGCTGCAAGAATGGCAAATCTATCCACAGAGGAATTACATCGCCTTTTGGACATTTTAACGGAGGTAAAAACAGATGACTAATTATTTGGCTCTGTTAGACCACATTTGACACGATCGGCTGTTCGTCGAACCGGGAA
>CABJBO010000030.1 GCA_902363875.1 Coriobacteriaceae bacterium | reverse complement strand
TACCGCCTCGCGGTGACATCGTTTTTATGTCAACCTTGGTCTAACAGAGCCATTTCTTTTGCGTATTCGTCGCGCGCACGTGAGGAGACGATGCCAAGTTTGCAGCCGCTATCGGCGAGTGTTGCGATGACTTCAAGCAAACCTGGAAACACGCTGATGGTGCTTTTAAAGCTGGCGGCAACTTGGCACCAGCGATCCAACGTTGCCTGCGAGTAGATCCCAAGTTTCTCAAGGGCATCCTTGCCGGGTATGCCGAGGGCAAAGTCAAGCTCGTGTCGGGGAAGCGTTTTGCTGGTCTCTTCTTGGACAATCTGGACAAGCGATGACAGAACGCTTTCTTCTGTATCTGCCAATGTCCCATCAACGTCAAATACGATATGGTCAAAGTGCTTCATATGATTGCTCCTCTCTGTTGTTTGCCTGCAAGTTTGATGCAGTGACAGAAGAAGGGCTAGCGGGATTTCTGCCTGGTGCTATAGAGATTCTGCCTCGCTGCTCGATAGCTCGAAGGAGTGCACCCCATTTGTTCTTTAAATACCTGGCCAAGATGGCTTGCTGTTATAAATCCGCATTGGCGCGCGACTGTCTGTACCGTTCGCGTGGTGTGTGCCAAAAGTTCGCAAGCACGGTTTATGCGGTATGCGCGTAGATATGCCGCCGGGGTCGTTCCTGCACAAGTTTCGATAATGCGGTAACACTCTCTTTCGCTTACGCCGGCTGCAGATGCCATCTGGGGCACATCTATAGCGGCTGCATAGTTTGCGCGGATAAAGTCCAGGATTGCCTTGAACTGTACGTCGCGGCTGGTCATCCAAGAGGCGCCGTCGGAAGAAAAGAGCGGTTCGGTCTTGGCGTTAATCTGAATCCAGAGCTCTGACAAACTATTTCGAAGCGCCATCTCGTTCTGCGGCTGTTGAAGGTCGTGGCTAAAGGAGCTCTTCAGCAAATCGATAAAGGGCATATCGTCGGGATTGGTGGGCGACCATTTGAGCACATCGACGCCTCGACATTGAAGCAATGGGTTGATGTAGCGCTTTTGGAGACGTCCCGCGGGATCGCCGAGCATCGACGGCTGAAAGATATGCAGCATTTGAATGGCTGGCGCCGAATTGGGTGATTGCAGCGTACTGTGCAAAACGCCGCCGTTGATAAAGCCGGCGGACCCTTCCTCAAAGCGTACGTGCTCATGAGCCGCGTGCGTTCGATAGTCAATCGCTCCCTGCTCCATGTAGAAAAGCTCAACTTCGGAATGCCAGTGCCAGGGGACGGAATTGCCCGGATAGCGAGCGAATTCTGCGCGTTCGGCAATATAGGGCCAGTCTTCGGCGGTCTCGGGAAACGCTTCCTCGCGTCCTCCGCGGTGCAATTCTATGTGATCCATGTTTCGCATGGCATCAGTATAAAGCGCGATGGGCTTAGATTGCTCTTGCCTGTTCGGGGAACGCCTTGTCTAGGGATGCTTGGAGCTTTTCGAAGGAAGCTCGTAAGTTGAGGCTCTGATCGGCTGAGCGCTTGGTTTTTGTGGTGGGGGAGTCGAGGAGGCCGTTTCTCTGTGTCGGGGGGAAGGAGAAAAGGTTTGCATGTTTTAGGGATGGCTGCTGTGCTGCGTCATTGGAAGAATGCATGCTTTTGCGGCCTCCTCGATATCCACCAAAAGGATGCGCTCGGGGTTTGCTGCTAGGTCCCGTGCGCTGGCTACATTATGCCGCGGCTGCCGCAAAGAAGCGCTAAAGAAAGGCTTAACCTGGTTTGGTGTTACGATGAAACTGCAGGTCAGAGGTATCGAGTAACACTCTTGAAAGGTTTTGAGCTTAAGGGCTTTCTAAGGTTTGTGACGTGGATGTGGCGCGGACGTGCGTAGCGTGTGAATGCTCGCTGTTAGCGCTGCGGCTCTGTGGCGCGCACCTGCTCGATGACCTTTTCCATCGTGGCGTCGATGCGGTCTTTTTTGAGTTCGCATTCCCAGATGGTTATGGGCGTCCAGCCCATTTGAGTGAGCGCTGCCACAGCAGCACGGTCGCGCTCGACGTTGCGACGGAACTTTGCCTCCCAAAACTCAACGTTGCGCTTGGGCTGGCTTGGGTTGCACTTGGGGCAGCGGTGCCAAAAGCAACCGTTGACGAAGATGGCGATCTTGCGGCCGGGGAAGGCGATGTCGGGCTTGCCGGGTACCTTCCATTCCAAACGATAGCCCGTAAGGCCCGCGGCCCGTAGGCGCTGACGTACGAGCAGCTCGGGCTTGGTGTTGGCGCGCTTGTTGCCCTTCATGGACTTTTTGATGGCGGCGCGACGGCGGACCAGTTCGCGCTCGTCAGCGGAGAGGTCCGAGGTATCGATGCCGTCGAGCAGACCGGGCTTGGGACGCTTTTTGCTGCGGCGTTTAGGTGCGCGCTTGGGTTTGGTGGCGGGTTTGTCGGTTGTGTTGGGCGCGGCGTCATCGGCGGAGCTTGCCTCAAGCCGATCTTCCTTTAACTCAATCAGAGCATCGATGAGCCCCTTGTCGGCGGGCATCCACTCCACCGTGGCAAGCGAGGTGCGCGGAATCCAGCGGATATCGAGCTGGCGGTCGTGCTTCTGGGGCTCATCGGATTCATCGGCGAGCGAGCAGTAGTAGCACTCCATGGAGAGATGGAAATCGGGATAGTCATACTCAACGGTGTAGAAGTCACGCAGGTTGGTGACCTTCACCTGCAGCTCTTCTATGAGCTCGCGGCGCACGGCGTCTTCTGGCGTCTCACCGCGCATGAGCTTGCCACCGGGGAACTCCCAAAGTCCCTGCATGTCGCCATAGCCGCGCTGCACAGCTAGTAGCTCGTCGGATCCTTCCTTGCGAATGATCCCGGCGGCAACATGAACAGTCTTCAACAGGAGTCCTCTCTCAACATCAACACGTGGCAGACTACGCTTACCTTACGCAACGGTAAGGCAAGCGTAAGCCATATCGATGGTAGCCGACTCGGCATCTTGCGACTATAGATGCCGTAGACTAATCGCAAGAAAGGACTCGGTATGCAAACCACGCACATGGCGACCCCGGTACTGGAGGTCGCGCATCTCGAAAAGGTATATGGAGCGCTGGGCAACGTGACCCGCGCGCTCAACGACGTCAGCTTTACCGTCAACCGCGGTGAGTTCGTTGGCATCATGGGCGCCTCGGGCTCGGGCAAGTCGACGCTGCTCAACTGCGTGTCGACCATCGATAGCGCCACGAGTGGCACCATCCGCATCAACGGCCAGGACGTGACGCGCATGAAGCAGGCCAAGCTTTCGCAGTTCCGCCGCGAGGAGCTGGGCTTTATCTTCCAGGACTCCAACCTACTCGATACGCTCACGGCACGCGAGAACATCGCCCTGCCGCTCACCATCGCCCGCACAAACTCGGCAGAGATCTCGACCCGCGTGCAGGATGTGGCCGCGCGCCTGTCTATCAGTCAGGTGCTCGACAAGTATCCCTACCAAATGTCGGGCGGCCAGCAGCAGCGCGTTGCCGCGGCTCGCGCGCTCGTCACCGACCCCACCATGATCATGGCCGACGAGCCCACCGGCGCCCTCGATTCCAAGAGCGCTCGCCTGCTGCTCGAGAGCCTGGAGGCCCTTAACCGCCGCCTGCGCGCCACCGTGCTCATGGTTACGCACGACAGTTTTGCCGCCAGCTACACGAGCCGTGTGCTGTTTATTCGCGACGGCAAGATCTTCACCGAGCTGCGCCGCGGCGACACCGACCGCCGAGAGTTCTTCGACCGCATTATGGAGGTCGTTGCCATGATGGGCGGTGAAGGCTCCGATGCTCTGTAAACTCGCTTGGGGCAACGTCCGCCGCGCCAGCCGCGACTACCTCGTCTACTTGCTGACGCTCACCCTGGGTGTCACGGTCTTCTATGCCTTCAATACCGTCTCGATGCAGGTCGACATTGCCGGCATCAAGGAGGAGGGACTGTCCGAGCTCATGGGCAGCATGCTCGGTTACCTGACGTACTTTTTGGCCGGCGTCATGGCCTTTTTGATGATGTATGCCAACAACTTCATCATGAAGCGCCGCAAAAAGGAGTTCGGCCTGTACCAGGTGCTCGGCATGCGCCGCGGGCGCGTCGCCACGATCATGGCGCTCGAGACCGTGATCGTTTCGGTCGGCGCCTTTGTCGCCGGCATTGTGCTGGGCGTGGGGCTCTCCCAGCTCATGACATTCTTTACGGCCTCGCTCTTTAAGACACAGATCGCTAATTTCCACTTCTTTTTCTCGGTGCATGCGTTCAACCTGACCCTTGCCTGCATGCTCGTGATGTTTGTGCTCACGCTGCTGCTGAACCTTCGCGCCGTGCGCCGCACCAGGCTCATCGAGCTTATGGGTGCCGAGCGTCGCAACGAGAGCATCAAGACGCGCAACCCCTGGATCGCGATTGCCATCTTTGTCGTGGGCGTGGTGCTTGTGGGCGTGGCCTATTACCGTCTGCTACGTGATGGGTTCCCGCTGACTGCGACGGACAGCAAGCTGCAAGAGGCCATGAGCCAGTTTGGCATTACGACCGCTATGGTTACAGTGGGTACCTTTGCGCTGTTCTGGGGACTCTCGGGCATGCTCATCAAGCTGCTGCAGAGCCTGCGCGGCGTGTACTGGCGCGGCCTCAACATGTTTACCGTGCGCCAGCTTGCGGCCAAGGTCAACACGGTGTGCTTTTCGATGGGCGTCATCGCGATGATTCTGTTTTTGGCCATTACCTCGGTGACCTGCGGTATGTCGATTGCCAACGTGATGAACGAAAACCTGGAGCGCTATAACCCTGTTGACGTGTCTCAGACGTATGTCTATTACACGCCCGAAACGCTCGACTACTACAAGGAGTATGTCAATCCGTCTGAGGCCGATCGCATGGTGCTGGCCGATGCAACGGTCGATTTGTACGCTGCATGGCATGGCGATCGTAAAGATCCCGATAACGTTGCAGACGGTATTAAGGGCAAGTCGGCGGACAACAACGACGAGACCGGCAAGAAGGTCAATATCGCCGATGTTGCCGGCGAGCATGTGCAGATTGATTCGTATCTGAGCTATACGCTTGGCGGCTCGGATCCTTCGGTGACGGCGGGCGAGATGTGCAAGGCCATGGGCGAAAAGCTCCCCAAGGCGCTCGAGGGTAGCAATGCCGATGATATGGGCCTGTTTGTGACGCCGGCGAGCCAGTACAACAAACTGCGCCAGATGATGGGCGAGGAGCCGGTGAACATTGGCCGCGACCAGTACTTGCTTACGTGCGATATGGGCGGCGAGTTGGGCGACCTGTACACCAAGTACATGGCTGGGGGCCATACCCTCACCTTGGGCGGACATGAGCTCAAGCCCGCAGCCGATAAGTCGGACGAGGACACGGCTGCCATCGCCAACTCGGCACTCGGCAGCAATCCCGGTACCGTGGTCGTAGCCGACGAGCTGCTGTCCCAGCTTAACCTGCAGCCGTATTCCAGTAATCTGCTCGTTAACTACAAGCAGGGGATGGATGTGACCAAGGCAGACGAGAGCATTAAATACACCATGCTCGACAATCTGCTCGTTGACGGCAAGGAGCCGGGGTCGTGGGGAATCTTCATGACACGCTCCGAGATCTATACGCAGGCGGCGCAGATGAACGGCATGATTAGCTATCTAGCCATCTATATTGGCTTTGTACTGGTCGTTGCATGTGCGGCAATTCTGTCGATCCAGCAGCTCTCCAATGTGGCCGACGGAAGCCGCAGCTATCGCGTGCTGGCGCAGATCGGCTGTGACGACCGCCAGATTCGCCATTCGGTGATGGCGCAGCAAGCGGTGTTCTTCCTGTTCCCGCTGACAGTGGGTCTGGCGCACTCCTTTGTGGCGCTCAAGGTGATCATCGAGCTGGTGAGCACGTTTGGCAACATGAGCATCGGCGGCACGGTGGGCCTCACATGTGCGATTTTCCTGGCAGCCTATGGCGGCTATTTCCTGGTGACCTACCTCATGAGCACCGGCATGGTGCGAGCCGCCATCGCCACCCGCTACAGCGAGTAGCAAGCGAGCAAAACCGTCGCAAAACCAACGCAAACAACCGCCGCGGAGGGAGTCGGCCCCCTTCCGCGGCGGTTTTTTTGTCTATCGGATGCCTCTCAGATGCAAGTGAGTAGACTTTTTTGGATCTGTCGAGCACATCGCGGCAAGTGCTCAATAAAATCGCAGGTCAGGGCTGTGGCGTTTTGAGGTGTGCTCGGCATCCCGCCAAAAGCCTACTCACTTGGTTTTACTGCTAGAAAACCGCCGCGAGGGAAAGTAGCTCCCTCGCGGCGGTTTTTGGCGTTTGCCCAGATAAAACCTGCCAAAATAAACCTGTCCCTTTTTGGCAGGTTATCGCTTCCAAAAGTGGAGGATGAGCGTCGTGCGGTTTTGCTGTTCGGTTTTGACCAGGATGTTGTGGATGTGGGTCTTGACGGTGCCCACAGCAAGGAATAGCTCGTCAGCGATCTCTTGGTTCGATTTGCCCAGTACGACCAGACGCATAACTTCGGTCTCACGGTTGGAGAGCTTGTAGGCGTTGCGATAGAAGGGCATCTGCTCTTCGATGTGTCGGTCAAGATCGCTGACGTTCTTTTCCTCGGGCGCCTCCTGCATGCGGATTGAAAGCACGTGGTAGGAGTAGATGATCAGCAGAATCGCAAAGTAGCAGGCAAAGATGTTCTCGCTAAAGTTGCGCTCGGACAGGTACAGCTGCAGCCAAGAGGGTGCCAGGCTCATGGGAACAACAAGGATGTTGTAGAAATCCTCGGCAACGATGCACCCGACCAGAATGGCGCCGATAATGAGGTGCTTTCGTTGATTGTTGACGCGCGCCTTAAGCTCGACCTGCGTGCTTTTATGCGCCGTCCAAAAGATATAGAGTCCTACAAATACAAGGAATACCTGACGCATCGTGTAGTAGAGCCATTGATGCATGGGGCCGTAGGGGACAGCGACAATGATCAGCAGCTCGCTCAGGAAGAACGTTGCGACGGGAATAACAAACTGCTTTTTTGAATGTTTGTCGAGCAAGTCCATGGCGATGAGCCAGATAAAAGCTTGCGAAGCAGTCGCCACAAGGGTCCGCAACACAGGCATGGTAATGGAGTAATAGTCGTTGGCCGGAAAACTCTGGTTTTGCAACGTGTATTCAAAAAAGAAGATCTCGGTCATCTCGATGGCATAGCAAATAAAAACGCCGCTGCCATAGATAAAGAAGCGTCGACGGGACGAGGCATAGGCGGCAAGCGAGAGCACCGCCGTCACAATACAGATCACGAGTATCGCTAGGGTATAGAAGAACATCAGGGTGTTCATCTGCCACCGTCCCATCTCATTTCATCTATGGCCGAGCCCTGTATACCTTGTGGGATATAGACGTCTCAACCCTTCGTTCCATTGCGGATTAGGCGCCGAGATACAGCATAGTCGTATACCGTTCGCGGTTCTAGATAGTAAACCCCCTGCAAGCTGGCTACCTGCGGGTTTATATTGGTTTAGAGGGGGTGTAACTCCGTGAACGGTCTTTAATCCCGAATAAACTAGGTAAAAATTGCATACGGGTGAATGATGGTCTTGTCAACACGAGGCGTGATGTTCGAGCGCCTCATAGCAATAGTCGGCACGACCGGCGGAAAGGAATCGACATGGCGCTGCCTAAGGATTTCATCGACACCAACGACTTCACCAAAGAGCAGATCCTGGCTATCGAGGATCTTGGCCTGGCAATGAAGAAGGCCATCAAGGTTGACGGTTATTATCCGCACCTGCTCCGCAACCAGAGCCTTGGCATGATCTTCCAGCAGGTTTCCACCCGCACCCGTCTTTCCTTCGAGACCGCCATGTGCGACCTCGGCGGCCATGCTCAGTTCTATGGCCCTGGCACCATTCAGCTCGGTGGCCACGAGTCCCTGGGCGACACCGCTCGCGTCATGGGCGACCTGCTCGACATCATGATGGCTCGCGTTGACCGTCACAAGGACGTCGTCGGCCTCGCCAAGGGTTCCGCTGTGCCCGTCATCAATGGTATGTCCGAGTTCAACCATCCCACGCAGGAGATGGGCGACCTCATGACCATGCTCGAGAACCTCCCCGAGGGCAAGAAGATCGAGGACTGCACCCTGGCCTTCATCGGCGACGCCACCCAGGTCTGTGTCTCCCTCATGTTCATCGCCTCCAAGGTCGGCATGAAGTTTGTCCAGTTTGGACCCAAGGGCCACCAGATCCCCGACGGCGGCCTGCACGTTGGCACCGTTGAGGAGCGCGCCGAGTTCGGCAAGCAGATGATGGCCATCGCCGAGGAGAACTGCAAGGTCTCCGGCGGCTCCGTCGTCATCTCCGACGACATCGAGTGCATCAAGGGCGCCGACTTCATCTACACCGACGTGTGGTATGGCCTGTACGACGAGGAGGTCTCGGGCGAGAACTACATGGACGTGTTCTACCCCAAGTATCAGGTCACCATGGACATGATGAACTTCGCCGGCCCCAACTCCAAGTTCATGCACTGCCTGCCGGCCACTCGCAACGAGGAAGTCGTCGACGAGGTTATGGACGATCCCGAGCGCTCCCTGTGCTGGGTCGAGGCCGAGAACCGCAAGCACTCCATCCGTGCTCTCCTCGCTGCCCTGGGCAAGCGCACCCCGCTCAACGACGAGGGTGTCGAGTACTCCGCCAAGGCCGAGCTTCACGCCGCTCTCGAGGCTCTCGAGCAGCTCTAAGCCTTAAGCCTGCTAAACGCACGTTTGCGGGCGGCGGATGCTCGTCTCCTGTCGCCCGCTCACCGAGGCTCAGGCAATTGCCTTAGTACCTTGGGCCTCGGATCTGTCCAAGACTGAGCGAAGGAGCTCATCATGAGCGACGGAAAGAAAAAGCTTTCCTTCTTGACGGTCATTTCGACCATCATCTGCGTCGTCTTCGTTTGCGAGGCCGCCGCTCCTGCTGCTGCCATTGGCAACCAGCAGTTCTTCTGGTGGATCTTCCTGATCCTGACCTTCCTGCTTCCCTACGGCATGGTTGTCGCCGAGCTCGGTACCACCTATGACGGCGAGGGCGGCATTTACGACTGGGTACGCGATGGCCTGGGCGACAAATGGGGCGCCCGCATCTCGTATTACTACTGGGTCAACTACCCGCTGTGGATCGCCTCGCTGGCTACCATGTTCCCCGACATTTTGGGCATGGTCTTTGGCGTCGAGTTCAACTTGATCGCCAAGATGGGTATCGATCTTGCCTTTGTGTGGATCGTCTACCTCATGGGCCGCTCCAAGGCGGCCGACTCCGAGTGGGTCCTTAACGGTGGCGCCATCATCAAGGTCGCCGTCGCCGTTATCGTTGGCGCTTTGGGCATTTGGTATGCCATGGAGAACGGTTTTGCGAACGACATGTCCGCTGCCACCTTCCTGCCCGAGCTCACCAACACCAACGCTCTCGGCTACCTGTCGATCATCATCTTTAACTTCATGGGCTTCGAGGTTATCTGCACCATGACCGACGACATGGCCGATCCCGCTCGCGATATCCCCAAGGCTATCATCGTCGGTGGCCTGTCCATCGCCGTGATCTACCTGTTCGCTGGCTTTGGCATCGGCGCTGCTGTGCCGGCCGATTCCATCGACCCCGACTATGGCATGATTGTCGCAGTCCAGACCATGGTGGGCGACTCCATGATCTTTAAGGTCATCTGCATCGCCTTCCTGATCACCCTGTTCGCCAACATGGCCGCTTGGTCCTTCGGCGTTAACTCCGTCGCCCGCTACGCTGCCGAGCACGGCAACATGCCCAAGGTCTTCGCCTCGATGATCTCTGACGACGATATGCCCAACGGTGCCAACCTGGTCAACGCCGTCGTTGCCTCCCTGGTGCTGTGCCTGCAGCTGGTTCCCATCGACGCTATCTCCAATGGTGTTTTCTGGATGCTCTTCGGCACCTCCGTCGTCTTCCTGCTGCTCACCTACATCCCGATGTTTCCGGCGTTCCTCAACCTTCGCAAGAACGACCCGAACCGCGAGCGTATCTTCACGTTCCCGTTTAAGGGCGCCATGATGAAGGTCATGCTGGCCATCCCTTGCATCGAGCTGATCCTGGCCATCGTTGCAACGCTGGTGCCGCTCTCCGCCGCCGAGATTGGCGACAAGCTCCCGATGATCGTTATCTTCATCGTGCTTGTGCTCATCGGCGAGGTCGTCCGCGTCGTCAGCGCTAAGGGCCGCGAGACCGAGTACAAGGGTCTGACCCCCGAGCTGGCTGCTCAGCGCCTGGCTGAGGAGGCCGCCGAGGCCGAAGAGGACTAGAGCACCCGGATTCGGGGCTCCAACCCTCCTCGCGTACCAAAGTACGCTTCGTCGGGCTTGTCGCTCCCGACTCCAGGCACTCTAGCCTCTTCGAGGGCGTGCCCAAAGCGACAAATATGCTCACTATTTCCTGGGGCGGGTGCGAGCGATAGCTCCGGTAACCACCGCCCGCCCCAACCTCTCTCTCGTATCCTTCGTGCGTTTGTCTCCACGCACTTGGTTACGTTGCCGCTCGTCGGTGCGGCTCCGTGAAAACCGGCACCGGGCGCCCCGACCTTTGCCGGGGGACGGGCGCCCACTATCTCTTGGTTTTAGGCTGCGGGCAATCCGCCCGCGGCAAACGATCGTTCGATTTGGAGGAAATCTTATGCGTACGATCACCGAGTCCGAGTCCACCCCCAAGGCCGACGGCTTCTTTATGCCCGCCGAGTTCGCTCCGCAGGATCGCGTGTGGATGGGCTGGCCCCACCGCACCGACACCTGGGCCCACGGCGCCAAGCCTGCTCAGAAGCAGTATGCCGCCATCGCCCGCGCCATCTCCGAGTTCACCCCGGTCTATATGTGCGCCAACCAGGTCGACTATGCCAACTGCAAGGCCGTCTTCGAGAACGACGAGAACGTCACCGTTATCGAGATGACCACCGACGACGCCTGGTTCCGCGACACCGCCGCCACCTACGTCATCAACGGCAAGGGCGAGAAGCGCGCCAACCACTGGCACTTCAACGCCTACGGCGGCCTCGTCGACGGCCTGTACTTCCCGTGGGACAAGGACGAGCAGATCGCCCTCAAGATGGCTGAGCTCTCCGGCTGCCGTCGCTATCGTCCCGACGACATGATCCTCGAGGGCGGCTCCATCACCGTCGACGGCGAGGGCACCCTTGTCGTGACCGACCAGTGCCTGCTTTCCCCGGGCCGCACCTGCTCTGCGGTGCTCGAGGAGGAAGAGGATCCCGAGTCCATCTGGCCCAAGTTCCACAAGAAGTTTGAGCCCTGGAGCGAGGAGCTTCGCGCCTACATGGACGAGCACCTCAAGGATTACCTGGGCGTCGAGAAGGTCATCTGGGTCAAGGAGGGCATCGACCCCGAGGAGACCAACGGTCATATCGACGACGTCGCCACGTTCATCGCCCCGGGCGTCATGGCCTGCATCTGGACCGACGATCCCGAGTATCCGTTCTACGAGCAGTGCCACGCTGCCTACGAGACCCTCTCCAACGCCGTTGACGCCAAGGGCCGCAAGATGAAGGTCTACAAGTTCTGCATGCCCGTGAACCCGCTGTTCATGGACCAGGCTTCCTGCGACACCATCGACGCCGACGAGAACGCCGAGCCGCGCGTTCCCGACGAGCCGCTGATCGCCTCCTACATGAACTACCTGGTCACCAACCACGGCGTTATCGTCCCGCAGTACGGCGACGAGAACGACCAGCTGGCCGTCGACACGCTCCAGAAGATCTATGACGAGGTCTGGGGCGAGGGCGTCTACAAGTGCGTCGGCGTTCAGTCCGAGCAGGTCGTCTTCGGCGGCGGCAATATCCACTGCATCACCCAGCAGGAGCCGTCCGCTTAATCGTCTGACTTTCCGAGGCACCCCATCTCGCCGCTCAAACCGTCGCTCGCGTACCAAAGTACGCTTCGCTCCTCTTTCGCGGCGACCTGGGGCACCTCGAAAACCCAGCCGATCAATCGGACAATCGGCGAATCGAACCATCTTGGGGCATTGATGGTCGGCTTGCCCGATGTCTTGGTCGGTTGGGTTTTCTTTGGGCACTCCGTTGCCTCCACTTCGGAGTGCCCTTTTCTTTGATTGAGTACGCGTCTGGCCTGGGATTTTTTGCGGGTTAGGCCAATTGTTCGCTTGAATTTCCCAGGTCAGACGCGTCTTCAATTGCCGAAAGTTATCGGTCGTGAACGCGACCGTTTTGATCGGAGTATCTATGTACCAGCGTATCGTTATCTACACGCGCCTGTTCCGCGAGCGTTGGTCCAACAATTGCATCCTCTCTTCTCTTTGGGATGGCACCTGCACCGGTGACGCGGCCTGCAACCCTACCTTGGGCTGCGCCTTCGGTACAGATGCCATCCTTTTTGCTGTAGGGGGAGCGTGTCGTGGCAGGTAAAAAGTTCTCCCTGTTCGAGGTCATCCTTTCGGTTATCTGCGTCGTGTTTACCATCGAGGCGGCGGCTCCGGCATCTGCCATGGGTAACGTACAGTTCTTCTGGTGGATTTTCCTTATCATTACGTTTTTGCTTCCCTATGGTCTGGTGGTGGCCGAGCTGGGTACGGCGTTTGATTCCGAGGGCGGTCTGTACGATTGGGTTCGCCTGGGCTTGGGCGACCGTTGGGGCGCCCGCTGCTCCTGGTGCTATTGGGTCAACTTTCCACTGTGGGTGGCAAGTATCGCCTGCATGTTCCCCAGTGTCATCAATGCGGTATGGGGCATCGAATTTTCGCTTGGGGTCCGAATTGCCATCGAGCTTGCCTTTGTGTGGGGCGTCACGGTCATGGCAATGCAGCCGGTGGCCGAGGCCGATTGGGTCATGGATGGCGGCGCCGTCATCAAGGTGCTCATTACCGCCGTGGTGGGAATCGTCGGCATTTGGTTTGCCTGCAATAACGGCTTTGCCAACGACATGTCGTTTAAGACCTTCATTCCAGATCTGGGCGACACCAATTCGTTGACGTACCTATCGATTATCCTGTTCAACTTTATGGGCTTCGAAGTGGTCGCGACCTTTGCCAGCACGATGAAGAACCCGTCGCGCGATATCCCCAAGGCGGTTATTGCCGGTGGCGTGGCCATTGCGGCGATCTACATCATCTGTGGCATTGGCATTGGAGCCGCGGTTCCCACCGAGCAGCTTTCACTCGATTCGGGCGTTGTGGACGCAGTCGCCGCTATGGTGGGGCGCACCCACCCGCTGACGATGGTCGTGGGCGTGGCCTTTTTGGTGACGCTGTTCGCCAATATGATCTGCTGGAGCTTTGGCGTCAACAACGTAGCGAGCTATGCCGCGCGCCATGGCAACATGCCGCGTCCCTTTGCGTTGGTGTCCAAAAAGACCGGCATGCCCAACGGCTCGGCGCTCATTAACGGCTGTTTTGCCAGTCTGGTGCTGCTGCTCCAGATTCCGTTGGGTGAGGGTTCCGACGTCTTTTGGGTCTTCTTCTCGATGAACGTCGTCTTTCTGCTCATGAGCTATATCCCGATGTTCCCGGCGTTTTGGCGCCTGCGTAAATACGACGACCGCTCACGTGTGTTCCGCGCGCCCTTCGAGGGCAAGGTGCTTGCGGTGGCGCTTGCGGTGCCGGTGGTAGAGCTCGTGCTTTCCATTGTTGCGACAATCGTGCCGCTTAACAGCTCGCCCGCCGAGATGTCAAAGTTGCCGATCCTCATGGGTGTGGTGATCGGCGTGTTGCTGGGCGAGGTTTCGCGCCTCATATCGCGCCGCGGCCGCAGCATCGACAATCCCGGCGTTGGCGCATAGGGGTCAGGTTATTTTGCACCAAAACAGTAGCGCCGCGAGTTGTGCGGTGCTAGATGCATCTTGGATTACTGTTCACGCTGCTCGGGATCAGATGCGAGCTTGGGTGCAAAGTAGGGGACGTGGCCCAGGTAGGGGCAGCTGTCCGAACGCTCTTCGACGACACAGGGGACGTCATTGTAGGTAAGTGAGTCGCACAGGTGGGCGATGGCCTTGGCGGCAGGAGCGACGAGCATCTTGAGCGGTGCGATAGGCGCCATGGCATCTCCTTTCATCGGTGAGACACAGCTTGTTTATCTAAACGATACAGTACGTTTAATCGGTGAGTCTAATCTTGCGGCAAAGAATCTGTCAACATCCTCACGGCATCTAGACAGGGGAGGCGGGCATGAGTTTCGCGTTCTATATCTACACCACGATTATCATGGGTGTGGCTCTGGTGACCAGTGCCGTGGCATTGGTGGTTTGGCTCATGACGCGCCGTCGCGACAGCCTGGTGGCCGCGGCGGGCTTTTTGCTCTACATGCTCGATATGTCGGTCATTTTTTTTGACGAGTACAATCGGCTCAAATACGACTACGCTGTTACCTTTAGCGAGCCGTTGCAGCACCCCTTGCTGCGCTGCGTGCTCGGTATTGCCATCTATGCCTGCGTGGTACTGTGGATGTTTGCGCGCTTGCGCAAAAGGCCGACGTCGCGCATGCTCGGACTTGCTATCGTGCCGTTTTCAATCTTGCAATTGGTGCTGGTGCCTCGCAGCGGTGCTGCCGGAGAGATGCAGCAGTATCTCTTTTGGCTCACGCGTGACCTGGGCAATGTAGGATGTCTTGCCTATGCCGCCTGGCATTACCGGCACAGGGCCACGCGTGTTGAGAAACTCGACCTCGACCGCTCAAAGCTCTTTTGGAAGGTGGCACTCGTTCTTGCGTTTTGCGTAATCGCCGAGGACACCTACATGATTTTGCTCTGCCGCCCCGACTCTCAAAACCCCGTCATCAGCCTCTTTTTGTGGTATCTGTCCGAGCGCAATATCTCCGAAAACGTGCTGCTCGTGGCATGCGCGGTCCAACTCTTTTGCCAGTTTAGCCATATCCTGCGCGTGTATGCCCGTCATCCGCGTGCCGATGAGGACGTGGCGGCCGAGAGCGCACGCTCTGGGGACGATCTAGCATCACGCGTTGTGATCTATGCCGATGCCCATAAGCTGTCGCGGCGCGAGCAGGAGGTGCTCACGCTGGTGCTGAAGGGCAACGACGCCCAAAACATCGCCAGCGAGTTGGTCATCAGCCCTGGCACTGTCAAGGCGCACTTGCATCGCATCTACGTTAAAAGCGGTGTCTCCAACCGAGATGACCTCATAGATGCCTTTTGGCGTTCCTAGTCCTATTCTTCCTTGCATGCGGGTCTTGCCGTGTGGGCGGGCACGCCGTTGGGCGTAATGACGCGGTAATAATCTCAGACAATAAACCTGCAGGTAAAGCGTGTAAACCTGCTTAAACTGACCGTTTGCGATCCCTGGCCTTGGCACGGATTTGCCCCTGTGTATCAATGGGTGTAGCGCGAAGCCGCGGACGTGGGACAGACGTCCGAGCACGGCTTGTAGGCACGCGCCGATGCGGGAGCGCTACGCTCCCAACCGAGTGCCCACGCGGGCGGTGCGTCCGCATTGCAACCAAAGATGCCTGAGGAGGCTCACATGGACAAGGCTGATGTAGTTATCAAGAGCAACGCCGTCTTTACCGGCGATGGGCTCGAGCCGTTTAAGGGCGGCGTTGCCGTGCGCGGTGATAAGATTGTTGCCTGCGGTGACGATGCTCACCTGGCACCGTTTATCGGTCCCGATACCGAGGTGCGCGACTTTGGCGACCAGCTCGTCATGCCCGGCCTGATCGACTCGCACACGCATTTTGCCCAGGGCGCGTTTATGACCGACCCCGATTTTGCCGTCAACCTCATCGACTGCACCAGTTTTGAGATGGCGATGGAACGTGTCGTGGCGTTTGCGGCCGACCATCCCGATAACGAGTGGATTCTGGGCTGCCAGATTATCCAGTTCCAGTGGGATGTCCCCGAGATGCCCACAGCCGCGATGATCGATGAGTACATCTCGGACCGCCCGGTCTTTCTGCAGCAGGTTGACCTGCATACCTTTAGTGCCAATACCTGCGCCATCAACAAGGTGGGAGTAACTTCGCAGACGCCCGATCCCGCAGGCGGCAAGATCCTTAAGGATGCCGAGGGCAATCTGACGGGCGTGTTTTCCAACAACGCCGGCGTCTTCTTTATGGACGAGGTCTACGACCCAGCGCCCGAGGTTGTTGACGCGTCGTTTGCAAAAACCGCCCGGCGCGCCAATGCCCTGGGAATCACTACGGTCGGCATGGTCAATCCTACGTTTGTGAGCATGGAAAACCCGTATGCGGTGTTGGCAGGTCTTAATGCCAAGGGCGACTTGCCACTGCGCGTGTTCCTGTACACCGATCTGTTCGAAAACGAGTCCTTAACGCTCGAGCAGATCAAGGAGAAATACGCCTTCTCGGGTACGCAGGTCGAGTGGCACGGCTTTAAGCAGTTTCTTGATGGCGTGTGCTCCGACCACACCGCTTGGATGCTTGAACCCTATTCCAACGCGCCCGATACCTGCGGTGAGCCCGCGGAGGATCCAGAGCGCATCCGTGCCGCCATTGTCAGGGCGCAGGAATGGGGCGTTGACACGCGCGTCCATACGATCGGCGATCGCTCGGTGCGTTTTGTGCTTGATTGCTTTGAGGAGGGCGAGCGCTTGCATGGTAAGCGGGGTTGCCGCCACTCCATGGAGCACAACGAGACGGTTCAGCCCGAGGATCTGCCGCGCTATGCCGAGCTGGGTATATGCCCTGGTATGCAGCCGTGGCACATGCTGCTCGATATGGCTGACCTTGCCAAGGACGATGCCGTGGGCCCCGAGCGTGCTGCGCTTTCGTGGCCCCTGCATAGCCTGCTTGCCAGCGGTGCCGTGGTGCACCTGGGCAGCGACTTCCCCGTTGTGGGCTTGGAGCCCATGGAGGAGGTGTACGGCGCGGTCTTCCGCATGCTCGAGGACGGTTCCAACCCTGAGGGCTGGTTCCCCCAGGAGCGCATTACCATGGCCGAGGCTCTGCGCGCCTACACCTATGGCAGCGCCTACGCCATGCATGCCGAGGACCGCATCGGCACGCTCGCGTGCGGCAAACAGGCTGATATCTGTGTGCTCGACCGTAACCTCTTTGACTGCGAACCGGCTGAGGTCCTCGAGGCCACGGCGTCTCTCACGATGATTGCCGGCAAGGTGGTCTACGAGGCCTAGCGGGGCTGCTGCATCGCTAGGCGGTGCCGCAGCCTGTGCGTGCCGCCCATCCATTCATTCATCCATTCATCAATCTCTCATGGAAAGGGGAGAACAATGGCAGAAGAAGCAACCGCCGCTGTTGAGGAGGAGCGTGAGCTTGCCTCGCAGCCGATTCCCGGCCTGGTGCGCAAGTACACCATCATCACCGGCCAGGGTATGCTCGCCCAGATTATCATGGTGGTCCTTGAGGGCCTCGTGATGGGTTGGGGCCTGGGTGCACACGGCCTGGCCTGTGTCTCGATCATCATGTCGGTCGAGTACATTAACCTGGCCTTTGGCAACCTGTTTGGCACCGGCGTGCCCGCCGTGGTGGGCAACCTTTTGGGTGCCGGCGACATTAAGGGCGCCAGCAAGGCGTTTAGCCAGGGCTTTTGGCTTACCACGATTGTGAGTGTGCTGCTTGCTGTGGTGATGGCTGTGTTTACCGAGCCCATCTGCGCATTCTTCGGCGCCACGCCCGACATCATGGCCGATACCGTTGCCGGCGTGCGCACCTTCTCCGTGCTGCTGCCGCTCACGGTCATTGGTCAGATGGTCACCGCCGTCATGCGTGTGGACGAGAAGGTTCAGATCCAGGCCAACCTCATGACCGTGTCTGCCATCGTCGCTATCTGCTGGCTTGCGCTTTCCACGTTTGTGCTCAAGCTTGGCGTTATGGGAGCTGGCGTGTACTACGGTCTTTCCATCGGTATCTGGGCCATCGGTATCTTCTGGTTCATCGGCGGTAAGAAGTCGCAGCTCCAGATCAGTGTCGCCGACCTCAAACTCGACATGGCCATCTGCGGCCAGATCATCAAGATTGGTTTCCCGTTCTTTTTGGTGCAAGCTGCCACGTTCATCTTCAACACCGTTGCCAACTCGTTGCTTGGCCAGCTCGGCGGCGACATGGGTTCGCTCTACATCGCGGCCTTTGGTGTGATCAACGGCTATATCCTCTACATAACCATGATGGTCGCCCAGTGCTTCTCGTACGGCCTGCAGCCCATTGCCGCCTTCAACGCCGGCGCCAAGGCGTGGACGCGCCTCAAGGAAACGCTCTCTTGCACGCTTAAGTACCAGGTCGTGACGCTTGCGCTCGTGACCATTGCGCTGTGGCTCGCTGCCACGCCGGTCTGCGCGTTCTTTGCTGGCAGTGACCCCGAGCTTGTTGAGGTTGCCGCGTCCGCAACGCGCATCGTGGTGCTCGCCGTGGCCCTTGGTTACCTGGCCATGACCATGTCGATGTACTTCCAGGCGGTTGAGAAGGTGGGTATCGCCACGTTCACCGGTCTGCTCCGCTACGTGATCTGCTCCGTGCCGCTTATGTACCTGCTTGGCAACATGATGGGCGTTCAGGGTGTCTGGTTTGCCTTGGTGGCGGCTGACGCCATCACTGGTCTTATCTCCATCGCCCTCACCGTCCGCGAATCCAAGCGACTTGCCACGCTCTAGACTCGGACACGGCCGGCCCGCGATAGTCGAATAAGTCAACTCGCCTGCAAGCCACCACAATGGGGACAGTTCCCATTGTGGTGGCTATTGTTATTTAGGGTCTGAGATTTCGGTTCTATAAATAACGTTTTTGAACTGGGCTACTATAAGATTGTGGAAAACACTACTACAAGATTATGGAAAACACTACTGCAAGATTATGGCAAATGAAACTATTCGATTATGGTAACAGCGTAATAAGGGGCGTTGATATGGCTGAGTTCATTAACAGGGATTTGCATGAGTTGCTCATTCGCATGGCAGGCTGGTTTCCTGTTGTGTCGTTGACAGGGCCTAGGCAGAGTGGTAAGTCTACGCTGGTTCGGCATGCCTTTCCCGACTATTCCTACGTCACGCTTGAGGACCCTCAAACGAGGCGCGCGGCCTTGGAGGATCCGGTGAGTTTTATCCGCAACCGAAAGGGCGGACTCATCATCGATGAGGCGCAATACGCGCCGGATTTGTTTTCAATGATCCAGGTTGTTTCGGATGAGCGGGGAGACGCCGGTCAATACATCCTTACAGGCTCGCAAAACTTTCTGATGATGAAAAGCATCGGGCAGTCTCTTGCCGGGCGAGTCGGGATCTTAAAATTGCTGCCATTATCGTTTCGAGAAGCGGAGAGGGGCCAGCAGGGGCAGCTGGAAGTGGATTTGTTCGCGCTCGAAGGGGGATACCCTCGCCTGCGTTCCGCCGGAATGCCGTCCTCGGTTTATTTCCCCAGCTATATCGATACCTATGTTGAGCGCGATGTTGTGGGCTTGCTTGATGTGCGCAATAAGGCGGAGTTTCATAAGTTTCTGTCCATAATTGCTCAGAGCGTCGGTGCCCTCATCAATATATCCTCGCTTTCTCGAGATACGGGCGTGAGCGTATCGACCATTAAAAGCTGGTTGTCCATCCTGGAGCAGAGCTACCTGACGTTTTCGCTGCAGCCCTATTATGCAAATGCCAAGAAGCGTCTAACTAAAACGCCCAAGCTCTATTTTTACGACACGGGGCTGCTCTGCTACTTGCTCAAAATTGGATCACTGGAGCAACTATTGGAGAGCCCTTATCTGGGGGCCGTTTTCGAAAACCTCATCGTTTCCGAAACGGCGAAGAGCCATCTCAACGTGGGCGAGAATCCCGAGCTGTATTTCTATAGGGACGACAGCAAGCGTGAAATCGATTTGCTCGACTGTACAAACTCAGGGAGTCCCAAGGCTATCGAAATAAAATCATCCAGAACGTATCACGATAAGTACGCCCGCCATTTACAGGCTGTATGCGATGAGATCGACATTGCAAAAGATGCGCGCTATGTTGTGGCCCGCGTGGATTCAACGTATGAGTCGAAAGACTGTAGCGTGGTCTCGGCGCGTGATTGGCTTTTGCGATAACAAGTTCGGCGTATTAACAACTGCCGCGAAGGGTCCGGACCCCTTTCGCGGCGGTTTTTTGCCGATCCGGTGCGCCTCAGATGCAAGTGAGTAGGCTTTTTTGGGATCTGTCGAGCACACCGCGACAAACGCTAAATAAAACCGCAGGTCAGAGCTGTGGCGTTTTGGAGTGTGCTCGGCCTCCTGCAAAAGGTCTACTCACTTGGTTTTTCGGCGAGAAGGCCGCCGCAAGGGCAAGTAGCTCCCCTCGCGGCGGTTGGCGTTCGCCCAGATAAAACCTGCCAAAATAAACCTGTCCCTTTTTGGCATGTCCCTTTTGGCGTGGCTGATTGGTTTGGGCTGTTTTGGAGAAAGCCCATGAGGCGGCACTCAGGCTAATCCTGCGTGTCGCCTCCGTACATGTAGACGATAAAGCCGTCGCCGGTGTCTTGGCTGTGATCCTCCAGGATGCGTTTCATGTTGAGGCGCTCGTAGAACTGCCAGTCAGAGTTGCAGTCGCTCATCAGGAAGAACTTGGTGCACCCGGCTTTGGCGAGTTCGGCGCGCGCAAGGTCGATGAGCTCGCGGCCGAGTCCCTTGCCCTGCCACTCGGGCACAATGATGATCAGGTTGAGCTGGCCCTGGGCATACTCGTTGCCCGTGGCGGCAAAGCGATCGGCCGTGGCCTTTTCGCGACTGTCGCCAAAGAGCGAGCCCTCGAGTTTGGCATCGGCGGTCTTTGCCATCTCGGTTGCCTGGGCGAACATCTCGTCGTAGCAGGGTACCCACGTGGGGTTGGTACGCGGCTTGCCGTCTTCGAAGATGCCGATGCAGCAAGCGGCGATGATGCGGCCTTCAGCTTCGGCAACGAGCGCGATAGGGGAGCGCTGCAGCTGCATGGCAATGTTGAAGCGCGCGCAGAAATCGGCAGCTTCGACGTCGCCGCGGTTGCGTAGCGTGTTGCACCACAGCCGGTTGTAGATGGCGGCGATACCATCCAGGTCGTCGAGCGTGGCGGCGCGCAGGGTTACGTTGTCAAGGCTCATGGAGGCTCCTTCCAAGTTGGGTCAGGCCACCTCTGAGTGTGACATGGGCGCACCGCCGTCGCAGCAACCATTCGGCAGACGAGCTTCGATCTCTCGGGGACGGAGGAAAAGGGGCCACGAGCGAGGATTTTCGGACGCTTGCTCGATGAGAGTGGATAATCTCCCACTTTTAGCGCGAACATAGGTCAAAAACGGGAGATTATCCACTCTCGTTGGAAGCGCCCGAAAATCCTCGCTCGTTATCCATTCCCTTTTTGGCTGGTTGTGCTTGCACTTTAGCGTGCGACAGCGGATAATGCCGAGCATTCGACAATGTTCTCGTTGCCATCAATTGATTGAGGAGGCCCCGCATGGCCATGGAATTTAAACGCAGGCTGCCGATCCCCATGGAGATCCGCGAGGAAATGCCGCTTTCCGCCGAGCTTACCGCTAAGAAGCAGGCATTCGACGCCGAGGTCGCCAAGGTCTTTACCGGCGAGGACGCGCGCAAGGTGCTCATCATCGGACCGTGCTCTGCCGACCGCGAGGACTCGGTCCTCGAGTACATGAACCGCCTGGCCAAAACCGCCGAGGAGGTCAAGGACAAGCTCATCATCATTCCGCGCGTCTACACCAACAAGCCGCGTACTAAGGGCACTGGCTACAAGGGCCTGCTGCACAACCCCGACCCCGAGGCGCCCGATGACCTGCTCGAGGGCGTTAAGGCCATCCGCCACATGCACCTGCGCGTCATCGAGGAGACTGGCTTCTTCACTGCCGACGAGATGCTCTACCCGTCCAACTACCAGTACCTCGTCGACCTGTTGAGCTACGTCGCCGTGGGTGCGCGCTCGGTCGAAAACCAGGAGCATCGCCTGGTGTCGAGTGGCATTTCGGTGCCGGTGGGTATGAAGAACCCCACTGCCGGTTCCACCACCGTCATGCTCAATTCCATCTACGCCGCCCAGGCGCATCAGAGCTTTATCTTCCGCAACTGGGAGGTCGAGTGCGACGGCAACCCGCTCGCGCATGCCGTCATGCGCGGCTACATCGGCCTCGACGGTCGTACCTACCCCAATTACCACTACGAGCACCTGGAGCGTCTGGCCGAGCGCTACACCGAGCACGCCGGTTACGCCAACCCGGCGGTGGTTATCGACTGCAACCACGACAACTCGGGCAAGCGCCCGCTGGAGCAGCACCGCATTTGCAAGGAGGTGCTCGACAGCTGCCGCCGCAACGAGTCCATCTCCAAGCTGGTCAAGGGCTTTATGATCGAGTCTTACCTTGAGGACGGCAATCAGCCGGTTGATGGCGGCGTCTTTGGCAAGTCGATCACCGACCCGTGCTTGGGCTGGGAAAAGACCGACTACCTCATCCACGAGATCGCGGAGCGGGTTTAGTTACGCGGTTTTACCAAACCGCGTAACGGCTCGACGCTGCGCGGGCCGCATTTGGACAATCTGACGTTCAACTTCAAGGGCGCGACCAGAAGGTCAGCGCCCTTTCGTTTCACGTCACCTTGTCTCAAATGCGACCCGCTCGCTGTCGTTTCAAAAACATCGATGTAGTCGTTGGGGACGTTCTTGTTTAAAGGTGGCACTTGGGGACGTTCCTTTTGTGCCGGCAGTTGGGGACACTCCTTGCACCAGGGCGCGGTTTGTTCGCTGGCATTGCCAAATCTTTGGTGTTCTCCAGACCCTGTGGGCAAAAAATGCCAAATATGAGTACTGTTGCTGCTGTAGTGCCATATTGCTCCCACAAAATAATGGACATAAAAGTAAATATGTTCATTAGCGCTAGTACATATAAGCCTGATACAGAGCTGATTGAGCAATGTGGAGGTGCATACAAGCTACAAGAGCGGTGTTTTGGGTCGTTTTGGATGTTCACATAAAAGTAACAGTACTCATATTTGCCATTTTTTGCCCACGGGCTCTGGAAGGGGCTATCAAATAGGTTTCAGGGGAGTCGGTTCGGGTAGCGCGCAGAGATGTGGTGTAAGAGGCGGGGCATGCCCCGCCTCCGCC
>CABJBO010000029.1:11370-24438 GCA_902363875.1 Coriobacteriaceae bacterium | reverse complement strand
TACCGCCTCGCGGTGACATCGTTTTTATGTCAACCTTGGTCTAACAGAGCCATAAAATATGTGCGGAGTGCTGGCCTGGAGCTGCCTTCGGACCCTATTGGCTGCTCACCGAGAGGCTCCGCTATGAAACGACCCCTTTACTACCTGCTCTGCGCGATCGCGTGCATGTCCATGGTCAGCGCGACGATGCCTATGGCAGCCATTGCGGAGGCGATTCAGCCTCAAGAAACCGCCGAGCAGCAGGAGCAAGCCGACGCCACGAACGGCGACACAGGCAAGGCTAAAGACAGCACCAACACAAATGCGACAGCAGATACCGTAGAGGACGGCGCCGCAACATCCACCGGCACCAGCGCAGCTAACATGGAAAGCGTCGACGGCACCCCCACCACGCCCGGCACCATCGCCGCAACCGACGCGGCCAACCCCACCTCATCCCTCCGAGCCCAAGCCAATCCCACGCCCGAGGCCATCTCCACCACGTCACAAACCGGCTACGCCCACTCCGCCACGGCAACCCAAAACGGCGTCACCTTCACCGTCTCGTGGAACGACGCCCCCGCGGGCACCGCGACGACCTTCCACGTAACCCAGGCCAACGGCTCGTCCCAGGCCAAGGCGCGCATGGACGTGCCCACCTATTGGGACGGCGGCAGCCAGGAAAGCGTCTGCGACCCGTCGCGCCCGGCATGGGCCAGCTACTACAGCCTGGGCACCGCGGGCCACGACTTTACCTTTGACTTCACGGCATCGGGCACGTACCGCATCTACTTCTACTTTATGGACAACGACAGAAACGACCCCCAAAACGACAAGGGGATCTACTACCTGCGCACCACGGCGGAGGTGACCGTAAACGACGCCGCCCGCCCGAGCGTCACGCAGATCGTCAACAACGCCGTGGACCTGTGCAGGCAACAGACAAACGGCTCGGAATACGACATGGCGCTGTGGCTCCACGACTGGACGCTCGACCAGCTGGAGTACGACCATGGCCTCAACTGGTGCTCGGCCGAAAGCGGCCTCACGCGCCACCAGGGCACCTGCGAGAGCTACCAGCGCATCTACTCCAAGCTCCTTGACGCCGCGGGCATCGCCAACGGCCGCATCACCGGCAACGGCCACACCTGGAACGCCGTAAAGATCGACGGCAAATGGTGCCAGATGGACCTAACCTGGGACGACACCAGCGACAACTGGTACGGAGACCTGGATCAGCGCCATCTGTACTTTGGCCTAACCGACGAGCTCATGGCAATCGCCCACTCCGACCACACGACTAACTACCAGAAGGCCAACTACGCCTACCGCTCGACCGATCTATCCAACAATTATTTTGTGCGAAATGGCAAGGCCGATGAATGGGCCGATAAGTATGCCGACCGCATTCAGCAACACCTGGATGCCAAGGAAGAGAGCTTTTCCATCGATGCTGACAACCAGTCCTTCCCGCCCAGCATCTCGGGGATTCAGAATGGGATTGTTGCTTAGGCGATGAATCAAATAGACCGGAAGACCGCTGGAAACAAAGACTATCTATCTGCCGAGTCGAAGGTCGAGATGACGTCGAGCAGCAGCTGAACCGCGGCAGGGGCTCGACACCTGCTCGGTGGATGCCGTCCCCCAGGCGGTGAAGGTGAGGGGGATCCAGCCCGAGGGGATGTAGGAATGCGATAGGAAAGTCATAGATGCGGGCGTGCTGGCTAAAATGGGTCGGCCGGGATTGGTCAATCTCGGCCGACTATATTTGGCTAAATTATTCCATCGCTAACACAGAAAGCTCGCTGATGTTTACTGGTGTTTCCGAAAACCCCAACAAAATATGCGCGGCATGCTAGCCCGGTGCTTCTTTTGGACCCTATCGCCTGCTCCCAGAGAGGCTCCGCTACGCCCCCCCCATCGCCCACCATGTGCAATCGCGCGCATATCCATGGCAAACGTACCAATACCCATGGCGGTCATCGCAGAAGCCATGCGGCCTCAAGCAACAGCCGCGCAACAGGCACAAACTAAGACAGCAATAAGCGATACTGACAAGGCCGAAGGGACCACAAGCTCAAACACCACCGACTCAAGTGATTCCGCAGTAGATGTCAAAAGAGACAACAACGCCGCCCCCGTCAGCGCGACCAGCGCAACCGACAGCACCATCCCCCATTAGCTTCCTCATCGAGCAGCGCGCTGGGCGCCTCCTCGATGGTCTTCCTCGGAGGAGTCTTCATTTCCTTGCACAGCAGTTCCTCGTCGACCGTTACGATGTTCGCAAATTCGGCACGTATCCCATTCGTCTGTGATTCGCTGCTTAGCCGCCAGAGACCACATGACAGAGCGCGGACCGTGCTCCGTCATGTGGTTGTCAATTTCCAAAAAACTTGACGTTACCAGTGATGCGGTTTCAAACCGGTTAAAAAGGGGTATCGACCCAAGCCGATACCCCTAATGCAAGCACGCTTTAATCCAATTAAGCCATTATCAATACTGCTTTATCGGATCAGCGTACATCGTGAATTGAAAGCCAATCCAGCAACCTATCGAAGCTCTCTGTAAACTAGATCCCGTTTTTCGTGAAATAGCATTTTCGCGGGTACATCTTTAGAAACAACGCTATTCGCAGCGATGACCGCATTATCGCCAATGGCTACACCTTTAAGCACCACGACATTCGCGCCAAGCCAGACGTTGTCGCCAATATGCACGGGCGCTGTCGTAGTCGGCTGGTCCCGATACATGATCCCATCCTGCGACATACCGTGGTCGAAGTCATACACATGGACGTTTGGACCAAATAGGCAGCCTCTACCAATCTCAATTCGTTCATGAGCAATCAGGACGCAACCGTAATTGAAAGACGTTCGTTCACCGACGCTAATAAAGCCTTTATCCGATACGCGACAATAAAACGGTCGCCTGAAAGCCTTCGTCATGGTTATCTGGCCAGGGAATCTTCCTGCAAGAAACGCCAACTTACCCCGGACATAAATCCAGGTCGCCACATGCTCAACAAAGTCCATTAAATTCAAGAGAAACGCCCCTAGTAACTATTTCCTTTTAATAAGCTGTTTCACAAGAGTCTTGAGAGATTTCACGAAGCCGTAGGCGCCAACAAACCGAGCAGTGCCCTCGAACCCCTTATGCTCATAAGCCTTCCAGAAACCATCAACGTTACCCTGCGGAGAGGACGACCTCTCCAGCATCGGATTACCGGGCAGCACCTCTTCAAGAGATATATCTGTTACGCCGGGCTCAAATACACCAGATGCGACAATACGCTCGGCTAGCTCACTATTAACCATAACAACAGAAAGTCCCTTTTGATCATTAAAACCTTTGCGAACTCGATCGACGCCAAGAAAATCAGCAAGAGTAAAGTCGGAAACCCTGTTGACGTCGGTATAGGCGCAGTTATAACAGCTGGAATTTAAAGCGTTATTGCTATAGAACACATCTCGCCAAGTATTAGATTCAATCGTGTCATAGAGAGCAGTGCCGTCGTCCAAGAGAGCCTTCTCGACATGGACTCCCCAACCTCTGTCCTTGGGGCGATGAAAATATTTGATGACCTTCTTTCCGGACTTTTTTTCCAAAAAGGAAATGTATTCGCGGAACATACGATTACTAGGTGTGCCATGGCAGATTAAATCGCAGGTAACCAACTGTCCGGAATAGTTTTTCTTAGACAGAAAACTCCTAAGACCCGCAATTTGGCATGGGGTTCCGCTGTAGAGCACGTCAAGACCTTGTTTCAAGTCGTTATATGCTTCGACATATGAAGAGCCAACGAAGCCCTGTGAGTATTTTGAGCCTCGACAAGATTGCGCGTCGTCAACAGAGGCACAACGCCGCTGAACAACGCGGAAATCTTCATCGAAGCAAGCGCCGTAAACGACGCCGCCATTATTTAGGACGTAAGTAGCCAAGGTCCAAAACGCGGCACCCGAGGAACTTTTTGCGCGTTCGGCGTCGTCAGCCTGATAAGCCAATACCCGACGATAGTTCATCTTCAGATCGTCGCTCGTCAAACCATTAGCCGGACATACCCTCTGGCACAAACCGCACTCAACACATTTTGATTCGTCAATCTTCGGACGGTAAAACCCATGAGAGTCTTCTACAATCTGAATCGCCGATCGAGGACACACAGACAGACACGCAGAGCACCCGGTACAGCGTTGACTATCTTTGCAGATATCCATGGAATCCCTCCCTATCGTTAAGAATCATCTTGTCTGAGCCGCAAATAGCAAACGCCGCCACACATGAAATGAAATACGGTATGTAGCACTGCGGATCGTATAAAGGGTTGCCTGAAAAGCAATAAATTAGAAAGAAAATCTGAACACCCAAACAGGCCCACAAGCAAAAGGAGTCCCCATAAGGACCTTCCTCTAAAAGAGATTCAGATCGATGCATGGCTGCAAGGATGGAGAGAAACGCAGGCACAACAAAAGCCGCAAGGCCAATCACACCCGTCTCGGCAAGCAACTGAAGGTATACGTTGTGAGCACTCATCGACGAAAAGCCAAGATTGCTGTACATTGCACCAAGGGAGGTAGTGGCAACATACTTGGAATAAGTCCCCCAACCACAACCAAGTAAGGGTTTTGCATAAAACATACTCCAAGCGCAATCGTACAAATAGCTTCTGCCATTGCCCGTTTCATCATCTGAAAGCTCAATAAACCTCTCAAGAGTCGCCTGAACAGCGGGAACAAACGTAGCAAGAACGCCGACAGCTATTACAGCGATTGCAGCAACAACCAAGGTCTTGAGCATCGTCCCGGAAAGCTTCTTTCTATTTACGAACAGATACGAGATGACGATAGCAGCAACGGATGCAACCAAAGGACCCCGCTTAGTAGTCAGAAAAAGCGCAAGCAAGAGCATCAGGCTCAGCATCAAATCTTTAATCCGAACCTTTTCCCTGCTACCAGCAAGACCACAGGCCCAAGAGACGAGACCCAAACTCAAATAAATCGAATTAGTGCTGTAGTGCGCCGTGAAGCCAGAGCGATAGTCCCTAGCCATATAGCTACCTGAAAAGAAGGCAGATTTAACTGGCAGATAAAGTGCGGGGACTAGCCAGAAGACGATGGTGCAGAACGCATGAAATGCTGCAAAGGCGACAAGAACCCTAAGGCATGAAGTGACCCAGGATCGCTCGCCTGCCGCAACATACATGCACAGAAATAGAAGCGTATAAACTACGAGCAGGGTTAAATTAGTCACACCGTATATCAAACTATGAATAAAGAACAGCACAAAGAAAGGTGCCCAAGCCAGCTCAAGGCCAAATCTTTTGCAAGCAAATCTTCTGTTAGTCACAAAATGCAGGAGAAACGCCGTAGCAGATAGCAGGAGGCAGACATCGAGTGCAAGCGCAGAAGCAGCGAGCGATTGGCAGAAAAAGGCGTAAAAGAGCAGTGGAATGAACACCATGGACCCATCATTTAGGGAAAAGCGTCGCTCTAACTCAGAGCAAGACTCAACACCGGCCCTAGACGCGCTGAAATAATTCATCCTATTTAATCCTCATAAAACGACCAATAATCGAACTATAGCTAGGCATGTCGAAGAAATAGAGCGTCGCGCATGCGGCGACTGCGCCCCAAATGACAAGACCGATGGCGACCGCAATCCATCCTGTCCAACTTCCAGCGAAGCAAGACAGTAGATAGCCAGGCATGGCCACGAGAACGGTCTGTAATACATACACGCCAAACGACCAAAACGAACTCGAAAGAGAGTCCTTCGAGATTTTACGAGGCTCGTAGAGCAAAAGGTCAATCACGCGGTATAGATTGGATACGCAGGACGCAGCAATTGTGCCGACGACCCCAAAACGCATTGTGAGTGGGATACCCAAGACGATAATGATTGCAGCCTGCAAGCAGGTCTGCGCCCTAGTCTCACGGTACATGCCAGCAGCAATTACAAGTAGGCCCTGGGACGACTTGCCATGATAGAGAAAAACATTTAGGACGACGAGGAAACCGAGCAGGACATTGTGGTAATTTGCATCGTGAAACCCGCCTGCATACAAATCAACAAACGGCATAATCAATGAAAAAGCACATCCGCATGCCACAGCGGAGACTGCGTACACAAGCGCTCGATATGGCTTATAGGAAGACCGAAGACCCTCGTAGTCTCCCTCAGCAATCTGTCGACCAAAGAGCGCCTGAAGCCCTGTACCAAGGACATTCGGAATCATCTGTAGCCCCGTAGATACGAGCATGTAAACAGCAAGAACGCTAACTTCACTCATGCTCCCACAGAGGAAGGTCGCCAAAATAACGGGCGCGCCCGACTGAACGGCTCCCAAGATTTGGAGAAACAACGCATCCCATCTCTGGGGTAGCTGATAGTCACCGTAATCAACCTTGCAATTGAGCTTCGGATAATGGCGGCGTGTATACAGAGCGAGAATCAGGCTGCGCGCAAAAACCGCAGAGAGAGCCAACGCATAGACAGCGACAACAGGAGCATGGAGATAGGCAAACAAGAAAATGACGGCCGTGTTAACCAGCGTGAAGACCGTCGATGCGAGTTGAATGAGCCAGTTCTTTTGATCGGCGGTAAGGAAAACTTGGTACTTGGCGAGGGAAAAGAAATCCACGACGATCTTGGCACCCAACAGGAAGGTAAGCACCATGATCTCCCAAGGCGCAAGCGAACCTACCGAGACAAATATGGGATAAACGACCGAAAGGCCAACCAGCAAGACAAGAAACAACATGCCCGACTTCTGATAAAAGACCTTCGAGGCCGAAGCCACGACGTTAATCCCATCCCAGTCGCCCTTAGCAATAGGCTTATATAGAGCGAAGGTCGCCGCACCAGAAATACCAGCTTCGACAAGTGCGAAATAACCAATAAACTGAGTTAGAGAGGTCACCAGACCGTTAACCTCGGATCCATATACGCCAATAATCGCCCTTGGGACGAGGAAGCCGGCAACGATAGCGGTCAACTGGTAGACCAAGTTCCAAAAAGTATTCTTTGCAAACATAAGCCAGAAACGACACCTACAATCCAATGCAGCGAGCGATAAAGGCACGCGCTGTATCACGGTCATGTGAGAGGGTCTGGTTTGCATGACCATAGTCAACAGCCGAAATAACGACCTCGTCTCGATACAGACAACCCTCAATTCCATAACGTGCGAGCAGGTCTGTAATCCTGACGTTACTCTGAACGGCGGAGTCCGACGTTTTAACGACAAACGACTTATTGAAATTCATGGAGAAGCAGGCGCCGTGGAAGGAGTCCGTGCAAACAAACGACGCCTCACTAACAAGCTTCAAGAAAGCAGCCGGACCGATACCCCTCACGTTAATCATGCCGGGGAATTTCTTCGTGTTGTAATGAATGCAGACGACAGGAACGCCGAGCTCGCTGGCGATCTTCCTAGCTCGATCCACGAGTTTTTGCTCAGAGTTAAGCGTATAAAGCAGAACATAGGATTGAGGTATCGTATCCAAGCCGTCATCTGAGGCTAACGCCGACCAGTCATCGCCCGTAAGAAGCAGGGTCGGATCAGGCATAAATACAGATTCGAGCCCCATCTCGCTAAGGACCTCCATAGAGCTCGGTTCCCTAACGGAAAGACCAGTGAACTTTGCCAGCCTGTCGGCCGCGCCTTCATCGCATGCCAAAATGGATTCCGCCGTCGCATCTCCCAGACTGGCAGCATAAGACGCGACCTTTGTAACTTCAGCGATGCCTTCACCCAAGAAGACTGGGTCATGCCCATTAACCCGAGGATTGAAAACCTGATCGCTGCCAATGAGGACGCAGTCGAGGCTCTTGGCTCTATCAATAAGAGCTTGCTTATCCAGCTTTCCCGTAGGGCTTAGATTGCGCTTAGCAAATCGACTGAACGAATTAAGCCTCTGGCGCTCAAAACCCCTGCGAAGGAAATAGCGAACGGCATCCGAAGGATTGAACGAGAAGCACGTACCCAACTCTCGATCATCGAGTTCCTTATTGCTGTAATTGAGCACTTCGCAGTCGCAGCCCAACGACATCACGGTCCTGCGCAGAGCACATGCTTGTAGCGAAGCACCATAATTTACGGTATTCGAAAATGTGAGGATGCCTATGCGTTTCAATATCTTACCGCCTAACTATTCGCAAGCTCGTTAAACCAAATTGATGATGTAACCTTCAGTAGCGTTATCGGTTTCGATAATCTTGCACGGGTTGCCAATGACTATCGAATGATCGGGAATATCCTGGTTAACAAAGGTATTGGAGGCAATAAAGACATCGTTTCCAATGGTCACATTACCTGCAACCGTCGAGTTAATACCGAGATATACGCGGTCACCAATCGTAGGGACGCCCTTTCTATGGCCACGGTTTTCTTGGCCGATGGTGCATCCCTTATGGATGTTCACGTTACGGCCGAACTTCGCGCCGGCGTTTACAGTAATGCCGTAAGGGTGACCAATGTAGAAGCCTTGACCAATTTGAGTTGATGGCGAAATCTCGAGTCCACACTTCCTGGAAAGATGTTTCCTCGGAAGCGTGAAGAGGAGTTTTCGCAAACCCCCTGCCTGACACATCCTTAGATAGAAAACATAGCGGTAGCCAAAATCACCTAATAACCGGCCGAGCTTTACGCCTTGCGTACCGAAATAGTGATAAGTATCTTTAGCGAATACGTCCACTCTAACTTCTCTCTCCTCTAGCAATCTTTTCGCGAACAACGCCAAAGATTCTCTTAGTTCCTACAACCAAGCCACCGTCACTAAGCTCCATGAGAATTCGACCCAAAATCTGCGAAAGCCTTCGCCCAATGAAAGGGGAACACTTGCGCACAACCTTCCGCTTGATGCGATATTTGGGCTCAACCCAGCTTCCCGAAGAGCGATGGATGCTGTAGGTTTCACGCTTGATGTGATAACCGCCGAAACCGTAAACGGGGTTGAACGCTTTGGAGTCCAAGGCAAGCCAGCCACCGAAATGCTGCTCTTTATTCACGCGTTCAAAGCCGATTTTTTGAAGCTCAGCAGTGAATACCTCATTCACCGTGATCTTGTCGAGAAAATCAGGATCACAGGAGAACTCCATCGACTCATATCGTTCCACGCATGCGCGAATTACAGGGTCATGAGGCTCAACAGCAACAATCAAGCCGGTGGTGGCAGTCAACGAGGATTCTTCGATTGCAGTGAAAGGAATGCTTTCCATGAGAGGCGATATGTCTCGTATGAGCTCGCTGCCGATATCCATATAGATGCCGCCGTACTCATACAAGACCTTAAAGCGAGCGTAGTCCGACACAAATGCCCAGAGGCCCGCCGCATACGCGCCCCTTGACCAAGAGCATGATGCGAAGTCGAAGTTATCCTCATTCCACTGCTTGACCTCAAACCCAGGCGCAAACTTCTCCCACGAAGCCAAGGACCTCACAGCAGTCTCAGAGAGCGGATTGCCTCCGAACCAGCAGTAATGAATAGTCTTATCCATCGTCACGCTCCTAAATGTGCAACTTGGAAATAAGAAACGGAGTCTGACGGGTCTCCAATATCGCCCAAGAAAGCGAGTCTCACCGGCAAATATCTTCGTAAACCATGCCAAGCCGGTTCATAAACGCCGTAAGGGAAAAGGCATCTTTTATGCGAGCTCGTCCCTGAATTCCAATCATTTCCTTGTAAGAGATATCGCTCATGAGATTCTCGAGCTTAGTGGCCAACGCATCAACATCATCAACTGGAAACATAATTCCGTCTACGCCGTCGGTAATGACTTGTGGAATACCCCCGACAGGAGTCGCAATGGTAGCAAGTCCGTACGACATTGCCTCAAGCACACTCATAGGCATGCCCTCATTCTTCGAAGGAAGGCAGAACATGCTACTGTTGCGAAAGGCTTCGTCTTTTTTTCACCTTTAGCCCAGCCTATAAAGCTGCACCTGTCACCAATTCCAAGTTCATCCGCCAGTTGTTCATATGCTGGCACATCCCCGTCTCCGCCAAAGACAAAACGCGCATCGGGATGAGTCTTAAGAACGCGCTTAGCAGCGCGCAAAAGTAAATCCGGACTCTTGCGCGCATCAAGACGCCCCATGAACAAAACCGTATTGCACGAATAATCAATAGCGTTAACCTCAGGAACGTCAACGGCGTTATGCACCACCACGATACGATCCAAGGAACAGATGTGCCTTTTTAGAAGGAATTCCTTCCACTCCTCCGACAGAACGACCACCTTTGAGCAACAATCAAAGGAATGCGAGATATCGCGTCTCTCAGCCTCGCTACATTCTTCGTCAAACCAAACACCGAACTCGCTACCATGCAGATGGAGAAGAACGGGTTTGTTTCGAAAGAAGGCCGCCCTCATGAAGATCTTTTTTCGGCGATAGCTGCCACGAGACGCCATATGCACATGTACGAGATCGCACGCGTTGAGCCTACTGAGATATTTCATATAAGCCACAAGGGCAATGGAGAGCTTCTTGAACTTCCCGCCCTCAGCAGTTGTCGAAATGAATTCTATTGAACCTTCGTTACGATTCGACCACTTCATAATGTTGTTTTCAACCGTGGAGATGCCACCCATAGCATCAAGACTCGGGCCAATCATCAACACTTTAGGCATTATCAGCACCTAAAGATCTTTTAGAAGAAGGGCAAGACCAATCGCAGTACTTTTCTAAATGGGAAACAGTTGGCAAAACAAACAAATCGCCAAGCTCTCGGTCAAGTCTATCGGGTTGCTCCTCTAGTGCATAGAAGGGATCGTATCCGCCTCCGGTATAGAAAGTCATCTCGCCAAAGTAAGGTTTACCGCTAATGTTGTACCAGTCAACCCGCACGTGAGGGAAACCATCAGAGAGTTTCTCGGAAAGCTCAAGCATAAGTTCGTAGTTCTCGGGCTTTACAGTAGGCTCATGCTCAGATACCTCATGGTCGATATCGCCACGCTGCTCCCATTCAGTAGAAAAGTACTGCATTTCATGATTAGTGAAACGATCGGCGTCCGTCTGAACAAGAGCTGCCTTACCGTCAAAACAATAGAATTTGTAATCAGTCGGAGTCGCTCTTCCAGGTTCATCAAGAAATGCTTCCGCCACAATGCGAGGCGTGATACCGAGATAAGCCCACTCCCTGCCCTGCCAATACCAGTTTCTATGCAAGGCAACATTCAGACGTTTCTTGGCCTCAACAAAATCAAAATACGACTTATCCGTGCAAACAAATGTGCTCTGCGAGTCGTGAGTACATTTAAGCACAAACTTCTCCGGCAATTTATCGAGATCGATCTCTTCAGCTGCATTGAAAACACCGAAAAGTGGCACAAGATACTCGGACCCAATACGTTGTTCGACGAAAGAGCGCACGCCATATTTATCTGCGAGCTAAGTCAAAACTGGATTATGGTAGTTAAGCTTGTACCACTGCAGCTTCTCATTGAATGTCTTAGGACACTCGAAATCAGGCTCGTAATGAAGTTTGGCTTTGAAGTAGAGACGCATATATGCCTCATCAGGAATGAAGCGCAGGTTGTTTTTAAGAGAAAGAGTAAACCTCTTTTTTAGCTTCACTATTTACCTCCAATAACGTCCGCAATTCGCTCACTCGCATGTCCGTCACCGTAAGGATTCGACGCATGACTCATGACCTCGTACTCGGCCTGATCGCTGAGCAGGCGGCTGAACTCGCGGTAGATCACGTCCTCCTCGGTGCCGACGAGCTTCAGCGTGCCGGCGGCCACGCCCTCGGGACGCTCCGTGGTGTCGCGCATGACGAGCACCGGTTTGCCGAGGCTCGGGGCCTCCTCCTGGATGCCGCCGGAGTCGGTGAGGATGAGGTGGCTCGCGGCCATGAAGTTGTGGAAGTCGAGCACCTCGAGCGGGTCGATGATGTGCAGACGGTCGAAACCGTCGAGCTCCTCGTGGGCCGCCTTGCGGACGAGCGGGTTCATGTGAATGGGGTAGATCGCCTTTGTGTCCGGATGCTCCTCCATCACGCGGCGGATGGCGCGGAACATGCGGTGCATGGGCTCACCCAAGTTCTCGCGGCGATGCGCCGTGATGAGGATGAGGCGGGAGCCCTCGGCCCAATCGAGCTCGGGGTGGGAGTAGCCCTCGCGCACGGTAGTGCGCAGTGCGTCGATGCCGGTGTTGCCGGTGACCCAGATCCCGGACTCGAGCTTGCCCTCGCCGAGCAGGTTCTGCTTGCTCGCCTCCGTGGGCGCGAAGTAGTACTCGCTCACGATGTCGACCGCCTGGCGGTTGAACTCCTCCGGCCAGGGGCTGTAGATGTCGTGCGTGCGCAGGCCGGCCTCCACATGCCCCACGGGGATCTGCAGGTAGAAACACGCGAGCGCTGCGGCGAAGCTGGTCGTGGTGTCGCCGTGGACCAGGACCACGTCGGGCGTCTCGTCCTCGAGGACGGCCTTGAGCTTAAGCAGCACGTCGCACGTCACATCGAACAGCGTCTGGCCCGGCTTCATGATCGCCAGGTCGTGGTCGGGAGTCACATCGAAGACGCGCAGAACCTGGTCCAGCATCTCGCGGTGCTGGCCGGTCACAGTCACGACGGTCTCGAACTCATCCGTACGCGCCTTGAGCTCGTTGACGAGCGGGCACATCTTGATTGCCTCCGGGCGGGTGCCGAAGACGAGCATTACCTTCTTCAAAACGATTTCTCCTGAAGAGTCACATGGTCTTACAGCTTGTAGACGTTCTCTCCGTCGCCGCAGACGTTGCGCGGGTCGATGAGGACGCGCTCGCCGAAGATGCCGGGGTTGTCCGTGACCTGGGAGTGGCCGACCATCACGATCACCATCTCCAGTCCGTCCAGGAACTCATCCATAGAGTGGACCTGGCCGGGAACCTCGTCGCGCTCGACCCACGGGTCGTAGACCTTGACGGAGCCGGCGCAGAGGTGCTCGGACATGGACTCGAGCATCTGCAGCGTCGGGGACTCGCGGACGTCGTCGACGTTCTCCTTGTAGGTGAGGCCGTAGATGCCGACCTTCGAGGCGTCCGTGATGCCGCGCTCGACCATGACCTCGTGGGCCCGGTGCATGACGTACTCGGGCATGGAGGCGTTT
>CABJBO010000029.1:0-11360 GCA_902363875.1 Coriobacteriaceae bacterium | reverse complement strand
TCGTGGGCCCGGTGCATGACGTACTCGGGCATGGAGGCGTTTGTCTGCAGGGCGAGGCGGATGAAGTTGGCCGTCTCGGGGTAGTCGCCGACCAGGAACCACGGGTCGACCGGGATGCAGTGGCCGCCGACGCCCGGGCCGGGGTTGAGGATGTTCACGCGCGGGTGCTTGTTGGCGATGCGGATGACCTCGGCGACGTCCATGCCGCCGATGCGGCAGATCTTGGCGAGCTCGTTGGAGAAGGCGATGTTCACCGCGCGGAAGGTGTTCTCGACGACCTTGGTCATCTCGGCGGTGCGGATGTCGGTGACGGAGATCTCGCCCTGGCAGAAGCTGGCGTAGACCTTCGCCACGGCCTCGCCCACCTCGGGGTCGTCGGCGCCGATGGTGCGGTTGTTGTGCAGCAGCTCGTAGACCATGTTGCCCGGGATGATGCGCTCGGGGGCGTGGACGAGCCTGACGTCCTCGCGGCCGGCCTCTATGAGTAGCGGGCGAACGAAGCGGTCGATGGTGTTGGGCGAAACGGTGGACTCGACTACGAGCACGGCGCCCTCGGGCGCGACCTCGAGGACGGTCTTGCAGGCCGCCACGACGTAGCAGGGGTCGATCTTCTTGTCTAGCTTGTCGTAGGGAGTGGGGACCGAGACGATGTAGGTGTCGCAGACCTGGTAGTCGGTGGAGAACTTGATTCCGGACTTCAGGGCGTCGGCGAACAGCTCGTCTAGGCCCTCCTCCTTGAAGGTAGTCTTGCCGGCGTTGAGCGTGGCGACGAGCTCCTCGTTGTAATCCGTGCCCACGACCTCCACGCCGTGGGATGCCATCATGAGGGCGGTGGGCAGGCCGATGTAGCCGAGACCGATAACGTTAACCATTGCTATTCACCTTTCTTAGCGAACTTGTATTTATACGTGAGGGCGACGAATTTTAGGTTGCCGATGATGTAGCGTTTCCACAGCCTTCCGGGCTCCTGGATGAAGCGGTAGAACCACTCCAGGCCGCGCTTCTGCATCCACGTCGGAGCTCGGTCGGTTACGCCGGCAACAACATCGAAGCTGCCGCCGACGCCCATGACGAAGGGGATTCCGATCTGGTCGATGTACTTGTGGACCCAGTACTCTTTCTTGGGAGAGGAGAAAGCGACGAACATCATGTCGGCTCCCGAGGCGGCCATATCGGATACGATCTGGGGCTCGTCCGCCTCGGTGAAGTAGCCGTTGCGATACCCTGCGATCTGGATGCCCGGGTACCTGTCCTCGAAAATCGCTTTGACCTTGGTGACCACCTCTTCCTTCGCCCCGAAGAGGTAGATGCGGTAGCCCTTCTCGGACGCCAGCCCGACAAGCCTCTGGAACAGGTCGATGCCCGTGACGCGTTCCCCGAGAGGAACCCCCAGCTTTTTCGCCGCCCAGACGATCGAGGCGCCGTCGGCGTTGATCAGGGGGCATTCGTTGACGATTGACGCGAGATCGGGATCCGCCTCCATCAGGTTGACCTTGGAGGCGTTGATTACGACATGCTGGGTCGGTACGCCCCTCGCGATGATCTTCTCGATTTCATCCACCGTCTCGTCAAGCGAGATGGCGTTTACATACGTGTTCAGAATTGGATAACGATTGCCGGCTGACACTAGCACGCCCCGCTTCCCGTAATTACCTCGACGACAGTGAGTAGAACGATCTTGAGATCCGTGATGACGCCGCGCTTGGCTATGTACTCAAGGTCGCGCTGGACCATTCCGTCGAAACCCGTTGAATTGCGGTCGGTCACCTGCCACCAGCCGGTGATGCCGGGCTTGACGGCCAGACGCTGCAGGTCGAATTCTGTGTACTCGGCCACCTCGTTAGGCAGCGGCGGGCGCGGGCCCACGACGGACATCTGGCCCAGGAACACGTTGAGGAACTGCGGGAACTCGTCGATGGAGTGCTTGCGGATGAACCTACCGATCTTGGTGACGCGGGGGTCCTCCTTCATCTTGAACATGGCGCCGGCGATCTCGTTCTGCTCCTTAAGCTCGGCGAGGCGCTCGTCGGCGTCCTTGTACATGGATCGGAACTTCCACATGCGGAAGGTGGACAGGCTGCCGTCGCGGTGGGTCTGGCCCACGCGAATCTGGCTGTAGAACGGGTTGCCCTCGCTCTCCAGGCGGATGGCCACGGCCAGCACCAGGCTGGGTATGGCGATGACGGCCAGCGCGCAGCCGCTGAAAACGATGTCGAATGCGCGCTTGACGGCGCGGTAGGCCAAGCGCGAGTTGTCCCAGTCCATGATGGATTGCATGGCCTTATATCGACCGGCGCCTTCACGCCGGTCCATGGCCTGAGCAATCAGCACCGCCCCTACGGGCGCATTGCTCTCTGTCACTTCTTTATTAGCAGTCACGATAAAACTTACGTCCCTGTCCCCAGGAACCCCCCCCCGTCCATGAATTCAAAAAACGAATGATTTGCCGGTGCAACGTCTCCCTTACGTTTTGCTGGGCACGTCGAGCGGAAGTAACTCCCTAAATGCGGAGTCGCCTTCGCCCACGTCCACCAGGCACCAGCGTTTATGACGGTCGATCTTCTTTACACGGGCCTCTTGCCCCACCAAGGGACCCTGCTCTATGTGCAACACGCCGTCTTCTATGCGCGCAACGCTGTTGCGCACCACGCCGTCGTCGTCCAGCACGCTGCGATACCAGTCCTGCGCATCGTCCGGCATGGGCATGTACGCCCGCTCCCTACTGCCGGCGATACGGCAGCCAAAGCTCAACTGGGCCAGGGCCCTATCGAGCGCAGCGGCATCGCGCGTGGCGACGAAGAAGTATTCCTTGTACATGGGTTTGGTTTGGAGCGACCAGGCGCCGTCCCGCTTAAACCAGAACTCCTTTTGCATCACAAAAGCGTCCTGCATAAGGTTGTGCGGGATAATGCGGCGGACCTTTTCGCAGGTCTCGCGCTCTTTTCCATTGGGGGTGTGGACCAGATACCAGCGGACGCGGCCATGTTGGCTGTTGGTGGTGGCGCCGTTAAATGCACCCGGCAGCTGCTCTTGACGCCGTGCCGTCTGCTCCATGTTCTCGCCCCCTCTTTTGGCTTTGCGATGCACGCAAATGCAGGGGCGTTTAGAACAGGCTTCTCGCTCGCAGCTAGGCGCAGTCGCAAAAGTACAGGTTTTTGTAGAGGGCTATGGAGATGTATCTACCGACAGGACATTTTGCGTAATCTGGGCAATCGTTGATTAATTGCTCGTATAATTGCCTATGTCGAAAGATACAAAAACCTGTACCTTTTTGTGCAACAAAAAAAGCCGCTCAACCAGCGGCTTTTCTTATTTCGGCATGAAAAAGGCGGCCGCCCTTTGTGGACGGTCGCCTATGTTAATTGTTGTGAAGTTTGCCTTAGGCGCGAGTCTTGATCTCCTCGGTCACCTTGGCAACAAACTCGTCAACGCTCATCTGAACGGTCTCGTTGGAGCGATCGCGGACGGAAATGTTGCCGGCCTCGACCTCCTTCTCGCCCAGGATGAGCATATAGGGCACGCGGTCGATGCTGCGGGCCTCGCGGATCTTGTAGCCAATCTTCTCGTCGCGGTCGTCGCAGACCACACGGATGCCGGCCTCCTCCAGCTTGGCGCACACCTCGTGGGCGTAGTCACGGCTCTTCTCAGAGACAGGAAGTGCCTTGACCTGCACGGGAGCCAGCCAAGTGGGGAACTTGCCCGCAAAGTGCTCAATCAGAATACCAATAAAGCGCTCGATGGAGCCAAAGCACACGCGGTGCAGCATGATGGGGCGCTTCTTGGTGCCGTCGGCGTCCACGTACTCAAGATCAAAGTTGAGCGGCATCTGGAAGTCGAGCTGAACAGTACCGCACTGCCAGGTACGTCCGAGCGAGTCCTCCAGGTGGAAGTCGATCTTGGGGCCGTAGAAGGCGCCGTCGCCCTCGTTGACCTCGTAGTCCATGCCCAGCTTCTCCAGAGCGGTGCGCAGGCCCTCCTCAGCGCGAGCCCAGTCCTCGTCCGAACCCATGGAGTCCTCGGGGCGGGTGGAAAGCTCAACGTGATACTTAAAGCCAAACTTTTGGTACACGGAGTCGATAAGGTTGACCACGCCCACGATCTCGTCGGTCAGCTGGTCGGGACGCACAAACAGGTGGGCGTCGTCCTGGCTAAAGCAGCGTACGCGGAACAGGCCGTGCAGGGCACCGCGCAGCTCGTGGCGATGCACCAGGCCAATCTCGCCGGCGCGGATGGGCAGCTCGCGATAGGAGTGCGGCTTGGAGGCGTACACCAGCACACCGCCCGGGCAGTTCATGGGCTTAATGCAGTACTCTTCGTCGTCGATGACGGTGGAGTACATGTTGTCCTTGTAGTGGTCCCAGTGGCCCGAGGTCTTCCATAGCTGCTTGTTCATGATGAGCGGCGTGGAGATCTCCACGTAGCCGGCCTTGTGGTGGATCTCGCGCCAGTAGTCCAGCAGCGTGTTCTTAAGGATCATGCCGTTGGGCAGGAAGAACGGGAAGCCAGGGGCCTCGTCGCGCATCATAAAGAGGTCCATCTCGCGGCCGATCTTGCGGTGGTCGCGCTTCTTGGCCTCCTCCAGCATGTGCATGTGCTCGTCGAGCTCTTCCTTGGTGGCAAAGGCGACGCCGTTGATGCGGGTGAGCATCTTGTTGTCCTTGTCGCCCTTCCAGTAGGCGCCCGAGACGCCGGTGAGCTTAAAGGCCTTAAGGGCCTTGGTGTAGCAGATGTGGGGGCCGACGCACATGTCGATGTAGTCGCCCTGCTGGTAGAAGGTGATGCGGGCGTCGTCGTCCAGGTCGCCGATGTGCTCGACCTTGTACTTCTCGCCGCGCTCCTCCATAAGGGCGATGGCCTCGGCGCGGGGCTTCTCGTACACGGAAAACTTGAGATTCTCCTTGACGATCTTTTTCATCTCGGCCTCGATCGCGGGGAAGTCGTCCTCGCTGATCTTGACGCCCTCGGGCAGGTCGACGTCGTAGTAGAAGCCGTTGTCGGTCGCGGGGCCGTAGGCAAAGTCGGCCTCGGGGTACAGGCGCTTGATGGCCTGCGCCATGATGTGCGCGGCGGAGTGGCGGATGACGTGCGTGACCTCGTCCTGCGGGAGCTCGGCCACCGAACCGTCATTGTAGAGTGCCTTCATGGGTATGTTTTCTCCTCTCGGATGCCTGATGCAAGTGCGTGCGATGCGCTCGGCGTTTTTGACTTGCATCATTATAGGCAGGTTGCCTTGGTATACAAGCGCCCGCCGCACCTTAATGGCACGGCGGGCGATTTTCTACGCATGCTTCATCGTGTGGGCGCGGGGTGTGGGGCGCGCGTGGCTTGCGGCGTGCCCGTGGCTTGCGGCCGGCCCGGCGATGGATGCGTTACTGGATGCGAGTTCGGCAGTAGGGGCAGACCTTCCAGTGCGCATCGAGCGGGCGATGGCAGCTGGGGCAGACGTTGCGAACCTGGGTATCGCACACCGGGCAGACGACGAAGTCCTTCTCGATGGGCGCGCCGCACTGCGGGCAGGTGCCGTACTGGGCAAGCTGGCGCTCGCGCAGGGCCATGTCCAGCTCCTGCTCCTCGCGGTCGGACGCATAGGAGTGCGGGCGCAGGACCAGGTAGGCGATGAGACCCACAAACGGGATGAGGGCGATGATGCCCCATGCCACGTAGGCGCTGGCGCCGCGGCGGCGAGCGTCGATGAACACATAGACGACCGACAGCACATACAGGGCGATGATAAAGCCAACGAAGGCATAGATGACGCCCATGAGCTGCGGCGACATGAGCTCGGAGATGTACTTGGACATTACGGGTACCTTTCGGAATATTTATAATCCGGTCAAGTTTACCACGGGGTTTGTTTATATGGGACTACGGCTGGGTACGGGGCCGGCGCGGACACAAACATCTCAATCTGTAACAGATGGAGGCGGAATCCGGGTCTAGATGTTACAAATTGAGACACAGGGGCCCCTCCCCGATTTCAATCTCAATCTGTAACATCTTGGGCCCAAAAACCCCTCTTACTGTTACAGATCGAGACATTCAAAATCCGCCGGAAGGTTTGTCTTGATCTGTAACATCTAGAACCCAAATCCTTGTCTAACTGTTACAGGTCGAGACGAACGGTTGCCGTAGCTGTCGGCAGACGAGGCCAACATCCGTGCCGGGTCTCCCCTCGCCTGCCGTTGGCGGGTGTTGCAGGGCTGTTCGCCGCATTGCCGCCGCACTGGGAACGCGCAGACCTTAGGATAGTCCTATTGACAGCCTGTCAACTTGTCTTGGAGGCACCGTGGCAGAAACGTTTGATATCGCAATTGTTGGCGCAGGCATCACCGGGTGCGCCATTGCGCGGCAGCTCGCGCGCTATGACCTGTCCATTTGCGTGGTCGAGGCGGCTAACGATATCGCACTGGGCGCATCGAAGGCCAACGGCGGTCTGGTGCACGCCGGCTACGATCCGGCCCCTGGCACCGTAAAGGCGCAGGTCAACGCCCGTGGTTGCGAGTTGTACGGTGCGTGGGCGCAGGAGCTGGGCTTTCTGTTCTGCCGCACCGGGTCGATGGTGTTGGGCTTTAACGACGAGGACCGCGCGCATCTGGAGCAGCTGCGGCGCAACGGCCTTGTCAACGGCGTGCCCGAGCTGTCGATCGTCGGACCCGACCGCATCCACGAATTAGAGCCGCGCGCCAGTGCCGATGCAACGTGCGCGTTGTGGTGCCCCTCGACTGGATTTGTCGACCCGTTTGAGGTTGCCATCGCCGCGCTGGAGAACGCGGTTGCCAACGGCGTGACGTTTATGCGATCCGCGGCGGTAGAAGCGATTGAAGTCGCGGGCTCGGGCGTCGACGCGCGCTTTACGCTGGCGACCCCCGCTGGCAACGTGCGCTGCCGTTACCTGATCAACGCCGCGGGCAACGGCGCCGCCGACATCTCGCATATGGCGGGCGCCGAGGAGTTCCAGATGGTCTGGCGCCAGGGCAACATCGTGGTACTGGACAAGGAGCCGCGTACGCTCATGCCGCTCTATCCCGTGCCCACGCCGGTGTCCAAGGGCGTTATCGTCACGGGCACGGTCCACGGCAACACCGTGATCACCGCGACGGCTGCCGTGCGCGAGCCGGGCGACACGCAAACGTATGCAAGCGATGTCAACGCGCTGCTGGACGGCGCGCGCAAGCTGGTGCCCGATCTGGACACGCGCCGCGTGGTGCGCGCATTTGCCGGCGGGCGTCCGGTCATCAAGGGAACAAACGACTTCTTTATTGGGCAGTCCGCCGTGGTGCCAGGCCTGTTCCAGGCGGCGGGCATTCAGTCGCCAGGCGTGGCGAGCGCGCCGGCCATTGCCGAGCGCATGGAGCACGTGATGCGCGAGGCGGGCGTTGCTTTGCGCGAACGGGCCGATTGGAATCCGATTCGACACGCGCCGGACGACTTCGACCGTACGCCGCTTGCACGCAAGGAGGAGCTCATTGAGTCCGACCCTGCATGGGGGCAGATCGTCTGCCGCTGCGAGACGGTGCCCGAGGCCGAGATCGTGGCCGCGATCCGACGCCGCCCGGGCGCGGTTTCGGTCGAGGGCGTCAAACGCCGCTGCCGCGCGGGCATGGGCCGCTGCCAGAGCGGCTTTTGCCAGAGCCGCGTGGTGGCGATTCTGGCCCGCGAGCTGGGGTGTGACCCCAACGAAGTGCTGCTGGAGAATGCCGGATCTTGGCTGGTCGAGGGACCGTTGAAGGGGGTGCGCTAGGATGGCGACGTTTGATATGCACAACGAACGCTTGGAGGCAGGAGCTACGGAGGCGGTGCAGACGCAAGCGTTCGACGTTGTCGTTATCGGCGGCGGACCTGCCGGCATGGCGGCCGCACTTGCCGCGCATAAGGCCGGCGCGCGCGTAGCCATCGTGGAGCGTGAGCAACACTTGGGCGGCATCCTGCGCCAGTGCATTCACCCCGGCTTTGGGCTGTCGCACTTTAAGCAGGAGCTCACCGGCCCCGAGTACGCGCAGCGCTTTATCGATCAGGTGCGAGCGACCAACATTGCGCTGTTCTTGGACAGCATGGTGCTTGGGATTGATTCGGGCGATTCCACGGAAGACGCCACACTCCACACCGTCACGCTCATGAATCCCTCCGGTATGCTGCAGCTCACCGGGCGTGCGGTCGTCCTTGCCATGGGTTGCCGCGAGCGCACCCGCAGCGAGATCAAGATTCCCGGCAGCCGACCTGCCGGCGTGTTTACGGCCGGTCTGGCGCAGCGATACATCAATATCGAGAACCTCAAACCCGGCTCGCGCGCCGTCATTTTGGGCTCGGGCGACATTGGGCTCATCATGGCGCGCCGCTGCACGCTCGAGGGGATTTCGGTCGAGGGCGTGTACGAGCTCATGCCCTACGCCAACGGCCTGCGCCGCAACGTCAAGAACTGCCTGGACGATTTTGGCATTCCGCTGCACCTGTCCACCACCGTGACGCGCGTGATCGGTCGCGACCGCGTGGAGGCGGTCGAAGTGAGCAAGGTCGACGAGCACCTGGCGCCCATTCCGGGGACCGAGCGCGTTGTTCCGTGCGATACGCTGCTGCTTTCGGTGGGCCTGATTCCCGAGAACGAGCTTTCGGTTGCCGCGGGCGTGGAGCTGGACTCACGCACGCGCGGCGCCGTGGTGGACCAGAGTCTGCAGACGGGCGTGTCGGGCATCTTTGCCTGCGGCAACGTGCTGCACGTGCACGACCTGGCAGACAATGTGACGACCGAGTCCGAGCGTGCCGGTGCGGCTGCGGCGGCATACGCGTTGGGTGTCGGCGATAGCATGGGCGCCAGCTGCGAGCTCACGATCTCCCCAGCCGGCATCGCAGGCTACGCACTGCCGGGCCGCATCACGACCGTCGGGCTCACTAAGCTCAACTTCCGTGTACGCCGCCCGGTCGATGCTGCCCGCGTGCGCATTCTCGCAAACGGCGAGGAACTGCTTGCAGGCAAGGTCCGCCCGTTTAAACCGAGCGTCATGGAAAGCTTCCCGCTGCCGGCAAAGGTGATTCAGCGCGCACTCGACCTGGGTGTTAGCGAGATTGTCCTGTCCGTCGACCCCGTTGAGGAAGCGTAAAGCCATGAGCGCAAATGTGATCGAGACGCTACAGTTCAACTGTACCACCTGCCCATCCGAGTGCCTCCTAACCGTGGAAGTCGAGCGCAGCGCAGACGGCACCGTGGTAGAGGTGCGCTCCGTAACTGGCAACAGCTGCCCGCGCGGCGACAAGTTCGCACGCCAGGAACTCACCTGCCCCATGCGCGTGCTCACCACCACCGCGGCCGTATCCGGCGGCGACGAGGCGCTGCTGCCCGTGCGTACGGCCGAAGCCATCCCGCTCGAACTCCATGCCCAAGCCATGAACCTCATCCGCGGCCTAGTGGTCAAAGCTCCCATCCGCATGGGCGACACCGCCCTCCCCAACCTCCTCAACATGGGCATCAACCTTATCGCCAGCATGGACATCGACCCAGCCTAAGCAGCTAATTTAGGACGAGCCTCTTTTAGCTACCCCGCCATCCACCCCGCCCCTCCTCAATTGCGGTGAAATAGTTCCTGATTTCCGCCAAAACCCCGGCATCCAGGAACTATTCCACCGCAACTTGCCTTGGGATCGATATTTAGATTGTGCCTACTTTAGTGCCATTTCAAAACTATGCCGGATTACGGGGCTGATTCGGAGACCCCCATCCATACCGGCATTTTTCGATTTTTGATAAGCCGTCTACCTGCGGTTTTAATTTCGCAATTTTTCCAATGGTCAAGTAATACAGGTCCAGCCCTGTAATCCGCCATAGTTTTGAAACCAGCCCATTTGGGACGGGCCTCTTTTGACAACTTATACTGCTTGATAGGCTGGTCATGCCAAGGAGTGTCCCGAAGTGCCGGCATAAAAGGGACGTCCCTATGTGCCGGGCTTGAGATACCATGGTGGCAACCTAACGAAAGGACGATGTATGGCACATGTCGATGACCAGCGTGTGGCGCGCGCGCTCGATGCGCTCGAGGCTCAGCGCCCCGGCGCGCAGCTGCTCGTGAACGACCCGTGGTCGATCTACTATCTGACCGGCTTTTATGCCGATATGTTCGAGCGTTTTTGTGGCGTGCTGCTCACGCGCGGTGCCGAGCCGGTGATCCTAGTCAACGCCCTGCATCAGCTGCCCGAGTACGACAATGCCCGCGTGGCCTACCACACCGACACCGACGTCGTGACCGACGCCATCGCTCGCGAGGTCAATCCATCCAAGCCCCTCGGCATCGATACCGTAATGCGCTCCGGCTTTTTGCTGCCCCTTATGAATCGTCACGCCGCGAGCGAGTTCTTCCTGGGCGACTTTGCCGTCACCGCAGCACGCGCCCACAAGGATGCCGCCGAGCAGGAGCTCATGCGCGTGTCCTCGGCCGCCAACGACGCCGTGATGGCCGATGCCATCAAACTCGTCCACGAGGGCGTGACGGAACGCGAGATTGCCGACCAGATGCTGAATCTATATCGCAAGCACGACTGCGAGGGCTTTAGCTTTCCGCCCATCGTGAGCTTTGGCGCCAACGCCGGAGACCCGCATCACGAGCCCGACGACACCGTACTCAAGCGCGGCGACGTGGTGCTGTTCGACATTGGCGGACGTCGCCGCAACTACTGCTCGGACATGACGCGTACGTTCTTTTGGGGCGAGCCGGACGAGGAGACGGCACGCATCTACGACATCGTGCGCCGCGCCAACGAGGCCGCCGAAGCGCTCATCGCGCCGGGCGTGCGCATGTGCGACCTGGACCGTGCCGCGCGCGACGTGATTGAGGACGCTGGCTACGGCAAGTACTTCACGCATCGCCTGGGCCACTCGATCGGCCTGCAGGACCACGAGCCGGGCGACGTTTCGCTCGTCAACGAGCAGGTCGTAGAGCCGGGCATGACGTTCTCCATCGAGCCGGGCATCTACCTCCCCGGCCGCACCGGCGTCCGCATCGAAGACTTGGCCCTAGTTACCGAGTCCGGCGTCGAGATTCTCAACGCCTACCCCCACGATCCGGTCCGCCTAGACTAGCCAATGTGCCAAAGGGACAGTCCCTTTGGCACATCCCGTTAACGCAGTGCCACGAAAACGGGCCATCTACTACGTTTAACCCGCATGGGTCGACCATGCGGGTCTTTTTTTAAAAATGGCAAGCCCTTTACCTGCGGTTTTGATTTCGCAATTCTCGGTATGGTCGAGGGTTACCGGTCAAACGTAGTAGATAGGCCCATTTCGTGGCAAGCGAGTCAACTCGGGGCACAGGGCAGCCAAAAAGCCCCATTACAGTTTGAGTCGTCCGAAAGGGCGGCTCTTTTCCGTTGCACGG
>CABJBO010000028.1 GCA_902363875.1 Coriobacteriaceae bacterium | reverse complement strand
TTTCCCGGTTCGACGAACAGCCGATCGTGTCAAATGTGGTCTAACAGAGCCTTATTTTTTATCCTCCTTGCGGCTGGCCCCTTGGTAATGGCGGATAGCGATTGGGGGTCCGGTGTTTCGCGGGCTGTCGCCTTTTCCCTCTTAAGCTACGCATTGGGTCTCGGACTGCTTCTGTCGCTACGCTACGCGGGTGGAAAACCGAATCGTGGCGCTGCGCTGGATAGAGCAGGTGAAGCGATTGGGCTCGGAAGCCCGTGCGTGTGGGTGATACTGTCTGCTGTGGAATGGTCTTTTGTCTATATCGCGGCATGGAGGTGCGTACGCGATCCGTTGATGGCTGTGCCGGTCCTGTTTTGCGGCGTGGCGTCTATGGCTTCGCTTGCCGTTGAGCTGCGTCCGTTTAAGGTGCGTGCTCGTACCCGGGCTATCGTGTCGTTGGTGTCAATGGGCATGGTTGCCTTAATCTATGCGGTCGCTAGGGGGCGAATCCACGGGCTTGCGGTGCTGACGGGGATGTTGCTCACGTATAAGGTGCTGCGAAGCTGTCCTCGGTGCAGAATGCTTGGAATATGGATGCTTTGCTTCGGGGCGATGGCTCCTGTTTGGGTTGCCTTGCTCAATATGGTGCAGGATCTGACGGTTTTCGAGCCGTTGTTCCTCGCGTCGTTGCTGGGGCAAAGTTCGGCTGTCAATGTCGTCGTGGCAACGGTGATCGTCTGCTGGTCTGCGCCCATGTTCGTCACGCACATCGCGCTCACCCGCTCGGTTGAGAACGAGAAGGCCGTCTTGGAGTACCGCGCGAACGGGTCCACCGAAACGGCTCGCGTGCGTCAGCTTGCCCTGCTTGCGTCGCGCTCCCTTTCTGATGTTCAGTCGCAAATTTTGCTGATGACGGCAGAAGGCGCAACGACAAAGACCATTGCGGAGGATGTCGGTTACGCTGCATCTACGGTGCAAGCGCTGCGGTCTGCATCTTACCGCCAGTTGAAGATCAAGAATAAGGCGGAGCTAATTTTATTGTTATCGCAGGTAAATAACGTGTAAACGCCTGAGCAATCAACTCAATAGCGGGTGTTTACAGACATCTTTCTCTATTCATGCGAAGGTTGCCGTGCGTCGACGCATTGTTAACCGCTTTTGATTGGAGAAGGCCATGATTAAGCCAAGGAGCGCTATTGCTCGAATCGGAGTCGGCTTGGTGATTGCAGCTGGTCTGTCCCTAGGGGTTCCCGCTGCATCGTTTGCACAAGAGGAGTTTGACACCTCTCAGGTTTCCAGCATTACTCAAAACGCCGATACGGGAATTACGACCTGTACGAACAATGCCGATAAGGCATTTAGTTTTCAATGTGCCGGGACGAGTGCAACTGGCTACCGTCAAAAGGATGATTCCTCATCGCTCTATCTGGATATCCAGGGCCATACGGGAAATCCGCTTCGGTTATATACAGACGGTGCGTATAACACAAGCGGTAGCGGCAGCATGAATTGTACTCAGGGAACGTATCGTTCGAATCACAAGGGACAGTGGGAAATGTATAACCTCGTCCGTGAGAACGGGCGATCTGCGGCGCGACTGACTGCATGGGCGGAGTCTGGCTACGGCACTGTTATTGGCGTATGGAGCCCCGACTGCGTCGGGCATTTCCACAAGCTTCCCGCATAGTTGTTTGAAATGGCTCCCTTCCGGCTTTCTGGGTCGGAAGGGGGAGGAGGACGTATGAACCAAAAGCTCGCAAGATACGAACTGTCGAAAACGATTAGACGTCCAGCTTTTATCCTTGCTCTCTTGATTGCGGTCGCAGTTGCAATAGCTGCCGCGCTGGAGCCGTGGGCAAATTTGGAAAAAGAGCGCCACAACCTTCTTTCTTTTGGTTACGGCGTTGGCGTGCAAGCCGAAAATTATCTCGGTCAAACACGTGAAAGCAGCTTCGGTAACTGGATTGTTGTGAGCGCGAACGCGCCACTGTCTGCGTCGGTGTTTTTCTATGCACTGCCCCTGCTTGCAATGTTGGCTGGATCTTGGTCGTGTCTCTTTGAGCGTTTGAGTGGTTATGACATGCAGATATGCACGCGCGTTTCCAGAAAGGCGTACGTGAACGTAAAGATGCTGTCTGCTTTCCTCTCCGCGTTTACAGTGACTGCCATTCCTCTGCTCGTCAATTTCCTGATCGTCTCGATGCTTTTTCCTGCGTATCTTCCTCGGGTCGATGAGTCGACTTACGTAGGACTTTACCTGCATAGCTACTTCTCCGGTCTATTTTATTCGCATCCTTTGTCATATGTGCTCGCATACACGCTGTTCGATGCTGTCACGCTCGGGACTTTATCCATGGCTGTAACTGGCTTCTCAATTTTGTTTCGTAGCAGAATCAAAGCGATAATTGTCCCGTATCTGCTAATGGTTGCGTGGCATTTTGCAAATGGCTGGATCTTCGGCGTAATGGCTTGTGTGGGGTTTAACTGCAATATCCTCAACAGCATCAGGTCGGAATCGCTGAATAACTGGCCAGACATTCGAGCCGGTTTTGCGGAAATCATATTATTGACCCTTGCTTCGTTGGCTTTTTCTGGGGCGTGGAAAAGACGCGAGGTGGTCTGATGCTGTTTAGGCTGGTCGCCGCGGACCTGAGGACCGTTTTGAAGAAGAACATCATCACTTTTATTGCAATTGCGGCAGTGACCGTTGCGAACTTGGTGTACGCCTACGGATTGTCTTCTGTGTATGGGGTTAGAACGGATACCTTGGGGTTTGCGGATAATCTTGCGCTCGTGTTTGCCGGATCTGCTCCGTTTGAGCCTAGGCCCGGGGTCATGTTTGTGCCTCCGCTAGGATGGCTATTTCTCATTCTGCTTATTCTCTATACAACACTCGACTATCCGACCGAATCGTTGCACGGGTTTGGTTTGCAAGCGCTTGTTCGATGTCGGGCAAGAACCCTTTGGTGGGTCTCGCGTTTTATCTTGGTGGCGGCGGTAACGGCATTTTCGCTGCTCGTGGTGGTTTGCTCTGTTGTGATTTGGAGCTTGGTGGTGAGCTCCTCGTTCAGCGCGGTCGTCCATGGCGAGTCGCTTCAGCTGGCTAATTTGGCGCCGTGGTTTCTCAAAGCTGCCGAGGCAGATGCGCTGCCGTTTTTCGTAGGACTCTTTCTTGCTTTCGAGGCGCTTGCGTTTGCGCAGGCAGCGGTCGGGTTTGTGCTTGGGTCGTCGGTCTCGTTTGTGGTTTTAATGAGCTCCCTGATCTGCTCGGCATATGCACGGCATTGGGCGCTATTGGGTAACGCCTTGATGCTGTTGCGCTGGGGCGGAATTGTCAAAGAGGGAATCGCGACGGGCTCGAGCGTCTTGTTTTCAATTGTGATTATGTCGTTATGCCTATCGTTGGGTGGACTGTGGTTTCGAAGGGCCGACCTTATAGAAAAGGGGGACAAGATATGAGCGTGATCGTTAGGGACGTATCGAAGCGCATGGGCAAAAACGATGTTCTGCGCAACGTGTCCATCGAGGTTGACCCTGGGACTGTGGTTGGGCTTCAGGGGATAAACGGTTCGGGTAAGACCATGCTTATGCGAGCGGTCTGCGGATTGATCAAGCCTACCGAAGGCGAAATCTCTATCGATGGCCAAAGGCTTGGGGCGGACATCTCGTTCCCGCCGAGTCTGGGGATGTTGATCGAGGCGCCTTCCTTTTTGGGATATCTGTCTGGCTACGACAATCTGGAGCTCATCGCTCAGATCAAGGGCGTTGCAACTCCCGAGGACATTCGATCTGCCCTGCGGCTCGTGGGGCTCGATGCAGACGAAAAAAAGAAGTTCCGAGCATATTCGCTTGGGATGAAGCAACGTCTGGGGATAGCTGCGGCAATTATGGAAAAGCCGAAGCTACTTGTTCTCGATGAGCCAACAAATGCCCTCGACGAAGCGGGCGTTGGAATGCTCAAGCGCGTTGTGGCGATGGCGGCCTCAACGGGTCGCGAGGTTATTCTTTCCAGCCATGACGGAGAGGTGCTCGAGGAGCTGGCCGATCGGGTTTACTGCATGCGCGACGGTGCCGTTGTGAAAGTTCGGGAAAGGTCGTGAGCGCGATGAAGAAGACCCTGTGGACAAGAAGGGCGGTGCTTGCTCTTTTCGGCTGTGCTGCTACCGGCCTTGCGGGCATGAGGGTGAGCGTCGTTAACGGGAGCCGGACGGTCATTCCTGAGAAATATTATGCGGAGGGCGAATGGCTCTCGATGGATGGGGCGTTTCTGGGGTCGAAGGATGTGGCGACTGACGGGTATTCGTTTTGCATAGACGGGGCAGAGCTGCTCACGCCGCGCGAGTATCTCAAGCGTGCGCATGATGATTATTCAAAATATGGCATCGTGGATACGAAAACGAAATTGAAGGACGCCGACATCACGTGTGTTATCGCCGTAAAGATGCGTGTCAGGAATAAGGACAATGTCGAAGGCGGAATCAAAACGTATGTTTGGCATTTGGTGCCGGAGTCTGCGCCAAACTATGACTTTGTGGTCAATACCGATCTGATAACGCAGGCAATGCCGGCTCTGGGCGGTTCTGCTGCGTTTGCTGTACAGGTTGGGGCGGAGAACGAGTTGCTTCTCCCATTCATGATGCAAAACACCAACGACTATTTCGAAGGTTACGAGACCGTCCGTTTTGAGAAGGCTTTTCCTGGGACTTATACGATGAAGATGACCGATCTGCCAGAGAGAAGGCTCTTAAGGTTTGAAGTGAAGTAGCTCGAGAGTTAGGCAAAATGGGTCCATCGGCGGTACCCGCGCCCGATTTCAGGCGCTCCGACTCGGAATCGGGCGCGGGACGAGGCACCTTCGGTGTCGGCCGGATTACCGCTTCTTCTTGTTCTTCTTCTGCTTGCGCTGCTTGCCCTTGTTGTCCTGGGGCTTGTCGGCCTGTTTTGCTTCGGCAGTGGCCTTTTCTGCCTTCATCTTCTTGCGTTTGGTCTCGATGCGGAGTTTTTTGTTGATGCGCGCCTTAAGGAAGGCGCCAAACTGCTCGGCATCGCCGCGAACAAAGGTGTCCTTGGGGATCGTCACGCCTTGGTCGGCGAACATGGCCACAAAGATGCGCTCGCCGTCGAGCACGTGGTCGAGTTTCTCAAACGGGAAGAACTGCGACTTGCCGCTCTTGCCCCAGACCATCAGGCCGTCCTCGTTGGCGGCGACGCGGCGATAGCGGCCGCCCATGGACTCGTCGGCCTCGACGGCATCGATAAAGTCGCGGGCGAGCGTGTGGTGCAGGTTTTTGCTCCACCAGGCCAAAAAAGCGCCGAACACGATCAGGACGACGCCGAACTTGATCCAGTTGCCACCGGCTACCAGCATGCCAATACCCAGCAGGGCGGCAATGGCGGCGGCGACATACAGGGAGCCGCGGCGTCTGGGCGAGGCGACCAGGCGGGCGAAGTCGGTGACCAGATCGTTTTCGTACTGATACTCGTTGAGGTACAGGATGCCGTCATCGGCTGCTGCCTGCGCCTCGAGCGCGACCTCGACCTGGTCGGCTGCTTCGGAGGGAACGAGGTTGCTCTCTGCGTCTGCCATGCTCTTTGGACTCCTATCGCGGCGGGCTCGCCGTACGGGTTATTATGAATGCAGTATGCCGTGCGACCGCATGGCCGTCGCGGCAACAAGACTTAGTATACCCGGGGGAGCACCCATGGAATCGTTGTACCGAAAGTATCGCCCGCTCACCTTCGACTCCGTGGTGGGCCAGCAGCATATCGTCTCGACGCTCGAGCACGCCATCACCGAGGGGCGCCTGTCCCACGCCTACCTGTTCTGCGGTCCGCGCGGCACGGGCAAGACCACCATGGCGCGTATTCTTGCCAAGGCGCTGCTCTGCCGCAATGCCGAGGCGGCGCGCGCCGAGGGTGCGAGCGGCTGCATGCCCGACGGCACCTGTGAGGAATGCGAGCTCATCGCCGAGGGCAACCACCCCGATGTCTACGAGCTCGATGCCGCAAGCCGTACCGGCGTGGACAACGTGCGCGAGGAGATCATCAACTCCGTCAACTTTGCCCCGGTGCGCGGCAAGTACAAGATCTATATCATCGACGAGGTCCACATGCTCACGACGGCGGCGTTCAACGCGCTGCTCAAGACGCTTGAGGAGCCGCCGGCACACGTGATCTTTGTGCTGTGCACCACCGACCCGCAAAAGATTCTGGAGACCATCCTCTCGCGCTGCCAGCGTTTCGATTTCCATCGCATCGGCAACGAGGATATTGAGCATCGCCTGGCATACGTATGCGAGCAGGAGGGCTTCGATTACGACGACGAGGCGCTCGCCATCGTGGCGCGCCATGCCAAGGGCGGCATGCGCGACGCGCTCTCCACGCTGGAGCAGCTGAGCGTTTTTGGCAACGGTTCTGTGCATGCGGACGATGCCCGCTCGCTTTTAGGCGAGGTTTCGGACCAGATTCTGGGCGAGTTTTCCCGCGCTATTGCCGATCGCGATGTTGCCGAGCTCTATGGACTGATCCGTGCGCAGGTCGAGGAAGGAAACGACCTGCTGGAGCTGACGCGCGACCTGGTAGCGCATGTGCGTGACGTGTACGTTGCCTGCGTTGCCGGTGCCCGTGCCGAGCTGTTTGAGGGCGGCTCCGAGCAGGCCGAGGCGCTTGCTGCCGAGGCCGCTGCCTTTGGCGAGCATCCTGCCGACCGCCTGGCCCGCGTGCTGACGGTGCTCGACGATGCCGCACTGGAGATGAGGGGCGCGAGCGACGTGCGCCTGGTGCTCGAGATCGCCTGTACGCGTCTGGCACGTCCCGAGGCTGATTTAACGATTGAGGCATTGGCCGAGCGCGTGGCGCGTCTGGAGGCCATGGTTGCCAACGGCGCCGTGCCGGCGAGCGTGGCTGCTGCTCAGGCCACCGCGCCTGCAGCATCCGTACCCGCTGCTGCCCAGCAGCCGACGCTGATCTCGGGTGCCCGAGCCGCTACTCCGGCGGCATCTGCTACTACCGCTGATACGTCCGCGCGCCAGGGCGGTATGCCTTGGGACCGTGGTGCTGCCGCTCCGGCGGCTCAGCCTGCGCCCCGTTCTGCGTCCGTGTCGGCTTCCAAGCCTGCAGCGTCTGCACCTCAGTCTGCGCCGGCTCCGACGCCTCAGCCCGTTGCAGCCCCCGCGCCTGCCACCGCTCCGGCACCTAAGCCCCAGCCCAACACCGCCGCCCAGGTTGCTGCCGCTGGTGCCGCCGAGACCCCCGCGGTCGAGGATGCCGGTGAGCTCCAGCGCAAATGGGCCGAGGTCGTCGAACGCGTCAAGGCTCGTCAGGCTTCCTACGCAGGGCTTTTGCTCAATGCCCGCGCCACAGCAGACGACGGCTCCAAGCTCACGGTCTCGTTCCCCGCGGGCTCGACCTTTGCCATCAAGATGCTCGGACGCGCCGACACGCAGTCGGTGGTCCTGCCGACAGTCAGTGCGGTCTTCGGTCGTCGCACCGTCGACTACGTCCTGGATGGAGGTGGCACGCCGGCTCCTCAACATGAGGAGCATTCTCCATCTGCACGGGCTGCGGCATCTGCGGACCCGCAACCCGTGTCCTCGGCGGCCCCTGCATCCTCGAACGTCAGCGCGACGCAGCCAAAAGCGGCACCGGTAGCGGCACCGACCCCGTCGGCGCCTGAACCCGCTGCGCCCAAACAGGCTGCTCCGGTCCCCGCGCCCAAGCCCGCCGCCGCGCCTGCGCCCAAGTCATCCGACCTGGGCAAAGCCCCCTGGCTGCGCTCCGACAACCCCGCTGGCGCTCCCGCCACGGGCAAGCTCCCGACCGAGCCCGCGCCCCGAGCGCCCGAGCGCGCGTCCGCTCCCAAGGCTCAGCCGTCTGCGCAGTCTGCACCGTGGGAATCCGAGCAGGTGCCCTACGATGACGCCATGGTCGGCGGCTTTGCAGGCGATGCGAGCGGGGACGATCTGCCTCCGTTCGACGTGCCGGGTGCGACGCCCGCGCCCAAGCCCGCTGCAACTGCCCCCAAAGAGGAGGACGCTCCTGCAGCTCCCTGGGAGTCCAACCCCAGCGCGGGCAGTCCCTTCGGCCATCAGGGCGCAGCCCCAAGCATCCCGCAGACCGAGGACGAGGCCAAAGCCCTCATCCGCAGCGTCTTCGGTCAGGCCACCATCTTCAAGCCGGTGGAGTAGCTGTACAGGCGGGTATACTGCTCAAGAAGAGACGTCTTTGAACGGAGCGAGCTTATGATGTGGGAATATGTCCGCCTTGAGGACGATACGCAAGTTTCGTATTCCGAAGTCCGTGAGGACAACACGGTGAAGGTTGTTGTGGAGCGCCCGCGCGATTGGGGTTTTGACACGGCGGAGTGCATCTTGCCGGCATTCAATTGGGTGTCACGCGAGGGCTTTAGCGAAGCGGACCTCAAAGAACTCGATGATTTCGTGCGCAACAATGCCCCGCTCATCCTGCGTTTTGCCTACGAAGGCGGACGAGTCTATGCCTAGTCTGTTTCGACTCGGGCCGTACATCATCTTCTTCTGGACGGGGGAGAACGGCGAACCTGTCCATGTTCACGTTGCGGTCAAGCGCCCCACTGCCGAGGCAACCAAGATATGGCTTACCCGCTCCGGCGGATGCAAGCTGGCCCATAACAAGGGCGATATTCCTGCTCGGGATTTACGCGATATCATGCAGTTTGTTTCATCTAACCATGCGCTGATTTGCAAACGCTGGAAAGAAACAACCGGTGGGCTGTCGTTTTACTGTTGAGAATCGTTTGCTGGGCTTAGGACCCCTAGCCCTTTAGGGGCTCTTTGTCCGGGCGCATCTGTATTTCGGACATGTGTAGTGTGGTGCCGCGTATATCGCATTCGAGCAGACAAGCGCGTGACGGTCGGCCTAGGATGCTGAGGTCGATACGATACGTCGCGCGGCTGTCCGTGTACTCGACTTGCTCGGCGTCGAGGGTTGCTCCGATTGTCAAGAAAGCGCCTGGCTCGGCATCAACAATCTTGGAGTCCTTTATCTTGACCTTGAACTCTTGGTAGAGGGACGGGCTGTTGTAGTAAATGGTTCGAGTTCCGTCGGTGCACTCATCGGTTGCTTCCCATTTGACGACGGGCTGGTCCGAGCTGGCTATCAGCAGCTCTGCTCCAAAGGCTATAGCATGGGTGATGATAACCAGCAATGCCCAGCCGACAAAGAGATAGAGAACCACATATGCAACGGGGTGTTTTGAGCGGATGTTTTGGAGCGCGTCTGGGGCATTCATGGGGCACCTCCAAATTGCTATCTGTGACAATCAAATTATACACCGTCGTCATGAGTGCCGCCTCGAGCAGCGGTTCGGCATTTTGTTATCTAGCTGGATGCAGAAAATGTCGGATTCCGGCTCTACAAGATTTAGCTTTCAATATTATGCAGATGCGAATTATTCAACTTCGCATAATCTTTGGGTGCGGTTTGCACTCCAGGACATGTATATCGACTGAGGTAGCGTGTCCGCCCCGCTTGCTTGCCCCGCGCCGTGGTACGATTTTTGAGTTTGAAAGTCCCGCCGTGCTCCGGCTGCCCTTGCAGCTCGGCGCGCGGCCGCACGTAAAGGAGCCATCATGGCCGGTATGAACATGCAGCAGATGATGAAGCAGGCCCGCAAGATGCAGGAGCAGCTTGCCGCCGCGCAGGAGAACCTCAAGTCCCAGACCGTCGACGCCTCTGCCGGCGGCGGTATGGTCAAGGTGACCGTTAACGGCGAGATGGAGCTCGTCAACCTCACCATCGACCCCGATGCCCTCGATCCCGAGGACGTCGATATGCTGCAGGACATGATCATGGCTGCCGTCAACGAGGCCGTCCGCGGCGTCAACGAGCTCGCCAACAAGCAGATGGGCGCCATCACCGGCGGCCTCAACATCCCGGGCATGCCGTTCTAAGACACGCATATATATGAGTGCGAATCACAGTCTGCAAAAACTGCTCGATGAGCTGGGCCGTCTGCCGGGCATTGGTCCCAAGTCGGCCCAGCGCATCGCCTATTACCTGCTCGAGGCCGATGCCGAGGAGGCCCACCGCCTGGCCGAGGCCATCCTGGAGGTTAAGCAGGAGGTCCACTTTTGCAGCCGTTGCTTTAACTACGCCACGGCCGACGAGTGCTCCATCTGCCAGGACCCGATGCGCGATACCACTCGCATTTGCGTGGTGGGCGAGCCGCGCGATGTCCAGGCGATTGAGCGCACGGGCAGCTATCACGGTCTCTACCACGTATTGGGCGGCGTGATCAGTCCCATGGACAAGATTGGCCCCGAGCAGCTGCACATTCGCGAGCTGCTGGCACGCTTGGGCCACGAGGATATCCATGAGGTCATCATCGCCACCAACCCCAACATCGAGGGCGAGACCACGGCGAGCTATCTGGCCCGTACCATCAAGCCGTTGGGCGTCGAGGTGTCGCGTCTGGCAAGCGGCCTTCCCGTGGGCGGCGACCTGGAGTATGCCGACGAGCTTACGCTTGGCCGCGCCATCGAGGCCCGTCGCGCGATTTAGGTGGCGAGCCTGCTCCTGCCGTATGTTTTCCTCGCGACGCACGGGGTAGCCATAATTTCCCCGTGCGACTGTAAGTTTGTTGTGCAACAAAGATGCTTTGTATCCGCTTATCGCATGGATGCTTCCACTCGCATCCTTAATTTGCCCATTCGTTGCGCAACCTTTTGGGTTCGCTGATACACTCAAATATGGATTCGAATGAATGCGCCGCTCCCGAGCGGCGTGTTTTTGTTGGAGGAGAACGCATGCGGCCCGGTGGCACTCAGACAAAGCGCGGCGCCGCGGTGCGCATGCGACGCCGACTGGGCTTGGCGCCGCGGGCGTACGCACTGCTGTCTTGCTCGCTGGTGCTGGTCATAGCTGGCGTTTCTGCCTATGGCATGACCGTGCCGTCCATGATGCAGGCACATGCCGCACGCGAACCGCGCGTGGGGCATGAGGTCAAAAGTGATCTGGGCACCACGACTGGATATGCTTGGGCAAGTGTGGTCGCGCATATTGTGTTTGGCACTGACGACGCGGACGGCACCGAGGCCCCGGACAACGAAGTCACGCTTGCCAATGGCAAAACCATCGTGCTCACCAACACCAAGATCATCGATCGGTTGTCCAACAATAGCGTGGCGGCAACGGTGAATAAGGTCGAGCGGCAGAAGGAGCAGGACGCCCAGCAGTCCGGAAAGCCCGGTAGCTCGGATACTTCTGGCTCCGGCTCGGATTCGTCGAGTTCGGGCGGCGGCTCTGGGTCGGGTTCCTCTGCCGGAGGGTCTGGAAACGGCGGCTCGACGGGCGGCAACGCTGACAACGATGCAAACTCCGGTGGCCTTTCCGCTGCTGAGGAAGAGAGCATTCACAGTTGGCTTGTGACCAAGTACAACATGCTCGACGGCTATGTTTCTCGTGCCAATGACGTGGTCTCGACCTATAACTCTACGGGAGATCCCAGGCCGTGCGACAGCCTGGTCGGGGAGATGTTTGTCATTCGAGCCGAGTTTGGTCGTCAGACATTCTCGCCCCGGTCAAAGTGGTATCAGCAGTATGCCAATCTGTGGGGCTGTTACACCAACCTATGTCAATGGGTCGGCCATTACGGCGATGATGACGTCGCGCTCGGTAACTTCAACAATAACGTGGCGGCGCTTGCCCTATGATGACCGATCTTGCATCCACCACACCACAATCGCTCGGTCGCGATCCCATGGTCGGCTTGCGCCTGGCGCGTGTCGACGGGTTTGAGCCGGCCATTGCGCTCGGTCAGGACGAACTGCCTGCCTATCTGCGTCGTTTTACGATACTGTTTGCCGACGATGCCACCATGCGCCGTGGCGGTATCGGCCGCGTGACGCGTGCCGTCAACGCCCAAGGCGAGGCCGTGGCGCTCAAGCAGCTCATCTTGCCAACGTGCGATGAGTTTGACGATGCCGCCGCCCATGAGGCGCTGGTCGCCAAGTTCAAGGCGGCGTTTCGTGAGGAATATGAATGCCATCGCGCCCTTTCGGGCCTTAAGGGCTTTCCCCGCCTCTATGGCTGGGGCGAGGTCGACGGTGTGCCTGCAATTGTCATGGAATGGGTCGAGGGCGAGACGCTCGCCCGCTTGCGTTCGCGACTCGCCGTGGACGATGCCGGACGCCTGTCGCCGCTTGTGGCGGCGCGTCTGGGTCGCGACCTGTTCGATCTGCTCTGCCGTATGAGCCTGGTGGGCGAGGGCTTTGTCCATCGCGATATCTCGCCCGCTAATATTATGGTGCGTACGGCGCGTCTACCGCTTGACCGGCAGCTTGCCGAGGGCACCTTTGACCTGTGCCTGATCGACTTTGGCTCGTCGCTGGCGCTTGAGCCTGCGTCGGCCGTGGCCGGTACCGGCGGCAAGGCGTCGTTTACGGAGCGCTATGCCACGCTGCGTCGCGCGACGGTTGCCTATGCCCCGCCCGAGATGCTCACCGACGATATTCCCGACCTGCGCGCTTTGCGTATGTCGCCGGCGATCGACGTCTATGCCGCAGCAAGCACGGTTTACGAGCTCATTGCCGGCGCCGCGCCATACGAAGCCGCGCCGAGCACTTCGGGCACCTCGGGTTCGCGCAAAAAGACGCGCGACATCGCCAGCCCCTACCGTCTCAAGATGGACACGCTGCCCGACTATCCCATTGGTGCCCATGCGCCCGGTTGCGATTTGACTCAGCTGCTTCGTCGTGAGCCCGATGTGGCGCTCGCTGCGGCCGAGCAGGCCCAGCAGCTGGGGCTTGAGCCGGATTCCGAGGAGCTACGCGATGCGCTGGCGTTTGTCGATGCCCAGCTGTTCGACGTGGTGATGGCCTGTCTGTCCAGCCATCAAAAAGATCGTCCCGAGCCGGCGGCGGTCGAGGCGGCGCTCTCGGCGTTTTGTGACCACTATGCGCAAAATGTCGGTCGTTCGCTCCGCGGCGAGCCGCTCACGCCGTGCCCCATGGATGCGTCTGGCCGCGCGGTTCGTCGCGCGCTGATGGTCGGCGCGACGGTCGTCTGTGGCGTGGTTTGGGCTGTGGTCGTGGTTTCGGCCGCGCTGCTGGCGTCGGGCGCTCGCGTGACGGCGACTTTGGGATCGCTCGTGTGGTCTGGGTCGCTACCGGGTATTATTGCCGCACTGGCGTTGGCGCTGCCAGGCATAGCCGGCGTTGCCGCGGGGGCACTTGCGCGCGATCGGCGCTCGGGCTTCCTGCAGGGTGTACTTGCGCTTTCTGCCTGCGAGGTTCCGGTGCTGGTTGTGGCTGCATGTAGCGTATTTTCCCAACGCGCCGTGATGGGCGGCCTTGTTGCCGCTCTGGTTGCAACCTATACGCTTACGTGGTTTTTGCTTGCGATGGGCTTTGCCTTTGAACTTCCCGTTTCGGCACCGCGACGCACAAAAGCCCAGATGGCGACTCCGCTTGCCGGTGGAGCCGCAGCTGTCCGTACTTTTGGCGGACCTGTCGAAGTATCGTCCGATTCTATTTCTACGACCAAGGAGGCCTAGGTCATGGCATCTCAAGTTGAGCTCACCCCATGCGGGGCCATGTTTGACATCTTTAAGCGCGCAGCGCATCTGAGCCATATCGAGCTGTGCGGCTTGGTGCTTTCGTCCCGTCCGCTCGCCGACGGCCGCAGCCCGCAGAGCCGAGCCGCCGATCGCTCTTGGGTTTCCCGCTTTATCGTTCGCGCGCCGGTCGGCACGCTTCAGCAGCGCTACTTTGCCGAATACGGTACCTCGGCTGCGCGTATTATGTCGCAACTGGCCCTGCGCCAGCGCAATCCCATGGACTCCACGGCTGTAATCAATATGGTGTGCGGTCCTGCAGGTGAACCGATGGTACGCGCGCTCGAAGAGTGCCACCAGGACACGAATCTCTATCGCAACGCGCTCGATCGCCTGTCCCAGGCGGCGGAACTCATGCCCGCCGAGCGCGCCGAGGTCGTGCTGGTGCTGTTTGTCGCCGTCGGTTGTTCGGCGGATGTGCGGTCCTCGGTGAACTATGCCATCGACTACGCGAACGCGACCTGCGGCGGAGGCACATCCACGCCGCGTTCGCTTGGCATGTCGCTGACTGCGGGCGAACGCGAACCCGCCCCGGCGCACCCTTTGGGCTTGCTGCGCGTGCAAAACAGTTTTGTCGTGAGCGCCCCGCGCTGGATTCAGCCGAGTGAGCAGGGTGTTGAGATTGGCGCGCTGGCCACTGGTGAGGGCGATATTACCGACGTCGGCGACGATGTCTCGGCCCGCCATGCCCATATCTGGTGCGATGCTCAAAATATCTGGCACGTCGAGGACTTGTCGTCCACCAACGGAACCGTGGTGGTAAACGGGGCCACGCGCGTTTGCATTCAGGTCGAGCCCGGCCGTTCCGCCCAGCTCAATCCCGGCGACGAGCTCAAGCTCGGCGAATCCACTACCTATGCCATCCTCTTCGGTGCCCTCTAGCCGGCAGTTAAGGACGTTCCTTTTCTGCCGGCACTTGGGGACACTCCTCGGCGCGCCAGAGCCGGTCGCCTGGGGATGGAGAGGCCATTTTGGCCCTTGGCGGTCAGTCGGGGCGAAACTAGAAGATCTTTCCGATTCGCGGCTGTTCATGCTTGTAGAGCATCTAAAACAATAGGATGTTATTCTGGAATATGCCGGGTGCGTGAACTTGCCTGTCTTAGCCTTAATAAGGTATAGGGGAGTTTGGCTCAGGGGTTCCGTGTTGTTCTTCAGCGCAGTATTGTGGGACAGATTTGCTGAGATTGGCGCCTTACACCGCAGAGCGCACGGAAGGCTCTCGATTTGTGTTCTGGCCCCAGAATACAGGGCCTGATACTTACCAACTGTGGCATGGATGTAACATCTGTAGAAATCAACCCTTTTGTTGTCGACCTTTGTAAGAAAAACACTGCCATCAACTCTTTGGATGACGAAACTAGGGTGCTTGAGGGGAGCCTTTACTCCCCTCTGAGAGATGACTCATGTTTTTCGCTTGTCGTTGTGAATCCTCCGTTACTGCCGATTCCGGATGAGATTCCTTATCCCTTCGTTTGAGATGGAGGACAATCGGGTCTGGATAAAACACTTCGTATTCTTAAGGGTGGCGATACGCATTTAGAGAAAAACGGTAAATACTGCTAATAGGGGTGACGACGATGGTGCGGGGGCGACCCGCGATGCTCTCATCAATACGTCGGATACTTGGGAAATCAGGTCTAGATGCATGTATGATGATGCTGTGTGGCTATTCAATTAATCCGCGTTCCGAATGGGTGCAGGGTATAGCTGCGACATCGTATGCTTTTGACCCGGCGCGATACTCAGATATTTCTGAGGCGGTTGACGAAGTTTATACGCACTATGCCGCGCAAGGCGTTTCGGAAGTTTGCACATCTACGTTACGGGCTTAGGTTTCTTCAAGCGAGCAGGCCGGTTGCGTTATTTCGAGCGATTTTTCTAGTCTAGACGACAAAAGGCAAAGGATTTGATGGGTATAAAACGCGGACGTTTGTGGGCGGATGCTCAAATCTATTGTGGCAATCGGGCGGTTGAAAAAGATATTTCAACCGCCCGATTGCCAGGTTCGTCGGAGGAGATGTCCGATTCCGACTCTCTTGTAGGAAGAGCTTGAGATCGTATTGGCCCAAGGCAATCTTAAAGCAGTCTCATTGGCAAATCTTCGCTCCTGTTGTGTTGAGGTGTAAGGTATCAGTGATTGATGTTTTGTGGCGGGTAGATTGGGGCCTTCCTTGATTCGATGCGTTCTCTCGAGGTTCATCAGAGCAAAAGGGGCTTTCGTCTTCATTGCTATCACGGTGATTGGAACCGCTCTCTCCTATGCCATGCCATACGTGAACGGGAAATTCTTAGATTTTCTTCTCGGTAACCGCAGCGAAAGAGACGCCGTACTCTTCGCGCTCCTGGTTGCGTCAATAGGAGTTTTCTCCACCCTCTTTACTTATTTTGCAGGAACACTTTCCATTCGCATAACCACGAGACTTTCCTTTGATCTTCTCAGGGAGGCCGTCTTGCGTTTTGAAAGAGACGATTACTTGGTGAGTCGGACCATCGATCCAGCCTATACAACGCAACGGATTATTTCCGACTCTAGCGTGGTCTCATCCTTCGTTTTGGCGAATTTTATCAGTGCGCCGCTGTCCATTGTAGCCATTCCCATCGTATTGCTTATCATATGGTCAATTGATTCAACTCTCGCGGTGTTTTCCATCATTCTCCTCATCGTGTATTTCTGTGTAATTACTGGGTTGAGGAAACTTTTGTATAGGGTCACGTATGAGAAGAAAGAGGCGGACAGCGCCTTTTACGCCGCAATTGCATCGCAGCTTAATCAGATTCTCAACATTCAACTGACATCTTCGTACGGCAAGAGCGAACAAGCGCTCGACGCTGGGTTTAAGAGCTATTTTCCCAAAGTTTTGCGCTCCGGAAAGCTATCATATTCTCTGACATCGCTCGATGGTCTTTTCGCAGCGTTGTTTCAAGCGGTGATACTTGTTGTTTCCGGAGTACGAATCATTAACGGAACTATGTCAATAGGCGAGTACACTATCATCGGTACATACTTCGCGGTTCTCTTTAAGACTTTGAAAAGTATGATGTCATTGTTCAAATCCTATCAAGATGCCAAAGCATCATGGGATAGGACGGCTATCGCGACGAGAGAAAAGGAGAGATCGGGGTGGAATCGGACCGATTTAGCTAAACTCGATGAAATAAATGACATTTCGGTATCTGATTTGGAATTCTCGGTTGCCCTTCCAGACGGATCTGTCCGAGAGGTCCTCGGCGGGTTTTCTTTCAAGTTTTCCGGTCCTGGTACATATTGCATAGTTGGGGAAAACGGAAGAGGCAAGACGTCACTTCTTTACTTGATGCTCGGGCTATACTCATCGAAAGGCAAAGTAAAATACAACGGCGTGCCAATCGAAGAATGCGACTTGGATTACATACGTGCGAGAGAGATATCGTGCTGCCCACAGTCGTGCTTCGCGCCGGACGAAACGGTGAAAGAGCTGTTAGAGTATTTCGACACGCCCTTTTCTTCCTATCACCGGGGTGTAGATGGCCTACTTTCGCTGGAAAACAGCGTGAAGGAGTTGCTCGGGAAACGTTGCTCCGCGCTTTCGGGCGGTGAGCTGCGCCGAGTGTACTTATGGTCGGCGATTTCACGCAAGTCGTCAGTTTTGGTACTCGACGAGCCCACGACTGGGTTAGACGCTGTAAGCCGCGCCGAGCTTGCGGCCTATGTTAAGCGCAACAAGCAAAGCCAGCTGATCATCATTGTCTCTCACGATGACGAGATGGTCGGCGCGGTAGAAGGGGTAGTGGATTTAGGCAGCATGTACCGGGGTAAATGCTGACAAGTGTAGTGCTACCCAACTGACAGAGATAACAAAAAAGCGATGCAGATGCACGTAGCATTCAGTCGGTTCGGACTCGGTGCCTTCACGCCATCGCAACGCTTTCAGATATAGTTCTCATTCTCTTACTAAAGGAAACTTTAGTCTACGTTGTCTTGTCGAGACAGAGGTGAAGCGAAGTGTTGTCGCGACGTATCTTATTCCAGGTGGCTCAGTATCATCGTGAGAATCACACCAAAGTGTACTTACAATTCTCGTGTCCCACGGACAACATGAGCTGAGCATTGAGGTTCCACCCTTTGCTGCAACTACACGGGGTTGGACGGCAATGAAAATGCCGGGCCGCATGCCACGCGCAGCGGGGGTCCATGCCCCAGTATGTTGCCTACAGCAGCCTCGATGTCCACGCACACATCATCTCTGCCTTCGTGTTCAATCCGTTTGCCGGAGAGTGCGAGGGTTACAAGGCCGTAGAATACGAGCCGAACAAATGAAATGCGGTATCGACGCATAGGATTAAACTGACGATTGCTTTGCACCGAAAATACGCCCGGAAAGCCGCTATGGGTGGCGGCCCGGGTTAAATTGAGAGGCCCGTCCGATCACTTTCATGTGACGAACGGTCGGGCTTCTTATTCCACTTGCCAATGCTCGGCTCATATTGGAAGAAAGCTACGCTAATGTTTGCGTGATACTCCTATTTTTTCCGAAGAAAGAATCGGATAATGAAGAATAACAATAAAAAAGGTGCCAGATATAAAGCAAGTACAAAGGTTAATCCAACGAGACCTTGCAATAATGGCATAACTCCTCCCAGACACGAGATTTTGGTATTTGTCCCCATCTTATTTTGAATTGGACCAAATAGTTCCTAGACACAAAAACTACTCGTCAACTGGATCGCACCAATCTGCTGGCAAAACACAGCTTGATTCTTTATCGACATAGCACCAATCCGCAACAGGGCACTCGGCGATGTCGTAAAAATTGCATATATCAACTCCAAGACAACAAGGCTCAACGGGAGTATGTTCATTTGAACCAACAGGATGGATATGCTTCATAACAGCTCCTCACCTTAATCCAATTAGAGACTACGTTTGATCAATGCCACAGTGATCTACAACGCAGATGCTGCCGCCATCCATGTCATAGTCGCAGTAATCGTATGCACCACAGCCATCTGCTTTATCATAAACAGTACAGATGTCAGTAATGCCCAAGAGGCAGTCAAAAGACATCGGCTTCACGCCTGCCTCGTCGCCACTTCCTGGATTAATCGGATGAATATGCTTCACGACTACCTCCCTTTGAGTGCAGAAAAACCTCAATATTGTGTATAACAAACCAAGATGTCTAGTTCACCATATTTCTAGAATGGTTTCGGCGAACGTAGCAATAAGCTTCGCAGACGGTAATCAGAAGAACGAACACCTCCACAATGGTGACAGCAATGCGCTGAACCGCTTATTCCGATACAGTAGCTTCTCGTTGATTTTTCTCCTGCGAAGATGAGTGGCGGGAAATAAGGTCAAAAGCCATCTCGTAGCACATTTTTCTATATTCACATGATGCAGGGTGTAGACTCTTGGGCAAGTAGCCGTGCTCGTCTGCAGCCTCCCAGCTACAGCCCCCACCACAGAAAGACCGAGCCCAACAGTCCGTACAGTCAATTCTTTTTTCGACACCCTGACTCCAGTTTTCAATATACCTAGTTTCGTCAATTCCGGTGACGATGTTGCCCATTTTGAATCGCATCATCCCGACAAACCTGTGACAGGGGTATACGTCCCCTTCGGGAGTCACGGAAATAAAACGCCTGCCAGCCCCGCATCCGACAAAGGCGATCCTGTTGCTCATAATCAAATCAACTGCAGTTTTCAATGTTCTAAACAAGGGCTTTTCCCCTTGATCAATCTGTTTGAGATATTGATCCGCCAAATCTATTAGGCCCGCCCTGATTTTGTTTAATGAGTGTTCGTCGAGTTTGATATTCTCATCGAATGAGCTCACGGGCGAGAAGTAAATCCTTCTGAAGCCCATCTCTTTAAACTGAAGATAGTCTTCACCAAGGTTACAGTTATTATTTGTTAAGGTCGCTCTTGCGCCGAAGGGGAACGACTCGGAAAAACGACGAACGTTTTTGTCGATATCGGAGAAAGAGCCGCCTCCCGTCTTGTACGGGCGCGATGCATCGTGCTTGCATCCTGTACCATCGAGACTAATCAGAACAGAAAACCCGTGCTCCTTGAAAGAATTCACAGCAGTGTCATTCAAAAGCGTTCCGTTGGTCGTAATAGAATAGGTAAAGTTTCTATTGGGGTATATTCTTTTTGAATAGTCGACCGTTTTCCATATCAGCGGCTCGTTAATCATGGGTTCCCCACCAAAAAAGACGATTGCAAGCGTTTCGTTTTCCGATGAACTTGCGACGAGGTAGTCGACCGCCTTGAAGGCTATCTCGTCTGTCATCAGCAGAGGAGACGTTCCATAATCTCCTTTACCGGCAAAACAGTAACTACAACCAAGGTTGCATGCATGTGAAACGTGGAGTTCGATGGATCTAAGTTTTCGAGGCGTGTCTTTTGTTAAGAAAGTCCGCTCAGACAATCGTTGATACTCATCAATGTCGTCTTCAAGTTCTGCTATGGTCGTTTGGTCGTAGCCTTTCGCAGCAAGTGACTTTGTTAGCAACTTCGAGTTGACCGTTCTTCCCGATGCTTCAAATATGCGAAGCGCATCTTCTGATGCTTGGTCAACCTGAAAGCAATTGCGAGTGACCTCATCGAAGCAGTAACGACGATCACTTACTGAGAAAAAATGCATACGTTCCTCAATTTCATGCTGGACTGGCACTAACCTTGTTTATTGTTACGCAGCTATAAAAAACCACCAGCGGGGATTCGGTGTGCGGCCCAATCGGACTCCCAAAAGGTTCTATTTGAGACTGGCAAGCTTTGTGTTGTTGGCACTTCGACAGCGCTCTTTATTCCAACATGGAGCCTCGCAGTTTGAGTCGACTTGCCTCTGGAAGGTCCGATCTCAACTTGATTTAGGATGAAAACAGATTACAGGCGCGCTCCTCTAGAAAGAAAGGAAACCAATCGCCGCCTTTCACCAGGAAAGTTTTTATAGCCCACCTCGAGCAAAATGAAAGATGCGAGAGCGATTGGGGAACAACGCGAATCTCCCCTTTTGGGTGGGAGCGAGCCTTCAGCCACCGGCGAACGACTCGCCCTGGTCAGAATCTGGAAGTGGTGCCGGGCCGCTTGGGCCTCCCCGGTGACTTCGTGGGGCTTACCTGCCTGACGTCGAGGAGTACATCCGCAAGATTCGTTCCCTATGCCGTTTGCTCTCACGCCCGCCTTGGTTCCAAGTCGGGCGAGCACGAGGCCGCGCCGGCGCATCCGCTGGGACTGTTGCGCGTGCAAAACGGCTACGTGGTGAGCGCCCCGCGCTGGATCCAGCCGAGTGAGGAAGGCGTCGAGGTCGGCGCGCTGGCAACGGGGGAGGGCGACATCACCGATGTCGGCGACGATGTCTCGGCCCGCCATGCCCATATCTGGTGCGACGATTCTGGCACATGGTTTGTCGAGGACCTGTCATCCACGAACGGCACCGTGGTGGTAAACGGGGCCACGAGCGTGTGTATTCAAGTAGAGCCCGGTCGCTCCGCCCAGCTCAACCCCGGCGACGAGCTCAAACTCGGCGAATCCACCACCTACGCCATCCTCCTTGGTGCCCTCTAGCCGGCAGATAGGGACGCTCCTTTTCTGCCGGCACTTGGGGACACTCCTTGGCGCGTCAGAGCCAGTCGCCCGGGGATGGAGGGGCCATTTTGGCCCTTGGCGGTCACCCAAGGTAAACCTTTACCGCCCGCCTATATTTGCCGAAATTACACTTGACGGCGGGGTACAATAAACCCGCATGCGGATTTCCGTTGCGGGCGCCTCCCATCGCCGGGGCGTGCCCGGGAGCATCCGGCATGCGGCCTTTGCGGCGCTCGGTCATGTGCAAGACGGGTAGCTGGGCCTGCGGTGCGCAAGCGCCCCTCGCCTTGGCATGCCTTCTCTCCACGCCATGCACCTGCTGCCAAGCCCGCCTGCCAGATGATTGGAAGCAACAGCGAAAATCCCATCACGCCAACATCCCGGCGATCGCCGGGGCCTGTATACCTATATGAGAGGAGAGGGGTATATGGCGCGTAAGTTTAAGTCTATGGACGGCAACGAGGCGGCCGCATATGTTTCGTATGCGTACACCGAGGTAGCGGGAATTTATCCCATTACGCCGTCCAGCCCGATGGCCGACCATGTCGACCAGTGGGCGGCCCAGGGTCGCAAGAACATCTTCGGCACCCCGGTCAAGGTCGTCGAGATGGAGTCCGAGGCAGGTGCAGCCGGTACCGTTCACGGTTCGCTGGGCGCCGGTGCTCTGACCACCACCTACACGGCTTCTCAGGGTCTGCTCCTGATGATCCCGAACATGTACAAGATCGCGGGCGAGCAGCTCCCGGGCGTTTTCCACGTCTCCGCGCGTTGCGTCGCTTCGCACGCCCTGAACATCTTTGGCGATCACTCCGACGTCATGGCCTGCCGTCAGACCGGCTTCGCCATGCTCGCCGAGGGCAACGTCCAGGAGGTCATGGACCTCTCGCCGGTGGCTCACCTTGCCGCCATCGAGGGCAAGACCCCGTTCCTTAACTTCTTCGATGGTTTCCGCACCAGCCACGAGATCCAGAAGGTCGCCATGTGGGACTACAAGGATCTTGCCGAGATGTGCGACATGGACGCCGTCCAGGCTTTCCGCGATCACGCGCTCAACCCTGAGCACCCGCATACCCGCGGCAGCCACGAGAACGGCGACATCTTCTTCCAGAACCGCGAGGCCTGCAACAAGGTCTACGACGAGCTTCCCGCCGTCGTCGAGGGCTACATGAAGAAGATCAACGAGAAGCTCGGCACCGATTACGGCCTGTTCAACTACTACGGCGCTCCCGATGCTGATCGCGTCGTCGTGTGCATGGGCTCCTTCTGCGACGTGCTCGAGGAAGTCATCGACTACCTCAACGCTCATGGCGAGAAGGTCGGCCTGGTCAAGGTTCGCCTGTTCCGTCCGTTCTCCATCAAGCACTTTGTCGACGTTCTCCCCGAGACCGTCAAAAAGATCGCCGTCATGGACCGCACCAAGGAGCCGGGTTCCATCGGCGAGCCGCTCTACCAGGACGTCGTTTCTGCTCTCTACGAGGCCGGCAAGACGGGCATCAAGGTCGTCGGCGGCCGTTACGGCCTGGGCAGCAAGGACACGCCTCCCGCGTCCGCGTTCGCTGTCTTCGAGGAGCTCAAGAAGGACGAGCCCAAGCGCGAGTTCACCATCGGCATCGTCGATGACGTGACCAACCTGAGCCTGCCCGAGGCCGAGGATGCGCCCAACACCGCAGCCCCCGGCACCATCGAGTGCAAGTTCTGGGGTCTGGGTGGCGACGGTACCGTCGGCGCCAACAAGAACTCGATCAAGATCATCGGCGACCACACCGACAAGTACGTTCAGGCCTACTTCCAGTACGACTCCAAGAAGACCGGCGGCGTCACCGTCTCGCACCTGCGTTTTGGCGATTCCCCGATCCGCTCGCCGTACTACGTGACCAAGGCTGACTTTGTCGCTTGCCATAACCCCAGCTACATCGTTAAGGGCTTCAAGATGGTCCGCGACGTCAAGCCGGGCGGCACCTTCCTGGTCAACTGCCAGTGGAGCGACGAGGAGTTCGCCGAGCACATGCCCGCCGTGGCCAAGCGCTACATCGCGAACAACAACGTCAACGTCTACCTGATCGACGCTATCGACCTGGCCGCCAAGGTCGGCATGGGCAAGCGCACCAATACGGTGCTCCAGTCCGCCTTCTTCGCGCTGGCCAAGGTCCTGCCCGCCGAGGACGCCCTGCAGTACATGAAGGACGCGGCTACCAAGTCCTACATGAAGAAGGGCCAGGCCATCGTCGATGCCAACCACAAGGCCATCGATGCCGGCGCTACCGCCTTCCGTAAGTTCGAGGTTCCGGCCGACTGGGCTACCGCTGAGGATGCCGCTCCCGTCGAGCTCTCCGAGGAGACCAAGTCTGCCATCGCCCAGCAGGTCAAGAATCTGCTCGAGCCCATCGATCGCATGGATGGCGACAGCCTGCCCGTTTCCGCCTTTGTCGATTGCGCCGACGGCCAGTTTGAGCTGGGCGCCTCCGCATACGAGAAGCGCGGCGTCGCCGTGGTCGTTCCTCACTGGGACGAGACCAAGTGCATCCAGTGCAACCAGTGCGCCTATGTGTGCCCGCATGCCACCATTCGTCCGTTCGCGATGACCGAGGACGAGGCTGCCGCCGCGCCCGAGGCTACCCGCACGCTCGACGCTATGGGCCCCAAGGCCAAGGGCATGAAGTTCACCATGGCCGTCAGCCCGCTCGACTGCATGGGCTGCACCAACTGCGTCAAGGTCTGCCCCAAGGGCGCCCTCGAGATGGTTCCCACCGAGCAGGAGATGGACCAGCAGCCCGTTTGGGACTACATGGTCGAGAACGTCTCCGAGAAGAAGGAGCTCATCGCGGCCAACGTCAAGGGCAGCCAGTTTAAGCAGCCCTACCTGGAGTTCTCTGGCTCCTGCGCCGGCTGCGCCGAGACCGCCTATGCACGTCTGGTGACCCAGGTCGCCGGCGACCGTATGTTCATCTCCAACGCCACCGGCTGCTCCTCCATTTGGGGCAACCCCGCTGCCACCGCTCCTTACTGCAAGGACAAGGACGGTCACGGCCCGGCGTGGAACAACTCCCTGTTCGAGGACAATGCCGAGCACGGTCTGGGCATGGCCGTCGGCTACGAGGCCGTTCAGCACAAGCTGATCGCCGCTACCCAGGACATCATCGCTGCCGATGGTCCGTCCGATGAGCTCAAGGCCGCCGGCCAGGCTTGGATCGACTCCGTCAACGACGCCGAGGCCTCCAAGACCGCTGCCGCTGCCTACGTTGCCGAGCTCGAGAAGTGCGGCTGCGACGCTTCCAAGGCGATCCTCGCCGACAAGGCTTACCTCACCAAGAAGTCCTTCTGGATCTTCGGCGGCGACGGCTGGGCCTACGACATCGGCTTCGGTGGCTTGGACCACGTCCTGGCTTCCGGCCACAACGTCAACGTCTTCGTCTTCGACACCGAGGTTTACTCCAACACCGGTGGTCAGGCCTCCAAGGCCTCGAACCTGGGCCAGGTCGCTCAGTTCGCCGCTGCCGGTAAGGTGACCAAGAAGAAGTCCCTGGCCGAGATTGCCATGAGCTACGGCTACGTCTACGTGGCGCAGGTTGCCATGGGCGCCAACCCGGCTCAGACCCTCAAGGCCATTCACGAGGCCGAGGCCTACGACGGTCCGTCCCTCATCATCGGCTACAGCCCCTGCGAGATGCACTCCATTAAGAAGGGCGGCATGCAGAACTGCCAGGCCGAGATGAAGAAGGCTGTCGAGTGCGGTTACTGGAACCTCTTCCGCTTCAACCCCGAGGCTGCTGCTGGCAAGAAGTTCTCGCTCGATTCCAAGGAGCCCGCGGGCGGTTATCAGGAGTTCCTGATGAACGAGGCCCGTTACGCTTCGCTGACGCGTTCCTTCCCCGAGCGCGCCGAGGAGCTCTTCAAGGAGAACGAGCAGGCCGCTATGGATCGCTACGCTCACTTGCTGAAGCTCAAGACGGTGTACAACGAGGCCTAGGTCTCTCACCGCAGGATCTGAGGGCTGACCTTCGCGGACGTCCTCGGACATGAAAGAACCCCCGCTGCGCACTTGAACTGCGCCCCAATTCTTGGACGGGCTAATAAGCGGCCTACGCCGCACATA
>CABJBO010000027.1 GCA_902363875.1 Coriobacteriaceae bacterium | reverse complement strand
TGCCCTACCGGGAGTAGCGTCGAAGGTTGACAAAACTATAGGAACACCCAATGGCTATGTCACGGATGCGTCAGCGTTTGGTATGCCTGCAATGTGCAGCGCATAAATTCGATGCCGCAGGGCGATGCTGATGCTATAGTTACTGCGGTTAATGAGGGTCAAGAGAAAGGTTACAGGTGAAATCCAAACCTCGACCATACAGTCGATGACCCCATGCAGGTGCTTTTTGCGCATGCACGGGGTGTAGGCGTCGAGCGGCGTGCCGCCCGCGCATGCGTATACATATCCAGAAGCCCCCGGACGCCGCACATGCGGCCGCGTTCGGAGGAATAATGATGGGGAGCACCATTGAATTATCTGAGTGAGATGCTCAAATTGCCGGTCTTGGACGTCGACGGCGAAAAGCTCGGCGTGGTCAACGATTTTGGTATTGCTACCGGCGAAGTTTTTCCACACGTGACGTCGCTCGCGTTCCGCGGTCCCGGCAAGACGCCGTTTATGATCAGCTGGCGCAAATGGGTCGACCGTATCGACGAGACGGGCGTGTACCTTAAGGCGTCGGCCACCGAAATCCGTTTTTCGTACCTGCAGCCGACCGAGCTCTTGCTCGCACGCGACGTGCTCAACAAGCAGATCGTCGACACGCAGGGCATGAAGGTCGTGCGCGTAAACGACATCAAGTTTTCCATGTCGGGCGAAAATCAGCTGCGTCTGCTGGGTGCCGAGGTTGGCGCCCGCGGCTTGCTGCGCGCGATCAGCCCCACGCTCGAGCATGTTGCCGAGGGCTTTATGAAGCACCTGGGCAAGCCGTTGAGCGAGGATATCATCGCCTGGTCCTACATGGACCTGCTCGACCGCTCGACCAAGAATATCCAGCTCTCGGTGTCGCACAAGACGCTCGGCGAGCTGCACCCTGCCGACATCGCCGACATTATCGAGCAGCTCGACCCGCGCCTGCGTGCGCAGGTGTTTGCGCAGCTCGATACTGCCCAGGCCGCCGAGGCCATCTCGGAGTTCGATGACGACGAGCTTATGACCGAGATGCTCGAGGGCCTGTCCGACACCGACGCATCGTCGATGCTGGCCATGATGGACCCGGACGACGCTGCCGACCTGATCGACGAGCTTGATTACGAGAAGGCCGAGAAGCTCCTGCGCCTGATGGGCGTCAAGGAGGAGAAGGCGATTCGTAACCTGCTGGGGTATGAGGACAACACCGCCGGCCGCATCATGACCTCGGAGTTTGTCTCCCTGCCCGCCACGGCAACGGTCGGTGACGCCATCGAGGCGATTCGCGAGCTCGACGAGGACTTCGAGAGCGTCTACTACGTCTATACCGAGGATCCGAGCGGCATGCTGACCGGTGTGCTTTCGCTGCGCACGCTGATCGTAGCCGACCGCGACGCCACGCTGGGTCAGCTGGCCTATCGCGACCTGGTCTACGTGTCGCCCGACGAGGACCAGGAAGACGTGACGGACGAGATGACCAAGTACGACCTGGTCGCTATCCCCGTCTGCGACGAGAACCGTCATATCCTGGGTATCGTAACCTTCGACGACGCCATGGACGTTATCGCCGAGGAGCATCAGGAGGACCTGCAGATCGCCGGTGTCGGCTCGGGCGACAGCGCGTCGGACGACTCGACGAACGTGCTCAGCTGGTTCGTGCATCGCCAGTACTGGGTTGTTGTATGGGGCATCGCGTCGTGCATCATGGCGACCGTGCTGGGAACGGCGCTCGGCTCCGCGCATCTGGTGGTGTTCCCCATGTGCGCCATGCCGCTCGTGCTGCTGGCGGCCTCGCGCATGGTGTCGTTCGTCAAGAACTACTTCCTGGAGTATGACGGTCACGACGACGAGCCCAAGCCGTATCTGGGGTTCTTCTTCCAGAGCACGGGCATGGGCCTGATTCTGTCGCTCGTGACCTACCTGTGCGCCCAGCTGGTGCGCACCGCTGCGTTCCTCGATGCGCCCATGTTTGAGGAGCAGCTCTTTACCGGGTGCTTTAATATCGCTGCCATTATTTGCCTGGTTGGCAACATGAGCGCCGTGATTTACCTGATGGTGCTGTTCTGGCGTGACGAGCATGACCTCAACACGTCGGGCACCGCCATGAACGTCATTGCCGTCATGATTTCGTGTGTGGCGTATTGCATCGCCGCGGTGCTGCTCGCCATATCAGTCATGGGTTAGGTGGTCGCGTGCAAAATACCAAGCAAAAGTCGGGCACCAAGCAAAAGTTGACCATCGCGGCCATCTTTGGCGCTATGGGTCCCGGTCTGCTGGCGGCGCTTTCGGGCAATGACGCCGGCGGCATTGCAACGTATTCCAGTGCGGGCGCCAGCTATGGCTACAAGATGCTCTGGATGCTTCCCGTCATGACTGTGCTGCTCATCGTGACGCAGGAGACCGCGGCGCGTTGCGGCTGCGTGACGGGCAAGGGCCTGGCATCGCTCATTCGCGAGCGCTTTGGCGTGCGCAAGAGTGTACTTGCTATGGCGGCGCTGTTGATCGCCAACACGGCTGTGACCATTTCGGAGTTTGCGGGTATTGCGAGCGGCCTTGCCCTCTTTGGCGTGCCGGCGAGCATCTCGGTGCCGTTGGTGGCGCTGCTGGTGTGGATGCTTACCATGTCGGGGAGTTTCCAGCGCATCGAGAAGATTCTGCTGCTGGTGAGCTGCGTGTTCGTGACCTACATCGTCGCCGCGTTTATGGCTGGCCCCAACTGGGGTGAGGTCGCGGTCGACCTGGTCGTGCCTAACATTCAAAATGACCCCAGCTACGTGTCGCTCGTGGTCGCAACGATCGGTACCACCATCGCGCCGTGGATGATTTTCTTGGCGCAGAACAACGTGGTCGATAAGAACGCGGGCGAGGACGACATCGTGCTGCAGCGTATTGATACCGTGAGCGGCTCGCTTGCCGCCGATGTTATTGCCGGCTTTATTATCATCACGACCGGCACGGTGTTGTTCCCGGCGGGTATTCAGATTAGCGATGCTGCCGATGCTGCCCGCGCGCTGGAGCCTATTGCGGGTCAGTGGTCTACGGTACTGTTTGCCTCGGGCCTGGTCGCGGCGAGTTTCTTGGCTGCCTGCGTGCTGCCGGGCGTTACGTCGAGCGCTATCTGCGAGGCATTTGGCTGGGAGCGCGGTGCCGACCGCAGCTGGGACGAGGCCCCGGTCTATCGCGGCATCATTACTGCCATCATTGGCATCTCTGCCGTGCTGGTGCTCATGCCCGGCGTCGATCTGTTCCAGATCATGATGACCTCGCAGGTCATCAATGGCGTGCTACTGCCCGTGGTTCTGGTGTTCCAGGTGGTTATCGCTGCCGACCGTCACATTATGGGCGCCAACCGCAATGGCCGCGTGTGGAATGTGCTCACTTGGGCGACTATCGGTGTGATTACGGTGCTGACGGTCGTCATGTTTGTTCTGCAGGCGATGGGTTACAGCGCTTAGCGCCTCTTTTGGACTCCAAACAGGCCGCAGCGATGGACTGCGGCCTGTTTTTTGCCCGCTATAGGGCGTTAGTTATATGGCAGTGGACAAAAAATGCCAAATATGAGTACTGTTGCCTTGCCGATAGCATTTACGACCAAGAAAATAATGAACATAGTTAAGAATCTGTTTATTAAAAGCGGGTCTCCAAGTCCTAAGCCGGCCATTCTGGTCAACTGGAAGGGTCGTGCGCTACCGCATGAGCGCCATTTTGGGTGGTTTTGCCTGCTACTAAAATGGTAACAGTACTCATATTTGCCACTTTTTGTCCACGACCTCTTGGAGTCGGCTCGAAAAGAGTGATTTTGGGTTGTTTGCTGCGGGTGTGGGCTTGGAAACAACGTCCGGGGTGGCGAGGCGCCCAGAATTCGGTCGCAAGGAGGGCGTTCCTCGGCTGTGTCAGGAGTGTCCCTGGGTGCCGGCATATAAGGAACGTCCCTAACTGCCGGAGGGGGTGCCTGCCGTGGCAGGCACCCCCTCCGGATGTGGGAAGTTTGCGCTGCAGGTTACTTGTCGGTGCCCAGCTTGTGCGGCTTGAGAGCGAGCGCATTGACGAGCGCGTCGGTGGCAGACTTGACGGCTGCCGGCTGCGGATCGTTGACGTGATCCTCGGGATGCACGGGCAGGTCCTTCTTGACTGCATCGTGGATCAAGTTGAGGTACTCAGTCACGCCAGTGGTCGACAGGTGCGTGCCATCGCCATCGAACAGGTCGTTGCGATTGGCACTGTATCCGTACCAGTCGATAACGCGCACGTTCTTGTAGCGCGTAGCAGCGTTGGCGATGGCCTGGTTGGTAGAGCCAACCCACGGCTGCGGGCTGCGCGTGTTCACAAACACCACAATACGCTTATCTCCTGCATCGGTCATGATGGCGTCGATCTGGTCGTCGGTTACCAAGCCGTTGGTGCCCAGTGCAAAGACCACGATCTTGCCGGCAAGGTTCTGTTGGAGATAGCCCTCAAATGTCGCGCGGCCCGCATCAAACTGGCGGCCCTTTTCGGCATCGATGTGACTGTGGGGGAACACGCCGTCAAAGGAATCAACGGCGCGCAGCGACACGGAGTCACCGATCATCAGCAGGTCGTAGGATCCGTCGGGGAAGCCGTCGTTGTCCTTGTCGGTGCCGTCGGCCGCCTGCTGGTCGGTGGGCGCGGTGTTTTTGGCTTCCTTGTTGAGGACTTCGGCGCCCTCACCGCTCAGTGCGGAGGTCTCCGGCACAAAAATCAGGCCGCCCAGCGCGATAACAAGCACAATCCCGCAAGTGGCGCACACGGGAATATGCGCGCGCACCCAGTTGGCGGGCGTGGTGGTGCCGTCGCGGAATTCGGATACGGTGCGCCCAAAGGCACCCTTTCTAAACGGCGTCTCGATAAAGCGATATGAGCATTCGGCTACGGCGACCACCAACAACACCTGCAAAATGTACTGCCACCACGGCGTATCGTTGATGTTGGCGACCGGGTTCATGAGCAACAGTAGCGGATAGTGCCACAGGTAGATGCTGTACGAGCGCTTGCCAACCCACACGAGCGGCTCGGCGGACAGCGCGCGGGCAACCATTCCCTGGGGCTGCACGCAGGCCGCGATGACCATGAGCGTGAGGATGGAGCATAACAGCGTGCCGCCGCGATACTGGAACGCGGTGTAGCCGTTGGTGAGCGCGACCATGGCGGCAAGGCCAACCAGACCCACGACGCCCAACACATCGATGGATGCGGGCGAGGACCAAAAGCGCACGAGGGCGCTCGGCTGTGCCGGGACGGTCTCGGCTGCGCCGTCGGTCGTAGCGTCATGCTTGCTTTCGGCGTTCTTGCCGTGCTTGGCGGCGCCAGCCAGGCGATTGAGCCCCAAACGATGAGCGAGACACACCGGCGCCAGGTCGCGATCGGGGATAAAGGCCATCCAGGCGCCCAGCAGCAGCGAGAAGACGCGGGTGTCGGTGCCGTAGTACACGCGGCTGGGGTCGGCGGCGGGGTTATAGAGCACCATCATGGCGATGGCGGAGACAGCAGCCAGTCCCAGAACCATGCGGCGCGTGTTGGGCTTGCTCATGTGCATGGATACCATAGCGAGCAGCAGCGGGGGCCAAACCAGGTAGAACTGTTCCTCGATGGCGAGCGACCAAAAGTGCGTAAGCGGCGAGGGATCGCCCAGGGCATTGAAGTACGAGACGTTTTGGGCAATCTGCCACCAGTTGTTGAAGAACAGCAGCGACGGCAGGATGTCAGGGCGCATCTTGGTGAGCATCACGTGGTTAAAGATGGTGCACAGCGCGCAGGTCACGAACACTACCGTTACCACGGCGGGGACCAGGCGACGGATGCGGCGAATCCAGAAGCTCTTAAGGTCGATACGGCCGGTCTTAGCGACTTCGTTGAGCAGCAAGCGCGTGATCAGATAGCCCGAAAGCACAAAGAAGATCGTGACGCCAAGCAGGCCGCCCTGAGCCCACGTGAGGTTGAGGTGATAGAGCACCACCGCGACGACGGCAAGCGTGCGCAGACCGTCGAGCGCAGGGATGTAGCGGGACTTGGGGCGAGCAGGCGTCTGCTCCGCGGCGGGAGTGTTGGCGCGGCCCGCGTTGTTGGCAGAAGCGCGATGGGGGCTCGCGGTGCGTCGCGGCTCGTTGGCACGGCGCTCGCCCTTCACGCGTTCGTGCGGCGCCGGCTCGTTGCCCGTGCGGCGTCGACCGCGCGAGCCCGATTGCGAGAATTGTTCCATAAAACATCATCCAATGACGAGAATAATCAGCACGTATTCATTGTAGCTGCCTGCCCCTGTGAATGCTTGCTGCTGGCGCAAGCTCAAGCGCGCGTCCACATCAAAGTGGACTAAAGTTATAGGGGGTGCGAGAGTGCACAATCGTTGGTCGACGGTGGGCGCAAAGCCTGAAGACGAGGAGGTTTCCATGGCGGATCACAGCATCGTTGCGGTGTTCGGCAGCATGAACATGGACCTTTCGGTGGCGTGCGAGCGCATGCCGCGCGCGGGCGAGACCGTCGGTGGCAGCGGTTTTATCACCAACGCCGGCGGTAAGGGAGCCAATCAGGCCGTTGCCGCTGCGCGCATGGGTGCGCGCACGTGCATGATTGGCGCTGTTGGGCGCGATACCTTTGGCGATGCGCTTGTGGCAGGGCTCCAGGATGCCGGCGTGGGCGTTGAGTTTGTGGCGCGTCGCGATGACGTGGAGACCGGTACCGCGACTATCATTCGCTGTGAGAGCGACAACCGCATCGTGCTGTCGCCGGGCGCCAACCATGCGCTTGCGGGCGAGGACGTTGCCCGCGCACTGAGGCGCTTGGTGGCCGACGAGCTCGACGGCGATGCCAGCGAGATTGCCCCGGCTGCCGGAAGCGTCTTTATTGCCCAGGGCGAATGTGACCTTGCAGCAACGGCCGCGGCGTTTTCTTGCGCTCACGAGCTGGGGTTCTATACGATCTTTAACCCGGCGCCCGCCTGCGACCTGCCGGCAGGAGCGTGGCCTGCGGTCGACCTGGTCTGCCCCAACGAGACCGAGTGCCAGGTGCTGACGGGCATTCTGCCCACAGATGATGCGAGCTGCGTCGCCGCGCTCAATGCGCTGCTCGACAAGGGCGCCGGCGCCGCGGTCATCACGCTGGGCGGCGCCGGCTCGGTTACGCTCGGCGATGGCGGTGAGCCGCTGCGCATGCCGGCGCTTTCGAGCGCGGTGGTCGATACGACGGCCGCGGGCGATACGTTTATTGGTGCGCTTGCTGCAGCTCGTCTGGAGGGCCTGCCGCTCTTTGAGTGCATGGCGGCGGGTGCTCGCGCCTCGGCGGTGACGGTGTCGCGCCTGGGCGCTCAGCAATCAATTCCCACGCGTGCGGAAGTCGAGCACAAGTTTGGTTTAGACGGTTTGGATGTAGACGGAGAAGCGGAGTAGAACAATGGCAACCAAGAAGCTGATCCTTGATCTGGATATGGGTGTGGATGATGCGATGGCGCTTGCCTATGCCATCGCGAGCCCCGAGGTGGAGCTCGTCGGCATCACCACGTGCTTTGGCAACGTGCGCGTCGAGCAGTCGGCGCACAACTGCTTGGCGGTGCTCGATCTGTTGGGTCGTCCCGAGGTGCCGGTGTACCTGGGCGCCGATCGTCCCATGAAGGCGACCGAACCCTACACGCCGCCGGCGTCCACCACGCTTATCCACGGCAAGAACGGCATCGGCGGCGCAAGCGTGCCCGCCTCGCCGTACGAGCCAGTGGGCGCGACGTCGGCCGATGGCAATGCGGCGGTCGATTACCTGATTGATGCCGCGCGTACCTATGGTCCCGATCTGGTCTACGTTGCGACCGGCCCGCTCACCAATCTGGCGCTTGCCCTGGAGCGCGATGCGGCGGCGATGATGTCTATCGGCCGCGTGGTCGTGATGGGCGGCGCCCTTACCGTGCCCGGCAACGTGAGCGCGGGCGCCGAGGCCAACATGGCGGGCGACCCCGAGGCTGCCGACGCTGTGTTGCGCTCGGGCCGCAAGCTCACCATGGTGGGCTTGGATGTGACGCACCGCGTGGTGCTCACACGTCGCGACGTTGCCGGCTGGACGGGCTCGGGCACTATGGCTGGCTGCGCGTTTGCGAGCATGGTCGAGCACTATATCGGTTCGTACGAAATGAACGCGCCCTACCTGGGCGGCTGCGCGCTGCACGATCCGCTGGCGGTTGCCGTGGCGATTGATCCCACGCTCGTGGGTGCGCTCGGCTGCAATCTTCGTGTCGACCTGCTGGGCGAGTACCGCGGCCGCACTATCTGTGACGAGCACCGTCTGTCCGATCCGGATAAGAGCGCGCTCGTGGCGCTCACCGTGGACGCCCCACGTTTCCTCGTGGAGTTTAAGGCACGCATGGCTCGCATCCTTGGCTAAACGGTTTCTGTGCCCCGTTCCAGATTAGCTACCGAGTAAATACGCCCGTTGGGGGAATAGTCGCGTCGCTTCGCTTGACAACAGGCTAAACTAGCTATTAAACATTTACTATTCTGTTTAGATTGAATTTGCGGTCGTTTAGTTGTCGAGTCACGGGGCGGTCAGGCCACGATGCTCCGCCACGACCGTTGCTAGGGGGAACCATGGCCAAAGCAAGTGTTCGCGAGATCAGCCGCATCACCGGTTTTTCGCCCGCAACCGTGTCCAACGCGCTCAACCGCAAGCGCAGCGTGAGCGAGGAGACCGCCAAAGTCATCCTGGAGTGCGCGCAGTCGCTCGGCTATCAGCAGTCGACGCAGCTCGAGAGCATCCAGTTTGTGCTCGCGCGCAAGACGGGCGCCATCCTGGACGAGAGCACCTTCCATCCCGCGGTCATCGAGGGCGTGGAGCGCCAGGCGCGTCGCCACGGCATGAGCACGAGCTTTGTCTCGCTCGACTTTAGCGACCTAGACGCCGTGCGTCCGCAGGTCGAGGGCCTGATTGCCGATCCGGCCGCCGCTATTGTACTAATGGGTACGGAGTTGGGCGAGGAGGACTACGCCCTGTTCGCTAACACCGCCGCCCACCTGATTGTGCTCGATGGCTGGAGCGACCGCCAGTACTTCGATGCCGTGGTCATTGCCAATACCGATTCGGTGCTGCGTGCCGTGGACTACCTTATCGAGAAAGGTCACAAGCAAATCGGCTATCTGGCGGGCGACCTTCGTATCCGCAACTTTAAGGACCGCGAGCGCGGCTATCGCCAAGCACTTGAGGATGCGGGCCTCGAGGCCAATCCGGCATGGCGCGTCACGCTGGGCACCACGCTCGAGGGCGCCTATCGCGACATGGGCGCGTGGCTCGACAATTCCTCGCGCGAAGATCTGCCAACGGCTTTCTTTGCCGAGAACGACGTGCTTGCCGTAGGCGCCATGCGCGCGCTCAACGAGCACGGCATTCGCGTGCCCGATGATGTCTCGATCATCGGCTTTGACGACCTGTCGTTGGGCGCTTTCTCCAACCCGCCGCTCACCACGGTTCACGTTCCCAAGCACGAGGTGGGTGAGATCGCGGTGCGCCGCCTGGTGGGCAACATCCGCAATCCCAAGAGCTATACCTGCAAAACGGCTGTGTCGACCTATTTTGTCGAGCGCCAGAGCGTGCGCGAAATCTAGGCGGAGACGGCATCGTCTGCGGCGTGTCAAAGCGCGCCAGGGCGGTAAACATAACGCTACCAAGAGAGGATCCTTCGGGGTCCTCTTTTTGTTTCCCTTGTATGTTCAGTTTGTTTACATACCGTTTAGGCTGATTTTTCTACCGCTTACGGGTATTTCGCGCTAAACTTCTAAACAAAAGAGTAAAACATTTAGTAAAAAGAACAAAACGAAACATGCGTCTGTTTACTGAACATGTGACTAGGGGAGGACGTACATGGACAAGATCAAGCTCGGCTTTGTGCCCACGCGCCGCAGTATCTTTAGCGCGCCGGACGCGATCAAGTATCGCGGTCTGACGGCTGATCGCCTGCGCGAGATCGGCGTCGAGATTGTGGATATCGACGACATCAACGACGAGGGCCTGCTGTTCGACGACAGCCATATCGCGCCTATCGTCGAGAAGTTCCGCGCCGAGGGCGTCGACGGCATCATGCTCTGCCACGCCAACTTTGGTACCGAGTATGTCTGCGCCCGCCTTGCCCGCGAGCTCGGCTTGCCCGTGCTGCTGTGGGGGCCGCGCGACGAGCGCCCCGAGCCCGACGGCACCCGTCTGCGTGATAGCCAGTGCGGCCTGTTCGCCACCGGCAAGGTCCTGCGCCGTTTCCAGGTTCCCTTCACCTACATGACCAACTGCCGTCTGACCGATCCCGAGTTCGAGCGCGGCGTCTGGGACTTTTTGGCCGTGTGCAACGTGGTCAAGACCTTCAAGCACACCCGCATCCTGCAGATGGCCACCCGTCCGTTCGATTTCTGGTCGACCATGTGCAACGAGGGCGAGCTGCTCGAGAAGTTCAACATCCAGCTTTCGCCCATCCCCATGACCGAGCTTGTCCAGGCCGTGCGCGACGCCCAGGCTGACGAGCAGGCCATGGCAGCCATGCTCGCCCACATTGGTGACAGCTTTGAGATCTGCATCCCCGAGGACAAGGTTCCTGCGGTCGCAGGACTCGCCATTGCCATGAAGCGCCTGGTCGAGAAGTACGGCTGCAACGCCGGCGCCATCCAGTGCTGGAACGCTCTGCAGGACGAGCTGGGCATTATGCCCTGCGCCGCCAACGCAATCCTCAACGAGATGGGCATCCCCATCGTATGCGAGACCGATATCCATGGCGCCATCACCGCGCTGATGGTCGAGGCCGCCGACCTGGGCCGTCACCGCGGCATGTTCGCCGACTGGACCGTGCGCCATCCCGATAACGAGAACGGCGAGCTGCTGCAGCACTGTGGTCCCTGGCCCTGCAGCTGTGCGGCCGTCAAGCCCAAGCTCACCTACCCGCTGGCGTTCGATCACCCCGGCGCGCTGACGGCCGAGGCCAAGCACGGCGACCTCACCCTTGCTCGCTTTGACGGCGACAACGGTGAGTACTCGCTGCTGCTGGGCAACGCTCGCGGCATCGACGGCCCGGCCGGCATGGGCACCTACCTGTGGGTCGAGGTCGACAACCTCAAGCGCCTCGAGACCAAGATCGTCGAGGGTCCCTACATCCACCATTGCGTCGCCATTCACGCCAACGTGGTGCCGGTGCTCTACGAGGCGTGCAAGTACATCGGCATTGTCCCCGACCTGTACGACCCCATCGAAGAAGACGTCAAAGCTTACCTGCGAGGAGAGTAGAAATGGCAACTATCGAAGAGCTTGAGTCCCTGCGTTGGGACCTTCGACGCGATTGCGTCGATATCATCATGGCTGGCGCCGGCGGGCACATCGGCGGCGACATGTCGGTCATCGATGCGCTGATGACCCTCTACGCCAACCACCTCAACATTTCGCCCGAGACCGTCGACAATCCCAACCGCGATCGCTTCGTGCTCTCCAAGGGCCACGCCATGGAGGCCTACTACGCGGTGCTCTGCCACGAGGGCTATCTGGACCTCGACGACGTCAAGGCCCGCTTCTCTAAGTTCGGCAGCCCCTACATCGGCCACCCCAACAACAAGCTCAAGGGCATCGAGATGAACTCGGGCTCGCTGGGTCATGGCCTGCCCGTGGCCGTCGGGATGGCGCTTGCCGGCAAGATGGATGGCCGCGACTACCGCGTCTACACCATCATGGGCGACGGCGAGCTTGCCGAGGGCTCGGTCTGGGAGGGCGCCATGAGCGGCGGCAACTACCAGCTCGATAACCTGTGCGCGCTCGTGGACCGCAACCGCCTGCAGATCAGCGGCAGCACCGAGGACGTCATGAAGCAGGATTCGCAGGAGGAGCGCTGGGCCGCCTTCGGTTGGAACGTGCTGTCCATTCCGGGCAACGACGTCCAGGCCATCGACGCCGCGCTGACGCTGGCCGCCGAGACCAAGGGTAAGCCCACGGTCATCATCCTCAACACGGTGAAGGGCTACGGCTCGCCGGTTATGGAGGACAAGGCCGCCTGGCATCATCACCTGCCCAACGATGAGGAATATGCCCAGATCATCGCCGATTTCGCTGCCCATAAGGAGGCTATCAATGGCTAACAAGATCGCCAACCGCAAGGCTATCTGCGACACGCTGCTCGAGGCCGCCGCAACCGATAAAGACATCGTCGTCTTGTGCTCCGACTCCCGCGGCTCCGCATCGCTCACGCCGTTCTTTGACCAGTATCCCCAGCAGTCCATTGAGGTCGGCATCGCCGAGCAGGACCTGGTGAGTATCGCCGCCGGTATGGCCTCGTGCGGCAAGAAGGCCTGGGCCGCCTCGCCGGCGTCCTTTGTGACCACGCGCTCGTATGAGCAGTGCAAGGTCGACGTTTCGTACTCCAACACCAACGTCAAGCTCATCGGCATCTCGGGCGGCGTTTCCTATGGCGCCCTCGGTATGAGCCATCACTCCGCGCAGGATATCGCCGCCATGAGCGCGATTCCCAACATGCGCGTGTATCTGCCGAGCGATCGCTTCCAGACCGCCGAGCTCGTGCGCGCCCTGGTTGCCGACAACAAGCCGGCCTACATCCGCGTGGGCCGCAACCCGGTGGAGGACGTGTACACCGAGGACGAGTGCCCGTTCCAGATGGACCGCGCCACCTGGGTGCGCCGCGGCACCGATGTGGCGATCGTCGCCACCGGTGAGATGGTCCGCCACGCCGTGGACGCCGCCGACCTTTTGGCCGAGCAGGGTATCTCGGCAACGGTGCTCGATATGTACTGCGTCAAGCCGCTCGACGCCGAGGCCGTGATCGAGGCCGCCGGTGCCACGCGAGCCGTCGTGACCGTCGAGGAGCACAGTCCCTTCGGTGGCCTGGGTTCCATGGTCGCACAGGTCGTGGGTGAGCACTGCCCGCGTCCGGTCAAGTGCCTGAGTCTACCCGATGCGCCGGCCATCACCGGTACGAGCCCCGAGGTCTTTGCGCACTACGGCCTGACGGGCGAGGGAATCGCCAAGACGGTCGTCGAGTTCCTTCCCGCAGAGTAATTGGTGCATCGGGGACAGGTTTGCACCAATCCTTTTAGGTTGAATTCTGAGCAGGCCGGCTGCGCTCTCATGAGCCGGTCGGCCACTCGCTCCTTGTCCGTCGGGTTTTAGTTTTGAATCGACGGGGGAGACAGGAGAGTACATGAGCAAATACATCATCGGAATCGATCAGTCCACACAGGGTACTAAGGCGCTGCTGGTGGACGAGGGCGGCCATCTGATCCATCGCGCCGACCGCTCGCATCGCCAGATTGTCAACGAGGCCGGCTGGGTGAGCCATGATCCAGCCGAGATCGCCGCCAACGTGCTGGCCGTGGCGCGCGCCGTGGTGGAGGAGACCGGGGTCGATCCGGTCGACGTCGCCGGCATCGGCATCTCCAACCAGCGCGAGACTACCGTTGCCTGGAATCGCACGACGGGCGAGCCGCTGTGCGATGCCGTGGTGTGGCAGTGCGCCCGCGCCCGCGAGCTGTGCGACGAGCTGGCTGCGCGCGAAGGCGTGGCCGAGCTGGTGCGTGACACGACGGGTCTGGTGCTCTCGCCCTACTATCCGGCGGGCAAGATGGCCTGGATCCTCGCGAACGTTCCCGCGGCTGCCGAGGCCGCGGCGGCGGGCGAGCTGTGCCTGGGCACCATCGATGCCTGGGTGGTCTGGACGCTCACGGGCGGCGCGGAGTTCCGCTGCGACTGGTCCAATGCCAGCCGCACGCAGCTTTTTGACCTGCGCCGTGGCTGCTGGAGCGAGCCGGTGTGCGAGGCCTTTGGTGTCAATCCGGCGTGTCTGCCGCAGGTGACCGATTCCGATGGCCTGTTCGGTACAACGGACCTGCGCGGCTTTTTGCCGGCGCCCGTGCCCATTCACGGCGTGCTCGGCGACAGCCATGCCGCCTTGTTTGCCCAGGGCTGCCATAGCCGCGGCATGGCCAAGGCGACCTATGGCACCGGAAGCTCGGTCATGATGAACGTCGGCGACGAGTTCGTCGCCAGCTCGCATGGGCTTTCGAGCTCGCTCGCATGGCGTATGGACGGTGTGACCGAGTATGTTCTCGAGGGCAACGTGAGCTACGCCGGCGCCGTCAAGACGTGGCTGCGCGACGACCTGGAACTCATCAACAATCCCGAGGAAGTCACCGACCTGTGCTACGCCGCCAATCCGGCAAGCCGTGTCTACTTTGTGCCGGCGTTCACTGGCCTGGGCGCGCCGCACTGGGCGAGCGATGCCGAGGGCTGCATCTTTGGCATGACGCGCACCACGGGCCGTGCGGAGTTCGTAAAGGCTGCCGATGAGTCGATCGCCTATCAGATCTTCGACGTCATTGATGCGATGGTCGAGGATTCGGGCGCGGCGTTGGCCGAGCTTCGTGTTGACGGCGGTCCCACGCGCGACGCGTACCTGATGCAGTTTGAGAGCGACTTGGTTGGCTCGCCCATTCGCATCGCGAGCAACGACGAGATGAGCGGTCTGGGCGCGGCCTGGGCCTGCGGCATTGCGCTGGGCATGTACACGCGCGACGTCGTCGACGTCTACGGCGCCCGCGGCATCGTGGAGTCCACCATGTCCGCCGACGAGCGCGCCAAAAAGATCGCCGGCTGGCGCCATGCCGTTGAGGCGACCATCGCGTACACGGCCTAGAATGATTTTTCTGGGGCGGGGATTAAAAACTCATTGACCCCCGTCCTAGGCAGCTCATTTGGGACGGGGCTTTTTTGACTGGTATGATTGGTGCGACCATTCGAACCAGCTAAAAGAGCCCCGTCCCAAATTGACTACCGAGAGGAACTGCCATGGAGCGCATCGCAAGTTTTTCCGTTGACCATCTGCTGCTTGAGCCCGGCGTGTATGTGAGCCGCATCGACCGCGATCCGGCGACCGGCGCCGCCGTCACCACCTTTGACCTGCGCCTGACCACGCCCAACAAGGAGCCAGTCATGAACACGGCCGAGTGCCACACCATCGAGCATCTGGGCGCCACCTTCCTTCGCAACCATGCCGAGTGGTCGAGCCGTATCGTCTACTTTGGGCCCATGGGCTGCCGCACGGGCTTTTACCTCGTCGTTTTTGGTGAGCTGACGAGCGAGGAAATCTTGCCGCTTGTGCGTGAGCTGTTCGAGTTTGTTGCTGGCTTTGAGGGCGATATCCCCGGCGCTGCTCCCGAGGAGTGCGGCAACTACCTGGACCAGAACCTCCCCATGGCCAACTGGCTTGCGCGTCGTTATCTCGACCGCGACCTGGCCGATATCGACGAGAAGCACCTGCACTACCAGCAGGCGTAAGGGCTTTATCGCTCAAAGCGCGCGCATTGGGCGCCTTCGCTTATGCGGGGGCGCCTTTTTGTTGAGTGGTCGGGACGAGCGTTCAAAATCGCTCATGTTTGTTCTAGAATGTTCGTACTGTCACATAAACGAACAGGAGTGAACATGCATATCTATTCTGTCAACGATCCCGAGTTCAAATCCTATGGCAACGTTTGGGATGACGTTCCGTCCGAGCTCACGTCGCCCGTGCTCGAGGCGCTCTCTGCCACGCCCATTCCCGAGGGCAGCAAGTACGTAGCAAGTGCGCCGGAGCTCGAAGACGTCAAGGATGCCGACAAACTGGGCTTTCTCATGTTTGGCGGCCGCCCCTTCCAGCTCGGCTGGTGCAACGGCCACAACACACGCCTCAACTGCCTGGAGTATCACCGCGCCAGCGAGTTTAACCTGGGCGCCCGCGACTTTATCCTGCTCGTGGCGCATCGCTGGGAGATCGAGGACGGCAAGCTCGACACCGCGTGCGTCAAGGCGTTCCGCGTGCCGGCGGGTACGGTCGTCGAAGTCTTCAACACCACGCTCCACTACACGCCATGCATGGTCGACGACGGCGGCTTCCAGGTGATGGTGGCGCTGCCGGCGGGCACCAACGGCCCGCGCCCCGAGGCTGCAGCCGACATGCCTGCCGCCGGTGACAGCTACTGCTACTGGAAGGCCGACAAGTGGGTCCTCTGCCACGCCGACAGCCCCAAGGCGGCCGAGGGCGGTTACGTGGGCCTCATCGGCAAAAACCTCGACATCACCTGCGACTAGGGGCTTCCTGTTTGTCTCGATCTGTAACATCTAGCGGGCTAAATCGTCTCTACCTGTTACAGATTTAGACAAACTGCGGGGGGCTGCCCGAAAATCTCGATCTGTAACACCAAGCCCGGTTTTGGCTGCCTACCTGTTACAGATCGAGACAAACCGTCCCCAACCACCACAAAGGTGCCTGTCCCCTTTGTGGTGGTGTGGGGCGGCGGTATCAGAAAGTGTCAGACGGGGGCGGCTGCGGGGCGCCTGTGCGCGAAAAGAAGTGTCGACCTGCGCCGTTGCCGTTGAGTAGCGCGCTGCTTACGGGGATACTGAAGCCACGACAAACAGCGTGTGAAAGGATTGATGCATGGCTTTCCGTAAAGACTTCCTGTGGGGCGGCGCAACGGCTGCCAACCAGTGCGAGGGTGCCTACGACGTGGACGGCCGCGGCCTGGCCAACGTGGATGTGGCCCCGCACGGCCCCGAGCGCTATGCGGTGGTCTCCGGCCAGCGCAAGATGCTCGACTTCGAGGACGGCTATTACTACCCCGCGCAGACCGGCATCGATTTCTATCACCACTACAAGGAGGACATCGCCCTCTTTGCCGAGATGGGCTTTAAGACCTTCCGCATGAGCCTGGCCTGGACCCGCATCTTCCCCAACGGCGACGAGACTGAGCCCAACGAGGCCGGCCTGGCCTTCTACGAGGACGTGTTCCGCGAGTGTCAGGCGCACGGCATTGAGCCGCTCGTGACCATCACGCACTTCGACTGCCCGATTCACCTCATCAAGGAGTACGGCGGCTGGCGCAACCGCAAGCTCATCGACTTCTACAAGAACCTCGCGACCACGATCTTCACCCGCTACAAGGGCCTGGTAAAGTACTGGCTTACCTTCAACGAGATCAATATGATCTTGCACCTGCCGTTTATGGGTGCCGGTCTGGTCTTTGAAGAGGGCGAGAACAAGGAGGCCGTCGAGTACCTGGCCGCCCACAACGAGCTCGTCGCCAGCGCTTGGGCAACCAAGATCGCTCACGAGATCGACCCTGAGGTCAAGATCGGTTGCATGCTTGCCGCAGGTAGCTACTACCCCTACAGCTGCCGTCCGGGCGATGTGCGCCAGGCGCAGATTGACAACCAGAGCAACTATTTCTTCGTCGACGTTCAGAGCCGCGGCTACTATCCGGCCTATGCCGTCAAGAAGCTCGAGCGTTTGGGCATCGATGTGGGCATGACGGATGAGGACCGCGAGATCCTGGCCGCCAACACCGTCGACTTCATCAGCTTTAGCTACTACAGCACCCGTTGCTCCGCCGGTGCCGATAACCCCGATGTCGAGCGCACCCAGGGCAACGCCTTCGCCGGCGCCAAGAACCCCTACCTGCAGGAGAGCCAGTGGGGCTGGGCCATCGATCCGCTGGGCTTCCGCATCACCCTCAACGACCTGTACGACCGTTATCAGAAGCCGCTGTTTGTGGTCGAGAACGGTCTGGGCGCCAAGGATGTTGTCGAGGAGGATGGCTCCATCAACGACGACTACCGTATCGACTACCTGCGCCAGCATATCGCCGCGATGCGCGATGCGGTGACCGAGGACGGCGTTGACCTGCTGGGCTACACCACCTGGGGTCCGATCGACTTGGTCTCGGCCGGCACGGGCGAGATGTCCAAGCGCTACGGCTTTATCTACGTGGACCGCGACGATGCAGGCAACGGCACCCTCAAGCGTTCCAAGAAGAAGAGCTTCGACTGGTACAAACACGTCATCGAGACGAACGGCGAGGACCTGGCCTAAGGCTTTCCCAACAACCACAGCCTCCTAACCAAAACGCCCGGCGAGCAGTTAATGCCCGCCGGGCGTTTTGTTAAAAGAAGCGAAAGCACTCATTGGGGACGTACTTAAATGAGTGCCCGCAGAATGAGAGTGGATAATCTCCCGTTTTTGGCTTGTTTGTGGGCTCAAAGTGGGAGATTATCCACTCTCGTCATTTGCACTCGTTGGGGACGCACTTAAATGAGTGGCAGCTGGGGACACCCTTTGCCGTCGGCGGATTTTGGGACATGTGGCCCGCTTTTTGGGCCTGCCTGTCGGTACACTAAAGGCACTATGGGTACCCGCGAGCGACATATCGGCCACGCGACCGCCCGATCCGCACCCGTGGCGGATCCCAGGGGCGGCAGGCTCTTCGCCATGCCGCGATTCCTTGTTGGTATAACACATCAGGTGTACCGTCACCGCGTCTTTGCTATCGCCGGCGCCATCACCGTGCTGTTCCTCATGCTTTTGGCAGTCTTGCCGGCGCTGTTTGCCTCCGACCCCAAGCTTTCCAACGCCGTGCTCGCCTATAGCGAGGTGTCCGAAGAGGTCGTGGATGCGCTCGTCCACTCGAGCTCTCTCCCGTTGCTTGTCGCCGCAATTATATTTTCGATCTGGGGTGTATCGGTCTATCTGCGCTGTTTGGACTATGTGTTGCGCCGCCGCCTTGTTGCCGTCGCCACCATCTGCGCCCTCTGGATGATTGAGGTCATCCTCAAATACAAGTCGTTCACACCGTTCTATGCCACCGTGCTGTGGTACCTGTACTACGTGCCCATGACGCTCATTCCGCTGCTCTACCAGCTGTGCGGCCTGCGCCTTGCGGGGCTGGAACAACACCGTGCGGGCCGTCGCTATCGCAGCATCTTGTGGGTCGTGGCCATCCTACTTATCGGTTTTGTGCTCACCAACGATTTCCACCGGCAGGTATTCCACTTTGACCGTGCAAGCGACACCTGGAGCAACGATTACACGTACGGCTGGGGCTATTTCGCCGTCTTAGTGTGGACGGCCTTTAACTTCGTGGCCTTTTTTATCCTGGTGGGCCGGTCCTCGTCCTTTCGCATCCAACGTTTCTCGGGCACGGCGGCGCTTGTTTTGTTGGGTGGTGCGTTCTTTGCCATCTCGTATGCTCTGCGCGTGCCCTGGGCATGGAGGCTCAACTTCTCGCTCGTCTATTGCGTCTTGTGCGTGGTGGCGATGGAAATCTGTCTCGATTGCGGTGTCATTCCGTCATATCACGACATTGCTGGCATCTTCGATACCTTGCCGCTCGACCTCAAAGTTCTAACGCGCGACCTGCAGGAAGTCTATGCCACACCGGTGTCAAAGCCAATGCCGGCGGGCGTGTGCGAAGAGCTGCGGGCCCAGGAACACGGGCATGCCCATGCCTTTGCCGTGGCGTCCGATCCCGATGTGATGTACCGAGCCTTTCCACTGCTGGGCGGATCGGCCCTGCTTGCCCAAGACGTGTCGGAGCTCAACGAGCTCAATCGCGAGCTGGCGCATCGTCGCATGGAGCTGCAGCGCCAAAACGAGCTGCTCGCCGCCGACTACGACCTTAAGACGCATCTGGCAGACCAAGAGGCCGAGACCTTACTGGTCCAAGACGTGGACCAAGCGCTTGCCCGTGCGCTCGAAGGGATGTACGACCTGTTGAGCTCGCTGCCGCCGTTGACCGATGAGGCATCTTCGCACGAGCGTTACCGCATGCTGCAGCGCGCCAAGATGCTCGTCGCCTATTGCAAACGCAAGGGGTCGCTCACGTTGGCACAGCACGGGGAGAGCGGTTTTGACCGCGACCGCATTCAGCTCATCGCCAACGAGCTCGCAAGTGACCTGCGCACCATCGATGTCGATTGCGCCTCGATTATCGCCATACGGCGCCCGATGCACGCCAGTACGGTAAGCGCCCTGTACGACTGCGTGTATGACTTTGCGTTTTTTGCCTACACCACCGACCATCCGGCGCTTATGTATCACTTGGGCGACCATGACCGGTGCAGTGTCGAGCTGCGCGCCACGCTTTTTTCCAACGATGATGAAGATCTTTCGCAGACGCCCGCTGCGCAAGAGCTCGAAAGCGCTCTGCAAGGGCGCAACGTGGCATACCGCCTTGAGGGCGAGCCCGGCCAGCTGCGCATGATCGTCTTGATGCCGAGGGCGGGTGAGTGACGATGCAGATTTCGTTCATCCTTCCCCAAATCGTTGCGCTCGATGTTATCTTTGCCCTGGCTGCGTGTCTGCAGATGATCCACGTCCCGCTCATCGCATCGCGCCGCTCGTCCTATAACCGTAAGGTGATTTGCGCCTACGAGACGAGCCTTGTGCTTCACCTGATGATTTCGGCGCTCATCTTATTCGCGTCGTCTGGCTCGTATCTGGTGGCGCCGCTTGACGTTTGCGCCAGGGCAATGGGCGGAGTGCTGTGGCTCAATGCCGCGATCTTTGCCTATGGCGTGGTCCTTATGGTGCACTATCGTCGCCCTGTCATGCTGGCCGAGCTGCTGCTTGTTGGCGCCGTGACACCGCCGGTGGTTTTTGCCATGGGCTCGGTGTGGGCCGTTGTCCTTATCGCAGAGGGAGCGTTCTTCCTGTTCCGTTCCGTCGCGGCGCTCTTGATGGACGTCCGTAACCGCCAGGAGGATATCACCGCGTTCTCGACGATCGAAACCATCAACGTGATTCCCGTGGGCATCCTGTATCTGGACTCGAGGGGCCGTCCACTGCTCATGAACCGCTGCATGCGCAAAAACCTGGTGGAGCTTCATATGCCCACCGACCTAGGCGATATGAGCGGTACATGGAACGACCTGCGCAAGCTCAGCATGCAAATGCCCGGAGGCGGTAAGAACAGCGTGCGGATCAACCTGGACCGCTTTGGTGAGGCGCGTGCGGTGGTCGAGGTTTCTCCCGCCGAGATTCGCCTGTTTGTGTGCGATGGCGTTATGGTCTCGGGCCGTTCGTTCGAGCGCATAATCGGTCTGGATGTGACAGAGTATGCGCATGCGCATGACCGCCTGGCGCAGGCCAACCACCTGCTTGAGCTTGCGGGCCAAGAGCTCCAGGCCCAGATCGAAGAAGTCAAAAAGGTTGCCGACAATGCGGCCTACCTGCGCATGCGTTCCCGCGTGCACGATGTGATCGGCCAGCGCCTGTCCATCCTCCATCGCTATTTGGAGGAGGGGCGCCTGGATGACGAGTCGCTCGAGCAGATCGACCCGCTGCTGCGCTCAATCGCTGCCGATCTGCGCAGCGGGGGCGACACCGAACCGGCAGAGCAACTGGGCGATATCGTCCATGCCTTTGGCCTGGTGAGCGTGCAGATCGATGTGGAGGGCGCGCTGCCTGAGGACGCGCGTGTCGCCGCCGTCTTTTTGCAGATTATCCGCGAGGCCTCGACCAATGCCACCAAGCATGCGCAGGCGCATCGGGTCCATGTGCGCTTGTGGCAGGAGGGGACGGATGCTGACGCCGTCGCGCACATGACGATTTCTAACGACGGGTCTCCGGCCCCCGTATCGTATCGCGAGGGAACGGGTATCCCAGGTATGAGGCATGTCGCGCAAGATCTGGGTGGCAGCCTAGAGGTCCACGCCACCCCGCCCTTTACGCTTACGGTATCCATTCCGCTTAACGCCAACGACACGTCCCAAAGGAGAAACTCATGATCCGCGCGTTAATCGTCGAAGACCAGGCTATCTTGCGCGAGAGCCTCGCGCGTTCCGTGGGCGACCAGCCCGACATGACCGTTGTCGCCGCGATCGCCGACGCCTCGGATGCCTTGGACGTTGTGCTTAAGGAGCGTCCGGACATGATACTGATGGATGTGTGCACCGAACACGATTCCAACGGCATCGTGGCGGCGGCGCGCATCAAAGAACAACTGCCCGAGTGTCGCGTCATTATCATGACAGGCATGCCCGAGATCACCTTTGTCGATCAGGCCCGCGAGGCGGGCGTCGATAGCTTTGTGTACAAGAACGTCGGTATCGACGAGCTGTTCGCCGTGATGCGCTCCACGTTGGCTGGCTACTGCACGTTTCCCAAGCCGCCCGAGAGCATTTTTTCGGGCACGGCAGCCCTCGACGATGTCGAGCTATCGATTTTGCGCCTTGCCTGCGAGGGCAAAAGTCGTCGCGAGATCGCGGCCGAGCTGTTTATGAGCGAGGGCACCATCAAGCGCCGCATCTCGGAGATCCTGAGCAAGACCGGCTACGACAACATCATGCGCCTGGCCGTGCATGCGGTGACCGAGGGCAGCATCGTTCCCAACATGGAGCGCCCGTAATCGATGCGCTCACCCGTGTTCCGGCACCGCAAAGATAGGCCGCCCACCGTTTCGCATCTAAAAACGGCGGGCGGCCTGCTTGTATGGGCAGTGCTGTCGGCATAAAGCGGCGGGGCCGCAGGATCATCTCCTGCGGCCCCGTCTGGTGTGCGCGGATGTGTCCGCCAATCCGCGGCTGTCGTGGTCTACCGCTACGCGATGGTTACGCTGTAGGAGGCGACGTCCTCGTAGGAATCGGTCAGGTAGGCGTCGATGCCGATGGTCGTGTTGACCAGGTCGTCAAGGCTGTCAAGCTCGCCGCTCGAGAACGTGAATTCCTCGGTGGCGTTGGTGCCGGGCATCAGGTGAGCCGAGAACCAGGGTTCCTTCATGGTGCCGTTGACGTTGGTCTTGCCGGAAGGAGCGTAGAAGGTCAGGTCCTTGTCGCTCTTGTTGGTGATGTTGACGACAAAACCGATGTCGCCCCACTCGTCCTTGAACTTCTCGGTGACGGTGATGGTGCACAGGTCGTCATCGGCAACGGTGACGGCGGGGGAGATTTCAATCTTCTGGACGTCGTCGTCTTCGACGGCCTCGTCGATCTCTTCTTCCTTCTCGGCCGCCTCGCGATCCTTCTTCACCGTGCCGGACAGGTCCTTGTCGGACTTGGTAAAGACAAGATTGCCGTCATCCTCTTCGAGGATGAGCTTGCCGTCCTTGAGCTTCATGTCATGCGACTCGTCTTCGGCGGTGATGGTTACGGTGGTGGCGTCCTTTGCCTCCCATTTAAGGTCGACGACTTCAAGGAACAGGTCGAGGGCACCTGTACCGTCCTCATCGAGAATCAGGACGCAGCGCACACCCCAATCCTCGAGCATCTTCATGTACTCATCGGTCAGTTCTTCGCCCTCCAGGGTTCCACCCGAGAGTTCCCAGCTGCCGACGAAGTTGGCCTTGGGGTCTTTGCCGCCGCCGCTGCAGCCCGTCAGGGCAAAGGCGAGCGCAAGGACGCATGTCAGAAATGCGAGTACGGACTTTTTGAACGTTGTCTTCATGGTGTCCTCCTTTATCGAACGAAACCCATAGAAGCAAATGCGGGGGTGGCGGATCCCCCGCCAATTACCAGATAGAGGGGCTAGGGCCTGGGCGTTCCGCAGTTGCTGCAGAACTTGCCGCCGTTTTCGCTGCCGCAGTTGGGGCAGAACCACTTGGCCGGTGCCGGGGCGGGTGCGGGACTGCCACACTCGGAGCAGAACTTGCCGGTGTTGGTGGCGCCGCAGCTGCAGGTCCATGTGCCGGCCGCGGGAGCAGCGGCGGGAGCCGGTGCGGGAGCGGGTGCCGGAGCCGGCTGCGGGGCGGCCTGCTGCCGTGCTTGGCCGGCGGCGAACAGCTGGCTGGCGTTCATGCCGCCCATGCCACCTGCCATGCCCATGCCCATAAAGCCTGCCATCGCGCCGTTGGGGTTGGCGGCTGCCGCGCGCATTGCGTCGCTCTGGGCGCTGGCAATGTTGGCTGCCGCCATGGTGGGATCGCGCATGACCGCGGCTTTCTGCAGATCCTTGATCATCTGCTCGTCCTCTTGCGAGGCGGCGATGGAGTTGACGCCAAAGCTCACGATCTCGACGCCGCGCAGGTCACGCCAATCGGCAGAGAGGACCTCGTTGAGCGCGCGGGCGAGCTCGGTGGTGTGGCCGGGGATGGCGCTGTAGCGGATGCCCATTTCCGAGATCTTGGCAAAGGCGGGCTGCAGGGCGGTGAGCAGCTCGGACTTAAGCTGGCTGTCGATCTTGTCGCGCGTGTAGCTATCGGTCACGTTGCCGCACACGTTGGTGTAGAACAGCAGCGGGTTGGTGATGCGGTACGAGTACTCGCCGTTGCAGCGCACGGAGATGTCAACGTCCAGGCCAATGTTGTTATCGATCACGCGGAAGGGCACGGGCGAGGCGGTGCCGTACTTGTTGCCGATGATCTCCTTGGTGTTGATGAAGTAGACGCGCTGGTCCTTGCCCGCGTCGCCGCCAAAGGTAAAGCGGCTGCCGATATTGGCGAAGGTCTCCTTGATGGAATCGCCTAGGTTGCCGCTAAAGACGCTCGGCTCGCTGCCGGTATCGAAGACGAACTCACCGGGCTCCAGTGCGACTTCGATGATCTTGCCGTTTTGCACCACGAGCATGCCCTGGCCGTCGTTGACGGCGATGACGGAGCCGTTGGAGATGACGTTGTCCTCGCCGCGCGTGTTGGAGCTGCGGCCACCGGTGCGTTTGCTGCCCTTGCAGGCCAAGACGTCAGCAGGCATCGATTCGCAGTAGATAAATTCCTTCCACTGGTCGGCCATGACGCCGCCGGCAGCTCCCAATCCAGCTTTCAAGAGTCCCATGGTGATCTTCCTTTCTCGTCAAAGGCCGGGTGGTATTGGTTGGATTGCTTAGTCGTCCTTGTCGTCTTTCATGACAACGGTGGTCTCGGTGTGGCTGAAGGTGTCGTGCTTCTCGGTCAGGTCGAGCTCGCCGCAGTACTCGTCGGCGTGGGTGGCCTCGTTGGCCGTCTTGAGCTGGCCTACCAGTAGCACGTCTCCGATAATCACGATGATCAGCGGCGCGATGATGTTGATGAGGATGCCCTCGATATCAAAGGCGAGGTAATCCGGATCGAAGGCGTTCTCGCCCATAAAGAGAATCTGGGAGAGGACAAATCCGATCACAAAGAACAGCACCGAGGCGATGGCGAGCTTGGGCTTGGAACAGGGGAGCTCGCCGACCAAGCGGCCGGTCTGGCCGTTCATGGCAAACAGGTAGCTCTTGCCGTTCCACGAGGTGGAGAGCATCCAGACGGGGAACAGGGCGTAGTCGCTGTCTTCCCAGGTGTAGTCGAGCTGCTTGCTTTCGACCGTGGCATCGTCGTATTCGTCGACGACAGTCTCGCGCAGGGCCGAGATCGTGCTTTCTTCCATACGGCGCTCGGCGCGCGCCTTGCAGGTCTCGCAGTCCTCGTCGTAACGGTTGGCGATGTAGCCGGGCATATATGCGACCGAGAACGGACGCAGCGCGTCGTAGTCAAACGGCTCGATGGCGTCCATGTGGCCGTCGGGCATCTTGGACGATCCGTCGACGGGCACGCGCTTAAACGAGATATTGCCCTTGCGATAGGCATCGTAGTGGTCGGTGGTCGTGACGGTGCGGTCGGATTCCTCGGTCACGGTCTCGTTGGTCGCGTCAAAGTACACTTCGCCGTCCACGCGGGCGCCGTAGAGCCAAAACGGCACGTAGACACCTTGGACCTCGTCGATGTGGTTGCCGGTGACAAAGCTCTTGGGCAGCAAGATCTTGCCCTTGTAGTGTTCCTTGAGTGCGGCTGTGACGTCGTCGTGCCCGAGCTTAAACGGAATCACCAGGTCGGGCGAGAAGTCGCCTGAGAGCTGGCCGGGCGCCACGGCGGAGTTACCGCAGTACGGGCAGGTGGTGACGGCGACGGTGCCGTCGGACACGAGCTCGGCGCCGCACGACGAGCAGATGTAGCCGGCGTTTTGGGCGAGCTCCTGCACCGCGTCGTCGGCGACGGACTTGGGCGTTGCGGCTGCCGCATCGGCTTTGGCGTCGGCCTTGTCCTGGCGCTCGCGATAGAGGGCCTCGACTTCTTCGACTTCAAAGCGTGAGTCACAGTAGTCGCAGACGAGCTTTTGCTCGGCGCTGGCAAAATGCAGGGGGCCACCGCAGGCAGGGCACTGATAGTTAACGCTCTCGAAGGCCATGATCGGTCCTTTCCGTGCCGGAGGCTATGCGCCGATGGCGCCGCCGCAGTATTCGCAGCGCCCACTGGCATCGGGAATGGTGGTTGCACCGCAGAAGGGGCAGGTCACCGCAGTCTTGGGGGCCTTGGCGGCAACGACGCTGTCGCGCGTCTCCTGGTGCAGCTGCACCAGCGCGTCGCGGACCTCGGTTGCCTGGCGCTTGGCCTCGCGGTATTCGATGGAGCCGCGCTGATCGATGGTGGAGTCGTTTACGCGCAGGTTGATCTCGGTAAAGTACGGCGTGTTGACGTGAATGGTCAGATTAAAGTCGTAATCCAGGTCGTAGCGCGGCGGGTTGTAGCTCTCGCGCTCGCCGTCCTCGGTCTCGCGATAGATCTCGGTGCGATGCTCGTCGATATCCATATCGCAGCCGAGTACCTGCGAGAACTCGATGATGTCGGGATTGGCGTCGCGCCAGCGGCTCTGCGAGGTGATGATCAGCAGGCCCGCGTCCTCATCGAGCATGATGTTGGTGCGCCCGGCAGAAAGCGTGCGCGTGGGGTTGAACGACGCCAGGCGCTCGGCGTTGGCCTCGCGGTAGGCGAGTTGCTCACGGATATCGTCCGCGGTGCTGGAGCGATAGCCGTGAAAGTAGGGGGAGAGCTTGCCGGCGCACTCTTTGCACAGGTAGCCTTCATTGATTTTTGTCTTACCTAGAAGTCCCAGCTCGGTACCGCAAATCGCGCACTCTTTCTTCTCGAACATCTTGTCAAAGAAGCCCATGGCTGCCTCCCATCAACTGGTAGCGTGTGTCACTTTTGATGATGGGGGAGTGCGCAGCCTTTCACGATACCCAGACGGCTCAACGAGTCTCCACAACTGGGACACATGGCCCATTTTTCCTACTCATTGGGGACGTACTTAAATGAGTGAAACTACTCATTTAAGTACGTCCCCAATGAGTGCTCGCAGAACGAGAGTGGATAATCTCCCATTTTTGGCCTATGTGCAGGCTCAAAGTGGGAGATTTCCACTCTCGTCATTTGGGTGTCCAAAAATCCCCGCTCGTTTGTGAACTGCGCCCCAATTCTTGGACGGGCTAATAAGCGGCCTACGCCGCACA
>CABJBO010000026.1 GCA_902363875.1 Coriobacteriaceae bacterium | reverse complement strand
AGACAGAATGATAGCAATCATTCATCCGATCCAAACAAGAAGAATTCACTTATAAATGAGTGAGGAGCATCTGATCGCGAGCACAGTCAACTACTGTGCCGCGGTATGAGATACCCGAATTGCGACATACGAGCGCTATTCATGATATCGATTAATTAATTTTAGCGACACGTGGATATCCCGCGGGCCCGAGAGCGGTCCCGCAAGATACCACGGGCGCACGGCGGATGCCTTGGCACAGGGAGCCGATGAAGGACGCGGCAAGCTGCGATAATCCCCGGCGAGGAGCACACATCCTTCGACCCGGGGGTCTCCGAATGGGCGAACCCATCCACAGCAGTGTGGATATCCCCACCCCGAACACATAGGGGTGGGGAGGACAACCCGGGGAACTGAAACATCTAAGTACCCGGAGGAGAGGAAATCAATCTCGAGACTCCCCGAGTAGCGGCGAGCGAAAGGGGACCGATGGCCAAACCGTCGAGCGGGCGTACCCGGCAGGGGTTCCGCCGGCGGGGTTGCAGGGCCGCGCATCCGGGGGCTGCCGCCCCCGGGCGCAGGTCCGGCTGGGGAGCGGAACGGCATGGGAGGGCCGGCCGCAGCGGGTGACAGCCCCGTACGCGAACCCAGACCGGACGGCGCGACGCGGTCCCTGAGTAGGGCCGGGCACGTGAAACCCGGTCCGAACCTGGGTGGACCACCATCCAAGCCTGAGTACTACCCTGTGACCGATAGCGCACCAGTACCGTGAGGGAAAGGTGAAAAGCACCCCGGGAGGGGAGTGAAACAGTACCTGAAACCGTGCGCCCACGAGCAGTCGGAGCACCCTTGTGGTGTGACGGCGTGCCTTTTGTAGAATGAGCCAGCGAGTCGCTGGCGCGGGGCGAGGTTAACCGAAAGGGAGCCGGAGCGAAAGCGAGCCTTAACAGGGCGACTTGAGTCCCGCGCCGCGGACGCGAAGCCGGGTGAGCTATCCGTGGGCAGGCTGAAGCGGGGGTAAGACCCCGTGGAGGGCCGAACGCACGTCGGTTGAAAACGGCGGCGATGACCTGCGGATAGGGGTGAAAGGCCAATCAAACCCGGAGATATCTCGTTCTCCCCGAAATAGCTTTAGGGCTAGCGTCGCGCGTTCACCGCCGGAGGTAGAGCACCGGATGGACGAGGGGGCTTCGCCGCCTACCGAATCCAACCGAACTCCGAATGCCGGCGGCCCAGAGCGCGGCAGTCAGAGCATGTGGGCTAAGCTGTGTGCTCGAGAGGGAAACAGCCCGGACCGCCCGCTAAGGTCCCCAAGTTCCAGCCGAGTGGCAAAGGATGTGCGTCCGCCCAGACAACCAGGATGTTGGCTTAGAAGCAGCCATCCATTCAAAGAGTGCGTAACAGCTCACTGGTCGAGTGGACATGCGCCGACAATACACGGGGCTAAGCTGGACACCGAAGCGGCGGGATTTTATCTATATAGAATCGGTAGGGGAGCTTCCCATGGGCGGTGAAGCCGCCGGGCGACCGGCGGTGGAGCGCATGGGAGTGAGAATGCTGGCATGAGTAGCGAGAGACGAGAGAGTAACTCGTCCGCCGTGAACCCGAGGTTTCCTGGGCAAGGCTAATCCTCCCAGGGTCAGTCGGGGGCTAAGGCGAGGCCGGGAGGCGTAGCCGACGCGCAGCAGGCAGACATTCCTGCACCGCGCACGCGGCGCTACGACCGACGGGGCGACGGATGGGGGTGGCTCGGCGGGGTTCTGGACGTCCCCGTGATGGAGCGCGGCCCGCGGACCAGGGAAATCCGGTCCGCACGAGGGCGAGGCTCCGGACGAAGCGATCAAGCGAAGCGAGTGAGCCCGAGGTCCCTAGAAAAACCCCTAGGCAGGCGCGTGCGCGCCCGTACCGCAAACCGACACAGGTGGGTGGGTAGAACATACCGAGGCGATCGGGTCAACCATGGTCAAGGAACTCGGCACAATGGCCCCGTAACTTCGGGAGAAGGGGTGCCCGCGCGTACGTGAACGGACTTGCTCCGGGAGCGGAGGCGGGCCGCAGTGGAGAGGCCCAAGCGACTGTTTACCAAAAACACAGGACTCTGCAGAAGCCGCAAGGCGACGTATAGGGTCTGACGCCTGCCCGGTGCCGGAAGGTCACGCGGAGGAGTTAGCGCATCGCGCGAAGCCCCGAAGCCAAGCCCCGGTAAACGGCGGCCGTAACTATAACGGTCCTAAGGTAGCGAAATTCCTTGTCGGGTAAGTTCCGACCTGCACGAAAGGCGCAACGACTTGGGCGCTGTCTCGACCATGGACCCGGTGAAATTGCACTGGTCGTGAAGATGCGACTTACCCGCGGAAGGACGGAAAGACCCCGTGAACCTTCACTGCAGCTTGGCATTGGCCGCTGGTCCCGCGTGTAGAGGATAGGCAGGAGGCACAGATCCGGAGGCGCCAGCCCCCGGGGAGCCGCCCTTGGAATACTGCCCTCGCGCGACCGGCGTCCTAACCCGAGGCCGTCGACCGGCTCGGGGACCGTGCCAGGCGGGCAGTTTGACTGGGGCGGTCGCCTCCTAAAGGGTAACGGAGGCGCGCGAAGGTCCGCTCGGGACGGTCGGCAACCGTCCTTTTGAATGCAAGAGTACAAGCGGGCTTGACTGCGAGGCCCACAAGCCGAGCAGGTGCGAAAGCAGGCTCTAGTGATCCGGCGGCCCCGAGTGGGTGGGCCGTCGCTCAACGGATAAAAGGTACTCCGGGGATAACAGGCTGATCTTGCCCAAGAGTCCACATCGACGGCAAGGTTTGGCACCTCGATGTCGGCTCATCGCATCCTGGGGCTGGAGCAGGTCCCAAGGGTACGGCTGTTCGCCGTTTAAAGCGGTACGCGAGCTGGGTTCAGAACGTCGTGAGACAGTTCGGTCCCTATCCTCCGTGGGCGCAGGAGAATCGATGGAGGCTGCCCCCAGTACGAGAGGACCGGGGTGGACGCACCTCCGGTGAACCGGTTGTCGACCAACGGCACGGCCGGGTAGCCGCGTGCGGCGCGGATAACCGCTGAAGGCATCTAAGCGGGAAGCCGTTCCAGGGATTAGTTCTCCTTCCGGTAAGGGCCCAGGTAGACTACCTGGTCGATAGACGGCAGGTGCAAGGCTGGCGACAGCCTCAGCCGAGCCGCACTAATCGCCCGAGCTCTTCCGGAACCGCACCTCGCGGCCCGCGGGACCTAGCGCTCATGCGCGGTCCGGGCACGAGGATGCCCCCGAGTCACCTCCCCTATGCGCCATGCGGCCCCCAGGGCACGTAGATGAGACCCAGGACACCGTAACGGTGGGCGCCGCCCACCGGTCAGCGGCCAGAGCATGGGGGGCACGCCCGGTCCCGTTCCGAACCCGGAAGCTAAGCCCCATCGCGCCGAGAGTACTGCGGGGTGAGCCCGTGGGAGGCCAGGGCGCCGCTGACCGGTGGACGGCACCGAGCCGTCATTGGACTTAGAAGGGGGAGGCCTCGCGGCCTCCCCCTTTTTTGAGTTTACGGGGCGTGAATGACTCAATTACACCAGACGATCTTGTTGTTTTCGGTATTGAGCCTTTATTTAAAGAAAATAAATCGTATAACAAGGGCAACTGCTATGGCCGCAATGATCATAAGCAGGATTGTCAGCTGATGCTGCTTGCGTCGTTTACTTGACGAAACGAAGATTGATTTTCCCTGTTTTGGAGTCTCGAGATAGCGAGCCGAATGCGTCAAGGTTTGCTTGGGTCGAGGCCCTCTTTGTTGATGAGCGGCGGATGCTTTCATCGGCTCATCACTAACTGCACTGTTTTTAGATAATGGTGCGTCTTTCAGATATACAGGGTCTCCCGAGGCAACGCCCATATGTTTACGTCCCGTTTGGGCTTCTTCGAGCGTTTGATATCGGTTTCTTGTCACATATTTGGGCTCTGGGCCATTGATGGGCTCTTGCGAGATGTGGGGGCGATGGAATCGAATCGGTTGCGGGCTGGATGCTTCGTCCTGCTCCGGCATAAACGTGTTGTCCTGTTTTTGATCGTCCATGATGCCCTTAGCTCGTCATCAATATCGTGTATGCGCCCATTGTAAGCCAGCCGTCTAGTTTTGATGGGATTGCATACATTATTTAAGCCTTCGTGCAAATTCCGTTTATTAGACAAAACCTTAGTCAACCAGACTTAGATATGCTTATATCAATAGACTCAAAAAACTTTATAGTCGATGTATATATAAGAAGCGGCTGGGCATATATAACAGCGTCAAAAGAAGTCCCAGTCACCTAGAAGATGACTCGGCAGTCCTTAAAAGGAGTGGTAAACATGGCAAGCATGGTTCCTTATCGTTCGGTTTTTGGCGTTCGTCCTTCTGCTAGCTCGCTGTTCGATTTGTTTGATGATATGACCGATCTTGCAAACAACTCGATTGCTTCCAAGGCGTTCCCCGTTGATGTCGAGGACAAGGGCGATGGTTATGAGGTCAAGGCCTATCTGACCGGCGTCGCTAAGGATGATATCGACGTTGAGCTTAACGAGGGTCGCCTGTCGATTAGCGTGAACGTTGTGGAGGACGAGGAGAACGAGGGCAAGAACTTCCTGCAGAAGGAGTTTAGCTCGTACAGCGCGACGCGCGGCGTGTATCTGAAGGACGCTTCGAGCGAGGGCCTTTCGGCTAAGTATGCTGACGGCATCCTGACCGTTACGGTTCCCAAGATTGTCGAGAAGAAGAACGTTACGAAGATCTCCATCGACTAACGATGGCTCTGCTTCAACCGAGAGTATGAGTTAAGGGGGGCTGGGAAGTGATTCCCAGCCCCCCCTTGTTGTCTTGAGGGGCTATTGAATGGTTGTCGGTTGATACTGGCTTGCAGGGCGTATCGAGAGCTTCCGTGGCCCTTGAAGACGGGTGGCAGAACTGCCGAGTTCATCATCGAGACTTGCATCAAGCGCGTTGGCATAGCTTTTGACGGTAAGGCTTGGACGATTATTGTCCTGGCTGATATGCATGGCGATGAGCTGTTCGGTGCGATCGGTAACAAGTTCGCGCGCGGCTTCGGCGGCCTGGTTGTTGGAGAGGTGCCCCTTTGTGGACAGGATGCGCTCCTGAAGAAAGCGGGGGTACGCTCCTTCGCGCAACATAGTTACATCGTGGTTACTTTCGAGCGCGAGAACTCGACAGTCTTTGAGGATGCCTATGGCCTTGCTCGATAACTCTCCGGTGTCGGTGGCAAACCCAATGGAATCATCGAGAGCATTAAATCGATAGCCGACAGGATTGATGACATCGTGCGATGTTGAGTAGGTTTGCACGTGGATGCCGGCAATGGGGAGCGTGTCGCCGGGGTCAAATTCCTCTACGGGCAGGTGCGCGAGGTTTTCTTTGCATGAAAGGGTGTCCCTGCTGGCAAAGAGGGGACCATGCCAGTGCTTGCACCATACATCGAGCCCCTTGATATGGTCACCATGCTCATGGGTGATTACAAGAGAGGCGACGTCGTCTGCCGAGAGGCCAAGCTCCGCCATGCGTTTAAGTGTCTCGCGGCGGGACAGGCCGTTGTCGATCATGATGAGCCCCTGAGGCCCCTCGACGAGTGCGCAGTTGCCTTTTGAGCCGCTGCCGAGGATATGAAGGTGCAGGCGAGACATAAGATTCCAAAGGATACAATGAGTGCGGACGAATAGAGGAGGAAGCGAATGCCAACGGTATCTCAGCACTATGGACATCATGCCGCGCCGAGGACGGATAAGAGCGCCCTGGCAACGCGGCGGGCCGCTGCCCCCGTAGTGCTCATGGTATCAGGCGGTGCGGACTCGACGGCGCTGCTCCTTATGGCTTGCACATCAAAGCTGGATATCCAGGACGGGCGCGGCGTCGCTCCCATTGCGCGCGAGCGATTGCACGTGCTGCATGTAAACCATCATCTGCGCGGGGAGGCATCCGATGGCGACGAGGCCTTTGTACGTGACCTGTGCGCGCAATACGGCTTGCCGCTGTGTGTTGAGCATGCCTATTTTGATGACGAATCGGGCAATATCGAGGCTGCGGCTCGCGAGGTGCGCTATGCCGCGGCACGGAGATATGTTCGCGAACTTTGTGCTGAATCGGGCGCACCGCGGACGGCGGCTCGTATCTGTACCGCGCATACTTCGTCGGACCGCGCGGAAACATTTTTGATGAATGCCATTAAAGGGTCGGGTCCCGCGGGTCTATCGAGCATTCCGCGCCGTCGGAACATTGTGGTTCGCCCCTTGCTCGACCTCACGCACGATGAGCTCGTGAGCTATCTGCAGGTGCACGGTCAGCCATGGCGGGAAGATGAAAGCAACGAGGACGTTTCGTACCTGCGCAACTATGTACGCCATCGGGTGATGCCGGTGGTGGCACGGCGCAACGCGAGCGTCTGTAAGACGATTGGCGCCGCTTGCGAAATTCTGGGCGACGAAGACGCCTTTCTTTCCCAGCTTTCGGCACAGGCGTTTCGAAGCTGCCTGCGCAAGGAAGCGGCGGGCGCACTGGTGCTCGATGCGCGCCGTCTTGCCGCCGCTGAGGTTGTGATTGCACGGCGTATCGTGCGGTTGGCGATTAAGCGCATCGATCCCGACGCGCGACCGGAGATGCGGCACGTGGAGCGCGTGCTCGCCTGCGTCGCTGCGGGCTCGGGCTCGGTTACGCTTCCTGCGGGAATTGATGCCCGTGTGGAGTTTGGCATGCTGGCGTTCAAGGCCCCGGCGGCGCGCGAGGGTTTAGTGGCCGATTGGATCTCCGTTCCCGGTTGTCTGCCGCTGGGGGCGGGGCATATGCTGACAGCGGAGCCGATGGCTGTGGAGCCGGGGTGCGATATCGTGCACCGTGCCCGCGAGCTTGCTGCTGCCGGAAAGGTTGCGGCCTTGGTGGATGCGGCGGCCCTGGGGTTTGCCGACCGCGATGGCGAGCGGATGTTAGCCGGCTCGCGCGGGGAGATCCCCACCGAGGCACGATCGGCGCGCCTGTGGGTGGATAGCCCTGTGCCGGGAGACGTGATGTGCCCGTTGGGGATGAACGGCCGAAGCAAGAAAGTGTCAGACCTGTTAAACGAGGCGCGCATTCCTGTTTCAGACCGCTCTGGCGTACCCGTGGTAAGAACGGCTCCGGGAGGTGCCGTAGTATGGGTCGCGGGCGTTCGCGCGGACGAGCGTTTTAAGTGCACGGCGGCGACGCGCGTGGCCTATCTGCTTCGCGTGGTCGATGCGGAATAGCGCTTCGCGCCAGCTATTCTGTGCGACGTTGACGGTATTCCCGCGCTGATGGCGCACGTGCTGGTAAATATACCCCGTGCGCTGCTAGAATGTGTAGTTCGCGTCCATGCGGCGGTGCGTGGGCGATAAGCACAAGAAAGGGTTGTCATGGCTTCTCAACATCCGGATATCGAGAAGGTTCTGTTTACGCAGGAGGATATCGACGGTATCGTCTCTCGCCTAGGCGAGCAGATTACTCGCGACTACGCGGGTAAGGATCTGGTGCTGATTGCGGTCCTGCGCGGCGCCGTGGTCTTTATGGGCGACCTGATGCGCAAGATCGAGCTGCCGACCAACATCGATTTCATGGCTGTTTCGAGCTATGGCGACGGTGTGAAGTCCTCGGGCATCGTGCGTATCATTAAGGACCTGGATATCGACATCCGCGGTCGCGACGTGCTGATCGTCGAGGACATTCTGGACTCGGGCCTGACGCTCAAGTATCTGATGAAGAACCTCGAGAGCCGCAAGCCCGCCTCGCTGGAGGTTGCCGCCTTCCTGTGGAAGGACGTTGAGGACCGTACCTCGGCCGTCACGCCCAAGTATGTTGGAACCCATTGCCCCGATGCCTTTGTGGTGGGCTACGGCCTCGACTATGCCGAGCGCTATCGTAACCTTCCGTATCTGGGCATTTTGAAACCGGAGGTTTATTCGTAAGATGCCCGACGACCGTAACGATAACAATTCTCAGACTCCCCGGGAGCCTAAGATCCCGGGGATGCCCGGAGGCAAGAAGCCCACGCGTACGGGCTGGCTGTATTTTATTTTGGCTTGCGCGCTTCTGGGCTACGCCTTCTTTAACATGGGCTCCGGCTTTGCCAATTCCAGCAATACCGTAAAGCTCGCGACGAGCGAGATGGTCAACGCCATTAAGCAGGATCGCGTCGAAGATTTGACCTATACGGTTCAAGACGGAAGCGTGGCGGGTCATTACTGGAAGACGAAAAAGGACAAGGGCGACACGAGCGAGCTCAAGAGCTTCTCCTCGACCTATGTCGGCTCCGATTCGCTTGCCGAGCTTATGGCGGAGCACCCCGATACCAAGTACATCGTCAACACCAATGACCCCGATTTTTGGGGCGACTTGGCGATGAGTGTGCTGCCGACGATCGCCCTGATTGCCATCATGTTCTACTTTATGCGCCAGATGATGGGTGCCAACAACAGGAACATGCAGTTTGGCAAGACCAACGCCAAGACCAACGAGGCCACGCGCCCCAAGGTTAAGTTCGAGGACGTTGCCGGCGTGGACGAGGCAGTCGAGGAGCTCGAGGAGATCCGTGACTTTTTGAGCGATCCGGATCGCTATCGCAAGCTGGGCGCCAAGATCCCGCGTGGCGTGTTGCTGGTGGGCCCTCCGGGCACCGGTAAAACGCTGCTGGCCAAGGCCGTTGCCGGCGAGGCGGGCGTGCCGTTCTTTAGCATCTCGGGTTCTGACTTTGTCGAGATGTTCGTGGGTGTCGGCGCCAGCCGCGTGCGTGACCTCTTTAAGGAGGCCAAGTCCCAGGCCCCGTCGATCATCTTCATCGATGAGATTGATGCCGTGGGACGTCAGCGCGGAGCCGGTCTGGGCGGCGGTCACGACGAGCGCGAGCAGACGCTCAACCAGCTGCTGGTCGAGATGGACGGTTTTGAGGAGAGCGAGTCGGTCATCCTGATCGCTGCCACCAACCGCCCCGACATTCTGGATCCGGCACTGCTGCGTCCCGGCCGTTTTGACCGTCAGGTCACGGTCGACCGTCCGGACGTAAAGGGCCGCGAGCAGATCTTGCGCGTGCATGCCGAGAACAAGCCGATGGACGAGGACGTGAAGTTCGAGAAGCTCGCCCAGATGACCGTTGGCTTTACTGGTGCCGATTTGGCGAACCTGCTCAACGAGTCTGCGTTGCTGGCCGCTCGCCGTCATCGTTCCGTGATCTCGATGGACGAGGTCGAGGAGTCGATGGAGCGCGTGATTGCCGGACCGCAACGCAAGGGTCGCGTGATGACCGAGGCCGAGCGCACCACGATTGCCTACCATGAGAGCGGTCACGCTTTGGTGGGCCACATCCTGGAGCACTCCGATCCGGTCCACAAGATCTCGATCGTCAGCCGCGGTCAGGCCCTGGGCTACACACTGCAGCTTCCGCAGGAGGATCACTTCCTCAAGACCAAGAACGAGATGCTCGACGAGCTCGCCGTGTTCTTGGGCGGTCGCGTTGCCGAGGAGCTCATGTGCGACGACATCACGTCGGGCGCGAGCAACGATCTGGAGCGCGCGACCAAGATGGCGCGCGAGATGGTCACGCGCCTGGGCATGAGCGAGGAACTGGGTACGCAAGTGTTTGGTGAGGCGCAGCATCAGGTATTCCTTGGTCGCGATTACGCCGATCACCAGGATTACTCCGAGGAGACGGCGCGCCGCATCGATATCGAGGTTCAGCGCATTATGCGTGAGGCCCATCGTCGTGCGGTCGAGATCCTGGACGCCCGTCGCGATCAGCTCGATCTGATGGCGAAGGTGCTGCTTGAGCGCGAGACTGTCGAGGGCGATGCCGTGAATGCCCTGCTCGATAACGAGTGGGACGCCTACCTTGAGCGCGAGGGCGATATCCTGGCGGCCAAGGAGGAGCGCAATGCCAAGGCGGCTGGCATGCCGACCAAGAAGCGTGCGCCTCGTATGAGCGAGGAGGAGCTGGCGGCTGATGCCGCGGCCTTTGCGCAGGCGGCCATGCAGGAGGATGCCGAAGCCGCATCCGATGATGCTGATGATGACCATGCCGTCGTCGATGCCGACGCCGACAAATAGCCTTTGTGGCGAAAGTCTCCGCGGGGAAACCTGCGGAGGCTTTTTCTTTTGAGCGATATGGGGCCGTCTGTTGATTGGGGACAGACTTAAATGAGCGTTTTCACGCATTTAAGTCTGTCCCCAATCAACATTGCTGCGGCACTTTGCTCAGCTAAAGCGTACAATAGCGCCTATGCGAAAGGGGAACAGATGATCAACGAAACTATGTATGCTCGCGGTGCGGAAAGCTCCATCATCCGTGAGATCTTTGGCTATGGCCTTGAGCGCAAGGCACAGATCGGTGCAGAGAACGTATTCGACTTCTCGCTGGGCAACCCGAGTGTTCCGGCGCCCGCTACTGTGGCTGAGTCCATTAAGAAGGCCTTGGAGCTGCCGAGTGACCAGCTGCACGGCTACACCCCCGCTCCGGGTCTGCCGCAATGTCGAGCAGCCGTCGCCGAATCGCTCAACCGCCGCTTTGGAACGAACTATGAGGGCAAAGACGTCTTTATGACGGTGGGTGCGGCGGCTTCGCTCACCTGCACGCTCAACGCCGTTACGAACCCGGGCGACGAGGTTATTGTTATCGCCCCATACTTTCCGGAGTATCGTGTGTGGATTGAGAAGGCCGGCTGTACGTGTGTCGAGGCGCTCGCCGATGAAGATACGTTCCAGCTGAGCGTGGATAACGTGCTCAAGGCGATTACCGATAAGACCGCTGCCGTCATTATCGACTCACCCAACAACCCGACCGGTGCCGTATATACACGCGACACGCTGACGCGACTGGCCAATGTTCTGCGCGAGGCCAACGCTCAGCGCGATTCCGAGAATCCGATTATGCTCATCTCTGATGAGCCGTATCGCGAGATTGTCTATGGCGCCGAGGTGCCTTGGGTGCCTTCGATCTACGAGCACACCATCGTGTGCTACTCGTATTCCAAGTCGCTTTCGCTACCGGGCGAGCGCGTCGGGTGGATCCTGGTTCCCAATACGAATCCTCAGGCAGCTCGTCTAATGCCCGCCGTTGCCGGTGCCGCCCGTACGCTGGGCTTCGTGTGTGCACCGGCCCTCTTCCAGCGTGTAATCATCGACTGCATTGATGAACCGAGCGATGTCGAGGCCTATGCGCGCAACCGCACCGCGCTTACCGATGCACTAGCGGAGTACGGCTACACCTATGTTGAGCCGGATGGCGCGTTCTACCTATGGGTGAAAGCGCTGGAGTCCGATGCGAATGCGTTCTGTGAGCGCGCGAAGAAGTATGAGCTGCTCGCGGTGCCTTCGGATAGCTTTGGCATGCCGGGCTGGTTCCGCCTGGGCTACTGCGTGAGCTATGAGACAATCGTCAACTCGCTGCCTGCCTGGAAGCAGCTGGCCGACGAATATCGTCGAAAGTAAAGCGCTCTGCTTACAATGTTTTACGTGAAACGGGGTTTGGTTTTAAGCCAGACCCCGTTGTCTATGCCGTTGTGTGATTGGGATGAAGCAGTTTTACGACTGCCGAAAGCTATGCGTACAATGAATATACGCGACGGCCATACTGGACAAGGAGACCCGATGCCCTACCTTCTTTCTTGTGATATTCATACTCATACGATGTTCTCTGCGCATGCGTACTCAACCATCGAGGAGAACATCTATTGGGCGGCGGAACGCGGCCTTCAGGTGCTCGGTTCCGCCGATCATTTAAGCTCGATGGTTACGCCTTGTCCCAATGACCTGCGCAGTTTCCAATTCTTTATTAACCAGGATATCTGGCCGCGCATTTGGAGCGGCGTGCTGGTGCTGCGTGGTGCCGAGGCTGATATCGTTTCGCTGGACGGCAGCTTGTTTGGCGAAGACATTCCCGTTTCGCTCGATATCGCCGGCGATTCGTATAGTCGTGAGCATTCGCTGTTCGATTTGGTGACGCGTAATTTGGATTATTTGGTGGCAAGCGTGCATAACCCGCAGTTTGCCGAAGGCGCGACGCTCGCCCAAACGACCCAGATGTACATCAATGCCCTGGAGCACCCCAAGGTGTTCATGCTTGGGCATGCGGGGCGCTCGGGCGTGCCGTTCGATATCGACGAGGTGCTGTTGGCGGCTAAGGCCAAGCACAAGATTATCGAGATCAACAACCATAGTCTTGAACACGGTGTTGACACTGAGCATTGGGCCGTATGCCGCAAGATCGCTGAGCGCTGCGCCGAGCTGGGCGTGGGCATTGGCGTTTCGACCGATGCGCACATTGGCATGGCCATTGGTAAGCTCGATTACGCTCGCAAGATGCTCGACGAGATTCACTTCCCGTTGGATCTGATCGTGACGCGCGATCGCGAGACGCTGCTGCGCGAGATGGCGGCAGCCGGCGTGTGCGACCTGCGCAAGGGGATGTAGCGGAATTAATAAACCAAGAAAGGGGGCGGCCCAGACGGGTCGCCCCCTTTCTTGTCCCAAAAATCTACTGAGGTTGGTTAGCGGCGTTCGAGGACCGCTACGGTTTCGGTGTGGTCGGTATGGGGGAACATGTCGACGGGCGTGATCTTGAGCAGGCGATAGCCTCCGTCGAAGAGCTGATGCAGGTCGCGCTCTTGGGTCACGGGGTTGCAGCTGATATAGGTGATGCGGCGCGGCTTAAGTGCGCAGGCAGCTTCGAGGAACTCGGGGGTGGAGCCGGCGCGCGGCGGATCGATGGAAAGGACATCGATCCGCTCGTTGTTGTCGGCGGCATCTAGGATGTAATCGGTGGCATCGTCGGCCATAAACCATGCGTTGCGAGTAAGGCCGTTGAGCTCGGCGTTGCGACGTGCGTCAGCGATGCCGGCGTGGTTGCGCTCCACGCCAAGCAGCATAATGCCGATGCCCTTGTCCTGGGCGGCTTTGGCTGCGCACAGGCCGATGGTACCGCTGCCACAGTAGGCATCCATGAGCACATCGCCCTGGTGCAAATCCATGCCGTCGATAGCGAGCTGATAGAGCAGCTCGGTCTGTTGCGGGTTGGTCTGATAAAACGCGGTAGGGGAGATATCGAATTCGCAACCGAGCAGCTGGTCGCGCATGCACTCGGCGCCATATACAATGCGGGTTTCCTCGCCGAGGATGGCGTTGCCGGGACGTCCGTTGATGTTTTGGGCGACGGTGACGATGTGCGGATTGAGTGCGGCGACAGCCTCAAAGAACTCCTGCGCATGCGGCAAGTCGCGCTGAGCGGTCACGAGCGTGACCATGACCTGGTCGGTACGCCAGCCGCAGCGGACGACGGCATAGCGAAGCAAACCAAGATGCTTGTCCTCATTAAAGGCGGGAATATGCAGCCGCTCAGCTTCGCGTGCGATGCCGTTGAGAATCTGACGGGCGCCCGGTGCCTCGACGGGGCATTCGGGTACGGCAACGATCTTGTGCGTGCCGCGCTCAAAGAAACCGCAACGGACAGCGCCCTCTCTGCCGGGGGCAAAGGGAGTGGCGGCCTTATGGCGAAACCCGCGCGGCGCAGGATATTTGCCCGGGTCGCCCAGGGTGACGCCCATACCGCGAATGGGGTCGACGCTAATACCCTCGCGCTCGCAAAGAGCAGCAAAAAGCTCCTCCATAACAGCCTGCTTAGCTGCCAACTGCTTTTTATAAGGACGATTGAGCGCCGTGCACCCCCCGCAAGCTTTCATGATCGGACAGGGAGACTTGGGATCCACAGCCTTACGCGCAGACGAAACCTGATCTATATGCGAGCGCTTGGAGCGAGTCTGAGATGCCTTGTCCTCGCTCCGACGAGAGCCGGGACGCTTGGCCTTAGCCTTGCCTTTGGCTGACTTGCCCTTCGCATCCTGAGACGACTTGGATTTCTTAGAAGATTTTTTCTCCTCCGACCCCTCAGCCGCCTCGATCAAAGCACGACGAGCCCTACGCTCCGCACGAGATTCTGCCATCAATAACTCCACTAATTCATGAATTAAAGCTGCAAGTATTGTACCGTGCCAAGCCAGCAGACGATATACAAGCGGTTTATTCGTGTCAGTGATAAGCCCAACGACGGTTGCCCGCCGCGTGAGGGGTGTGGGGGTTAAGTTTATCGCGAGTTCCGCACGAACAAGAGGCCACTTAATGTGGCCTCCGTCGTGAGCAGGACTGTAGAGCAGGAAACTTAACCCCCACACCCCTCACGCGGCGGGCAAACTCGCCTTGTGCTCTATCACGCTAAAGTGTATGATTCTGAACGTTACATGACTCACTTTACCTAACTAAAGTGTCATCAAGGGGGAATACCATGAACACCGATATGTCTCGTCGTCAGTTTGTTGGTCTAGCCGGCTCGCTCGCCACGGTGCTTGGCCTTGGTCTTGTCGGTTGCGGCGGTGGCGCCGGCAAGGGCTCCGCCGCTGGCTCTGCCGCGGCCAAGGATGTGAAGGGCGCTGCGGAGTCCAAGAAGCTCGTGGTGGGCTTTGATAAGTCCTATCCTCCGTATGGTTTTGTGGGCGACGATGGCGAGTACACCGGCTTTGATCTCGATTTGGCCAAGGCTGTTGCCGATAAGCAGGGCTGGGAGGTCAAATACGAGGCCATCGACTGGGATGCCAAGGATACGCTGCTCAACTCGGGCGCCATCAACTGTATCTGGAACGGCTTTACCATGGAGGGCCGCGAGGACGACTACACGTTCTCCGAGCCGTACATGCTCAACGAGCAGGTGCTGGTGGTAAAGAAGGATGCAGGCATCAAGAGCTGGGACGATCTTGCCGGCAAGACCGTGATTACCCAGACTGATTCCGCTGCACAGGATGTGCTCGAGGGCGACCAGAAGGATTTGGCCGCGACGTTTGCCACGCTCGATACCATCGGTGAGTACAACACGGCGTTTATGCAGCTCGAGAGTGGTGCAGTCGATGCCGTCGCCTGTGACCTCTCGATTGCCCAGTATCAGCTTGCCGCCAAGCCCGATGCCTATACACAGCTTGATGAGCCGCTGTCCAGCGAGCACTACGCCGTCGGCTTTAAGAAGGGCGACACCAAGTCGGCCGATGCCGTGACCGAGTCGCTCAAGGCACTCTATGAGGACGGCACGGTCAAGGACCTGTGCAACAAGTATGCGAGCTATGGTCTGTCCTTCGACAACTGGGTTTTGAAATAGCGGCTTTCCCAGGCACTCGATTTTGCCGTTCAAACCGTCGCTTGCGTACATTTAGTACGCGGCGCTCCTCTTTCACGGCAAACTCGGGCACCTGGAAAACCCGCTTTGACATTGGGTTCGCTGTTCTGTTGCTGTGAAAGAGAGCTTAGGTTGTCTATTCAAGTCATGATGCAGATGCTTGGCCAGGGATTCTTGGTCAGTTTGCAGCTGTTTGTGCTGACGCTGCTCGGGTCGATTCCCCTGGGAATTCCCGTGGCGTTTATGCGCATGAGCAAGGTCGCGCCGCTGCGCTGGATTGCGCGCATCTACATTTCGGTCATGCGCGGTACGCCGCTCATGCTGCAGATGTTTGCCATCTACTTTGCCCCGTATTACGTGTTCGGCATCTCGCTCACGCCCGATTCCAAATGGACGGCGTGCGTTGTGGCGTTCATCATCAACTACGCCGGCTACTTTGCCGAGATCTATCGCTCGGGCTTGCAGTCGATTCCGCGCGGTCAATATGAGGCCGCCGAGGTGCTGGGCTATTCGCGCACGCAGACGTTTCTGTATATCGTGATGCCGCAGGTCGCCAAGCGTATTCTGCCGGCGATGGGCAACGAGATCATCACGCTGGTCAAGGACACGTCGCTGGCGTTTGCCATTGGCGTGGGTGAGATGTTCTCGACCGCCAAGGCGCTGGTTGCCTCGCAGGTGAGCATGGTGCCGTTTGCGATTGCGGCGCTGATCTACTGGGTCTTTAACTTTGTGGTCGAGATGCTGCTGGGCGCCGCCGGGAAAAAAATTGGATTACTACCATGATTAATTCGGTAATGAATATAGCGAACGCGCGCAAGGCGTTTGGCGGCAATAAGGTGCTCAAGGATATCTCACTCGAGGTAAAGCGTGGCGAGGTTGTGGCGATTATCGGGCCTTCGGGTGGCGGTAAGTCCACGCTGCTGCGCTGCGCCACGCTGCTCGAGACGCTCGACGGTGGCTCGCTTTCGTTTGGCGACCTTGCCGTCGCGACGGATGCGGGTTCGGGCGCGGTGTACGCAAAGGGCGATGTGCCTAAACAGGCGCGCTCGCGGTTTGGTCTGGTGTTTCAGAACTACAATCTGTTCCCGCACTATACGGTGATGAAAAACATCACCGACGCTCCGGTTCGCGTACTCAAGCGTCCGCGCGAGCAGGCCGAAGCGCGTGCGCGTGAGTTGATCGCGCAGATGGGGCTTACGGGCAACGAGAACAAGGTGCCATGTGAGCTTTCGGGTGGTCAGCAACAGCGTGTGAGTATCGCCCGCGCCTTGGCGCTCGACCCGGAGATCTTGTTCTTTGACGAGCCGACTTCGGCGCTCGATCCCGAGCTAACGGCCGAGGTGCTGCGTGTCATTAAAGACCTTGCCGCGCAGAATATGACGATGGTGATCGTGACCCACGCAATGCAATTTGCGCGCGATGTTGCCGACCGCGTGGTCTTTATGGACGGCGGTCGCATTGTCGAGGAGGGTCCTGCCGAGCAGGTTATCGATCACCCGCGTGAGCAACGTACCCGTGAGTTCTTGAGCCGTATCGAGGGCTAGGCTCAGCTATATATTGAGAAAAAGCCGCCGCAGGTCTTATGGTCTGCGGCGGCTTTTATTTGTATCGATGGGGTTTAATAATCGCCTCGCATGCGCTCTTCTTCCTCTCGCCGCCTGTATTCATACGTGCGCCGAAAGGTATGCATGGACGGTCGCCCGTGAGGGTAGGGTGGTGGCATAGGACATTTGGAGGGTGAGTCGGCTCGGCTGCCGACCATGCTGCTCCCGGGATGGCACCGACCGCGAACTCTCCCCGTTGGCGTCGCGCATTGCGCGCGGCCCTGCAAGGAGGTCATCATGGGTGCTCCCAAGACCGGTAACGTAAGGAACGTGGTGCTCGTAGGCCAAGGCGGGGTGGGCAAGACCTCACTCGCCGAGGCCATGCTCCACCTTTCTGGCAAGACCGCCCGCCTGGGCGGCCACGACGGCACCAAGCCCACGCTCGACTATGACCCCGAGGAGGTCAAGCGTGCATTTTCCATCTCGACGACCATTGCGCCGATCGACTGGAAGGGCGCGCGCATCAATGTGCTCGATGCCCCGTGCTATCCCGATTTTATCGGCGACGCCTTTGCCGCGATGAGCGTCTGCGAGACGGCTCTGTTTGTGGTCGATGCCGAGGCCGGCCCACAGCCTACGACGGTTAAGCTCTGGTATGCCGCCGAGGACCTGCGTCTGGCGCGTGCGGTGTTCGTAAACCGCCTGTCGCGCTCTGAGGCCAGCTTTGCGACCACGATGAATCTGCTGCAGGAGCGCTTTGGTATGCGCCTGGGCGCCGTGACCCTTCCCTGGGGCGAGGGCGAGGACTTCGACGGCATCATCGATCTGGTGCGCATGAAGGCACGCCATTGCAACGGCACTGAAGCCGTTGAGTCGGAGATTCCCGAGGAGTATCGCGCCCAGGCCGAGGAGGCCCATGACCATCTGTGCGAGCTGGTGGCCGAGGCTGACGACGAGCTGATGATGAAGTACTTGGAAGGCGAGGAGACGCTGACGCAGGAGGAGCTTGAAGGCCTACTGTCGAAGGCGATCGCTGAGCGCATCTTTGTGCCGGTCTTTGCGGGCGATTGCATTAAGGAGCAGGGTGTCAACTCGCTGATGGACGACATCGCGACATACTTCCCAGCGCCGACCGACTACGGCGAGATGCCGCTCATCGACGGTGATTCGATTAAGATCTCGAGTGACGATGACCGCCCGGTGGCGTTTGTGTTTAAGACACTGGCCGATCCGCAGCAGGGTCGCATCAGCTTTATCAAGGTGCTGACGGGCACGCTTGAGCCGGGCCTTGAGCTGATCAACGCGCGTACCCGCAAGAGCGATCGTCTGGCTCACCTGTATGTGATGTGCGGCCGCGACATGACCGAGGTCGGTCACGCCTATGCCGGCGACATTATCGTGGCGCCCAAGTTGGCGGCAGAGACGGGTGACACGCTCTCCATTACCGGTAAGGTCGAGGCGGCGGCGTTTAAGTTCCCCAACTCGCAGTACCGCATTGCCATCGAGGCCGAGAACCGCGGCGACGAAGAGAAGCTCTACACGTTTATCGAGAAGGCGTGCAAGGCCGATCCGACCATGAGCATCGATCGTGACGAGGAGACGGGCCAGACTATCATCTCCGCCGTGGGTGAGGCGCAGGTTTCGGTGCTGCTCAACCGTTTGGAGGATCGCACCAAGGTCGTGGCCAAAAGCGTGCCGATCCGCATTCCGTATCGCGAGACCATCCGCCGCACGGCGAGTGCCCAGGGCCGCCACAAGAAACAGACTGGCGGTGCCGGTCAGTATGGCGACTGCTGGCTGCGCGTTGAGCCGCTCATCGGGCCCGACGGCACGAGCGATGGCTATGAGTTTGTGGACGAGGTCGTGGGCGGCCGTATTCCGCGCTCGCTGATTCCCGCAGTGGACAAGGGCATCCAGGAGACCATGAAGGACGGCATCATTGCCGGCTACCCGCTCACGGGCATTCGCGTGGCTGTGTATGACGGTTCGTATCACAGCGTCGACTCCAACGAGATGGCGTTCCGCGCGGCGGCTCGCATCGGCCTGCGCAAGGCGTGCGCCGATGCCGACCCGGTGGTGCTGGAGCCCATCGAGGAAATCACGGTGACGATCCCCGAGAGCTACGCCGGCGCCGTGATGGGCGACATCTCGGCCTCGCGCGGTCGCGTGACGGGTATGGAGACCGATGAGCGCGGCGATACCGTGGTCATCGCCCAGGCACCTCTCGCCGAGCTGACGGATTACTCGACGCGTCTGCGCTCTATCACGCGCGGCACGGGCGACTTTACCATGAAGCCTGCGGGCTATGAGCAGGTGCCTTATGACGTTCAGGCCAAGCTGGTCGAGCGCTATGAGGAGGGTCGCGCCAAGTAGCGTGTTGCTTTGCCCGTAAGATACATGCCGACGCAAGGGCCGCTCTGGGTAATCCGGGGCGGCCCTTTTTGATCCCTGGGGGGCGGAGGAAAACGGATCATTTTAGGTTTTGGGGCAGCTTGGTCGGGCCTAGTCCCCCGAGGCCTGATTGCGGCCGGTGGCGTAGTCGATCTGCACATGCGGCTGCAGGTTGTAGCAATATACGTGGAAGCACAGCGTCTTGCCGTGGTCCTCGACCGACTGTGCCTCCAGGCGCACACCGCGGCAGACGAGCTCCTCTTCGTTGTACATGGGCGTGACGCGGTAGAGCACGTGGTTGCCCGTGTCGCGGATGTAGCCGAGAATCTGTTCTTCAAACGGCAGCATGCCCGTCTCGTTGAGATAGCGCGTACCGGTGAGGAGATTCTTGCGGTTGGCGTTTTCGCCGCAGAGCGACCAGGCGATAAGGTGGCAGCGGTTGTAGAGGCTCTGGCCCGGAATAAAGTCGTAGCGCTGCTGGCGCCATCCGGCGGGGTGGATGCGCGAGATATCGCCGCGCTTGCCTTGACCGAGCGATTCGGGGCCCACGCAGGCGAGCGCTTTGCGGGTGCGGCCCAGGCTGTCGAGCTTGGAGAACTTCTTAAAGCAGCCCTCTTCTGTAGCGCGCTCGTATTCATCGAGTGTGAATGACGGCGTGCCGAGCGGGTGGGTGCTATCGGCGCGCAGGGCAACATAGGGGTTACCCGCGTAGTCGGGAATACTGCTGAGATATACGCCGCGGGCGCGGTCGAGATCGGGGTTTTCGACCTCGTCGATGGGGGTGGCAGCGCTGTCCGCGGAAGCGTCGTCACCGGTGTCGGGTGCGGCGGAATCGGAGCCATCGCCAGAGTCTTGGCTATTTTGAGAGTCCGAGGAGCTCGCTGTTCCTGATTCGAGCCGGGCAACCAGGTCTGCCTCGTCGTCGGTGCGGCTGGGACTCTCGTTTTGTTTTTCGGCCAGGGCTGCCGCCTGCTCATCGCTTTGCGGCGACAACAGCTTGGGCGCTCCGTCGAGCGACCCTGTGAACAGCGCAAACCCCAGCACCACGGCGGTGCCGATGGAAAGTACTTGCTTGTAAGCGGACTTGCGCGACATGGAGGCTCCTGGATGGACGGTTGGGAATCTACCAGTCTAGCAGGAGCCGACAGGGGCCGTTCTGTCGAACAAATACTTAAGATTTGGGACAAACGCTACGGATTCATTTGCCTCATATTTGACGTATGGCTAGATCGAGGTGGAGTCGAGCCAGTTGAGCTTACACTCGAGAATGCGCTGCTCGCCGGGTTCGCTGCTGCCGTCAAGTAGGGCGAGCAGCATCTCGGCTGCTTCGCGACCTTCCTGGTCGACAGGCTCGATGATGGTGGAGACGGTCGGCGTGGTGAGGTTGGTCCAGTCTTCGCAGTTGAGTCCCAAAAGGCCGATTTGCTGCGGAAGCAGATGGGCCATGGGCTGGAGTGCCTTGTAGACACGGGGGAGTGCCCACTGATTTTGCACGAAGATAAGGGTTCGCTTGGCGGGGTTGAGCTTGTATTTAAAGTATTCGGTGAGCTCGCTGATTGACGGCTTGTTGTGATCGATGGGGATGGCTTTGTAGAGTTGCCCATTCGCGGCCAATGCCTCGGCATATCCCTGAAAACGTTCCATGCGGGTGCGCATTTCGGTCATATTGGCAGCAATGGAGAAAAAGTCCTCGTAGCCGGCATCGAGAAGCGCCTGCGTGGCATTGTACACGCCGTCGTAGAGGTTGGTTTTGATCCAGCTGGTGCCTGGGCTGTAGATGGCCGCGTCAAAAAAGACGACGGGCTTGCCGGCGCGCTTGATGCGGTCGTGGACGGCCTTGAAATTTGCCGTGGGCTGGATGATAAAACCATCGACGCCCAGCGAGAGCATTTTGTCGACATACATGAGCTCGGTCTCGGGGTTAAAGTTGCTCGTGCAAACGACCGTCTGGTAGCCCGCGGGGAGCATGACTTGTTCCATGCCGTTGAGGACGAGGCCCGCCCACTTGTTGGTGTTATCCAAAATGATGATGGCGATGACGTGGGTCTGCTTGCCGGTGAGCGTTTGCGCTTGGGCGTTGGGAACGTATCCGAGTTCCTTGATGACGCGCGCAATCTTTGCCTGCGTCTTCTCGCTAAGCTTTTCTCGTTTGTCGTTGAGGTAATACGAGACGCTTGCCGTCGAGGTTCCCGCCTCTCGAGCGACGTCTGCGATCGTAACGCGCTGTTTTGCCACAGCGACTCCTTCCGACAGATGAGCATTTTCCAACATGATGACTTTGAGTCTTGGTGAGGGATGCGCTTCGGTGAGCGACCTTTTCCTTTCATATGAGTATGCAACAAATGCGGTATACGGGTGGGGTCGAAATTTGTGACCGGCATGCGCATCTGCCGTCTACCGAGAAAATCAAATACTTCTTGACTTTTGAAATCGAGGGTAAAACCGCAGGATTCATTTTTGGTTAAACGCATAACCAAATAGCATAACCAACGCTCTGACCTGCGCGTTTACCGAAATAAGCTGGCATTAAGAAAAACGAGCACCTATATTGGTCTTGTCGAAAAGACAGCAAGTCCAAACGGCAGGGGATGCTCCGGAGGCCTCCGCAAACGGTGTCTTGCGCACGCAACTCTATGAAAAGAGGGAAGCAATGAAGATCGTAGGCGTTGCCGCCTGTACCGTGGGTATTGCCCACACGTATATGGCCCAGAAGGCGATTCAGGATGAATGCGCCGCCCGTGGCATCGAGTGCAAAGTCGAGGCTCAGGGTGGCCTGGGTATCGAGAACGAGCTGACGCAGGAAGACGTGGATTCCGCCGACCTGGTGCTCGAGTCCGTCGACGTGGGCGTCGAGAACGAGGATCGTTTTGAGCAGAAGATGGCCGAGGGCAAGTTCCTGAAGGTCGGCACCTCGGATGTAATCGCCGATCCGGTGAAGATCATCGACCAGGCCGTTGAGATCATCAAGGCGACGGGTGGCGCCGTTGACGCGCCCAAGGCCGAGGCCAAGGCAGAGAAGAAGGCCGTCTCCGCTGCCCCGCAGGCCCCGACACCGGCGTCCAAGCAGTCTATCTTTGCCGATCCTGGTAAGACGCTGCTCAATGCATTCAATACCGGCGTTTCCTATTTTATCCCCATCGTCGTTATCGGCGGCGTGTTTCTCGCCTTCTCGCTGGCATCTGGTACCGCCGGCGCCAACGGCATGGAGGTTACGAATCCGCTGATGGTGAGTCTTAACACCATCGGCATGGCCGGCATCTCCATGATGATCCCGGTGCTTGCGGCATACATCTCCTACTCGATGGCCGGCAAGCCCGCGCTCGCCCCCGGTTTTGTCCTGGGCTACCTGGTCAACAACGCAGTCGTTACTCCTAACGGCAACAGCGTTTCGACCGGCTTCTTGGGTGCCATGATCATGGCGGTCATCTGCGGCTACTTTGTCCGCTGGATGAAGACCTGGAAGGTCAACAACACCATCCAGACCATCATGCCCATCCTGATCATCCCGATTCTGACCTCGCTTGTCCTGGGCATGGCCTATATCTACATCCTGGCCACGCCGCTTGGCTTTGTGATGGACTGGCTTACCGGCGTGCTCGGCAGCCTGCAGGGCGGTTCCGCGGTTGTCCTGGGTCTGGTCATTGGCGTTATGACCGCCTTCGATATGGGCGGTCCCATCAACAAGACCGCCTCGACCTTCACCATGGCCATCATGGCCTCCGGCATCTACGGTCCTAATGGTATGTTCCGCGTCGCCGTTGCCGTTCCCCCGATCGCCTGTGGCCTCGCTGCACTCATCGCCAAGAACAAGTTCGATGACGCTGACCGTCAGATGGGCATCTCCGCGCTGTTCATGGGCTGCATCGGTATCACCGAGGGCGCTATCCCCTTCGCGGTCAAGGACCTCGGTCACACCCTTCCCGGCATTTGCATCGGCTCTGCCGTGGGTGCGGCGCTTGCCGCCTTCCAGGGTATCGACTGCTACGTCCCGCACGGTGGCTTTATCGTCGCCCTGGCCACCAACAACGTCGCGCTGTTCTGCCTGGACATCGTGATTGGCTCCGTGGTCGCCGCTGCAATCCTGATTGCCATGAAGCCCACGCTCGATAAGCAGGCCAAGTAAACCTTTAAGGACTCCGGTTGTGCGGAGGGATGGATTTGACTCCGCACAACCGCCCCTACACAACAAAATCCATCCGTACTGATAGGGCCCACATCTGGGTCCCAGGGAACTTTTGTCAAAAATCCTCTGGAGAAGGAGAACAAAATGTCCAACCTCACCATCCGCCAGGCCGTTCAGGGCATGCTCAAGCTGCAGGATAGCGGCGATCACGCAACCATGGTCGGCATTGGCCCCATGAGCCCCAACCTGATTCAGGCCGTGTTCGAGCTTGCCAAGGACGAGGATTTCCCGCCCATGTTTATCGCCAGCCGCAACCAGGTCGATATGGACGAGATGGGCGCCGGCTACGTTAACGGTTGGGACCAGACGCGCTTTGCCGCCGACATCAAGAAGGTTGCCGACGAGGTGGGTTACACCGGTCCGTACTACCTGTGCCGCGATCACGGCGGTCCGTGGCAGCGCGACGAGGAGCGTAATGCCCACCTGCCCGAGGACGAGGCCATGGAGCTCGCCCGCAAGTCCTTCGTCGCCGACATGGAGGCAGGCTTTGACCTGCTGATGGTCGACCCCACCAAGGACCCCTATCAGATCGGCAAGGTTATTCCGCTCGACGTGGTGCTTCGCCGCACGATCGATCTTATCGACTACCTTGAGCAGTACCGTCGCGAGCATAATCTGCCCGAGGTTGCCTATGAGGTCGGTACCGAGGAGACCAATGGCGGCTTGACCTCTACCGATAAGTACGAGGAGTTCATTTCTCAGCTGCAGCCCGAGCTCGAGAAGCGTGGCTGCCCCATGCCCACCTTTATCGTCGGTCAGACCGGTACACTCACCCGTTGGACCGAGCAGGTCGGTCACTATAACTTTAAGAACGCCCGCGAGCTCGCCGACATGGCCAAGCGCTATGGCGTGGGCCTGAAGGAGCACAACGCCGACTACCTGGATGACGCGACGCTGCTCGAGCACATTCCGGCTCACGTGACCGCTTCCAATGTTGCTCCCCAGTACGGCACCGAGGAGACCCGCGCTTACCTCAAGCTCTGCGCTACCGAGCAGATTCTGGTCGACAACGGCCTGTGCGACGATCCCTCCGACCTGTATCACACGCTGCTGGTCAAGGCTATCAAGACCGAGCGCTGGCGCAAGTGGATGACCGGCGACGATGTCAACCTGCAGGTTGACGACATTCTGGCCGACGACGAGCTCAGCCTGAAGATTCTGGATGTCTCCGGTCACTACGCCTTTAACGATCCCGAGGTCAAGGAGCAGGTCGAGAAGCTCTATCGCAACCTCGCTGCCCAGGACATCGACGGTAAGCGCTTTGTGATCGAGCACATCAAGCGCCCGATCAAGCAGTACGTCGTCGGTCTTAACCTCAAGGGCGTCACGAGCCGCATCGAGAAGGCTCTCTAAGTAGCTTTTCCTACACGACGCCGGGCCTGGGGCATGTCCCAGCTGCAGGCCCGGCACATAGGACAAAGGGACATCCCCTTTGTCCTATTTTTTGAGTTTTGGATTCCTCCGAAGGAGTTTGCACCATGAAGTTCTTTATCGATACCGCCAACCTTGACGAGATCGCCGAGGCCAAGAGCTGGGGCTGCCTTGCCGGCGTCACCACCAACCCGTCCCTGTACGCCAAGACCGGCGGCAAGCTGGCCGACTTTGAGCCCCACATGCTCAAGATCGCCGAGCTTTGCGAGGGACTGCCCGTGTCCGCCGAGTCCACCGCGACTACTGCCGAGGGCATGATCGAGGAGGGCAAGCGTCTTGCCGCCCTGGCTCCCAACATCGTGGTCAAGCTCCCCGTCTGTGAGGCCGGCCTCGCCGCCTGCCGCGCCCTGGCCGATGCAGGCGTGCGCGTCAACATGACGCTTGTTTTCTCGCCGACCCAGGCCCTCATGGCCGCCAACGCCGGTGCCCGCTACATCAGCCCGTTCGTCGGCCGCTTTGACGACATCGCCGAGGACGGTATTTCGCAGCTCGACAACGTTGTGACCTGCATTAAGAACTATGACTGGACTGGCAAGAACGTCGACGACACCGTCGAGATCATCACCGCATCCGTCCGCACGCCCAATCACGTGACCCAGGCGGCGCTGCTCGGTGCCGATATTGCGACCGTCCCCATGGCTGCTCTTAAGAAATGCCTGCATCACCCGCTGACCGACCAGGGCCTTGCCTCGTTCGAGGCCGACTGGAAAAAGGTCGTCGAGGCACAGTAACGATGGTTCTGCCGGCCCAGCATTTGTTATGCCGGGCCGGCGTGCTCAAGAGAGGAAACTCCATGACCGATCAGGAACTGGCCAAGATTGCCAATGAGGTTCGCCGCGGTATTGTCACGGGTGTCCACGCTGCCAAGTCGGGGCATCCGGGCGGATCGCTTGGCGCCGCCGACATTATGACCTACCTCTACTTTGAGGAAATGGATGTCGACCCGGCGAATCCGAGCTGCGCCGAGCGCGATCGCTTTGTGCTCTCCAAGGGACACTGCGCTCCGGCACTCTATGCCGTGCTCGCCGAGCGCGGGTTCTTTCCCAAGGAGGAGCTCGAGACGCTCCGTCATATCGGCAGCCGCCTGCAGGGCCATCCCAATATGAATGACACTCCGGGCGTCGACATGTCTACCGGATCGCTCGGTCAGGGTATCTCCGCCGCGGTTGGAATGGCGCTCGCCGCAAAGCACTGGGGTGACAGCTACCGTGTTTACACGCTGCTGGGCGACGGCGAGTGCGAGGAGGGCCAGGTGTGGGAGGCGGCCATGTTCGCCGGCAACCACGACTTGGATAACCTCGTTGCTATCGTCGATCACAATGGCCTGCAAATTGACGGCAGTATCGATGAAGTTAACTCGGCTATGCCGCTTGCCGACAAGTTCCGCGCCTTTAAGTGGCATGTGATCGAGCTCGCCGACGGTAACGACATGGCGCAGATTGCCGCCGCCTTTGCCGAGGCTCGCAAAGTGAGTGCCTCGCCCGTGGCCATTATCGCCGAGACGGTGAAGGGCAAGGGCGTCTCCTTTATGGAAAACCAGGTGGGCTGGCATGGCAAGGCACCCAACGATGAACAGTTTGAGCAGGCCATGGCCGAGCTCGCAGCAGCAGGGGAGGAGCTCTAATGGCAGACGTCAAGAAAGTTGCCACGCGCGTTAGCTACGGCGAGGCACTTGTCGAGCTGGGCAATGAGCGCGATGACTTTGTGGTCCTCGATGCTGATTTAGCCGCCGCCACGCAGACCGGTAAGTTTAAGGCTGCGCACCCTGAGCGCTTCTACGATGCCGGCATTGCCGAAAGCAACTTGATGGGGCTTGCCGCCGGCATTGCGGCCACGGGCCACGTCGCCTTTGCGAGCACCTTTGCCATGTTCGCCGCCGGTCGTGCGTACGAGCAGGTGCGCAATTCCATCGGCTATCCGCACCTCAACGTCAAAATCGGCGCCACGCATGCGGGCATCTCGGTCGGTGAAGACGGCGCTACGCATCAGTGCTGCGAGGACATCGCGCTCATGCGCACTATTCCGGGTATGACGGTGATCGTTCCCGCAGATGACATCGAGGCTCGTGCTTGCGTGCGCGCCGCCTATGAGTTTGAAGGTCCGGTCTACATGCGCTTCGGCCGTCTGGCAACACCGGTCATCAACGACCGCGAGGACTATGAGTTCAAGATTGGTCGCGGCGTGGTCGTGCGCGAGGGGTCCGATGTGACCATCATCGCCTGCGGCCTGATGGTCGCCGAGGCGCTTGAGGCTGCCGAGGCGCTCGCTGCCGATGGTATTGACGCCGAGGTCATCAACATGCACACGATCAAGCCGCTTGATGAGCGCCTGGTGGTTGCCAGCGCCAAGAAGACTGGTCGTGTGGTCACTGCCGAGGAGCATTCGATTATCGGTGGTCTTGGCGAGGCCGTGGCCTCGGTGCTCGCGGAGCAGCATCCGGTGCCGATGCGTCGCGTCGGCGTGCGCGATGTGTACGGCGAGTCTGGCCCTGCGGTCGATTTGCTGCACAAGTACGGTTTGGATGCCGACGGCATCGAAGCTGCGGTCAGGTCTGTGTTGTAAGGAAGGTTTCCATGGGATTTGTATCTGCCAACCAAGTGACGATTGGGTATATCGCCGCCTCGCGCGAGGACGCCCTGCATTATTTGTCCGAGCAGGCCATCGAGCTCGGCTTTGCCGATGACGCATCTGCCGTAGAGGCTGCCTTTATCGCTCGCGAGAACGAGGCCGAGACCGGCCTTGTCGCCGGTTTTGCCGTTCCGCATGCCAAAAGCGACGCGATCCACACGCCGGGCGTTGCCGTGCTTAAACTGGCCGAGCCCGTTGAATGGCCGAGCTTCGATGGGGTGCCCGTCGATGTTGCGCTCGCGCTGTACGTGCCCGCCGGCGAGGCTGGAACCACGCATCTGCGTCTGCTCTCCAAGGCTGCCGTGATGCTGATGGACGCCGGCTTCCGTGACAAGGTGCGCGCGAGCACCGATCCCGTTGAGATTGCGGAGCTCATCAATAGCGGACTCGAAGACTAGAACGGTCATCCCGTTCAATCAATCGATCCTTCTCCAAGGAAAAGGGCCGCGACGCCATATAGGCGTCGCGGCCCTGCTTGCGTTTCCCCAGATAAAACCTGCCAAAACAAACCTGTCCCTTTTTGGTAGGTTGGTGACAGTTTACTTATGTAGATCAGGTTGAGCATACGCGAGCGAGCGGGCGTCGGGTGCGGCAAGGTGACGTGAAACAAGCGGGCGCTGACCTTTTGGTCGCGCCCGTGAAGTTGAGCGTCAGATTGCCGTGCCCGGGGCCTGCGCAGCGCCGAGCGGTTACGCCGTTTGTAAAACGGCGTAACTTATAGGTTCATGTTGCCGTGGATGTAGGGGGTGACCTCGGGGGAGATGTGACCGCAGCCCAGCTCGCGCAGCGCGGACTCGATGGCGGCGGGCAGCGGGGTCTTGCCCTCGGCATCGACGGTACTACCGCCTAGAGCGGCAATCTTGGTGATATCTGCGGGAACGGCCTCGATATGCATGCAGCCGCCGACCAAGCGCGCGCGAACCTGCGCCAGGTCAAGATCGTGCAGGTAGTCCTCGCAGGTACGGATTAAATCGATCTTATCGCGCGTAAGCTCCTCGCCCGTGGGGACGCGCGTGGCAAGACAGGCTCCCGCCGGCAGGTTCCAAACGGGATAGCCCCATACGCGCAGCAGCTCGCGCTCTTCGTCCTTGGTAAAGCCGACCTCCATGAGAGGGGAGCGTACGCCGAGCTCCTGGGCGGCGCGCATGCCGGGGCGATAATCGCCGCGGTCGCTTGCGTTGCTGCCATCGATGACGGTGAGAAAGCCGAGCGACTTGGCGTGGTTGACGATAGCGGTAAAGCCGGCATGCTTGCAGTGGTAGCAGCGATTGGCATCGTTGCAGGCTACTTGGGGGAGCTGCAGCTGATCGACCGAAAGATTGAGCACGGGGAGCTTAAAATGCGGCCCCTCATTGGCTTGTCCATCAACGGAGCGCTCAAACGAGGTCTGTTCGGGCGTGCCGATGAGCGGCGTGGTGAGGTGAACGAGAAGCGTGTCGGCGGGCATGATACGGGCGCAGACCGCGGCCAAAAAGCTGCTGTCGACGCCGCCGGAAAAGCCGATGGCGACGCGACCGTATGCCAAAAGCAGCTGCTCGAGCGCTGCGAGTTTGTCCTGAAGCTCCTTTGTGGACGCGGTGCTATCTGAAAACATGAAACGTTCCTTACCGTTGAGTACTCGGTCGAAAACTATAATCCTACCGAGCAGCTCGCCATAAGACTTCTATCTATGTAACGGAAGTTCAATATGCTATATACGTTATATACAAGTTTGTAAAGTGCGGTAGAGTGGCGGTAACGCAAGCCGATGAAGGGGACCGATATGATTAAGGCTGTTATTTTTGACATGGACGGAACGCTGGTCGATACCGAGCGTTTGGGCATTAAGGCATGGAAAGCGGGCGCTGCCGAGCTTGGGGTCGCGATTGATGATGCGCTGATCCATCAGTTTATCGGTCGCACGCTGCCCGATGTCATGGACATTCTTGAGGCGCATTACGGCAGCAGAGAAACCGCTGAGGCGATCTATCATCGCCACAAGGAGATTCGCGACGAGATAGTTAAGACCGATTTGGAGCTTAAGGCCGGTGCCGCCGAGTGCATAGACGAGCTGCTGGCTGCGGGCTATCACGTGGGCCTGGCGACGTCGTCGCGTCTCGTTACGGCCGAGCGCAACCTTAAGATGGTCGGTCTTTTTGACAAGTTTGAGACGGTGACCTGCGGCGAGGACGTCGTGCACGGTAAGCCCGACCCCGAGATGTATCTGCTCGCCTGCGAGCGCGCGGGCTTTGCTCCCGAGGAGTGTGCCGTGGTCGAGGATTCGCGCAACGGCTGCGTCTCGGGCATTACGGCCGGTTGCCACGTCTGTGTCGTCCCCGATATCGTGCCGCTGCCGCAGGACGTGGTGGACGGCTGCGAGGCCGTGCTCGATACGCTGTTCGATCTGACGGCGGTGGTCAAGGCCGTGCGCTAGACAATTGCGGTGTTGAAACGAGCAATTACCCACGTTTGCGCTTAAGCAAAAGGGGCCCGGCAATGGTCGGGCCCCTTTTGCTTAAGCGGCGACTTAGCATACTTGCGGGCGTGCTATAGATACGCGCCGAGGTTGATGGCCGTGGCGTCGGTCTGGGTGCTTGCCTGGGTGCTGGCGCGCTCCAGTAGGAACGGACGTACCAGTTCTTGGCGGTTGATATTCTCGGTGGCCGTGACTGCGGTGACGGTGCGCACTGCAGAGCCGACGCGGATATGCTTGGTCTTTGCCGGGGCCTTGTTCTCGATTTGCTCCATCAGCAGTTGGACGCCCTTGCGGCCAATTTCGTAGCCCGGGGGCGCTACCGTAGTGAGCGGGACCGATCCGCTCCAAGCGAGCGGGTTACCATCGCAGCCTGCTACGCGTACTTGCCCGGGGACAGAGATGCCCTTGTCGACCAGTGCCGAAACGACGCCAGAGGCCAGCACGTCGGTTAGACCGACGACAAAATCGGGGCGTTCGTCGGCGGGACGCTCGGCGATTTGGTTGCCGATACCATAGCCGTCGGCCGCCGTGTTCCACTCGCCGGCGTCAATGACTTCGATCTTGATGTCGGGATGTAGGGCGAGCGCCTTGTGAATGCCAAGGACGCGCAGGGTGAGTTGCATAAATGCTGCTCGGCCGACGACGACAATATGGCGCGCGCCACGGGCGATGGCGAGTTCGGCAATGATGCGACCCTGGGCCTCGTTGTCGGCCGCTACGTAGTAGCCGGGCTCGGAGCAATGGATGTCCAGATGGACGATCGGCACGGGCATCTTGGTCATGGCGGGGTGCCAGTCGGGGGATGCCATGGGCTGAACCATAACGCCGGACATCTGGGTGCCCATAAAATAGCGCAGGTAATGGTCCTGGAGAATATCGTCGTTATCGGCGTTGGCGATGAGCAGGTCGTAGCCGTGCTTGCGGGCCTCGTTGTGGGCGCCGCTGGCGATTTGGAGCGAAAAACCGTGATCGAGACGGGGGAGCACCAGGCCAAAGGACTTGGTGGCACCGCCCGCGAGCTGACGAGCGCTTTGGTTGGGCAGGTAGCCCAGTCGATTGATGGTTTCGTTAATGAGCTTGAGGGTCTCGGGACGCAACTTTTCGGGATGGTTGAGCGCGTTGGAAACTGTGCCCAACGAAACCCCGGCTTCGCGCGCGACGTCGCTGATTTTAACCTTTGCCATAGCGGCCCCTTTGATGCGTTTCAAGTACAAGCCAGATTGTAGCATCGCCCGCCCCTGGGGTGGCAAAACCTGCCAATTAGGGACAGGTTTATTTTGGCAGGTTTTATCTGGGGAAACGATGCTGCCAGACCAAGCCACCACAAAGGTGCCTGTGAACTGCGCCCCGAAACTTGGACTGAATAAATAG
>CABJBO010000025.1 GCA_902363875.1 Coriobacteriaceae bacterium | reverse complement strand
TAGCTCGAGACGGGCCCGGGCTGACAATTTCGACTGTAATGGACGTTCTTAAATGACTACCCAATAACTACTCTGTGGTGTCGTTGTCCTCGGCAAGTTGGGGGAACACGGCGTCCTTGGGCATGGTGGCCTTCGTCAGCGAGGTGAGCTTTTTGCTCAGCGACGTGTCCGTCTTGACCAGGTCGCTGAGCGTCACGATCTTGTAGCCGTCGGCGGCAAGGCCGTCGATGATCTGCGGCAGTGCCTCAAGCGTCTGCTCGGCGCATTCGTCTCTATCGGTGAGCAGCACGATATTGCCCGGCGTCACCGAATCGAGCACCGTCGAGACCTGCTCGTCGGCACCGTTGAGCAGCCAGTCGCCCGAGTCAATATTCCACGAGACCACGGCGGAGACCAGGTCCATCGCATCAATCCAGTTTTGCTCGTCAAAGGCAGCGTAGGGGGCACGCAGCAGCATCGTCTTCACGCCGGTCGCCGACTTAATCGCATCGGTGCCTTTCGCGATCTGCTCGCGTACCGCCTCACGGTCCTGACCCTTGAGCGAATCGTCGCTGTAGCTGTTGGATCCGATCTCGCACCCGGCATCGACAATCGCCTTGGCCGTGGCGGACGAGGCCTCGACCGCATCGCCCGACAGGAAGAACGTCGCGGTGACGCCTTTCTCCTTGAGCACCTGCAAGATCTGCTTGGTCGCGCCACTCGGGCCCTCGTCAAACGTCAGCGCAACGTACTTTTCGTTACCCTTGGGCGCCACGCTGGCGCACGCAACGACGCAATCGGTAGCGGGCACAACCTCGCCGCGGTCCTGCGTCTTGCCCGACTGCTCACCAACCCACACCTCGGAGCGGCCCTGGACACCCCATGTCTGCACATACTCGATAGCGCCCGTGCCCTCGACCTTGAGCTTGGGCTCGATAACCGTAGCCTGAACCTCGTGCTTCTCGTAGGTGTTACGGCCATCCTTGACCGTCACCTTCTCGCCGCCCTCAAGTTCGCGGCTATCCCATTTGCCCTGTTTTATGCGCTTGCCGTCCACCTTAACCGACAGCTTTTCGCCGCCATGGCGCTTGAGCACGCTGTCATCGACGGCCAGCAGGTCGCCTGCGTCGTAGGTATCGGTCAACTCCTGGTCGTCGATGAGATTCTGCAGCGTAGAGCCCACGCGCACCGCGGTCTTTTGCCCGTTAAGTTCCACGTCCACGCTGCGGTTGACGTAGCCCACGACGGCAGCGATAAACAGCACGAGCGCACAGCCCACGGCAATGAGCGCATAGGGCAGACGGGACGGTCGGCGCGGCGAGCGCCCGTTGCCGATGCGCGCGCTGCGGTCGCTAAACCCGCGGCTATGGTTGAGGTACATCGCGCCGGGCTTACGGCGGCGACGGCGCTGACCGCTGGGCAGCTGCCCCAGGTCGCGGCGCGCCGTCGGACGCGCACCCGAACGCCCGTTTAAGTTGGATCCGTTTTGGCGCATGTGCCCTCCCCCATAAACACAGCAAGCCGGAGCAACAGGTCTCCGGCTTGCCTCCCATCATTTGGTACGTCGCTATTTTGTAGCTTTTGACGAGCCTCCGCTCGCCTTTTGGTATTCGTCCTTAAAGGCCTTGAACATGCCGCGCGTCTTGCCGAGCTGCTTGCCCAGTGCGCGACTGCCCTTGTCCACGGCAACCGATCCCTTGTCATCGAGCACCTTGGCGCCCTTCTTGACCTTATCGCCCACCACGACACTGGCCTCGGCAGCCTTGGCGACCGCGCCGCCCGAATACCCAAGCGACTTGACCTCGTCCGAGACGACCATCGCGCCGTTCTCGTAGCCGCGTAGCATCGTCGGCGGCACCTGCGTGTCACCAACCAAAACACTCGAAGCAGCACCGGCGGTCACATAGAATGCCTGCACGATGCCCGAACGCGGCTTGAACTCAACGTCCGAGCAATAGCCCACGACGTCGCCCGATTCCGTGCGCACGTCCATACCGACCCAGATGATGCAATCGTCCAGGTTGATGTCGAGGCGCTTGGCGGCGGCGGCATCGTACGTGTCCTTGACGTCATCGACCGCAATGGCGCCCTCGTAGACACCAATGGCGTCGAGCGCTACGAATCGATCGGGACGCTCGATCATGCCCGCGATATCGGACTGGCGGACCATAAAGCCGACCACGCGCGTACCGCCCGGGGTAAAGACCGGAAAGTGAATCTTTCCGAGCTTTTTAGGGCTGCGCGGCGTGCCGTCCTTTTTGGTGCGCTTGTCCTCGGTAGGCTTGCGATAGATCTTGGCGCCGACAAAATCCCCGGCGCGCATTATGCCTCGGTCGAGGGCTCCGCAGCCTCGGTATCAGCCTCGACGGCGTTCTCGACCACGACGTCGGCGGCAGGCGTCACGTTGCCGCCCGAAATGGCGTCGTTGAGCTGCTCGCGCAGCTGGTCCATGCGCTCGCGGGCCAGGTCGACCTTGGCGCGTAGGTCGTCAGTCTTGGCGTCGACCATCGGGCCAAAGTCATTCACCGCGGCACGGGCCTCCTCGGCGCTGTGCTCGTAGGTGTCGCGCATATTGTCCCAGGCGTCGTTGGCGATATCGGCAGCCATGGCGCGGGTCTCGGCGCCCGAGCGCGGGGCCAGAGCAACACCGATAATAGCGCCAGCAGCAGCACCAAAAAGTGCGCCGGAGACAAAGCTGAAAGTCTTACCCATGATCATTCCTCTCCTGCGGGCACGTCGGTGCCCACCGTTTGAATGCTGTCCATTATACCCGCAGCGCATCACTTGCCGCTCCGCTCATCTGCGTACGGCAAAGGCGCAGGTACGTGATGGTGATAAACGCGTAGGCCTACTCCTGAGGCACAGCCGGCATGGCCACCGTGGCACCCGGGTCCTCGCCGGCGCCGTCCACGAGCGGCAGGCCGCCCTCATGCGCAGGTCCTGCCGGAACCGTCGCCGCACCGCCAAAGACGGCAGCGGAGGCCTCGTGGTTCTCGGCAACCGCGCCCTCGGTATCAATCGCCACCTGGGGCTCGTCGTCAAAGTTGGGGGCGCCCTGGGGCTCGGTGGGAACGGGCTCGGCGGTCGCATCGGCAACGGGCTCGGCGTCGACCGGCACATCGCCCTCGTCAGCACCCTCGTCCTCGGCAGCATCTTCGCCGTTCGCAGCAGCGACGGCCTCGTGAGGATTCTTGCCCTCGGCCTCGGCGCGCATGCCCAGCACCAGGTTGCGCAGGCCCGCGACCGTGCCTTCCACGTCGGGGGCAGGCTGGTCGGCGTGCAGGTACGCCCAGTCCATCATAAAGGTGGCCGACGACAGCGCGCCGATGGCCAGTGCGTCGTCGGGACACGAAAGCTCGACCTCAAAGACACGCTCGTCATGCTCGCTTACGCGCGTGCGGCCGCACGAGATGCTACCGGCAAGACCGGTCTCGTTCATGAGCTCGACCGTCACGTGCTCCAGCAGGTGGCAGAGCTCGGTCTGACCCATGCAGTCCTGGAACTCGCGGCCGGAATCGCCCAGGCACAGGTGCTTGGCAATCGCCGGTACCAGGTAGTACACGCGCGCCGTGGCCTCGATGTCCTCCGAGGTCATGAGCGGCATGCCGGGGTTCACCAGCACATGCGCGCAGATCTTGTCCTCGCTGACGGTGACCTTAAGGATGTTGAACAGGCCTGCCATAACTCTCCCCTACTCTTCCTTGCCCTACTCGTCGCCGTCGTGCGGATTCGCGGAACCCGCACCCGACGTCGTCGGCTCGTCTACCGAAGACTCGGAATCCTTCTTATCGGTTTCGGCCGGAGCGATCACGCGAATGAGCGAGATGCGCTGGCCACGCATCGACTGCACTTTAAACTTGTACCCCGCGACCTCAAACACCTCTCCGATGTCGGGCACCGAGTCACAAAGCTCCAAAATCCAGCCGGCGATGGTCTCATAATCATCGCTTTCCTCGAGCGGCCAACCAAGCTCAATCGCGTCATCGCACGAAAAACGCCCATCGACGAGCCACTCGCGGCGTGAGAGGCGCGTGAGGTACTTGTTGTCGGGGTCGAACTCGTCCTCGATCTCGCCCACGATCTCCTCGACGATGTCCTCGATGGTGATGATGCCGGCCGTGCCGCCGTACTCATCCACGACGACCACGATCTGGTCGTGCGAGGTCTGCATCTCGGACAGCAGCGGCAGGATGTCCTTGGTGTCGGGCACAAAGGTGGCGTCGCGCAAAAAGCCGGCGATGGGCTGGTCGCCCTTGCCGTCGAGCGCGGGCTGGATCAGGTCCTTGATGTGCGCGATGCCGGCGACGTTGTCGGGATCCTCGTGATAGACGGGGATGCGGCTGAAGCCGGTCTGGCGCATGGTAGACAGCACGTCGGCGACCGTCTCGTCGTCCTCGCACATGGTGGTGTCCACGCGCGGCACCATGACCTCGCGGGCAACGGTGTCGCCCAGGTCGAAGATCTCGTGGATCATACGCTTTTCCTCGTCGAGCAGGTCGTCCTGCTCCGAGACCATGTACTTGATCTCTTCTTCCGAGACGTTCTGCCGGTCGTCGGCACTCTTGATGCGCAGAATGCGGGCCAGGCCATCGGAGCAAGCGCCAGTCAGCCACACGAGCGGACGGGCGATCTTTTGGAAAAACGACAACGGTCCCACGACCTGCTTGGACACGCCCTCGGCATTGGCCAGGCCGATGCGCTTGGGGACGAGCTCGCCGATCACGATGGACACGAAGGCGACCGCGACGGTGATGATGACCGGCGCCAGGCCGCGCGCGATGGCGGAGAGCGGCGCGATGCCAAAGCTCATGAGCCACGTGGCGAGCGGGTCGGACAGGCTCGTCGAGGCAACGGCGGACGAGGCGAAGCCCACGAGCGTGATGGCGACCTGGATGGTGGCGAGCAGCTGGTCGGAGTCGGCAGCCAGCTTAATGGCACGCTCGGCGCGCTTGTCGCCTTCCTCGGCCTCATGCTCCAGCACGGCGCGCTTGGCCGTGGTGAGCGCCATCTCGGACATAGAGAAGTAGCCGTTGATGAGGGTCAAAACGAGGGTGGTGATAAGGGAGATGGTTATGTCCATCGGGAGTTTCTCGAACCTCCAAGATTCGGGACGTTGGGTAGTAAGCGTAGGTGACGGATAGGGCAATTGCGCCGGTCGCCCGTGCGAGCGGGGCCGTGGGCGCGGTCGCTAGATTACGAAGAGGATCACCGCCATGAACTGGAAGATGCTGCCGGCGAGCACCCACAAGTGGAAAACACTGTGCAGATAGCGCACGTTTTTGGCGATATAGAACGGCACGCCCACGGTATAGCACACACCGCCGACGGCGAGCAGGGCAAGTGCCACGGGGTTGAGCAGCGACACGAGCTCGGGCAGCTTAAAGACGACGAGCCAGCCCATCAGCAGATAGACCAGGCCACTTACCCAGTGCGGTTGACGTTCGCGCATAAAGCACTCGAGGGCGATGCCGATAATGGCGATGGCCCATACGGCAAAGAACAGCGCAGGGCCGCCGTCGTTTGCGAGCGTGATGAGGCAAAACGGCGTATAGCTGCCGGCAATAAGCAAGTAGATGCAGCTGTGGTCGATGATGCGGAACACGCGCTTGGCGCGCGCGGGTTGAATCGCATGGTAGAGCGTGGAGGCTAGGTACTCGAGGATGATGCTGACGCCATAGACAATTGCCGCGGCCATGTGGGCCGGGCCACCGCCGCGCAGGGCAGCGAATACGATCAGGAGCACCAGGCCCGCGATACCCAGCAGACAGCCGACACCATGGGTGACGGAGTTCATGATCTCCTCGCCCACCGTGTAGTGCGGAACGGCCGCGGCCTTGGGTCGCGGCTTGGAACTGTCGCTCGAATCGGACATGCCGGTTACATCCTCCAACGTAAAGAGTTCTCAACACTATATCAAAGCGTCTGGGTGCGTGCGAAATTTGCACCATACGTGACCCTTTGTTTACCCATTCTTTGCCTGTTGACGCATCAACGGCGAACGTCCATAATGCGCTTGCATTAAATGTTGATGCATTAACATCTTATAGGAGAATACCGCATGGCTCAAAACGCACATTCCCATCGAAAGCTCAAGATAGCCGGCATCGTTGCACTGGTGGTTGTCATTGCGCTGCTCGGATTTGCCGGCAACTTTCTGTTTGACTTCGCGCTGAATCCCCGCGCGCCATACACCATGAAGATGATGCAGGACGGCAAGGACGACAAAGAAAGTGAGCAGCCGGATGCCGAGGGAACCGAGGCGCGGGCATGGTTTAAAGAGAACCGCGAGAGCAGCAGCCTCACCGCAGATGACGGAACCGAACTTGCCGCTTGGTATTTTGCCGCCCCAGAGAGCACGCACAATTACGCTATCTGCCTACACGGATACACCGATGAGCCCATCGGCATGGCCCGATACGTCAAACGATTCCACGACCGCGGCATGAACGTACTCGCACCCGCCGCCCGCGCCCACGAGCGCTCCGGCGGCGACTATATCGGCATGGGTTGGCCCGAGCGGCTCGATGTCGTTGCATGGATTGGGCGGATCGTTCAGGCTGACCCCGAGGCGCGTATCCTGGTCTTTGGCGAGTCGATGGGTGCGGCAACCGCCATGGACGTCGCGGGGGAATCTCTGCCCGCAAACGTGAAATGCATTATCGAGGACTGTGGCTATACGAGTGTTTGGGACGAGTTTTCTCTGCAGCTCAAGGACGTGTTCGGGCTGCCCAGCTTTCCCTTGCTCGATGTAGCAAACTTGGTGTGCAACGTGCGCGCGGGCTACGACTTTCATAAGGCGAGCAGTGTGGAGCAACTCAAACACGCGACGGTTCCCATGCTGTTTATCCACGGCGACCAGGACACCTTTGTGCCGTACGACATGCTCGACCAAAACTACGACGCGTGCGCCAGCAAGGTCAAGCAAAAGCTCACCATCCATGGCGCCACCCACGCCAAGAGTGCGCAAGTTAACCCCGAGCTCTACTGGAACACGGTCGACGACTTCCTCGACGAGTATTTTTAGGCAAATAGTACGGTTTACTGGTCTATCTGACCCCTAGCACTTCCGAAAATCCGCCCGCGAGCGCTGTGCTCGCGGGCGGATTTTGCTTGAATTAAGCCACGAATGCGCTTGATATGTCCAATAACTAGGTGCTATTTGACCTCGATGAGCTCGTACTTGCTCGTGCCCAGGCCGATCTTCTCGGCATGCGCGATGCACGCGCGCCAGTCGGTGTCGGGATGCGTGATGCAGAAGGGATCCTTGGCCTGCTCGCCCTCCAGATGCTCGTGATTATGCTCCATCTTGGCCGCGCTGTCGGTAAGCTCGGTGTTAGGCAGCGGCTCGGATGCCAGGACGGCATCGGCACAGGCCTGATCGATGGCGACCGGGTCGAAGCTCGCGAACATGCCGATATCGTTGACGATAGGCGTGTCGTTTTCGGGATGGCAGTCGCAGTTGGGGCTGATATCCATGGCAAGCGAGATGTGGAAGCTCGGGCGGCCGTCGACGACGGCTTTGGTGTACTCGGCGATCTTGTAGTTGAGTACGTCGGCCGCGGCATCATAGTCGGGCTTGATGCAGTCCTGGTTGCACGCCGCAATGCAGCGTCCGCAGCCCACGCAGCGATCGTGGTCGATGGCAGCCACGTGAACCGTGCGAGTGCTGCCGTTGGCAAGCTCGCGCTCACGCGTACCGTCAAACGTGATGGCGCTGTGCGCGCATATCTTCTCGCAGGCACGGCAGCCAACGCAGTTGGTGGTATCGACGCTCGGCTTGCCAGCGGCGTGCTGCTCCATCTTGCCGGCACGGCTACCGCCGCCCATACCCAGGTTCTTCATGGCACCGCCAAAGCCGGCCTGCTCATGGCCCTTAAAGTGGGTGAGGCTAATCACGATGTCGGCATCCATGAGTGCCTGGCCGATCTTTGCCTCGCGCACGTACTCGCCGCCCTCGACCGGGACGAGCGCCTCGTCGGTGCCCTTGAGGCCGTCGGCGATGATGATCTGGCAGCCCGTGGCGTACGGGGTAAAGCCGTTCTGGTAGGCGGTGTCGATGTGCTCGAGCGCATTTTTGCGGCTACCCACATAGAGCGTGTTGCAGTCGGTAAGGAAGGGCTTGCCGCCCAGCTCCTTCACGACGTCCGCGACGGCTCGGGCGTAGTTGGGGCGCAAAAAGCTCAGGTTGCCCAGCTCACCAAAGTGAATCTTGATGGCGACAAACTTGTTCTCAAAGTCGATCCGCTCGATACCAGCGCGGCGGATGAGGCGCTTGAGCTTGTCGAGCTGGCTCTCGCGAGCATGCGTGCGCAGGTTGGTGAAGTACACCTTTGCCGGTGCTGCGGGTGCGGTTGCGGTCATAGATCTATCCCCTCGGTCTATATGGCGTTACAGACATAGAGGATGGTACCCGTTGAAGTGGGGTTGAAGTCAAGCACGGCCACTCATTGGGGACAGACTTTAATGAGTGCCGTCAGGGACAGTCCCTGCCAGCCCGGCCGACGAGCCGGCAATCCGACAAAGACTGTCCCCGATGACTAGTCGTTTAAGAACGTCCCCAATTGCTACTCTTGCACCTTGAGGGCTTCGGCCAGGCCGACGCGCTTGATAGAGCGCGTGTGTAGCAGCGCCACGACCAGGTAGGTCGCAAAGCCAATGCCGACGCATGCAGCCATGGACCAAGCGGGCACGTAGATCTCGATATTGCCGTTGTAGGCGAGCAGCATCGAGCGGAAGATGGCCGTGAGCGAGCCAATAATGGCCGGCAGGCTCAGCACGAGCGACGCCGCCACGCACAGCGTGATCGAGCGGATGTACAGATGCGAGATCTCACTATCGCGATAGCCAAAGACTTTCATGTAGCTGATCGAACGGGCGCTGTGGTCGATCACCGCTTTGGTCAGCAGGTACATAAACAGCAGGAAGATAAACACCGCGAGCCCGATCATCATTCCGATCATTTTGCTCATCATGCCGATGAACTGGTCGCCCACGGCGCGCATGTCGTCGGGCGTGGTGTCGCCGGCAAAGTAACGAGCATCGAGATCGAGCTTCTCGTCGCTCACATAGCCGTTAAAGTAGGCGGCGTCGTTGTCGAACAGCTCGTTAAAGTCGTCGATACTCATATAGATATTCATGTCCGACTTGGAGCCCCAGGCACAGTCCTTGCCCGCGTACTCAAGGGAATAATGCTCGCCCTCGTACTTGTCGCTGAGCGTGACCTTCTGACCCTCGCTCCAGCCAAACTTATCGAGCAGACCGCCGCCAAAGACGACGCGCCCATCGCCGACGTCGAGGTCTTTCCAATAACGCGAATCGGATGAAATGCCGTAGACGGAAATCGTCTCCTCGCCATTACCATCGCCACGGTCGTATTGCAGCTGGTAAACGGCGTATTTCTCGGCCTGCGCGATTGCGCCCGCGCCGTTGTCGGTCGTATTGACCGGGTGGATATCGTCGTTGTCAGTGTCGATCTTAGAGGCCTTGTCGATCAGGTCGATAGCCTCATCGCGGTCGCAGCCGAGGGCATCGGCAAGATCGTCGAGGCGTGCGTAGAGCGCATCCTTCTTGTCCTTGACCTTAGCAAGCGCATCCTGCGCTGCAGTCAGGCTCTCGGCAGACGGAGATGCGGTCGCGGCATCGGCTGCCGTCTGCGCGGCATCGGCCGCGTCGTCAAGCTCGTCATCGGCATCCTGAGCGGCAGAAAGCAGCGCGCCGTCAACCGACTGCAAGCGCTCGAGTGCCGACCATTGCTCGCGCTCCTCGGCAGTGCCCTCGAGCTCTAGCGGAGCCTTGAGTGTGTACTGGTGCTCGGCGACCAGGCTCGTCTCCAGGTTGTCCGCATAGTGCGTCATCGTGGGCAGAATCGCCAGGCCAAAGAGCAGTAGCAGCGACGCAAACGCAATGCCCACGAAGAGCGTGGCGAAGTTGCCCAGGTTGCGCAGGAAAACGCGCAGACGGAAGCGGGAGACAAAGCCCATGCGTTCCGGCAGCTGCAGACCGCGCTTGGTACCCGACTTACCGCTCGCCTCGTGACGAAGGAACTGCAACGGCGTCTTGCCCATCTTGCGGAGCAGGCCCACCAGCGTAATGAGGATGAGCGCGGCGGCGGGAACCACGGCGCACTTCACGAAGATCTCCCAGCTCCAGTACACCTGGAAGGGAGGCAGGCTATACGAACCGTAATAGAGGCCGCGCATGGGCTCGGTAAAGAACGCAACGCCGAGCGCGGTACCCAAAAGCGCCGCGAGCACGCCCACGATGGCGGGAAGCGCGAGGTAGTGCAGCACAATCTCGCGGCGGCGATAGCCGCTGGCGAGCAGCGTGCCGATGATGGCGCTCTCCTCCTCGATGGTGGCGTCGGTGAGCACCACAAAGACAAATGCCATGATCACGATGATGATGTCGAGCAACGTCATCCACATCATGGAGTCGCCGTCCACGTCGTCGCGCGCATAGCCAATGCCCTGGTTGGAATCGGCATCGATCAGATCGTCCACGCGCGCATCGGCATCGGTCAGCGCCTCGACCATATCCTGCTCGGCATCAATGCGATCCGCGGTGGGGAGGTCGCGATCGGCAAAGGTGAAGGAGTAGGTGTAGGCAGGCGCGCCACCGGCATCCTCGAGCGCGGCAAAGCCGGCGTCGGTGACCTCGGCCACGCCGTACGTGATGGTGTTCACCGTAAAGTCCGAATTGTCGAGGAACAACGCCTGGCTATCGGGCTGGGTCATGATGCCGCAGATGGTGTAGGTGCGGCCCTCAAGCTCGACCTTATCGCCGATGGCGAGGTCGTTATTGGTGGCAAAGACGCGGTCGATGGCCACCTCGTCGTCCGCCTTGGGTTCCTTGCCCTCACAGTAGGACGCAATGTCCACCTTAGCGCGGTGCGCATAGGTGCGCAGGGTCCGCTTGGTGCCGTCGTCGCCGGCAGTCTTTTTGATGATGGCGTCGATAGAGAAGTTCTTGTAGAACGTAACGCCGCCGACGTCCTCAGCCGCGTCTTCGGCAGCCTTGAGCTGATCTTTGGTGGCCTCGAAGGAGGTAGTCACACGGCCGTCCTCGATCGTGTATGCATCGCGCATGTCGTCAATGAGGCAGCCGATGGAATGCGCCGCGAGCAAAAAGCCCGACGTGAGGGCGATGCTTCCGCACATAAGCAAAAAGATGCCCAGGTACTTGCCGATATTGCGGCGCAGCTCGCGCGGGAGACGTTTTGCGAGAGGTGTCATGGCGCCGCCTACCAATCGAGCTCGGCGGCCGCGACGGGTGACTCGTTGAGCTCATCCTCGACGATGCGCCCGTCGCGCAGGCGCAGCACGCGATTGGCCATGTGCGCGATGGCCGCATTGTGGGTGACAATGATGATGGTGCAGCCGTAGGTGCGGTTGACATCCTCCATGAGCCGCAAGATTTCCTTGGATGTCTTGTAGTCGAGCGCGCCCGTGGGCTCATCGCACAGCAGCAGGCCCGGATTTTTGACGAGCGCACGGCCGATGGCGCAGCGCTGCTGCTGGCCACCTGAGACCTGGCGCGGAAACTTGTTGCGGTGCTCGTAGAGGCCCAGCGAGCGCAGCAGATCGTCGACATTGAGCGGGTTTTTGGACAGGTGCGCCGTGACCTCGATGTTTTCCTTGATGGTAAGGTCGGGCACCAGGTTGTAGAACTGGAAGACAAAGCCCAGCTCGCGGCGTCGGTACTCGCCCAGATCGGCGGGCTTGAGCGCCGTGAGATCGCAGCCGTCCACCATGATGGAGCCGCCGTCGGCATCCTCCAGGCCGCCGATCAGGTTGAGAAAGGTCGACTTGCCCGAGCCCGAGGGCCCCAGCATGACGCAGATCTCGCCGCGGTTGATGGACGTGTCGATGCCGTCGAGCACCGTCAGGCGTGCATCACCGTCGCCATAGTGTTTCTTGAGTCCGTTGACCTGGACGTAGGCACGCTTTGTCGCCATGCTATCCCCCGTTGTTAGCCTTCTGCTACTTTTCTAAGGTAATAGTAAACCCAGGTGAACTATTTTTAAGCGACGTGCGCGAACTATTTTCCAACCTACTCATTGGGGACAGACTTAAATGAGTGAAATCGCTCATTTAAGTCTGTCCCCAATGAGTGCCGGCAGGAAAGGAGCGTCCCCAAGTGCCGACATATTGGGACAATCCCTGCCAGCCCTGCCGGCGAATCGGCAAAGACTGTCCCCAATGACTAGGTGGCTAGGCGTGGGATTTGTTGTGCGCGAGGGCTAGGCCTACGGCGGCGATGGCCGCGGCAAAGAGCACCGTGACGCCCAGATCGCAGGCGATGTCGCCCAGCACGGTGGACGTCAGGTCCGCGGCGAGCGCCTTGCCGATCGCGTCGTTCACCCAATACGTCGGCACAAAGTGCGCCACCGTCTGCACGGCCGAGCCCATGAGCGACAGCGGCATCCAGGCGCCGCCCAAAAACGTCATGAGCATGCCGAGCAGGTTGCCCACACCGTTGAGCAGCTCCTCGCGCGCGCCCAGGCTCGACAGCGTAAAGCCAACGGCCAGCGGCGTGCACGCCAGGGCAAACGTTGCCGCCAGCGCCAGGCACACGCGACCCACGCCGACCTCGGCAACCGCGCTGGCAAAGCCCACGACGCCCATCATGCTCGACACGAGCCAGATGCAGACGGTGAGCACGGCGGCGGCCGCGAACACAGCGAGCGAACGCTGGCGCTCAGAGACCGGACTGGCATCCATGCGGCGCACGCGCTCGGGCTCGTTCATGCCTGAAAACACCAGTCCCACCGACACGATGACCGACGAGATGATCGCGTACGCGCCAAAGTTGAAGTACGACTCGAGCGTGGTAGCAGCAGTCGAGTCGACCTTGACCTGCTCGATCTGGACCTCCGCGCGCTTTGCGGCCGCGTGCTCGGCGGCCCTTGCGACGTCACCGTTGGAGGCAGCGGGTTCAAGCGCCGCCGCAGCGCCCGCGAGCGAGATCCAGCGCGAGGCCTCGGCGGACGAAAGCGCCGCCGCCATGGTGCCGGCACCGTAGGTCACATCGAGCTTGGGCAGGGACTCCCCCGCGCGGGCGGCTGCAACAAGATCGTCCTCAAACCCCTCCGGGATAAAGAACACGCAGTCGGCGCTGCCTTTGGCGCTGTTGCTCTTGGAGAGCGCGTCAGCAAGGTCGTATGTGTCGTCGCCGACACCCGTGACCAGGTCAAAGCGTGAGCCCAGGTGCTTGGTAAGCGCCCGCGAAAGGTCGCTATCGTCGCGGTCGACCACGATCACGTTGGTGTCGTAGGGCTTGTACTCGGTAAGCTGCGACGAGTTCCAGCTCACCGAAGCCGCGATGAATACGCCCATGAGCGAGATGAACACCGTATAGATGAGCAGGTAGAACGGGTGCGCCAGCGCCATGCGAAGCGCGGTCTTAAAGGTGCTCATAGCGGCTCCTTCCAAAGATCAGCGTAGCGGCGGCGACAAACACCAGGGCCATCAGGACGAGCGCGCCGGCGCGAACAGCGAAGGGCCCCAGGTCCTCAAAGAAATACAGGCGATTGAACATGTCGCAGATGAGCTTGACGGGGTTGAGCCAGCACTCGACCGGACAAGCGCGGGCGACGTCGTCGGCAAGCGCCATCGCCGGCTCGCCGTAGAGGCCGGCGAACAGGGCGCACGTGGTGGCAAAGCCCGTGAGGATGCCCGACTTGGATGCCTTGCCGCCCTTAACGGGAAGCGTGCCCACAAAAAGCCCCAGGCCCGTGGCGGCAAGCGCGGATGCAGCCCCGCCCAGCAGGCACAACCCCTCGCGCCCGCCAAAGTCGACGCCCACGACCAGGCGCACGTAGCCGATCGCAACCGCCATCGATGCAAAGGAAACCAGCCACGAGCCGACAAAAATGCCGGCCAGCGACGCCGTCTTGGAAAGACCGCCCACGCAGCGGCGCGCGCCGAGACCGGACAGATTGGGCTGCAAATCGACGACGCTCAAGGCGGCAAACTCGGCAGACATCATCGCGACCAGGCCAAAAAGCGCGTAATAGTAGATGACCGTGCCATCGGGCGTGGCACGAGTCAGGCTCACGCGGCGGGTTCCGCCCTCGAGCGACAGGGCGCGCGCAACCGCCGCCGGATCGGCGAGCGCCGCCGGGTTGTCCTGGGCAATCTGGGACATGAGCTCGGCATTTTGCGTATACGAGCTTGCCACCGTTTCAAGGATGCTGCGGTCGGTAAGCACCGACGAGGCGCGCGAGCTGTCGTAACTCGATAGCAGCGTGAGCCTGGGCGTGCCCGCGGCATCAACCGTATAGATGCCCGCGACCTCGCCGGCCTTGAGCGCTTTGCGCGCGGCAGCCAAGTCTTCGTACTCGCTCACATCGAGCAGCTGGTCGTCGCCTGCCTTGGCAAGCGAAGCTGCCACATCCTTAAAGGTCGAGGCATCCCAGGCCTCGTCCGCCACGACGGCAACCGGCACCGGGTCGACCGTGCCGTCGGAGCTGAGGTTCGCAAACATAAACATGAACATCGTGGAAAGCGCAATAGGAAAGAGAGCGCCCCAGACCCACGTGCTCGGCCGGCGCAGCAGCGTCTTGACCGTGGTGATGATGGTGTTGAACATGGCCGCCCCCCTAGTCGCGCAGCTCGCGGCCGGTGATCTCGAGGAACACGTCGTTGAGGGTCGGCGGTTCGGAATAGATGCGGCCGAGTGGCACGTCATGCGAGCGCAGCGCATCGAGAATGTCCGTCAGGTTGTGCGGGCTCGCTTCGCACGAAAACGTGAGCTGTCCCGCCGTTGCCGAAAGGTCCAGAACGTGCGGCAGGCTTGCGACGGCACCGAGCGCCGCACTCGGAACCTCGCCGACCTCGATTACAATCTTCTCGCCCATCTGAATCATGCGCTTGAGCTCGTCGTTAGTGCCCTGCGCCAGCACGCGCCCACCGTCCATGATCATGATGCGGCTGCAGATCTGCTCGACTTCCTCCATGTAATGGCTGGTATACACCACCGTGGCGCCCTCGTCGCGCAGGCGGCAGATGCCCTCCAGGATGGCGTTGCGGCTTTGCGGGTCGACCGCCACCGTGGGTTCGTCAAAAAAGATGAGCTCGGGCTTGTGCGCGATGCCGCAGGCAATGTTGAGACGACGCGCCAGGCCGCCCGAGAGCTTGCCGGGGCGGAACTTGGTAAAGTCGCCCAGGCCGACAAAGTCGATCGCCTCGTCCACCAGCGCGCGGCGGCGCTTGCGGTCGTTGACGTAGAGACTGCAGAAATAGTCGATGTTCTCGCGCACGGTGAGCTCGTCGAACACCGCCACCTGCTGCTGCGGCACCACACCGATGCGGCGCTTGAGGTCGTAGCGGGCGGGCGTCATGCGCTCGCCGAACAGCTCGATGGTGCCCTTGTCGTAGGCGAGCAGCTGCAGGATGCAGTTGATGGACGTGGTCTTGCCCGAGCCGTTGGGGCCCAGCAGGCCAAAGATCTCGCCGGGGGCGATACTCAGGTTAAAGTGGTCGAGCGCAATAAGGTCGTCGTAGCGCTTAACGAGGTTTTCGACGTGGACGATGTCTGTCATGAGGCGGCCCTTCTGTTGCTTGCGGCCCGGTACGATTGCATCATCGCAGGAGCTGACGGCGCGCACCAGTGAGCTTTGTCACGAGTGCGGAGGTCTTGGTCGTGCGGCCTGCTGACGCGACCGCCCCGCCGCGTGGGAGGAATGTCACGCTTGCTCTGAGTGGCGCCTCCCCCGTGCGCGGCATCGCGTACAATACCCGTATGAACAGGCTATTCGACAAATCGATCGTGCTGGCGTGCTGCATCGCAGCCGCCACGGGCCTTGCTGTGGATGCTCGCCTGGTCGCGGCGTTTTGCCTTGGCGTTGTCATCGCCGCACTGGCCGAGGTCGCGCAGGGAGAACGCGCCCGTCGCGCCAGCGAGGCCGGCAGCTACGCCTACGTCATCGCGGCTGTCTTCGTGCCGCCGTTTGTGCCGTTCGCACCTCTCGCCCTCTATGACATCGCGCGACGCGTGCGCCGTGAACGCATCTGGCCCGCGCTGGCGATTGGCTCCGTGTTTGCCTGCGCACTTGCCACGGACCTTCGCTGCGGCGCGCTCACCACCCGAACGCTGTTGCTAACCGCCATCCTTTCGGTCGCCGCCACGTTGCTGTCACTGCGCACCGCGCAGCTGGAGCGCGAACAGGAACGCATGCGTCGCACCCGCGACAAGCTGCAAGAACGCGCCCTGGCACTCGAGGCACGCAACCGCGACCTCGCCGACCGCCAGGACTACGAAGTCGAGCTCGCGACGCTCGCCGAACGCGCCCGCATCGCGCGCGAGATCCACGATAACGTGGGCCACCAGCTCACGCGCGCTTCGCTTCAAACCGAAGCCCTGCGCGTGGTCCATGCCAACGAGCCCGGCGTTGCCGCCGATTTCGCCGACGTCAAATACACCGTTGACGAGGCGCTCCAGCTCGTGCGCGCCAGCGTCCACGCGCTCAACGACAACGCCGTCGACCTTTCCGTGCAGCTCGAACGCATTGTTGAAGGCGCGCGCTCGGACGGCGGTCCGCGGATTGAGCTTGAAGTTATGACCGAACATGCGCCCGCAAACGTCGCGAACTGCTTTGCGGCGGTCCTGCGCGAGGCGCTCTCCAACACCATGTGCCACGCTTGCGCCCATGCTGTCACTGTACGTTGCATGGAGCATCCGTCGTTTTACCAGCTCATCGTTACCGACGATGGCGCGGGCGGGGTTCAAGCAAGCGGCCACGGCGCCGCGGAGGGCATGGGGCTCGCCTCTATGCGCGAGCGCATCGAGGCGCTTGGCGGCACCTTCACCGCCGGCCCGCGTGCCGGCGCCGGCGGCTGGCGCGTGTTTGCCACCGTTCCCAAACAGCAAGGAGATGATGGCCGATGAGGCTCATCGTTGTCGACGACGACCGCCTAGTGGTCGATTCGCTCAAGATTATCCTGGGCGCCCAGCCGCAGATCGAGGTGGTGGGCACCGGTGCCAACGGCAACGACGCAGTGGCGCTCTACGCTGAGCACTCGCCCGACATCGCGCTGCTCGACATTCAGATGCCGGGACGAGACGGCCTATCGGCGGCGCGCGAGATCCTCGAGCGCGATCCTGCGGCGCTCGTGGTGTTCCTGACGACATTCTCGGATGACGAGTACATTGTGTCGGCGCTCAAACTGGGCGCCCGCGGCTACCTGATTAAAACCGATGTCGCCGCCATTCCTCCGGCGTTGGCGCAGGTCATGGATGGCAAACGCGTGCTCGAGGGCAAGGCGATCGAAGATGTTGACTTTGACGGGATGGGCGACAAGACGGGCACGCCCCGCCGGCCCGCAGCCTTTGCCAGCCTGACCGACCGCGAGTTCGAAGTCGCCGAGCTCATCGCCCGCGGCCTCGATAACAAGGAGATCGCTGCCACCGCCTATATGGGCGAAGGCACCGTGCGCAACCACATTAGCTCGATCCTAGCCAAAATGGGCCTGCGCAACCGCACGCAGATCGCCATCGCCTACCTGCGAGGGTAATTACCCAACAACCGACCACCCCGGCAAAGTAAAATGGCTGCCACCGATTTAATGCCATTTCAAAACTATGCCGGATTACTACGATGAATCGCCCGCCTTCGACCACGGCAAATTGCGCGCTTACAAAACCGCAGGTAGAACGCTTGCATTATTTAGAAAAATGCAGTCATGGTCGGGAATGTCGAATTCATCGTAGTAAACCGGCATAGTTTTGTTCGGGCGGCCCTGCACGAGTGCCTCCGCAAGCCTCGCGGGACCAAAATGATCCATTTTCCTCCACCCGCGGAAACCAGCTGACAGCGCCCGCCACGAAATCGGCCCATCTACTACGTTTGACTCAATATCCCCGACCATACCCGCTTTTCATGAAAAATCGCAGGCGTTCTACCTGCGGTTTTTATTTCGCATTACTTGCCATGGTTGAGGGTAGCGGCTTAAACGTAGTAGATGGGCCCATTTCATGGCAGACGGGTCATTTTCGGGCTGGACGGGTCGCGTGGCGGCCCGCACACGCGTTCACGCGCGGGGCCGGCGGGGCATTTTTGCCCCGCCGGCCCCTATTCCAGCGCTATACCAGCCCCATTCCAGCGCTACTCCGGCTTGGTTTCTACCGTGGGAGTCTTATCCGCCGCAACCGGAGTACGGGCGGTGTCCATAGTCAGGCAGTGCTTGGGGCAGCTTTCGATGCACTCGCCGCACACCACGCAGGCGTACGGGTCAATCAACCAGGTACCGCCCTTGCGATCGACCGCGAGCGCGCCCGCCGGGCAGCGACGCGCGCACATGCCGCAGCAGATGCACACATCCATGTCATTGACGATATGTCCGCGCAGGCGCTCTGGTGCCGTCAGCCCCTCCTGCGGATAGCACACCGTAACCGGCTGCTTGACCATAGAGCCCAAGGCCGTCTTGGCAAATGTCAGCAAACTCATGCCGCGCCTACCTTTCCGTGCAGCTAATGCAGGGGTCGATGGTCAGGATAATCATGGGCACGTTGGCAAGGAGCACGCCCTGCAGCGCATGTGTCAGACCCGCCAGGTTTTGCGACGTCGGCGTTCGCACGCGGAAACGGTCCAGGTTCTTGGTGCCGTTGCCGCGTACATAGTAGTACGCCTCGCCGCGCGGCTGTTCAATCACAACCTCGCCGCGCGCGCCGTCGGCCGGCGTAAGCTTGGTGCGCCCGCCGATGCCGTCGTGTGGAATCTTACCGGCAAGCTCCTTGATGATATCCATGGCCTGCGTGACCTCGGCGCAACGCACCTGGCAGCGGGCATAGCAGTCGCCGTCGGTCGCCACGATGGGCTCAAACGCGGCCAGATCCGCATAGGCGCCGTCGCCAAACATGCGCACGTCGTAATCCACGCCCGAGGCGCGCCCAAACGGACCGACCATCGAAAGCTCCAGCGCGTCTTTCTTGCTGATCACGCCCACGCCATGCAGACGCTCGCCACAGCTGTCGTCGTCCAAAAACGTATGCACCAGGGCCTCGTAGTCGGGGCGCATGGCGTCGAGCGTCTGGACAATGCCGGCCAGCTCGGAGTCCTCAATGTCGTGCTTAAGGCCGCCGATCTCGTTGATCGACAGAATCACGCGACCACCGCACGTGCTCTCAAAGATCTTGAGAATCTGCTCGCGCAGCGTCCACGAACGATAGAACAACGCCTCGAAGCCAAAGGCATCGGCGAGCAGGCCCAGCCACAGCAGGTGCGAGTGAATACGCGAAAGCTCATGCAGAATGGTGCGGATATACTGCACGCGGCCGGGCACCTCGATGTCGAGCATACGCTCGCAGGCGCTGGCATAGCCATAGCTGTGGCCCACGGCGCAGATGCCGCAGATGCGCTCGGCGATGTAGCCAAACTGGTGCATGTCGCGCTTTTCGGTGAGCTTCTCGAGTCCGCGGTGCACAAAGCCGATCTGCGGAATTGCCTCGATGACGCGGTCGTCCTCGATCACCAGGTCCAGATGAAGCGGCTCGGGCAGCACCGGGTGCTGCGGGCCAAACGGAATAACGGAGCGATGTGCCATGGACTTTACGCCTCCTTTTTCTGCTTGTCGCGGGCGGCCTTGGCGGCAAGCGCCGCGCGGACCTTGGCCGCTTTCTCGGGATCCATGGCGGCGAGCTTTGCCTCCATCTCGGCAGCCTTGAGCGCAGCCTTGGCGGCAGCTTCATCGTGCTGAGCATCGGAGCCGGCAGCCGCAGCGGGCTGAGCAGCGGCGCCCGCGGCATCGCCGGCGCTGGCAGCGCCCTCCCCTGCAGCAGCCGCAGCAGCGGCGGCCTTCTCGGCCGCGGCCTTGCGCGCCTTGGCCTCGGCAGCCGCGCGGACTTTCATGGCCTTCTCGCGCGCAGCCTTCACCTCGGGCGTGATAACGCTCATGGGCTCGGCAGTCGAGACCTGGTAGAAAAAGCCCTTAAAGTCGATCTGCATATCGGTGATGGCAAGACCGAATAGGTCGTGCACTTCGTTTTCAAACGGGAATATCGCCGGATAGTACGAGCTGATGGACGGAATCTCCTGGTACCGATCAATTCCCTCAACCACCAGGTTCTCGATCGGATAGCTGCCATCCTGCGCAATATGCTCCTGAGCAGAGCGAACGTTGATAAACGTATAGACCAAGCGATACGAGCCGTCGTCGACGTTGCGCTCGGCGTGCATTTGCACAAAGCGGGCACCGGCGCCCTTGAGCGTCTGGACATGCGACAGGAGCTCGTCGATCCCGACGGTGGTATAGATAGCCTTTTGCATTACTCGGCCTCCTTTGCAGCGACGGACGCGGCGAGCGTCCCAGCAGATGCGTCGCCAGCGGCGGGCACGTCGCCGGCCTCAGCCGCAGCCACAAACCCGTCCTCGCCCAGCTCAACGCCACCGTCCCAGGTTGCGGCGCCGCCCACGGTAAGCGGGTCGCCGCCGGCGCGCATCACGGCCTCCTTCTGGTCCAGGATGCCGCACGCCTCCACGATGGCATCGATCACGGTCTCGGGGCGAATGGCGCATCCGGGCGCGTACACGTCCACGGGAATCGCGCGGTCCACGCCGCCGATCACGTTGTAGGCATCGCGGAACACGCCGCCCGAGCACGCGCAGATGCCGCAGGCCACCACGCACTTGGGCTCGAGCATCTGGTTGTAAATCTGGCGCACGACGGGCAAGTTCTGAGCGTTGACCGAGCCCGTCACCAAAAAGATGTCCGCATGCTTGGGGTTGCCGGTATTGACCACGCCAAAGCGCTCCGCATCGAACAGCGGCGTGAGCGAGGCCAGCACCTCGATATCGCATCCGTTGCAGCTCGAGCCGTCGTAATGAATAACCCACGGCGAGCGCGACATTTTATGATCCATGGATGCCGCCTCCTAAATAAACACGTCGACGAGGATGGGCATAAGGTTGAGCAGGCCAAACACCAGCGCCACGCCCCAACCGAGCTTAAAGCAGCTGCGCCAGGTACTGCGGGCAAAGGTGTTATCGATCAGCACCTCGACAAAATACGTCGCGACCATCACGACCAGGGCTACGACCCAGCTCACCGGGTTGTCCCAGACAAAGAACATGCCCACCCACATCAAAAACAGCACGGTCTCGCACCAGTGCATAAGGGTCATCTTGGCCAGCGTGCCGCCGCTCATCTCGGTGGCGACGCCCTGGACAATCTCCTGATGCGCGTGATGTGAGTACGAAAGGTCAAACGGCGACTTGCGCAGCTTGATGGTAAGCACCGCGAGCAGTGCGAGGAAAATGGGCGCGCTGTACACGATGATGGGGGCCGACTGCCCCGTCACGGCGATGGAGTCGAAGCTGTCGGTGGCAAGGTACAGGCCCACACTCATCAGCAAAACGGCGGGCTCGTAACTCATAACCTGCAGCAGCTCGCGGTCGGCACCGACCTGGGCAAACGGGCTTTGCGTCGAAGCGGACGCCAGCACCACAAAGATCGCGGCGAGCGTAACCATAAAGGCGCACAGCAGCGTATTGGAGCCCGACACAAAGATGCCGCCGCCCACGACGGTAAAGATGAGCGCGCACGCCATGTAGGTATCGTCCATGGTGTTTACGCTGGCGGGGGCCTTGCGCAGCAGCTTGGCAACGTCGTAGAACGGTTGCAGCAGGCGCGGGCCCACACGGCCCTGCATGCGAGCCGAAAGCTTGCGGTCAACGCCGTCGATCAGGCCACCCACAAGCGGCGCCAGCAAAGCAAACGCCACGGTGCCAATAAAAATGCCCACGACGCCCGAGCCTTCGAAATACTTGCCGCGCAGCACCGAGGGCGCGCTCATGGCAAGCCGCTCGGGCCCAATCCACGCGCAACACAGCAGCGCAAACAAGATAATGCTGCAACACACGACGCTACCCGCGGGGCCAATACGCTTCTCGCCAAGGGCGTCCTCCGAGTACCAATTGCGCTTTTCGGCCTTCACCTCGTGTCCCATCGAGCCACGGAAATGGCGATATTTGTCGGTCCCCACACCCGAAAGGTACACGTTGACGTGCGGTTTGTTGCTCACGCGGAATGAAGTCAGCAGCACCACGGCGATAAACGCCACGATAACCACCATCAGATACATGGAGTCCTTGCCAATAACGTACGGCACGCGGCCAAACACCATGGCCAAGTAAGGCGACACCAGGCCGCTCGAGATGAGCGGGAACGCCACGCAGCAAAGAATCAGCAGCGCGGCGATGGTGTTGAGGGCCATCCATTCGGTCTTATGGACATTGACCTCAACGTTTTGAGCCGTGGGGTCGACGCCCGAAAGCTTGGCAAGCCACTTGCCCCAGAAGAAGAACGTCGCGGCCGAGCCAAAGGCAAGCACCATGATCATGAGCACGTTGCCGGTCTGCGCGAACGCCACCAGGGCGCCCCACTTGGACACGAGCATGCCAAACGGTGCCACGAACATGCCCATGATGCCCAGCATCATCAGACGCGTAAGGTGCGGCATGCGGCTGAACATACCGTCCATGTCCTCGATATTGCGGCTGCCGATATGATGCTCGGCCGTGCCCACGCACAGGAACAGCAGCGACTTGGCCACCGTGTGGAACAGGATCAGGAAGATGGCGGCCCATACGGCCTCGGGCGCGCCGACACCCAAGCAAGCACTGATGAGGCCCAAGTTGGAAATGGTGGAGTACGCGAGGACGCGTTTGGCGTTGCTCTGCGAGATGGCCATGAGGGCAGCGAGCAAAAACGTGATGGCACCCACGCTCGTGACCATAAAGCCGGTCACGGGATAGATGGCATAGAGCGGGCTGAGCTTGACCATCAGGAACACGCCGGCTTTGACCATGGTTGACGAGTGCAGCAGGGCACTCGTGGGCGTGGGGGCAACCATGGCACCCAATAGCCAAGTGTGGAACGGCATCTGTGCGGCCTTGGTGAGCGCGGCAAGCGACAGCAACAGGACCGGCATCACCAGCAGCGCGGATTGCGCGGTTCCGGCGCTGGAAAGCTCGATCATGCCCGAGATGGTCAGCGGCATGCCGTTAACGTGCAGGTACATGAGTCCGGCCAAAAACGCGATGCCGCCCAGCATGTTGAGGATGATCTGGGTGAAAGCGTTTTTTATGGCCTCGGGCGTGCGCGTGTAGCCAATCATGAGGAACGAGCACACGGTGGTGATTTCCCAGCCACAGAACAGCCACTCAAGGTTGTCGCTTGTCACGATGACGAACATGGCCGAGAGGAACAGGAACATAAGCGCCAGGAACTGCGGGCGTCGGTCGGGCGCCGCCTGCCCGCGCAGCGCTGCCTCGTGCTCGTCGTGGGCCTGGAAGTCCTTCATGTAGCCCAGGGCGTACACGCAGATAAGGCTGCCGACGATGCCGACGGCGAGGACCATGATCACGCTCATGTAGTCTAGGTAGAGCGGTGTCGCCGTGACGGCTTCGGTCGCGGGCAGCGTCATGGCAGCGAAGGCGAGCGAGCCCACCAGCTGGACTATGCCGAGCACCGTGGTGAGCACGTTCCTATATTTGTACGCGTTGTACAGGATGACAGCACACAGGATGACATCGATGGCGGAGCTGATGATCGAGAGCATATGCGAGGTGCCGGGGGCAACCTCAAAGCTCTGCGGACCCGCACCAAAAAACATGACGGCGACTACAACTGTCACCGCCATAATAATGCCGGAGCCTATGAGCCCCACCGCATCGCGGGCGCGGTCACCGCGCGCGAGCAGCATGCCCAGCGCCGGTACCAGCGGAAACAGGGTAAGGAAATACAGTAGCGTCATACCATCACTCCCCCATGCAAAAACGCTGCAATTGTTTAACGTTATAGCTCAGTTGAGGAGTAGCGGCGGCGGGTTTTCGGTCAACTGGGGAGTTTTAGGCGTACGGGGTAACGAGTCTGTCCGCTTTGGAGCAGAGAGGCGACGCTCCCCCTATCGCGGCGGCGGGCGCACGGGCCACTGCGCGCGGTTTATTAACCACTTTGGAGGATGTTCCAGTAGGCTCACGACGGTCCAAAAAGTTGGCGCGGCAAGAAAAATGCGCCCCTGTGGGCGCACCATCCCGTTCGCTATTCCGCCTTTTTAACGCGCGGCTTGCGACCGCGCGGCTTATCAACCAGCGCGGACTCACCGCTCTCGCGATACTGGCGGCACCAAGCCTTGACCGAAGACTCACTGGGAATCTTGTGCTTGATCATGGCCTCGCGAACCGTTAAGCCGTTTTCCAAGCGGTCCTTGACCACGGCGAGCTTAACTTCGTACGAATAGGTGTGATGATGCGAACCGGCGTTGAGAACGGCGTCGGCACCGCCTACGGCATACGCGCGGGCCCACTGACGAGCCGTGGCCTGGGGAATGCCAAGCTCCGCGGCGAGGGCGCGATGACCGACCCCCTCTTGGAGGATCTCGACGGCGCGCTGCCTAACCTCGGGCGCATGCGTGCGAGTCCTAGTTGCTTCCGACATACCTGCCACTTCTTAGCCTTAACCGTTAATCTGCTTTCTTACGTGCAAGTTAGATAGTAGCATTTTACTGTTTGCTCAAAGCAGTTAATTAAAATAGACGCGGCGTTATCTGGGCATTTGGCACCAATTTACGACATTTCTTTATCGATTATTTACGCTGGTAGCTGACTCGCAGCCAATCGTCATTCGCCTGTCAACAAAATTGACACCTCTTTATGTCCTTTGGCATAGAGGATATAGTTATTAACCCCTCCCCCAATAATTTTGAGTAATCGGCAAGGCAGTAGACGTCCTTACTCCTCATGATTACCGCGCATTGCCATCCACCGAAGCAAAACAAAAAGGGCGGGGCCTGCTGCGCTTGCAGGCCCCGCACCGGTTGACACCCGACGGGACACAGCCGGGCGAGGCGGATCCGTGCTACCGCCCCGCCTGGCCGCGATGTTCAACTACAGCTCGTTGGCCGCGTGATACGCCGTGCGAATGGCGCTCGCAATGTCGGCGGTGCGCTCGCCCGAGCAGTCGCCCACGCAGGTCACGGGCACCGTCACGCCATCCAGGTCAAACGCGTTGGCCTTGGAGCCCACGGCCATCACCACGTAATCGCAGGCGATCTTCACCGGCTCCTCGGCGCCGTCCTCGGTGGTGCGAATGGCCTCCACGCCCTCGTCGGTAATGGCGGTCAGGCGGGTCTTCACGTGCTGCTCCACGTTGTGCTCGGCAAAATCGCTCATGATCAGTGGCAGAATGGTCTCGGACTCGCCCGCGGCAATCTTGTCGAGCATCTCCACGATCGCCACCTCGCAGCCGTGCTGCAGCAGGTACTCGGCAGTCTCGGTGCCCACCAGGCCACCGCCAATGACGGCGACGCGGCCCGTAAGCTCCACCTTGCCGGCCAGCACGTCCCAACTCGAGACGACCTTGTCCGAATCGGCACCGGATACGGGAATGACCACGTCGTGCGCGCCTACGGCCACAATCGCGGCGTCGGCGGCGTTGAGGTCCGCGGGGCTAGCGGCATGGTTGAGCTCAACCTTCACGCCCAGGCCGGGCAGAATCTTCTCGTAGTACTCGACCGAGCGCATGATCTCGTCCTTGCGCGGGGGCGCGGCCGCCAGCACAATCTGACCGCCCAGATGATCGCTCGCCTCGTAGACGGTCACGTCGTAGCCGCGCTTGGCCGCCACGCGCGCGGCCTCCAGGCCGGCAATACCGCCGCCCACCACGGCAATCTTCTTGTCGCCCTCGCCCGGCTTAATAGCGATGGTCGCCTCGTCGCCGTTCTCGGCATTGAGCACGCACGAGATGTACTGGCGGTTTTGAATCGCATCGACGCAACCCTTGTTGCAGTTGAGGCACTCGCGGATGGGCTCACCCGTGGCGGCCTTGAGCGCAATGTCGGGGTCGCACATGAGCGAGCGGCCGTACGCGACGATGTCGGCCGAACCGTCCTCCAGGATCTTCTCGCCGGCCTCGACCGAGACAACGCGGCCGACGGTTGCCACCGGCACAGAGACCAGGGCCTTGACGCGCTCGGCCACGGGCAGCGTCCAGTTGTAGGGCATGGCGCCCATGGGCGGAATGGTGTCGCCCATGTTACCGGTGTGGTTGGCCTGCGCGACCTGGATCATGTCGATGCCCGCGCCCTCGAGCAGCTTGGCAAACTCGCAGGCCTCGTCGGGCTGCAGACCGCCCTTGCCGCGCGGCGTGCCGTCGGGGTTCTCCATGATCACGGGGAGCTTGTACTCCACCATCAGCTGCGGCGCGGCCTCCTTAATGGCGGCGACGACCTCGAGCGCATAGCGAACGCGGTTCTCGAACGAGCCACCGTACTCGTCGGTACGCTTGTTGAGGATGGCAGAGCACAGCGAACCCACCAGGCGGTCGCCGTGGACCTCGATGGCATCGATCCCAGCCTGCTGTGCGCGGGCGGCCGAGGCGGCGATGGCCTCCTTGATCTGGGTGAGCTGCTCCACGGTGGCCTCGTTCACAAAGTGCTGCATGTCGTGGTGCAGCTTGGCGTAGGCCTGCTTGCGGATCTCGTTGGACTCGGCCATTTTGGCGGCAAAGGTCTCCTCGTCGCCGGCGGCCTTGGCCTCCTGCGCAGCTTTCGCAGCGGCCATGGAGCCCATGACCATGCGGCCGACGCCGGGCACGTCATACTCGGGGTGGAACAGCTGCAGCGCGACCTTGGCGCCGTGCTTGTGAACAGCGTCGGCCAGCGCCTTAAACGTGGGGATCTGGGTGTCGGTCGCCAACTTGGGCGTGGGGCTTGCGGTCATAACGGGAGCAACGTCGCCGATGACGATGTAGCTCACGCCGCCACGGGCCAGGCGCTCGTAAAAAGCCAGGCTGCGCTCGCCGATGGAACCGTCGCGCTCCTCGTAGCCGGTGGTCAGCGGCGGGAACATAATGCGGTTTTTGAGCTCAAGGGGGCCAACCGTAATGGGCTGGAGCAGCTTGGATGCAGGTGCGGTCATGGACATTCCTCTCTTGTAGGCGCGGCGGCGATGATGCCGCGTAGTTGTCTAGAGGATATGGCATGGGAGCACAGTGGCGCAACGGAAATCGGCAGACAGCAGGTAGCGGCAGGTGGATGGGGCGGGGCGGCCCGTCGGTTTGTCTCAATCCGTAACAGTTAGGCCCACTTTTGGCCTCCACCTGTTACAGATCGAGACAAACCAACCCGGCCCGCTAGAACATCTAAATCTGTAACAGCTACTCGGCAAAATCCATCCCTCGTGTTACAGAATTAGATAAACGGGGGCCGGCTGCCGAAAAATCTCGTTCTGTAACATCTATCGGCCAAAAACGGCCCCACGTGTTACAGATCAAGACATTCCCCTCGGCCCATCCTCAACAATCTCAATCCGTAACATCTAGGCCCGCTTTTGACCCCTACCCGTTACAGATTGAGATTTTGTTTGAGATTTGCCGAGGGACTATATCCACGCGTCATCGAAGCCACTGCGACAGAAGTGCGACATTACTGCGACAGAAGTGCGACATTACTGCGACAGAGGTGCGAAATAGATCGACCACCTTACCTTATCGTGTAGAACTGTTTTGGGTCGTTATGGGATGAGCCGTGCCATTCGAGCAGCCCGTCTTCCTCAATTAACTTACCAAGCACCCGGCTTGCTGTGCGGCGATTTCTCCCGATGTGCGCTGCAAGCTCCCTTGCTGTCACCCTTCCGTTCGCAAAGGCCAACCTGACGGCGGCGAGCTCATACTCCCCCAATGAGGCGATCACCTCCGGTGATACCTTGTCCTCGAGAGCCTCGCTTCTCCTTACGGTTCTGGCAACGATATTGTTCTCAAGCGTTAGCTGAACCCTTGCCCCATCAGGTTCCGTGTAGACCGGATCATTGAGCAGAGAGTTTTGCATCTCGGTATAAATGCGCTTGACGCCCTCGTTTAGCTCCCGAACCCAACCAAATTCAACCAGCGTGCGCGCGATGCGTGGGTTGCGCGAGTAACGAGTGGTCCTCATGTTGTCGAGCGTCACGATATTGGGAAGCGCGCCTGGACTGATGATTTCCAAACGGTCGTCGAACATCGAGACCCGGATGTAGTCGCCGCGGAACGAGTAGTCGCGATGTGTCACCGCGTTGACCAAGCCCTCGAACCAGGCGAACTCAGGATACTCAGGCACGGTCTGGAATTTCCCGTCGGGCCCCAGGAACTGAAATTCGCGGAGCATGCTCGAGATGAGTTCGTAGGCGTCTTGGATCACCTTAGGCAGCGGCCCACAGAAGCTTCGTTCTTTCGTGATGTTGAGACGCTCGCCCGTCTCCATTTTGACGCCGTCGTAGCGCAGGACACGGACTCGCGCCTGTGGCATCATCGCGGACGGATCCAGCGCGAATAGCAGGGCTCCAGCAACGGTCAGCTTTCCGTCACGCATAAAACGACGACTTCTAAGGACCTGCTCGTCGGAAACTTCGGTTCCAAGAATCCCTTTGTAGCGATCAAGCACTTCATGGTCCACGTCATCTAGGGAGGAATCCTCAACAAGCTCGTCCTCGAAGATTCTCTGCCCCTTATCGTACTCGAGGGCAAATACCTGTTCGCGGCTGAGCCTCACGCTCTTGTCGTCCTGCCGCAAGAAAACCTCGCCGTCGCTCACGCGAGCAACAGAGTGGTTGGTCGAGGCATCGATGTCCAAAACGAGAACGAAGTCCTCCTCGCCCGAAGAATTGACCACGGGGATTCGGTCTTTGCGGACAATAGGGGTTGGCGTGCAAGTCGTGAGCGCAGCGCGCTCGAATTTCTCAATGTCGCGCGCGCCGTTACGCTTGAAGCCCGTTACCTCACCATTATCCTCGATACCGATAACGAGCTTGCCTCCCGCCGAGTTGGCGAATGCACTAATATGCTTCGCAATCTCCTTGTCATCCTTGCGGGCGCTCTTTCGATCGAAGTACTGATTCTCCCTGAGAGTGGAAAATAGAATCACATCGTTTGTCGCAATGGGTTGCTGCATTGCCGCCTCCTTACATGGCTCCATAAAGAAGTGTAAGTCAAAGGCATCGTATAGACGGCCCCTACATAGCGGCCCCTTTATTGTTTTTAAGACGTCACTGTTTCTAGTTAAGGATCGTTAAGGGTCGTCGCAGCTCCTTCCAATTGGAGTCTATCAATCGACAAGTCAATCCATCCGGCCCGTGATTATCGATAGCCCGTCCGCCTCACATAATAAAAAGAGTCAAGATTCACTCATAAAGGAGAGCAACAACAAAATCTCAATCTGTAACAACAACTCGGCAAAATCCGTCCCTCGTGTTACAGATTTAGACAAACGGGACCCAACCCACCGGTATATCTCGATCTGTAACACCTGGCCGCCCAAATCGGGTCTAGATGTTACAGATCGAGATTTTGTTTGAGATGTTGGGAATTGGGCTGAGAGAACAGTCCCGGAATAACAAAAAAGCTCGCCGGCTAGGCCGACGAGCTGCAAGTTCTTGGTCGCGGGGGCAGGATTTGAACCTACGACCTCCGGGTATTGTAGTGCTATAATTTTATACGGTAATTTTCTAATACTTTCTGCTGGTAGATATATATTTTTTATCCCGCTGTTGCTAACCTAATCCCTAAGTCTCCCTATGATAGTGGGGACAATAGTAGGGACACAGAACGGAGCAAATATGCCGAGAGAAAGGCTCCAACCCGGTCAAGACACCATCGACAGTGCACACATCAAGGAGGACCCGCGCGGCGGATACCGCATGAAATGGAGCATCAGGCTCCCTGACGGCATCACGCTCCGCCGGGACACCAGAGGCAGCGTGACAAAAGGCGAACTTCGCGCAAAAGCCCATCGGCAGGCCGAAGAGTTAAAAGCCACATGCGGGCTGAAAAGCAATTGGAGCGGTTCTGACCTTTTCGGAGGATACATAAAATCCGAGGTGTTGCCGAGCATAGAGGAAAACGCTCGCCTCCGCCCATCGACCAGAGAACGCTATGCCCTCTGCCTCTCTATCGCAACGGAAGCCCTTGGGGGCTACCCGATTGCGGACGCCCTACGCGCCGGTACCTTTGGTAAGGCCCTCTGCCTGATTGCCGAAAAGCACGGAACAGCAACGGCACGACAGGTGCGGAAGGTCGTCAACAAATGGGTCATACAACCCCTAATTATGTGCGGTGCGCTCAACTCGAATCCAATTGCAGGGATAAGCTTCGACCTACCTGAAAACAAGGCGAGCAACAAGCCGCAAGGAGGGCAGGGACTTTCGGAGAACGAATGGGGAAAGGCGCTCGATTGGCTCTTGTCAGACGGCTGGAAGAGCGCCATGCCGAAAGATGGCTCCATACGCGGAAAATATTCCCGTCAGCAGCTTGTAAATGCGCAAAGGGCAATCGTGGAGTTAACAGCGCTGCAAGCCGTCACGGGACTGCGCATCGGTGAGGCGCGAACCCTCACTTGGGACAAGGTGAGTAAGAGCTGTGACTCGGTTGAAGTTACCAACGAGGCCAGCAAGACCCACCGAGGCCGAATTGTCCCCGTTCTCGACTCGCGCGTCATCTCGTTGCTCGAAAATCGCCGAGCCGAAAGTAGCGGAGTCGGGTTGGTTTTCCCCGCTCCCGCAACCGATAATCCGTGGCGCGAATGGGACAAGTCCAACTGCTCGAAGGCCGTTCGCACCCTTTATCGTCAGATTGCAAGCGACTGTGACATAGAACTTTTGCAGACGGCCCGTTCCCATGTTTGGCGAGCAACCCTCCACACCATTGCCCGTGACAGAGGCGTCCCGATTGAGATAAGAGCGGCGCTCTTTGGTCACGACCCGGAGACGGCCCGGCGTTACTACACCGACACACGAGATGTCAGCGGAGTAATTGACCTATTCTCGTAGCACCCGAACATGCGATTACCCTCCCCCTCGCAGCTTCACCCATCGGGCCCCAAGGACACGATTTCTGGCCGACACCGTTTTCGGCCGTCGGGTCAGAACAATGATGAGACCGATAGGGAGGGCAGGGCCAACAACCGATAGGGCCACTTCAACTTGATGGCTCAGCGCTCCGCAAACAGATTTGAGTCGAAAAAGCCCCTCAACGAAACGCCGAGGCCCCTCGCTATGCGATCGATATTCTCGATAGACACGTTTCGCTTGCCCGTCTCGACTTCGGCAAAATAGGTACGAGACATCTCGATGGAGTATGCGAATGCCTCTTGACTCATGCCGAGCTCGCCCCTCAGCTCCTTAATACGAAGCCCCACGCGCATCCTTGGGTCAAGCTCAGTCATCGGCACCTCCTATCCGCCGGTGTCAATGATTCAGGCCAACCCTATATAAGTCACACCTATATAAGTGACAATTTGAAATACAATGCAGATAATGGGGTATTGCAATCAGAAAGGAACCATGATGGATACGGAGATTCCGAAGAAGACGGGCGATATGGTCTCCGGGAATGCAGAGGAAAAGGAGGAGGAGAGCGCTAAGAAGCCGCTCATGCTCTTCGGGCGCGAGTTCTCCCGCAAACAGGTCTGCGCGGCTGGTGCGGGAATCCTCTGTGCGGCGCTTCTCATCGGCGGCGGGGCTTACGCCATCTCACATGCCAGTTGGACGGGAGATTCCAATGCCCCTGCGGTGTCCCAGTCAAAGGACGATGAGAAGCAGGACATGGTACTTACCCTTGAGGTAAAGGCTGACGGCTGGGATGCGGACACATCCACGCCCGTCATCGCGCATATCGAGGGAGCGGACGGCGAGGTGGACTTCTACACCGCTATCGACGCGAATAAACAGGTGACTGTGAAGGTTGGCAAGTCCGGCACCTATACCGTCACATTCATCTCACCGGTGAACGCCGACGGTTCCATCTATAAGGTGTCATCGAAGAAGGTTACCGCCGGGAAGGCCGACAAGAAGACGGCCAGCACGGGTGTGACTTTCAACAAGGTGGATGCGGATAAGGTGACGAAGGATGACCTGACCGCCATTGCCAAGGACGTTGCGGAAGCCGTGAAGAAGGGCGATTCCACCCTGACCGGAGACAAGGGCGCTGAGGTCGTGAAGAAGTTCGAGGACAACATCAAGAAGAACCCGAACGCCGATACAGATGCCGTCGAGAAGGAGACCGGGAAGGCCGAGGAGACCGCCAAGGAGGACAAGTCCGATGCGAAGACACCGGAGACCTCTAACGGCAAGAGGGATGATGGAAAGGCCACAGGCGGCTCCGATAATTCTGGAAATAAGAGCAATTCATCCTCCAAGAAAGACGAGGGAAAATCCGATAGCAAGCCGAATGGCGGCAACAGCAGCAACTCTGGCTCGAACACCAATTCAGGCAGCTCATCGAAAAAGGATGACACCCCGGCGCATCAGCACAACTGGGTAGCCCAGACAAAGACCGTCCATCACGACGCTCAGTACAAGACCGTCCACCATGACGCACAATACAAGACCGTCCACCACGACGCAGTTGTAAAGTATGTCAGCATTTGCAATAACTGCGGTGCGGATATTACCGGGAACGAAGCTGCTCATTTTGAGAACTCGCTGCTTAACGGTGGCAACTGCGGTTCTTGCCACGAAGAGTCTCGCACCGTGCAGGCTGCTTACGACGAGCAGGTAAAGGTGGCCGATGCATATGATGAACAGGTGCAGGTGAGCGCAGCATGGGACGAGACCGTGACCACCGGGTACAAGTGCTCTTCCTGCGGTGCCACGAAATAACTTGAAAGAGCAAGGCAATCGTCTATTTCAGGCAAGGAAAACCCCGACCAAATGTGAACTGCGCCCCAATTCTTGGACGGGCTAATAAGCGGCCTACGCCGCACA